>NZ_BJYK01000007.1:0-96263 GCF_007991475.1 Actinotalea fermentans | reverse complement strand
GGGCGGACGCCCGCCACGCCCGAGCGCACCCGCGTGCTCGTCACCGAGCTGGGCTTCGGCCGGGGTCGCGTCTGGGAGCGGCCGCCGAGTGCGGTCCCGGCGGCGGGCGAGACCACGCCGACGGACATCTCGCGCGTCGTCGAGGTCATGCGCTCCGCGGCGGACCAGGCCGGAGTCCCGGCTCCGCGCAAGCCGTGGCTGCCCGTCCTCGCGACGGTCTACGACCTGGCGAAGCTCCCGCAGCGCACCGACACGAGGCTGGCGCTCGGCGTCCAGGACGACCCCGAGCACCAGGCCCAGCGCACCGCTTACTTCCGACCCGACGCCGAGGGCAACCTCGCGGTGTTCGGTGCCGGCGGCTCAGGCAAGTCCGTCGTCCTGCGCACGCTGGCCGCCTCGGCGTCGATCACCCCCCGCGGTGGGCCCGTGCACGTCTACGCGCTGGACTTCGGCGGCGGCGCCCTCGGCCCGCTGGAGGTCCTGCCCAACGTCGGCGCCGTCGTCTCGGGCGGCGACACCGAGCGCGTCGACCGCCTGCTCACCTGGCTGCGCCGCGTGGTCGACGAGCGTGCGGTCCGCTACGCGCAACGTCGCGCGTCGACCATCGAGGAGTACCGGGAGGCGGCGGGCGCCACGGAGGAGCCGCGCATCCTCCTCCTCGTCGACGGCTTCCCCGCGTTCCGGCAGGAGTACGAGAGCGTCGCGGGGCGTACGTCGGCGTACGCGGTGTTCCAGCAGATCCTCGGCGACGGCCGCGCGGTCGGCGTGCACGTCGCGCTGTCCGCGGACCGGCCCGGCTCCGTCCCGGCGTCGATCGCCACAGGTATCCAGCGCACCGTCGTCCTGCGCCAGGCGGACGAGAACGGCTACCTCGCGCTCGACGCGCCCCGCGACGTCCTGTCGGCGACCTCGCCGCCCGGCCGGGCGATCGATCTGCCCGGCGGTCTGGAGATGCAGATCGCGGTGCTGGGCGGCAGCGCCAGCCTCGCGGAGCAGTCGCGTGCCTTCGAGCGGCTCGCCGCCGTCGTGCCGGCCAGGCCCGCCTACCGGGCCCAGCCGGTCCTGCGACTGCCCGAGGTCGTGCCGGCCGCCACGATGCCCGACGAGGTCGGCGGCCTGCCCGTGCTCGGCGTCGCGGACGACACCCTCGCGCCCGTCGGGTTCACACCGTCGGGCACCTTCCTGGTCTCCGGGCCGTCCTCCTCCGGCCGGACGACGACGGTGCTCCAGCTCGCCCAGGCGCTGCGGCGCTGGCGGCCGGGGCTGCGCATCGTCCACCTGACCGGCCGGACGTCGCCGCTGAGCAGCATGCCGGTCTGGACCGCGTCGGAGCGGGCCCTGGACGCCGTCGCCGCCCTCGCGGCGGAGACGACGGCCCTGGTGAAGGAGCCGCCGTCCGCCGGCGGGGGACCCGTGGTGGTCGTGATCGAGGCGCTCTCGGACTTCCTGGGGACACCGGCGGAGGCGCCGCTCACCGAGCTGATCAAGCAGGCCAAGCGCAACGAGCACCTGGTGATCGCCGAGGCCGACTCGTCCTCGTGGGGGTCGACCTGGCCTCTGGTGATGGAGGTGCGCTCCGGTCGCCGCGGCATCGCGCTGCAACCCGACCAGATGGAGGGCGACCTGCTCTTCCGCACCAGCTTCCCGCGGATCAGCCGCACCGAGTTCCCGCCCGGGCGGGGTCTCGTGGTCGAGGCCGGCAAGGTCCGCCGGATCCAGGTCCCCCGGCCCGGGGGAGACAGCTGAGCGGGCCTCTCACCAGGGGAGTTGTCCCCATCGACGGCAGTACCGCGGAACTCGATCCTGAGTCCGCGACCAACGAACCACCGGAGGAGCCGGTGGTGCCATCCAAGGAGAAGTCATGGCGAACATCAACGTCACCTACCAGGACCTCGAGGACGCCGCCGGTCGGCTCCAGAACGGTCAGAGCGAGCTGACGAACAAGCTCGACGAGCTGAAGGCCTTCATCGACTCCCTCGTCTCGGGCGGCTTCGTCACGGAGCAGGCGTCGGTCGCCTTCCAGGAGAAGTACGGCGAGTTCACGTCCGGCGCGACGCAGGTCGTGGGCTCCCTCGAGGGCCTGTCCTCCTTCCTGCGGCAGACCGCCAACGTCATGCGCGACACCGACACCGGCCTCGCTCAGGCGATCCGCGGCCAGTGACGGGCAAGGGCGCCGCCGTCCCCCGGCGGCGCCCTCCGTGAGGGAGGAGAGGACAGTGGGCAGTCGCCTCGAGGTCGACACGCACGCCCTGCGGCGCACCGCGCGCGACCTGGCCGTGGTCCGGGCGGAGCTGACCGGCGCGACGGCGTACGTGGGTGCCATCGCCGACGACGTCGGCCACCCGGGGCTCGCGGGCCGCCTCGAGCGGTTCACCGAGTCGTGGCGGGTCCACCGTGAGCGCCTCGTCGACGCGATGGAGGGGCTCGACCAGGTGGCCCTGAAGACCGCGGAGACGTTCGAGCAGGCCGACCGCGAGATCGCGGCGTCGATCCGGGGAGCGGGTGACGAACGATGAGCGCGCGCCCCCAGGACTGGTCCCCCCTCCTCGAGGACCGGGACCCCGTTCCGGGTGACCCCGCGGCGGTCCAGGTGGCGGTCAGCCACTACCGCCAGGTCGTGGACGGGATCCGGTCGGCCGCCCGCAACCTGGCCGCCGTCGCCACGGCGAGCGACGACTCCAGCGACGCGATGACCGCCTTCCGGGAGCGGGTCGGCACCGTCCACAGCGACCTGCGCAAGATCGAGTCGCGCTACCAGGGCCTGGCGGACGCCCTCGCGGGGTACGCGCCGCGGCTCGCCTCCGCGCAGGAGGTCTCGGTCAGCGCGCTCGCCGCGGCGCGCGAGGCCCAGCACCGTGCGTGGGCGGCCGAGAACGCCGAGCGCAACGCGGACGACCAGCTCCGCGCGTCGGGCGACCCCGCACAGCAGCAGGAGCTGGCCACGCAGGTCGTCCTGGCCCGCCGAGCGTCGGAGGACGCCGCGGCGAACCTGGCGGCCGCCCGCGCCCAGCTCCACGGCGCCGTCGCCTCCCGCGACGCCGCGGCAGCCGTCGCGATCGCCGTCATCGAGGACACGGAGGCAGCGAGCACGGTCAACGACTCGGTGTGGGACCGCATCGTCGACACCGTCGGCGACATCGCGGTCGTGCTCGGGAAGTGGTTCGAGGCGATCGCCGACATCCTGGACAAGCTCAGCGCGGTCCTCGCCGTCCTGCAGGTCGTCCTGATCGTCGTGTCGTTCTTCGTCCCGGCGGTCGGGGTGCTCGTGCTGCTGACGAAGGTGCTGAAGATCATCACCGTCGTCGGCAAGATCGCGAAGGCGGTCACGGTCGTGCGCAACGTGCTCCGCGTGGTCCGCGTCATCGCGGGCCGGGAGAAGGTCACCTGGCGGGGTCTGCTCGGCGAGGCCATCAAGGTGGGCGCCGGCGCGCTCATCGGCGGTGTGGCGGACCGGATCGGGCAGGCGGCGTCGGACGGCATCCTCAAGCAGGCGCAGGGCGTCCTCATGAACTCCGAGCAGATGCGGTTCGTGCGCGCCGGGCTCACCGACCCCGCAGGCCGGGCACGCGCCTGGGGCGACCAGGTGTTCCCCGACGACTCGTACGGTGAGCTGCTCGACCTCGCGGGCCGCTCGACCGAGCGCGGGCGGCAGGCCATCGCCGACGCCGTGTTCGACAACTGGGTGGTCGACCATGTGGTGGACGAGGCGGCCGACGCCGTGCAGGGCGGGGTCGACGCGCTCGTCGACGCCGCCGTGGACGGCCCGCGCAGGTCGTCCGACGTCTCTGGAAGTGGGGGTTGGTGATGACGACCGACAACGGGGCCGCCACGCGGCAGCGGCAGGCCGGGTACAGCATCGTGATCCCGCCCGGGTGGGCACGCCTGGACACCGGCGCCGACGTCGACCGGCAGGTCGATGCGCTGGTCACGCGTGCCTTCGCCGGTCGCGGCGTCGACGAGACGGCCCGGGCGAGGCGCGAGCTGGCCGACCGGCTGCGCGCGATGGCCCGGGAGGCCGCCGGCCAGGGCGTCCTCGCGGTGTACTTCCCCTTCGAGGAGTCGGCGGGGGCGCCGGCGCCGGTGTCGCTCGCCGTGGCGGCGATGCACACCAAGGGCCAGTCGGACCCGATGGCGACGCTGCTGGCGATCGCGTCCCAGGACCCGACGGCGCAGGCCGTCGACCTCCCCGGGTCCGTCGCGCTGCGCACCACCCGCACGGCGCCGGCGAACCTGCCCGCCGACGGGCCGGTCGCGGACGACGCCGACGCCGGGCCTGAGCTGGACGACGCCGTGGCCGACGCCCTGGGCGCCGCCGTCCCCGTCGACGCAGACGCTGACGCGACGGACGGCGTCGACTCCGCGGACGTGCCCTGGGTCCGCCGGGAGCTCCGCTACCTCGTCGGCGATCCCGGGGACAGCCGCCGCTGGCTGTCGTTCGTCCTCGTGTCCACCCTGCCCGACGCACCGGAGCCGCAGGAGCTCGCGGACGTGTTCGAGGAGCTCGTGGACGCGCTCATGCTGACCTTCGCCTGGGAGGACTGACCGTGGTGCTGCTGCTCGAGTGCGACCCGGACCCGTCGACGTGGCTGCCCGTACCCGACGCCTGGGGCACCCCCTGGGCGAGCCCCGAGGAGTGGGCGGGCCAGGCCGTGGGTGCCTTCGGTAACGAGGACGCGCCCCCGCTCGACGACGTCGCGCGCCACCTGGTCACGGCACTCGCCGCGATCTCGCGGAGCCGGGTGGCGGGCGGTGCGGTCGACCGGTCCTACGTGTTCCTCCCGGAGGCGCACGTCCCGCCGGTCGTCCTGGACGTGGCGATCCTGGCGGCCGAGGGTGTGGCGGAGGAGCGGCACCGGTACCTCGGACGGGCCGACGTCGGCGGTGCCGGCGCGGCCCAGGTGTCCGAGGTGACCAGCGACCACCTCGGCGTCGGCACCGCGGTGCTGCGCTTCGACGAGGTCGGCCGCGGGCCGCAGCCGCGCCTCGTGGGGGTGTGGCGGGCGCTGTGGCGCGTCGGTGAGCACGACGTGGCGGTGAGCGTCAGCGCGCCGTCCCCGGACGCGCTCCTGACGGTCCTCCCGTCCGCCACGGCGCTCGTCCGGACCCTGCGCGTCGCCGGGGTCTGACACCATGACGCCCGTGGGACGGGCGCTGCGGGTCGGCATCGTCGACGACCACCCCGCGATCGCCTCGGGGATCCCGGCGGGGCTCGCGGACCGCGTGTCGTTCGCGGCCGAGCCGGTGGTCGCGACCACCGTCGGCGAGCTGCTCGCGGCCGCGGACGGGCTGGACGTCGTCCTGCTCGACCTGCGCCTGCAGGACGGCAGCGAGCCGCCGGCGAACGTGGCCGCGCTGGTCGCCGCGGGGTGGCCGGTGCTGCTGTACACGCAGGTGCGCCAGCCGCAGGTCGTCGCGGAGTGCCTGCGCGCGGGCGCGCTCGGCGTCGTGGGCAAGCACGAGTCCTGGGAGGTGCTCGCCGAGGCGGTGCGCACGGTGGCCGACGGCGACGCCCACGTCAACGCGGACTGGGCGGCGGCGCTGCAGCTGGTCATGGCCGAGCGGCCGGTCCTGGCCCCGCGCGAGGCCCAGGTGGTGAACCTGTACGCGACGGGCCTGCCGCTGAAGTCGGTCGCGCGCCGGCTCGGTGTCGCCGAGGAGACCGCCAAGGAGTACCTGGCCCGCGCCAAGCGCAAGTACCTGGACGCGGGGCGGCCGGTGCGCACCCGCACCGAGCTGTACCTGAGGGCCGTGGAGGACGGGCTCGTCGCACCGCCGGGCGAGCGCTGGTCCGATGATGCCTGACGTCGGTCCGGTCCGCACCGCCCTCTCGTGGCTGGTCGTCGTGGCCCTGGTGGCGCAGACCCCGGCGGCCGTGCGCGGTTGGCTCGAGGCGCCGGACGTGTCGGGGGCCGCGGTGGCCGTCGTCGCGTGCCTCGCGGCGGTCGTCGGCTGGCTGGTCTGGCGAGCGGCGTCGGGCCTGGACGTGACGCCCGCGCTCCGCGCACTCGTGGCCGTCGGTGTGCTGGGCGTCGGCGCGCTCGCCCTCCTCGCGCAGCGCGACGGCGCCGCGGCGGACGTCGACGCGGTCCTGCCGCTCCTGGTCACGGGCGCGTGCGCGGCCGTGCTGCTCTCCGGCCGGGCCGCGCTCGCCGTCGTGCCGGTCGTGGCCGTCGCGGGCGCCTGGGCGCGCTGGCCCGCGGCGGGGGCGACGGCCGTCGTCGGCGGCGCGGTGACCGGGCTGGCCGCCCTCGCCGCCTTCGTGGTCGTGCGGTCGGTGGCCCGCGCGCACGACGCCGTCCCGGCCGCCGTCGCCGCGGGCTGGGAGGCCGCCGAGGAGCGGACGCGGATCGCCGAGCGCGCCCGGGACCGTGAGCTGTGGGACGGCCTGGTGCACGACAAGGTGCTCGGCGCGCTGGCGCTCGCCGCGCCCGGGCCGGTGTCGACGGCGGCGCGCGAGCTGGCGTCGGACGCCCTGGCGTTCCTGCGTGGCCAGGCCCGCCCGGAGTCCTCGCTCGACGCCCGATGGCGGCGCCACACCGCCCGGCTGGGGCTCGAGGCCGAGATCACCGTGGTGGACGACGGCGCCGGACAGGTCGACGCGGGCGTGCGCGAGGCGCTCGCGGGCGCCGTCGAGGAGGCCCTGACGAACGTGCGGCGCCACTCGGGCCAGCACGCTGCCACGGTGGTCGCCGAGCTGAGCGAGCACGCGGCGCGGGTGGTCGTGACGGACCATGGGATCGGCGTCGGCGGCGCTGCGGGGCTCGGCGCTGCGGGCCTCGGGGTGCGGCTGGGCATCGAGGCGCGGATGCGCGCGGTCGGCGGCCGCGCGGACGTCGGGCCGGACGAGGGCGGCGGGACGGCCGTCGTCCTGGTCTGGCCGGCCGGTCCGGGGGCGACCGGCCAGGCGTCGCGGCAGTCCGCCCCTCGTCCGCAGCCGCCCGCGCCCCGGCGCCTGCCGGTCGTGGCGGCACTGGTGATGGCAGCCGTGCTCGCGCCTGGCCTGGCCCGCCTGCGCGACGCGCCGCTCGCCGCGCAGGTGGGCGACATCGTCGCCCTCGTGCTCGCGGCCCTCGCGGCGGGCTGGGTGGTGCGGTCGGTCCTGGTCGACGCGCTCGAGACGGTCGCGGCGATGACGGATCGGGCAGGTGAGCTGCGGGTCGCGCTCGCGGTCGAGGCGGACCGGCAGGCCGACGCGGCCGCGCGGGCGTCGGCGCTCGACGCCGCGGTCGGGGGTGCGCTGGAGCTCCTGCGGGACGCGCCCGCGGTCGACGCCGGGCAGGCGGCGGCCCTGGACCGTCTCGGGTCCGCGACGCGGGACCGGCTCGCCGCGCCGGACCTCGTGGACGACGCCGTCGCGGCGGCGCTCGCCGCGGCCCGCGACGCGGGTGCGCGGGTCGACGTCGTGCCTGGTCACGTGCGGCCGGCCGTCGGCGCGGACTCGGCCGAGGCGTGCCGCGCCGCGCTCCGGGCCGTGCTGGACGCCGTCGGGCCGGGGAGCGCCGTCCGGGTCACGTGGGCGGGCGGCGGGGTGAGCACCGTCGCCGTCGTCGGCCCCGGGGAACTCCTGGCGCCGCGGCTGCGGGAGCTCGCGACCGCGCACGCCGACCGGGTCGCGATGACGGTCGACGGCGACGAGGACGCGCTGCTCGTCGAGCTCGCGCCGCTCGTGGCGGCCGGGAGCGACTGACCTGGTCGCCGGGCGACCGACTCAGGCGGGCAGCACGTACAGGTACATCAGCAGGTAGTGCAACAGCGCGCCGAGCACCACCAGCACGTGCCAGATCTCGTGGAACCCGAAGACGCCCGGCACGGGGTTCGGCTTCTCGACGACGAAGAGCACGAAGCCGACGCTGTAGACGATGCCGCCGGCCGCCATCAGCGCGTACGCCCCGAACGGCAGGGACGCGCCCGCGCCCGCGAGCAGCACGGGCATCCAGCCGAGCGCGATGTACAGGGTGTTGGTCACGTACTTCGGCAGCGTGCGCAGCACCGAGCGCAGCACGATGCCGATGGCGGCGATCACCCACACCGCGCCGAGCACCGCCCAGCCGTAGGTGTTCCGGAAGAGCACCAGCACCAGCGGCGTCACGGACCCCGCGATGAGCAGGAACACCGAGTCGTAGTCGAGCGTGCGCAGGATCTCGTTGACGCGCGGGCCCCGGTCGATGCCGTGGTGCAGCGTGCTCGACACGAAGAGCATCAGGACCGAGAACGCGTAGACGGCGAAGCCGACGATCTTCCACGCGTCGCCCTGAGCGCCGGCCTGGGCGATGAGGATCGCCGACCCGACGAGGGCGAAGCACGACGCCGCGAGGTGCGTGATGGTGTTGACGCGCTCGTCGGTGACGTGGACGCTCCCGTCCCTGCTCCTGGGGGCTGGTTCCACGGCCTGCCTTCTCGCGACCACCGGCCGCCGGGTGTCGGCGGCCGCGGCGCGGTGCGCACCCGCGCCGCCGAAAGCCTAGCGACGCCGGACGCCGCCCCTACGCTGGCGCCGTGCGGGAGGAGCGGCGGGCCGAGCTGCGACGTCGGTACCTGTCCCTCGGCACGGGCGAGCTGACGGCGGCCGGGACGTTCGCCGTCGTCGCGCTCCTGGCGGGCCCGCGGCTCGGCGGGCCGGACGGCGTCCGGGCGCTGTGGTCCGCCGTCGTGCCGCTGCTGGTGGTGCTGGTCCAGGCGGGCGCGTACTGGCTGCTCGCGCGCACGTACGTGGGCCGGGCCCCGATGCCGACGGCGGCCGCCGCGGCGTTCCGCGCGTGCCGGGTGGCGGATGTCGTCGTGCTCGCGGCGGGGCTCGCGGGCGTGGTCGTCTGGTGGCCCGGCGGGGTCGCGGGCGTGCTGGTCGCGGGGGTGTGGGCGTTCGGCGTCGTGGAGTACGTCAACTACTTCGCGGTCCGGCTCTCGTGGCCGGCGCGGACGTGGCTCGCGGGCGTGCGCAGCCGCCGCGTCCCGCGGCTGGTCCTGGATCTGCGGGAGGCGTCGGCGCGCTAGACTCTCGAACAGGTGTTCGAGGGAGGTGTCATGCCCATCGCCGGTCAGCGCGCGGTCGTCAACGGGGAGCGCCCGCCGGACCCGCCGGTCAAGCCCCAGGGCAACGTGCCGGTCATCGTGCACCTCGTGTGGTCCGACGGCGCGGAGGAGTGGCGCCCGGCGCGCGCGATCCGCTGGACCTCGACGCACGTCATGGTCGGCTGGGGCGACGAGGCGGCCGAGCGCGGCCGCGAGCACTGGACGTGGCTGAAGGCGCAGGACGTGATGCGCTCGGTGCGCTGGCTCGTCCCGCCGCAGCGCGGCTGAGCGGCCCGAGGGGTGGCCGGGGTGCGATCTTCGTGCCACCCTGTATTTTCCACGCCAAGACCGGACAAAGTGGTCCACGAGCCGGGAGCGCCGATGAACCACGCACGCACGTCCGTCGCCACCCGCCCGCGCGCCTCGCGCCCGGGCGCGACCGCCGGGCGGGCGACCGCCGGGCGCGGGACCGTCCGGCGCGCGACCGCCCTCGCGGCCGTGGCCGCCGCGCTCCTCGCGGGTTGCGCCGCGCAGGCCGACAGCGGGGCGGACGACGGCGGCCCCGACGTGGACCCCGCCGTCGCGCCCACGTCGTCGTCGGAACCGGTCGACCTCGCGTCGTTCGCGCCCGTCGACAACGCGACGTGGCTCGGCATCCAGGCGGCCCCGGAGGCCTCGGCGGGACAGCGCATCGTCGTGCACGCGTTCGTCACCCGGACGTACACCGCGACCGGCGGCGGGACGCTGCAGGTGCGGGTCACCTCCGCGCAGCCGGCGAGCGAGGTGGAGGGCACGGTCGCCGTCCTGCGCGGCAGCCCGGACGTGCTCGGGGCCGCGCAGATCGGCAGCGTGCTGCGGGTGCACGCCGAGGTCGCGGGCGCCTACGCCGGGCCCACGGGCGGCGCCGCCAAGATCCCCGAGCTCACGGTTCTCGCCGCGGAGGACGTCGGCCCCTACGACCTGTCGGCCGACGTCACCGTCGGCGAGGTGTCCCGCGGCAGCGGCCGCCTGCTGGTCCCGGTCACCGTGCGCAACAGCAGCGACGCCGTCCTGACCTACCGCGTCGACCTCGTCGCGACCAGCGCGGACGGCACCGTGCAGCAGTCCGGCGCGCGTCCGGAGTTCGCGTCCCTGGCGCCCGGGTCGAGCGCGTCGATGGACGTCCGGCTCGAGCCCGCGTCGGCGGACGCCGTCCTGAGCATCGCCGCCGTGACGCGCACCCTGCCCGACGCCGCCCCCTGAGCCCGCGCGCCCGGCTAGTGGCCGGACTCGGGCCGCGCCTCGTGCCCCGGGCGCCCGTGGGTGCGGTTGCGCTCCTTGAGCTGCGCCTCGTACACGTGCCGCCGGCCGGCCAGCAGGCGGTCGCGCGCCTCCTGCTCCCACCGCCGGAACGCCGACCAGTAGCCGTCGTCGTAGTCCTCGACCACCTGGAACGTCCAGCGGTGGCTGAGCACGTTGCGCCCGAACAGGTCCTCGCGCATCGCCCGGGCCAGCTCGTCGTGGCCGGCGGCCTCGAGCGCGTCCAGGGCGTCGCGCAGGTCGTTGTCGGCGCGGCCGGTGAGCCGGTGGAAGCCGTACAGCATCCCCCGCGCCTGCTCGACCACCTCGAGCGCGGCGGTGAGCTTCCCGACGGCGTCGACGGTCGCCTGGTCGACGCCCGGTGGCACGAGGTGCGCATCATCGGGCCCGTCCGCGGTGGTCCGGGCCGACAGGGGTGCGGCGTCGTGGAAGACGGCCGCGCGGGCGTCGTCGTTCATGGGGGCAGGGAACGACGCGAGCGGGCGCGCGGCAACCGGAGCGGGTCGCGCGGTGCCGCGCGTGTGGGGCGTGGGGGTCGTTGCGCCCGATTCGCGGCATCTCAGGTCACGGAACGGTCACGGATGCGCATCGAAGCGGAGAACGGTGCCAGCGATCGCGGGTCGTGCGACGTCTACAGGTCAAGGGGGCGTTGAGGAGCGTCCTGACGTCCGGAGGGGGATCGGTGGGTCGGCGCACGGCATGGCTCGTCGCGGTACCGCTGCTGGCGGGTACTGCCGCGCTCGTGCTCGGCGCTGCCGCGACGGCGGCGGCCGCGGTCGTCCTCACGCCGTACGAGATGCCGGCGCCCGGGGTGCTGGAGGCCGGCCGCGGGGTGCTCGCGTCGACGTTGGGGGACCTGACGACCCCGCGCGCGCTCGCACCCGTCGCGGCCGGCGTCCTGCTCGCCGGGCTGACCTGGGCCGTGGGGCTCGGACTGGGCGCCCAGCGGCTCTTCCCACGCCGTCGGCGTGCGCTCCCGGCGATCGGCGCCGTGCTCGTCTCGGCCGCCGTCGCCTGGGTCGCGATCGGCGTGGTGGCCGCGGCCGAGGCCGACGTCTGGGCCGTGACGGTGGACGACGCCGTGGACGCGGTGCTGGTCGCCGCCGTCGGGACCGGCCTGCTGGTCTTCCTTCCGGCGGGCCACTTCTGGCGGCCCGCCACGCGGCGGCCGGCGGTGGCCGCGCGGCGGCCGGCGTCGAGCACGCGTCCGGCACCGCGCGCGGACCTGCACTCGGTCCCGCACCAGGGTTCTCGCCCGGTCCCCGGACGGCCAGCGCGGGCGACGCCGGTGACCGCGAAGTCGGCGGTCACACCGAGGCCTGCGGGCCTCCTCTGAGCGGTGGGTGTCGTGAGGGATGGAGGGCCCGACCGGCACCCACCGGAGACGTGACGGCCCGGGCGCGCGGAGGGGCGCGTCCGGGCCGTCCGAACGTCCGCCCGTGCGTACACGGAGCGCCGCACCTGTGACGCAGGTGACCCGTGGGCCAGATGTGACGTCCCACCTGTCCCAGGGTTCGCACCCGTACCAGGAGCGGCGGTGCGTGCGCGCCGGTCAGGACTCCGGGGTGTCGTCGCCGTCGGCGAGGATCCGGTAGAGCTCCTTGCGGGTCGCCACGAGCACGGCCGCGGCGGCCGCCTGCTGCGCGGGCGACCCCACCCGCACGACCTGCGCGACGGCGTCGCGCGCGGCCAGCACCTCGCGGCGCAGCGCGAGCGCGGGCCCGGCGTCGGTCGGGCCGGCCCACGGCTCGCCGAGCTGCTCCGCGTGCTCGCCGACGTAGGCGCGGCCCGCGTCGGTCAGCGAGGCGGTGCGACGGCCGTCCACCGAGTCGATCGTCACGAGCCCTTCGTCCTCGAGCGCCTGCAGGGTCGGGTAGACCGAGCCCGGGCTCGGCGTCCAGAAGCCCTGGCTGCGTGCGGAGATCTCCTGGATCAGCTCGTAGCCGTGGCGCGGCTGCTCGGCGAGCAGCACGAGGATCGCGGCGCGGACGTCGCCGCGACCGCGTCCGCGGCCTCGCCCGCGGCCGTGCCGCCCGAACGGGCCGGGTCCGAAGCCGCCGCCCGGGCCGAACCCACCCGGGGGACCGAACCCGCCGGGGGGGCCGAAGCCGTCTCCGGAACCGAACCTGCCGGCCGGGCCGAAGCCCTCTCCGGGGCCGAAGCCCGGGCCACGTCGGCGTCGGCCGCCGCGTCCGTCGAACGGGGGCTGAGGGAACGTCGGGTGCTCACCCATGCTGACACCTCCGAGATGTCGTCTATCTATCGTCGAGCCATCACGATATATCGCTCTATCGCGCAAGTGAAGCCCCCGACGGCTCCTCTCGTAACGGTTCGGACGCGACAGTCCAGTTCCGTCCCCGTGATCTTGAGTTTGTGGGCAGGATGCCGACGACGGGACCCGGCGCAGGGTCCAGCCCCGGAGTGCCGAGCAGAGAGGCGACGGCATGACCCAGACCGTGACGTCCGTGGCGTCGCCCCTGGCTGCGCCCGGTCCCGGCCAGGGCGCCGGCCACCACGAGTACGGGGCCGACGCGCTCATCGTCTGCGACAACCTCGTGCGGATCTACCAGGTCGAGCAGATCGAGGTGCAGGCGCTGCAGGGCCTCGACCTGCTCATCCACCCGGGCGAGATGGTCGCCATCGTCGGCGCCTCGGGCTCGGGGAAGTCGACGCTGCTGAACATCCTCTCCGGGCTCGACGTGCCCACCGCGGGCCGGGCCCGCGTCGCCGGCTGGGACCTGCTGCACATGACGACCGCCGACCGCCTCGCCTACCGCCGCGAGGTCGTCGGCTTCATCTGGCAGCAGACCGCGCGGAACCTGCTGCCGTACCTGACGGCCGTCGAGAACGTCGTCCTGCCGATGGCGTTCGCCGGCACCCGCGCGCGGGCGCGCCGCCGTCGGGCGACCGAGCTGCTGGAGATGCTGGGCATGGGGGACAAGGCGCACCGGCGGCCCGGGGAGCTGTCGGGCGGCGAGCAGCAGCGGGTCGCGGTCGCCGTCGCGCTCGCCAACCGCCCGCAGGTGCTCTTCGCCGACGAGCCGACCGGCGAGCTCGACTCCGCGACGGGCGACGAGGTCTTCGCGGCCCTGCGCGCGGCCAACACCCAGCTGGGCGCCACGGTCGTCGTGGTCACCCACGACGAAGGCGTGCACACCCAGGTCCAGCGCACCGTCGCGATCCGCGACGGGCGCACGTCGTCGGAGGTCGTGCGGCGGACCGAGGTCGACGAGTTCGGCGCCTCCTCCGTGGTCGCCGAGGAGTACGCGGTGCTCGACCGCGCCGGCCGCCTGCAGCTGCCCAAGGACTACCGGTCCGCGCTCGGCCTGCGCGACCGCGTGCGCCTCGAGCTCGAGCAGGACCACGTGGGCGTCTGGCCCGACGCCGGACGGTCGCGCCGCGGGCGCGGCGACGAGGAGGGTGCGTCGTGACCGCGCAGACGGGCCGCATCCCGGCCACGGGGCCGGCGGCCGCCGGCACCTCCGGCACCGCGGTCAGCGTCGTCGACGTCTCGCGCACGTACCGGTCCTCCGGCGGCGACGTGCACGCGCTCGCCGGCATCACCTTCGACGTCCCCCGGGGCCAGCTCGTCGCGCTCGTCGGCCGGTCCGGCTCGGGCAAGACGACGCTGCTCAACTGCATCGGCGGCCTGGACCGGCCGACGTCGGGCCGGGTGCGCATCGGCGAGCACGAGGTGACCGCGCTGGACGAGACCGGCCGCACGCGGCTGCGCCGCGACGAGCTCGCCTTCGTGTTCCAGACGTTCGGCCTGGTCCCGCTGCTGTCGGCGGCGGAGAACGTCGGTCTGCCGATGCGCCTGCGGCGGGTCGCGCCCGCCGAGCGCGAGGCGCGCGTGGCCCACCTGCTCGAGCTGGTCGGCCTCGCGCCGCACGCCGCCCAGCGGCCGTCGGAGCTGTCCGGCGGTCAGCAGCAGCGCGTCGCGATCGCGCGGGCGCTCGCGAACTCCCCGCGCCTGCTCGTCGCCGACGAGCCCACCGGTCAGCTCGACGCCGAGACCGGCGCGGCGATCATGGCGCTGCTGCGGGCCGTCGTCCGCGCCGAGGGCATGACGGCGATCATCTCCACCCACGACGCCACGCTCATGGCGATGGCGGACCGCACGATCCGCCTGGCCGACGGCCGGCTGGTCGAGGACACCCAGGGCTGAGCCGGACCGGTGACGACGACGACGCGCTCGCGAACCGGGAGCGTGCCCACCGGCACCCCGGGCGTCGGCGCACGCTCGCGGCGCCCCGTCCGCCCGCGCCCGGGCCTCTGGCTCCTGCGCATCGTGCGGCACCGCGCCGGCACGCAGTGGCGGCTGCTGGCCGTCACGGCGACGGTCGCGCTGCTCGTGGCCACGCTGGTGGCGACGCTCGCGCTCGTCCTGCACCTGACGGAGAACCGGGGCGTCGGACAGGCCCTCGCGAGCGACCCCGAGCGCGCCCGGCTCACGGTCTCGCTGGGCGACCTCGACGTCTCCGTGACCGAGGCGAGCGAGGGCGTGTCGGCGGCGGTGTCGGACATCCTCGGCGCGCCCGTCGCGCTCGACGTCCATGCGACCTCCGACCTGTACGGGGTGGCCCGGCCCGGCATGATCGACGCCCTCGCCTACGTCGACCGCCGCGACAGCATCGAGTCCTCGGCGACGCTCGTCGACGGGACCTGGCCCGGGGCGTGGGCGGGCGGCGACGAACCCGTCCCGGTCGCGGCGCCCGTCGTCGGCGCCCAGGCCTTCGACCTCGAGGTCGGCGACACCCTGGTCCTCAAGGACCGCATCGGTGAGGCCGACGTCGTCGTGCGCATCGACGGCCTGTACGAGGTGGCCTACCCGGACCGCACGGACTGGGGGCGAGACCGCCTCGGGGGGTGGGCCTACTCGGACAGCTACCCCGTGCCGGGCAGCGGAGGGTTCCTGTCCACCGAGGCCTTCGGCCCGCTGGTCGCGTCGGCGGAGACGGTCGACAGCGGGGTGATCCAGGTGCTGCGCTCGCTGCTGCGCGTCGCCCCCGACCTGTCGGAGATGACGGCCGCCGACCTGCCGGCGCTGCGCACCGCCGCCGACACCATGGAGGACGAGGTCGGCTTCCGCGTCGACGCGCTCGTGGGCGGTGCCGACGTCTCGGTGCCCCTGCGGTTCCTGCTCCGGGACACGATGACGGGCGTCGTCGTCACGCGCGCCGGGGTGGCGGTCGCCGCGGTCATCCTGCTGCTCGTCGCCTTCGCGGCCCTGCTGCAGACCGCCCGGCTCGTGGCCGACGCACGGAACGCCGAGCACGACCTCATGCGCGCCCGGGGCGCCTCGCGCGCGCACCTCGTGGCGGCGCTCGTCGTCGAGACCGGGACGCTCGGGGTGCTCGTGGGCGTCGCCGGGCCCGTGCTCGCGCCGCTCCTGCTGCGGGCCCCCGGCGGCCCGCTCGCCGACGGGCTCACGGGCGGTGTGCTCGACGGCGTCCGCGCGCTCCCCTGGACGGCGTGGGCCGCGGGTGGCGTCGTCGCGCTCATGCTGGTCGCGGCCACGCTCGTCCCGCTGCTCGGGGCCCCCGCCACGTTCGTCGAGGGCCAGCAGGCGCGGGGTCGCGCCCCGTGGGCGGGCTCCCTCGCGCGGCTGGCCGCCGACGCCGTCGTCGTCGCGCTGGCGGTGGGCGCCTGGCTGCAGCTGCGGTCGTACGGCGGGCTGCTGGTGGGCTCGGGCGCGGGCCTGACCGTCGACCCGGTCCTCGTCGTCGGCCCGGCGCTGCTGCTGCTGGCCGCCGTGCTCGTCGGCGTCCGGGTGCTGACGCTCGTCACGAGGCTCGCCGAGCGGGGGGCGGCGCGCGGGCGCGGCGTCGTGCTGCCGCTGGCCGGCTGGGAGCTGGGGCGTCGCCCGCGTCAGGCGGCCACGGCGGTGCTCCTGCTCGCCGTCGCGCTCGGCGCCGCGACCTTCGGCCTGACGCAGTCCGCGACCTGGGAGACCTCGCAGCGCGACCAGGCGGCGTTCGCCGTCGGCGCGCCCGCCGTGGTCGACGACGACGGCATGCCCGGCACCGACGCCGGGGCGCTGCTCGCGGGCGGGGCCAGGCCCGAGCCCGTGGCGCGCGGCGTCGCGCACGTCGGGCAGCGGCGCTCGGGCCAGGCGGACCTCGACGTGGGCTTCTCCGGCGTGACCACCCAGATGCTCGCGGCGACCGGGCCGGCGCGCGCGATGCTCGACGTCGGCCGGCTGGGGACCGAGGGCGGCGCGACCGTCGCGGCGCTGCCCGCCCCCGGGCCGACCACGGGCGGCATCGATCTCGGCGACCAGGTGGTCGGCATCGAGGTCACGATCGAGATCACGGGCACCCAGCTGCCGGTGGGCCCGGCGGTCGTGCTGCGGGCCGTGATCGAGGACGGCGCGGGCGTCCTGTCGACCGTCGAGCTCGGGATGTACCCGCTCGAGGCCCGCACCGAGACCGTGGCCAAGCTGCTCCCGGAGGTCCGGCTGCCCGCCGTGCCGACGGCGCAGCAGGCCGCGGACCGGCTCTCCGCCGCCGCCGCGCTCCGCTCCTACCCGCTGCGGCTGGTCGGCCTGCAGGCGATCGTCGTCGACAACGGCATGCCCTACGAGTCCTACGGGCTGCCCTACGACGCCGACATCATGATCACCGAGCTGGCCGCCCTGCGGCCGGCCGAGAACGTGTCCGCCGTCGACCCCGCGGACTGGGTCGAGGACGACTTCCACATCATGGGCGAGGAGGTCGGGGTCGTGCGCGACCCCATCGAGGTTCCCGCCGACCGCTGGGAGGTCGCTGGCGACGGCCTTGCCCGCGAGGGCGACGCCCCCATCGCCTCCCCGCTGTGGGTCCGCGCGGTCGGCACCGCCGACCTGCTCGCCTGGCGGCCGACCATGGGCGCCGTCGTCGCGTGGGAGCCCGTGCTCGAGATCCCGGCCGTCGTCTCCAGCGCGCTCGCGGAGCACCTGGGTCCGGACGTGGAGATGATCGGGATCAAGGCCGAGGGGGTCGTGGTCCGCGGCGTCGTCAGCGGCGTCGTCGAGCACGTCCCGACGCTGACCGACCGCCTCGCCGTCGCCGTCGACCGGACCGCCCTGTCGCGCCTGCTCGCGCAGGGCGGCGCCTCGGCGACGCTCGTGGACGAGTGGTGGGTGGACGCGCCCGATGCCGACGCGTGGGCGGCCGCCCTGCCCGCCGACGCCGCCGGCCGCCCGCTCCAGGACCGCGTGACCACCCGCACCGGGGCGACCCAGGAGCTGCTCGAGCACCCGCTGCGCGCGTCGACGCCCGTCGTCCTCGGGCTGCTCGCGCTCGGCGGCGCGGTCGTCGCGGCCGTCGGCTTCGCGGTGCACACCGCGGTGTCGGTGCGCGGCCGCGGCCTCGAGCTCGCGCAGCTGCGCGCCGTCGGCCTGACGCGCGGGCGCCTCACCACGGTCCTCGGGCTCGAGGTCGCCGTGCTGGCCGCGCTGGGCGTCGTCCTCGGCCTCGCGGCCGGGACCGGGGTCACCGGACAGGTGACCCGCCTGCTCATCAGCGGGGCCGACGGCGCGGCGCCGATCCCCGCCGTCGTCCTGGCGCCCGCGCGGGGGCTCGGATGGGTCGCCGTCGTGCTCGCCGTCGTCGTGGGCGTGCTGGCCACCGGCATCGCCGCCGCGCAGCGGGCCGCGAACCCCGCCGAGCTGCTGCGGGCGGGGGAGTCGCGGTGAGCGGGCGCGGGGCGGCGGAGGTCGCCGTCGTCCGAGTTCGCCAGCGCGACCGGCGCCGGCGCGTGCTGCCCATGCTCGCCGCGGTGCGCCTGCTCGGGGTGCGCGCCGCCCGGCGCGACGTCGTCCTGCTGGGGGCGTGGTTCGTCGTCGTCGCACTCGCGGTGGGCGTGGCGGTCGGCGGGCCGCGGCTGGCCACCCGCGTGCTCGACGAGGGTGCGCGCGAGACCGTCGCCGCGGCCGGGCGCGACGCCGACCTCGTGGTCACCGTCGGTGGCTCGCGCGCCGACCGGGCGATGCGGGCGATCGACGACCTGCTCGTCGACATCGCCGCGCCGGGCCTGCGGACGGTCGTCCACGAGGTCGTGGTCTCGTTGACGGGCGCGACGACGCCCGTGCTCACCGTGGCGCGTCCGGACGCGTCGGGCCCGGGGGAGCCGGTGGCGGCCCCCGACAACCTGGCCGTCGGCCTCACGCTGCTCGACTCCCGGGTGCCCGCGGACTCCCTGGTGCGGGTGGTCGAGGGCGAGCTGCCGCGCGAGGGACGCGTGGCCGCGACCGACACCTTCCGCGTCGCCGTCCCGGCGGCGGCGGCGGAGGCCTGGGACGTGCAGGTGGGCGACGTCATGGTGCTCCCGAGCCGGCGCGTCGCCGCGCTCGGCGAGGAGCCGCCGACCGTCGCCGTCGAGGTGGTGGCGCTCGTCGAGGCCGTCGACCCCGACGCCCTCGTGTGGAGCGACGACGTCGGCGTGTGGACCGCCGGCCGCGGGGACGCGATGGCGCTCCTCGCGCCGCCGCAGCTGGCCGGCGCCCTGGACGCGGCGCTCGGTGGCACGGCGACCACCGTCCTGCGGTACGTGCCGGACCCGGCCCGCTTCGACGACGAGGTGGCAGGCCAGGTCCGGGCCGACCTGCGCCGGCTCGAGACCAGCGCGGAGACGCTGCTGCCCGCGCGCATCCAGTTCGGCGCCGCGGTGACGAGCGCGCTGCCCGAGGCGCTCGACGACTTCGCCCGCGCCGCCCGGTCCGCCGCGGCGCAGATGTCGGTGCCCACGCTCGGCGCGGCCGGCACGGTCGCGCTCGTCCTCGTCCTGCTGGCCCGCCTCGTCGTCGAGCGCCGGCGCAGCGTCCTCGAGCTCGAGCGCGCCCGGGGGGCCGCCGTCGGGACCGTGCTGCTGCGGCTGGGCGTCGAGGCCCTGACCGTGACCGTCGCCGCGGCGACCGCGACCCTGGCGCTCCTGGCCTGGCTCCTCCCCGGGACCACAGAACCCGTGGGGCTCGCGGCGGTCCTCGCGGCAGCCGCTCTGGCCGCCCCGGCGTGGGGCAGCGTGCTCGCCCGGCGCGCGTGGTCGGGCTCCCGGGTGCCGGCGAACCGGCGCGACCGCGCCCGGCTGGTTCGCCGACGCGCGGCCGCGCGCGTGGTGGGCGAGGTCGCCGCGGTGCTCGTCGCCGCGGCCGCGGCGGTCGCCCTGCAGCGCCGCGGGCTGCTGCAGACCTCGACGGCGTCGACGGACCCGTTCATCGGCGCGGCGCCGCTGCTCGTCGCGCTCGCCGCGGCGGTCCTCGCGCTGCGGCTGTACCCCTGGCCGGTGCTGGCCGCGAGCGTCCTGGCGCGCCGGTCGCGCGGCGCGCTCGGCGTCGTCGGCGCGAGCCGGGCGCGGCGGGCCCTGCAGCCGCTGCCGCTGCTCGTGCTGACCCTCGCCGTCGCCGTCGGGGTGGGCGGCCTGCTCCTGGTGAGCACCATCCGCGCGGGCCAGGTCCGCGCGTCGTGGGACCTCGTGGGCGCGGATGCCATGGTGACCGCCGACGACGTCGGCCTGCTGGCCGCGCGGCTGCGCGACGAGCCCGGCGTGACCGAGGTCGTGGCGGCGCGCGTGGTCAGCGGCGCGCGCGCGGACCTCGGCAACCGCGACACGGAGGTCACGGTGCTCGCCGTGGACGAGCCGTACCGGGTGACCCTCGAGGGCCTGCCCGGCGCCGACGTGAACCTCGCGGCCCTGGACCGGCTCCCCTACGGCACCACGGTGCCCGTGCCGGAGCGCGGGGACCCGCGCCCGACGGTGCAGGCCGTGGTGAGCCCGTGGGTCGCCGAGCGCATCGGTTCTCGCGGGCTCTCCCTGTGGGTGTCGGGCGCGCGGACCGAGCTCGACGTCGTCGGGACCACGACCTACGCACCGCTGGGCTCCGGGCGCGGCCCGTTCGTGTTCCTCGCCCTGGGGACCCTCATCGCCGACCAGGGCGCGCTGCCGCCCACGGTCGCCTGGGTGCACGGGCCGGGCGCGGCGGAGGCGGCCGCGGCGGTGGTCGGGGCGCTCCCGCCGGACTCCGCGGACACGGTGGGCACGGCCACGGCGACCTCGCGGGCCGCGTGGCTGGCCGAGAGCCGCGCCGACGCGCTCGTCCAGGGCGTCGAGCGCACGCTGGTGATCGGCGCCCTCGTGGCCGCGCTGCTCGCCGCCGTCGGTGCCGTCGCGACCGCGCTCGCGGGTGCCCGGGAGCGGGGCCGGACGCTCGCGCTGCTGCGCACCCTGGGCATGCGGCCGCGCCTGGGCTGGTGGCTGGCCGGGGTGGAGCTCGCGCCGGTCGTGCTCGCGGCGCTGGTCGCGGGTGGTGCGGCGGGCGCGTTGGTGGTGACCCAGCTCGGCACCG
The DNA here is from genome assembly GCF_007991475.1 of Actinotalea fermentans. Taxonomy (NCBI): domain Bacteria; kingdom Bacillati; phylum Actinomycetota; class Actinomycetes; order Micrococcales; family Cellulomonadaceae; genus Actinotalea; species Actinotalea fermentans. Next base: position 75,631 of record NZ_BJYK01000007.1, on the reverse strand, counting down.
CGATGGGGCTGGACGTGCTGGTGGGCGGTGTGCGGACGCCGGCCATCGTGGTGGACGGCGCGGCGCTCGCCTGGGTCGCGGTCGGCGCGGTCGCGCTGCTGCTGGTCGCGGTCGCCGTGGACGCGCTCGCGCACCGCCGCATGCGGCTGGCCGAGGTGCTGCGGGTGGGCGAGACGCCGGGCGGCTGAGCCGCGCTACGGCCGCAGGGCCCGCAGGAGCACCGCCACGGTCGCGTCGAGGTCCGGCTCGGCACCGGGCCCGACGGGCGCTTGGCTCACCGCCCCGAGGTGCCCGACGAGCGCGTGCAGCAGGCTCCCGCCGAACAGGAGCCCGGCGACGGCGCCGGCGTCCGCCTCGCGCGACGCGCGGCCGAGGTCCTGCTCCGCGCGCAGGTACGCGACGGTCGCGGAGAACGTCTGCTGCGGCCCGCGCTCGCCGTGCACGCGCGCGAAGAACTCGTGCAGCAGAGGCGCGTCCCCGAGCAGGCCGGTGAACAGCGGGGTCAGGGCCAGCTGGAGCCGCACCGACGCCGCGGCGAGGGTGCGCAGGTTGCCCGCGAGGGTGGCCGCACCGGGCTCGGGCAGCGCAGCGACGTACTCCTCCGACGCCGCCGCGGCGGACTCCACCAGCGCGGTCACGACCAGGTCGTTCTTGTTCGCGAAGTGGTTGTAGAGCGCGCCGTCGGCCACCTGCGCCTCGTGCGCGATCTGGCGGGCCGTGAGCCCGACGCCGTGCGCGGCCACCAGGCGCTGCGTCACGGCGACGAGGTGCCGGCGCAGGGCCCCGGGCGAGGACTCCTCGCTCAGGACCTTCGCGCGTCGCGGGCTCACGGCCCGATCCTCCCAGGTCGGCCGGGCCGCGCGGGCCGTCAGGTGACGTCCCGCCGCGTCGAGGCGATGTACGCGCCGGCGACGCCGATCACCGTCCAGCCCACGAGCACCAGGCCCGCCGCGCCCTGGCCGAGCAGGTCGCCGTCGGGCGCGTTGCCGAGCGCGAGGGCGGCCATCGCGGGGAGCCACTTCGCGACGTCGGGCAGCAGGCCCGCCACGGCCGTCTCCAGCACGTACAGCCACAGGATCGCGGTGACGATCGCGCCGGCCGGGGTGCGGATGATCGTGCCGAGCGCGACGCCGAGCACCGCGTAGAGCGCGTTCCAGGCGACGATGCCCGCGAGCGTGCGCAGCACCGTGGCGTCGCCGAGGGTCGCGGGCAGGTCGATGTCCGTGCCGGCGTACCAGGCGGTGGTGCCGAGCCACGCGGCCACCGCCACGACGACGCCGAGCGCCGTGCCGACGGCGGCCAGCGTCACGGCCTTCGCGCCGAGCACGCGGCCCCGGCGGGGCTCGGACAGCAGCGTGTCGACGACCGTCCCGTGCCGGTGCTCGCTGGCCGTCGCCAGCACGCCCAGCACCAGGGCGAGGATCGCCGCGAGGCCGCCGTGCCCGAGCACCTGGCGGAGCCCGTCGAGCGTCCGCAGCCGGTCCTCGGGGATCCCGCCGGACGCGACCGCCCCGCTCAGGGCCAGCACCGTCATCCCGACGGCGGACGCCGCCACCCAGCGCGGCGCGCGCGTGCTCGCGAGCTTGCGCAGCTCGGCGGCGACCAGCCTGCCCAGCGGGCGTCGTCCGCGCTCCCCGCCGCCCGCGCGGGAGGCGGCCACGCCGGCGACGACGGCGGCCACGGCCGCGTGCGCGCTCATGCCGCCACCCCCGCCGTGCCGGCACCGGCGACCGTCAGGCGCAGGAACGCGGCCTCGAGCGCGTCGGCATCGCCCGGTCCGGCGGGGCCGGCGAGCTCGGCGAGGCCGCCGTCGAACCGCAGGCGGCCCTCGCTGACGATGACGATGCGGTCGGCGGTGCGCGCCACCTCCGCGAGCAGGTGGCTCGAGACGAGGACGGTGCGGCCGTCGTCGGCGGCCTGCCGCAGGAAGCGGCGCAGCCACGCGATGCCCTCGGGGTCCAGGCCGTTCGCGGGCTCGTCGGCGATGAGCACGGCCGGGTCGCCGAGGAGGGCGGCGGCGAGCCCGAGCCGCTGCCGCATGCCGAGGGAGTAGCCGCCGACGCGACGGTCCGCGGCGTCGGTCAGCTCGACGAGGTCGAGCACCGCGTCGACGCGCGCGCGGTCGAGGCCGGCCGCCGACGCGATGACGCGCAGGTGGTCGCGCCCGGTACGGCCGGGGTGGGCGCCGTCGGGCCCGAGGAGCGCGCCGACCTCGCGGCGTGGCCGGGGGAGGGCGGCGTAGGGCCGGCCGCCGATGAGCGCGCGGCCGGCGGTGGGCGCGACGAGCCCGAGGATCGCGCGCATGGTGGTGGTCTTGCCCGCGCCGTTCGGGCCGAGGAAGGCGGTGACAGCCCCCGGCCGGATCTGGAGCGAGACGTCGTCGACGGCCGTGACCGCGCCGAAGCGCTTGGTCAGGCCGTCGAGGGCGATGTCGGTCACGATGGTCCTCCTGTAGTGAACGGGTGTTCATATGAACGTGCGTTCAGAATAGGCACCCCCAACCCCGGAGTGCAACGCCCGCGCGTGCCGGCCCTGTGTCGTCGGCCCTGTGTCGTCGGCCGTGCGTCGGCCCCGCATCGGCCGTGCGTCGGCCGTGCGTCGGCCCTGCGTCGCGCCCCCGCGCCGGGCCCCACCGTGGGCTCCCTCCCGAACACCCACCGCCGCTCCTGTGACGCATGTGACCAGCGGGGCTGGTGTGACACCCCAGGAGACCCACGGCGCACACCCGTACCAAGAGCGGCGGTGGATGTTCGGGAGGACGGCGAGGAGGCCTCGGCCCGGGGTGGTCGGCGACGTCGCGGTGAAGCTGGACGTGTCGGTCCCGGGAGGCGGCGACGGACGTTCTGCCGGCATACCCCCGGGGGCATTTGGGGCCACCCCGACAGGCCGGACAAACACCTAGGACGAAGGTCCCAAACGCGCCCGCGGCCTTTTCCCCGAACCTGGACGTGGCGACGTGGCCGGCTCCGCTCTGACGCCCGACGACGGCGCTCGCCGCGGGCAACGACGCCCGGGGCGACCGCGGAGGGTCCTGGAGGGCGACGCATGAAGGCCTGGCACTTCCACTACACGCACAAGCCCCTCGAGCGCGCGGAGATCCCGGAGCCGACACCCGGCCCGGGTGAGGTCGTGCTGGACATCAAGGCCGCCGGCCTCTGTCACTCCGACGTCGGTGTCCTCGACAAGGAGGACTGGCTGGCGATCATCCCGAACCGCCCCATCGTCATGGGGCACGAGATCGCCGGCGTCGTCAGCGCGGTGGGCGAGGGGGTGACGGAGGTGGCCGTCGGCGACCGGGTCGGCGTCTGCCCGACGGGCGCCAGCCCCACCAACCCGGGGTACGGCCGCGACGGCGGCTTCACCGAGAAGCACGTCTGCCTGCCCGGCGACCTCGTGAAGATGCCGGACGGCCTCTCCTACGAGCTCGCGGCCCTCGGCACCGACGCGGGCATGACCTCCTACCACGCGATCATGACCATCGGCGGCCTGCAGCCCGGCTGGAAGGTCGGCGTCATCGGCTTCGGCGGGCTGGGCCAGGTCGGCGCGCGCGTCGGCGTCGTCAAGGGCGCCGAGGTCCACGTCGCCGAGGTCAACCGCGACCTGTGGGACCGCGTGCGGGAGATCGGCGTGGCCGACGTCGTGGCCGACGCCGCCGAGTGGGCCGGCCAGGGCTTCGACCTGATCGTCGACTACGCGGGCTTCGGCGAGACGACGACGAACGCCGCGAAGGCCGTCCGCCGCGGCGGCACGGTGGTGCTGGTCGGCATGGGCAAGCTCGAGTTCACCCTGCACACGATGGACATGATCCTGGGTGAGGTCCGCGTGCTCGGCTCCAACGGCGGCACGCCGCAGGACATCGCGGACGTCTACGAGCTCCTCGCGTCGGGCGAGATCGAGCCGACCGTGACCGTCGTCGGCTTCGACGACATCCCGGCGTACCTCGACAAGCTCCGCGCCCACGAGGTCACGGGCCGGGTGGTCGCCCACATCGCCGACTGAGCGGCGTCGGGGGCCCGCGCCGCTCGCGGGTCCCGCGCACCGTCACCGCTGCACCCACGGACCGGGGGTTCGCCTCGCGAGCCCCCGGTCCTGCGCGTCCGGACGCCTAAACGGTTCGCCCGCTGCTGCGCGCCCGACGGCGGCAGAACACTGACCGGTGCTCGATGCCGTGGCACGTGCCGCGGCGCCGTCGATCACGAAGGGGTGCGGCAGATGAGGACAACGAGGGGGGCGGTGCCCGGGACGCCCCGCGCACGGCTGGCGGTCGCGGCAGCGGCCGTGGCGGGGATGGCGGCCGTCCTGCTGGCGCCGTCCGCCACCGCGGCGGACTCGCTCAAGCAGCTGGCCGACGCGCAGGGCTTCGACATCGGCTTCGCGGTCGACCCGAACCGGCTGGGCGAGTCGCAGTACCGGCAGATCGCGGACACCGAGTTCAACTTCGTCGTCGCCGAGAACGCGATGAAGTGGGACGCGACCGAGCCGAACCAGGGCCAGTTCTCGTGGTCGGCCGCGGACGCGGTGGCGAGCTACGCGCGCACGTCGGGCAAGGGGCTGTACGGGCACACGCTCGTCTGGCACAACCAGCTTCCCGGCTGGGCGTCGAACCTGGGCGGCTCGCAGCTGCTGTCCGCCATGCGCAACCACGTCTCCACCGTCGCCGCGCGGTACGCCGGTCAGGTCGAGGCGTGGGACGTCGTCAACGAGGCGTTCGAGGACAACGGCTCGCGGCGCCAGTCGGTCTTCCAGCAGCGCATCGGCGACTCCTACATCGAGGAGGCCTTCCGGGCCGCCCGCGCCGCCGACCCCGGCGCGAAGCTGTGCATCAACGACTACTCGACCGACGGCATCAACGCGAAGAGCACCGCGATCTACAACCTCGTCAAGGACTTCAAGGCCCGCGGCGTCCCGATCGACTGCGTTGGCTTCCAGGCGCACCTCATCGTCGGCCAGGTGCCCGGCGACATGCAGCAGAACCTCCAGCGGTTCGCCGACCTCGGCGTCGACGTCCGCATCACCGAGCTGGACATCCGGATGAGCACGCCCGCCACGTCGTCGGGCCTGCAGCAGCAGGCGCGCGACTACGAGCGCGTCTTCGACATCTGCCAGGCCGTCGACCGCTGCCAGGGCGTGACCATCTGGGGCATCAGCGACAAGTACTCGTGGGTGCCCGGAACCTTCCCCGGCCAGGGGGCGGCGCTCGTCTGGGACGAGAGCTACCAGCGCAAGCCGGCCTACGCGGCCATCGCGACCGCGCTCGGCGACATCGACCCGACGCCGGACCCGACGACCGAGCCCACCACCGAGCCCACGACCGAGCCGACGACGGACCCCACGCCCGACCCGACCGGTGACTGCACCCTCGCGGTGCGCGTGACGAACACGTGGCCCGGCGGCTTCCAGGGCGAGGGCACCGTCACGGCGGGCAGCTCGGCGCTGAGCGGCTGGACGACGTCGTTCCGGTTCGACCAGGGCGGCATCGGCACCCTGTGGAACGGCACCGTCTCGTCCTCCGGCGGGTCGTTCACCGTGGTGAACGCGCCCTACAACGGCACGGTCGCCGCCGGCGGCTCGACGTCGTTCGGTTTCGTGGGCACCGGCGCCGCGCCGGCGAACATCACGCAGGTGAGCTGCGCGGCCCGCTGACCTGCGTCCTCCCGTCGCCCGTCCGACCCCCCGGGGCCGGGCGGGCGACGCGCGTCACCGGGTCGGCTCAGCGCGCCAGACCGGGCGCCTCGCGCGCCGCCACGGCCTCCGCCGCCCGGACCGCGTCCGCGGGGTCGTCGAAGGGCAGCACGCTCGGCACGACGCCGACGGCGAACAGCCGCCGCTGCTGGCCGGGCAGCTCGTCGAGGGCGGCGGCGAGGCGCGCGGCGCCCGACGCGTCCGGGTGGTCGACCAGCGCGCACACCACGGTCCGCGCGTCCAAGTGCCCGACGACGTCGCCCTGCCCGGAGCCGGCCTCGAGCCGCTCGGCCAGGGCCGGAGCGGCGTCGGTCGCCGTGGGGCCCCCGGCCGCGGCGTCGGTGTCCCGGCGCCCCGGCACCCCTGAGATTGCGTGCAGGACGGCGATCGCCGCGTCCGCCTGACCGCGGTGCGCCCGGCCGAGCATCGTGCCGAGCCGGTCGAGCACCGACGCGCGGTTCGGCAGCCCCGTGCCCGCCTCCCGCAGGACGCCGGACACCATCGCGAGCTCGGACTCCTTGCGCTCCGTGACGTCGACCAGGGCGCCGAGCAGCCGGGCCGGCACGCCGGCGCCGTCCATCACGGTGACCGCCTCGCACAGCAGCCAGCGGTACGCGCCGGACGGCTGGCGCACCCGGTGCTCGAGGCGCATCGGCTCGTTCGCGCCGCCGAGCTGGGCCGCCAGCAGGGCGGACAGGGCGATGCGGTCCTCCGGGTGGGCCCGGTCCAGCCACTCGTTGGGCGAGTCCGTGAGCTCGTCCGGTGCGATGCCGAACAGCTCCGCGCACCGCGGGGACCAGTGCACGACGCCGCGCGTCACGTCCCAGTCCCACACCGCGTGCCGCAGCGCCGTCAGCCACAGCCGGTGGCGCTCGTCCGCGGCGTCCCGCTCCGCCGTGAGGGCGAGGTTCTCGGCCGCCGCCTGCTCGAGCTCACCGAGCCGGCCCTGCAGGTCCGCGAGCCGCTCCTCCTCGTCGAGCGCGAGCGCGAGGAGCGCGCCCCAGTGCTGGTGCCGCTCCCGCGAGTGCAGCATCCGCGGGTCGAGCCGCCCGGTCACGGCGAGCAGGCCCCAGTCGCGCTCGCCGGACGACACGGGCACCACGAAGACGAGCGTCGCCCCGTCGACCGGCTCCGCGCGCAGCAGTGGGGTGGGCGGGAACTGGGCCGCGGCCATCCGCCGCCCGACGCTGCGCGCGAGCGTGCCCGACCGGGCGACCGCGCCGGCGACCTCGATCTCCCGGCTGCCCGACGGCGTCGGGCGCCCGGTCCACAGGCCGAGGCAGGCGTTCGTGCGCCCGCTGCCCGGCAGCCAGGTGAGGCACCGGACGTTGCCGCGCGCGGTCGCGAGGTCGACGTCGACCTCGTACTGCTCGGCGATCGTGCGCTCCATCGCGGCCTCGCGCGCGGCGGGCGGGCGCTGACAGCCCTGCGCGAGCGCGAGGAGCACGTCCGTGACCGCGCGTCGGTGCGCCACCGCCCGCGGGCCGGCCGGGAGCAGCGCCGCGACCTCCTCTTCGAGCCCGCGGACGGCCACGACGCACTGCTCGAGCGTCTCGGGGTAGGGCTCCATCGCCGCGGTGAGGTCGCGCAGGCGCCGCAGCGTCGCCGACGACGGCGGCGTCCCCCGCTCGGCCGCGGAGTCCAGGACGGCCAGCACGGTCTCGGCCCACGCCGTGTCGAGCGTCTGCGTGCCCCGGACCCGCCGGGACGTCACCGGGCCGGCGAACGCGCTCGCGGCTACCCGGCGCAGGTCCTCCGCCGCGGGCGTGCCCGGCTCGTCCGCGGGGACGTCCCCCGTGGTGTCGGCCCGGGCGCAGCCGCAGGACTCGAGGGCGACGAGCGTGGCGGGCACGTGGCGCGTCGGCGCCGGCTCGCCGCGCAGCTGCGCGAGCACGTGCGCCACGGCGAGCTCGCCCACGCGGTCGTGGTGCGGGTCGACGGTCGTCAGGCGCGGGGTGACGCGCGCGCCGCCCTCGGTGTGGTCGAAGCCGACGACCGCCAGGTCTCGCGGCAGCACCGTCCCGGCCCGCTGGAGGCCGCGCAGGAACCCGATCGCGGCGAGGTCGGTCGCGGCCAGCACCGCCGTCGTCGGTGAGCCGGCGCGCACGGCGGCCTCGGCGGCGTCCGAGCCGGCCGGCACCGTGTTGCCCGGTGCGGGGTGGAACCAGTCGTCCTCCGGCGTGATGCCGTGCGCGGTGAGCGCGGCCAGCCATCCCTCGTGGCGCTCGCGGATGTCGCGCTGCTCGAGGTCCCCGACGAAGCCGATGCGCCGGTGCCCGTGGGCGACGAGGTGGTCGACGGCCGCGCGGGCGCCGCCGTGGTTGTCGGGTCGCAGCACGGGCACGTCGAGGCCGGGGTCGTCGGTGCCGACGAGGACGACGGGCCGCGACTCGGCGAGCAGGTCGTGCAGCCGCTCGGGCGCCAGCGCGTCGGTGATCACGACGACGGCGTCCATCACCGCGAGCGCGCCGGGCTCGGCCGGGACGGGGCGCGGCTGGTGGCGCTCGCGCGCCAGCCGGGTGGGGAAGGTCTGCACCGCGACCACCCGCATCCCGGCGCGCGCCGCCGCCCGGGTCACCCCCGCGATGATCGCGCCGAAGTAGAAGCCGCCGACGAGCGGCGAGACGACGCCGATCGTGCGACCGACGCCTCCGCTTCCGGCCCCTGACCGAGCCGTCCCCATTGTCTGCCCCCATCACGGAGTGCCGGCTGCCCCACGCCGGCCCCGGTCAGCGTAGCCACGCCACCGCCGTCCGGCAATCATGGGAAAGGAATGCGGCCGGCGGCCCGGGAATGGTACGCGCGCGGCCGTCGTTGCTGGTCAGCGGGCTCGGGTGCCGGGGTGGACGGACCGCGATGGCGTCGGGAAGTGAATTCAGAAAATGCACCGAAGTGCCTCGGAATTGTTTCGGGCGCGCAACGAAAACATAGCATCTCGCGCTCCTGTTGACGTTCTGCGATTCGGGGACGAGACTGACGGCCCTCTGCGGCGGGGCGGTCGCGGGGACGGGCCGGCGCGTAGCTGCCGGACCTCAGCAGGGGGCGATGATGACCCTTTCCGGCGTGCGTACGCACCGGCCGACGATCACCGACGTGGCCCGGGCCGCGGGTGTCTCCACCGCCGTGGTCTCCTACGCGCTCAACGGGCGGCCGGGGGTCTCGGCCGCCACGCGCGAGCGGGTGCTGCGGGTCGCGGAGGAGTTTGGCTGGCGTCCCGACGTGGCGGCGCGGTCGGTGCGCGGCGGCCCGCGCACCGTCGCCCTGGTGGTGATGGACCGGCCGGGCACCCTCGCGCGCGACGCCGGGTTCCTCGACCTCGTGGAGGCGGCGCGCGGCGTGCTGGCCGGGCAGGGCTACAGCCTGGTGGTCCAGCTGGTCGACGCCGGCGAGGACGTCGCGCAGACGTACCGGCAGTGGTGGGCCGAGCGGCGGTTCGACCTCGTCGTGCTGCCCGACCTGCTCGCGGACGGCCCGCGCGTCGCCGCCACCGCCCGCGTGCGGGCACCGGCCGTGCTCCTCGGGCCGTGCCCGGGGCCCGATGCGCCGCCGGCCGTCTGGTTCGACGAGGACCAGGTGGCGGTGGCGGCCTTGTCGGGCGTCGCCGGCTCGGGCCACCGCGAGGTCGCCGCGGTCGCCGGCCCGCTGCACCTGCGCGCGCCGCGCGCGCGGGCGGACGCGCTGAGTCGCGCGGCGGACGCCCTCGGCGTGCGGCTCGCGTGCCGGGAGACGGACGCCACCCCGGAGGGTGCAGCGGCGGCGACGCACGCGCTCCTGCAGGGCGAGCGGCCGCCGTCGGCCGTCGTGTACGACGGCGCCGCAGCCGCCCTCGCCGGGCTCGAGGTCGCGCGCCGGCTGGGGGTCCGGGTCCCGTGGGACCTGTCGGTCGTCGCGCTCGGCGACTCCGCCCTGTGCCGACTGGCGTCGCCGCCCGTCACCGTCGTGCCGCTGTCGCTCGCCCAGCTGGGCGCCGCCGTCGGTCGCGCGGTGCTCGACGTCCTCGAGGGGTCGCCGGAGCACCGGTACGTCGTCCCGGTGAGCGGGCTCGTGCTCCGGGGGAGCACCTGCCCGCACGTCGCCCGCGCGTCCTGAGCCGCAGCCGACGCGCGGCCGGGTACGCCCCGCGCCCGGCTGGCGGGAGCGATCCCACTTTGCTGGGGACCTAAAGGTTTAGGGCGCCTGACCTCGTTCGCCGCGGGTGTGATGCTCGCAGCGGCCGCCGCGGGACCGCGGGCGGCTCGCGCCGGGCGACCGGTGCGCTGGACGATCCAGGAGGTAGGTGTGTCAACGACGACAAGGCGGCGCAGCAGCGCTGCCCTCCTCGCCACGACCCTCGCCGTCGGCGTGGGCGTGGCCCTGGCGGCGCCAGCCGCAACAGCCGCGCCGGCACACGTGGACAACCCGTTCGTGGGCGCCACGTGGTACGTGAACGAGAGCTGGGCCGCGAGCGTCGAGGGCGCCGCGTCGCGCGCCGGTGGCGAGCTCGGCGAGAAGATGATGGCGGTCGCCGACGAGCCCACGTTCGTGTGGATGGACCGGATCAGCGCGATCGCGGGCAACGCCGACGGCCCCGGCCTGCGGGCCCACCTGGACGCGGCGCTCGAGCAGCAGCAGGGCAGCACGCCCATCGTGTTCGGCCTGGTCATCTACGACCTGCCGGGACGGGACTGCTACGCGCTCGCCTCCAACGGTGAGCTGCCGGCGACCGCCGCCGGGCTGGCGCGCTACAAGAGCGAGTACATCGACCCGATCGCGGAGATGCTCGCCGAGCCGCAGTACGAGGGCATCCGGTTCACCGCGGTCATCGAGCCCGACTCGCTGCCGAACATGGTGACGAACATGAGCGACCAGAAGTGCGCGACGGCGGCGCCCTTCTACCGCGACGGCATCACCTACGCGCTCGACGAGCTGCACGCGATCCCGAACGTCTACACCTACGTGGACGCGGCGCACTCCGGCTGGCTCGGCTGGGACTCCAACCTCGGCCCGGCCGTGCAGGAGTTCGCGAGTGTGGCGCGCGGCACCAGGGCGGGCTTCGCGTCGATCGACGGCTTCGTCACCAACACGGCGAACTCGACCCCGCTCGAGGAGCCGTTCCTGCCCGACCCGACGCTCAACGTCGGTGGCAACCCGGTGCGCTCGTCGTCGTACTACGAGTGGAACTCGTACTTCGACGAGGCCGACTTCACGGCCGCGTTCAAGCAGCGCCTCGTCGCCGCCGGCTTCCCGTCCACGGTCGGCATGATCGTCGACACCAGCCGCAACGGCTGGGGTGGCGAGGACCGTCCGACGGCCGTCTCCACGTCGACCAACCTCAACACCTACGTGAACGAGTCGCGGGTCGATCGCCGTACCCACCGCGGTGCGTGGTGCAACCCGCTGGGCGCCGGCATCGGCGAGCGGCCGACGGCGTCGCCGGCGGCGCACCCGCACCTGGACGCCTACGTCTGGGTGAAGCCTCCGGGTGAGTCGGACGGCTCGTCGACCGAGATCCCGAACGACGAGGGCAAGGGCTTCGACCGCATGTGCGACCCGACCTACAGCGCCTCCAAGCTGGGCGGCGCGATGACGGGTGCCACCCCGGACGCCCCGGTCTCCGGCAAGTGGTTCGAGGCCCAGTTCCGCACGCTCGTCGCGAACGCCTACCCGCCGATCGGCGGCGGCACCACCCCGCCGCCCGTGGACACCCAGGCGCCGACGACGCCCGGCCGGCCCACGGTCTCCGCGATCACCGCCACGGGCGCGACCCTGACCTGGGCGGCCTCGTCCGACAACGTCGCCGTCACGGGCTACACCGTGCGCGACGCGTCCGGCGCGGCCATCGCGACCGCCACGGGCACCACTGTCGCCCTGACGGGGCTGACCCCGTCGACGGCGTACAGCGTCACGGTCGTGGCGCGCGACGCCGCGGGCAACGTCTCCTCGGCCTCGCCCGCCGCGACGTTCACGACGTCGGCCGGGCAGGGCGGCGACACGCAGGCGCCGAGCGCCCCGGGTACGCCGTCGGCGTCCGTGGTCACCGCGACCTCGGCGACGATCAGCTGGCCTGCGGCGACGGACAACGTCGGCGTGACCGGCTACACGGTGCAGACCAGCACGGGGACGCCGCTCGCGACGTCGACCACGACGAGCGCCACCCTGACGGGGCTCACGGCCGACACCTCGTACACGGTGCGCGTCGTGGCCCGTGACGCGGCCGGCAACGTCTCGGTGCCGTCGGCGTCGGTGACGTTCCGGACTGCGGGCGGCGGCACGGACCCGGGCGGCGCCTGCGAGGCCGCCCTCACCGTGCCGAACGCGTGGCCGGGCGGCTACCAGGCCAACGTCACCATCACGGCGTCCGAGGCGATCACCGGGTGGTCGACCACCCTCACGCTGCCGTCGGGCAGCGCGATCAACAACCTGTGGAGCGGCGTGAACGTCGGCACCACGGGCTCGGTCACGGTGACCAACGCCGCGTGGAACGGGACCCTCGGCGCCGGCGCGTCGACGAGCTTCGGCTTCGTCGGCGTGGGCACGCCGCCCGCCGCGGGCTCGCTGGACTGCACGGCCGGCTGAGCACGGCACCCCGGTCGCCGGCCCAGCATGCCGGGTCGGCGACCGGGACACGGCCTCGTCGGCGCTCCCAGGGGCCGGCGAGCAGAGGGGCACCCACCGCGAGGTGGGTGCCCCTTGTCGTTGCGCGGACTGCCGTTCGACATTCCACCGGCCGTGATCGTCTTAAACGGTTCGACGGGGCGACCCCCCGGCCCGGGCGTGTGACCGTGAACGCGCGCCGGCGGCGACGACGCGCCGGTGACCGACACGCAAGGGGGAGGCATGACTGCACGAACACGCGCCCGGTGGGCGCTCGCGGCATCGGTCGGCGCGGCCACCGTGCTCGCCGCCGTCGGACTGGGCGTCCCGGCGACGGCGCACGGGTCCGTCACGGACCCGCCGACGCGCAACTACGGCTGTCTCGAGCGGTGGGGCGACGACCACCTCAACCCGGAGATGGCCGAGCTCGACCCGATGTGCTGGGAGGCGTTCCAGGCCGACCCGAACGCCATGTGGAACTGGAACGGCCTCTACCGCGAGAACGTCGGCGGGCGGCACGAGGAGGTCATCCCGGACGGCCAGCTCTGCAGCGGCGGGCTCACCCAGGACGGCCGCTACGCGGCGATGGACACCCCCGGTCCGTGGACCGCGAAGCCCGTGCCGCACCAGTTCACCCTCACGCTGACCGACGGCGCCAACCACGGCGCCGACTACCTGCGCATCTACGTGTCCAAGCCGGGCTTCGACCCGCTCACCGAGCGCCTCGGCTGGGACGACGTCGACCTCGTCGAGCAGACCGGGTCCTACCCGCCCAGCAGCCCGTACGTCACCGACGTCGACCTGACCGGCTACGAGGGCCGGGCGGTGCTCTTCACGATCTGGCAGGCCAGCCACCTGGACCAGCCGTACTACCTGTGCAGCGACATCGTGATCGGCGACGGCACGGACCCGGGTCCCGACCCGGATCCCGACCCGGACCCGGATCCCGATCCGGACCCCGATCCCGAGCCGGGTGACGGCACCTGCACCGCCGCCGTCACGGTGACGAACTCCTGGCCCGGGGGCTACCAGGCGGAGGTCCGCGTCACGGCGGGCGCCGCGGCGATCAGCGGCTGGAGCACGACCGTGACCGGCGCCTCGATCACGCAGGCGTGGAACGGGACGGCGTCGGGCGCCACCATCACCAACGCGGCCTGGAACGGCTCACTGGCCGCGGGCGCGAGCACGTCGGCGGGCTTCCTGGGCAGCGGCACGCCGGGCTCGCTCTCGGCGACCTGCACCGCCGCCTGAGCCTGGCGGGATCGCCGGCTGAGCCGGGCGGGAACGGCCGACGGCGGCCCTCACCGGAGCAGGTGAGGGCCGCCGTCGTGCGTCGTCAGACCGCCAGCGGGGTCAGGGCGACGTAGTCGTCGATCGTGCCGTCGCGCAGGGCCACCTCGATGATCTGGCGGCCCAGCGGGTCGAGCTCGTCGGTGAGGTACTGCGCCAGCTCGGCCTTGAAGAAGTCCGTGAGCAGGCGCGCGCCCTCGTCGTAGGCCTCCACGCCCACCTGGGACTGCTGGTCGGGGCGCAGGAAGGTCGGCCGGATGAGCTGGCCGTCGATCTTGACCTCCTTGAGCGTGTACCCGAACAGCGGGCACCGCGACGGCACCAGGTGCTCCGGCCGGATGCGGCCCGCGCCGCGCCGGGCGAGGTACTCGCGCGTCAGCCACTGCGCCGCGAAGCCCACGCGGTAGGCGCCCACGTGCTGGTTCGGCGTGAGGACGTACCGCGTGCGCGGGTTGTCCACGATCTGCCGCAGCAGCAGGTTCGCGCCGCCGACCTTGGTGCCGGTCGAGAACGGCCAGAACGAGCCCACGCCCTCCGAGACCAGACCGCCGTGCGCGAGGGTCCGCTCCGCCGAGGCGCTCTCGCCGATCGACGGGTTCTTGTCACCGCGCGGGGCCACCAGCCGCCACAGCCAGGCGAGCGCCGGCGGCACGATGTGCATCATGCCCATGATCCCGTAGCTCGGCGCCAGGCGCGTGCAGGCCGGCATGCGGACGCCGAACGTCCGGACGTCCACCTCCTCCGGCTCGTTCACGACGTCGCCGATGAGCCGCCTCGGCACGACGACGCGCGGGTTGGGGCACGGCTTGCCGTTCTTGTCGAGGATGTGCTCCCACGGCAGGCACGTCGCGTCCGGGATGCCCTCGATGTTGAAGAACACCAGCGGCTCGGCCGGGTGGATGAAGACCTTCTCGAGCGTCACGTCGTCGCCGTAGGACGTGAGGTTGTCCACGCGGACGAACCAGCCGTCCTCGGCGTCGGTGATGACGAGCTTGCCGCCGCTGTTCTGCAGCGACCGGTGGCAGGAGGTCATGTCGTCGGTGACGGGCTCGAGGCGGCTCGTCTCCGAGAGCGTGATGACGTACGGCTCGTCGGTCACCACGTTCGTGCCCAGGAGGATGCGGCCGTCGTCGCGGCGCCGGATCTCCTGGCACATCTCCGACTTGCCGCCGCCCGAGGCGCCCTCGTGCATGACGACGGTCTCGTTCTCGTACGGCGTGGTCACGCGCACGCTCGAGGCGTGCGCCGTGAGCCAGCCCTCCTGCTCGCCGATGTCGAGCAGCACCGAGAACACGCCCTTCTTCGCGGACGGGCCCGGGTACAGGTTGTAGGCGAAGACCTCGTGCAGGCTGCGGGTCCGGTTGTGCACGACGACCTGGCGGCCCTCGAAGTGCGTGTGCCGGAACGGCGGCGCGACGTACAGGATGGATCGCGGCTCGAACGGCCCGATCTCCTCGAACGTCGTCCAGCCCTGCAGGTCCACGAGCGCGAGCGTGAAGAACGACGCGTTGGCCGGCACGATCGCCAGCGACGGGTCGCCGTACTGCAGGCCGCCCGCCTTGAACGGCACGACGACGAGGTCCTGGCCCGCGAGCCAGTCGAGCGTCTGCGTCCGGGTGGGGCCGAACTCCTTGCCGTAGACGTCGCGGAAGCGCGGCTTGTCCGTGGGCAGGTCGTCGCCGATGCGCATGCAGTCCGGGTCCCGGCGGCGCATGTAGTCCTCGGGGTAGTTCACCGCGATGCCGTTCTTGCAGCGCACCACGGTGGCCTCGGTGAAGGGCTGCCCGTCGACGGTGTAGTCGACGGAGAAGGTCGGGCCACCCTTCGGCCCGAGCGCGATCTGGTACAGCTCGGCGCGCGAGGACGGGATGACGAGGCTGCGGGCGCCGTCGAGGACGGCGCGGACGTCGTCCGGCAGGGTCACGCTGGCCAGGCGTCGCGACACGGCAGGCTCCTTGCTCGAGCCGGGATGGCTCGTCCGGGTTGGCCGACGCGCCGCAGTGCCCGCCGTCGGACCGATGCGGCACACCGCTTGACCGGATCATTGCCTGAACCGGCCCTGGCATTGTGGGACCTTCGGGGCGGGCCCGCCCGCATGCTGGCGCGCTTGTCTCGGCTAGTGAGACGCGCGATGCCCTGCCGGCCGGTCAGCCGAGCGGCTGGCAGGCGGGGCAGAGGTAGACCGCGCCGCCGAGGTACTGCTCCTTCACGACCGGTCCGCCGCACCGGCGGCACGGCAGCTCCAGGGTCTTGCGGCTCAGCACCGTGGCGTACCCGCCCGGGCGGCCCAGGAGGTCCCGCTCGGTGTCCCGGCCGCCCCCGGCCGCCATCGCGCGCAGCACCGCGGGCACGGCCGCGACGAGGGCCCGACGGGCGTCGTCGTCCAGGTCCGCGACCTTGCGGCGCGGGTGCACGCCGGCGGTCCACAGGACGTCCTGCAGGACGCCGTTGCCCAGCCCGGGCACGCGCTGCTCGGTCGCGAGCAGCGCCTTCGCCGACAGCCGCTCGGCGCCCTCGGCGGCCAGGAGCGCCCCGGCGTCGAAGCCCTCGGCCAGCGGGGACGGCGCCTCGCGGGCCAGCAGGTAGTAGCGGTTGTCGTTCTCGCCGTCGTGGAACGCCTGGATGCCGCCGTACATCGCGACCGTGACCACCAGCGTCGACCCGTCGTCGATGTCCAGGCGGAGCTGGTGCCGGTCCGGCAGGCGGGCACCCGCGGGGAGCAGTCGCGGGGCGGCGCCCTCCGACAGGACCAGCAGGACGTCGTCGTCCAGCACGAGCTCGAGGTGACCGGCCCACGCCCGGGCCCCCTGGACGGTGCGACCGCCGAGCAGCGCGCCGTACGCCGCGGGGTCGCCGAAGTACCACGTGAACGTGTGCGGCGTGTGCTGCGCCTCGGCGGCGACGACCGTCCGCCCGGCCAGCAGCGTCCCGGCCTGCGCGGCGAGCGCGGCCGCCTCGGGGAGCTCGATCATCGGTCCTCCAACCGTCCAGGCCATGATCGTCCCGGCCGCCGGAGCGACGTGTGCGTTCCGAGGGCGAACGCGGATCCTCGCCCGATGGGAGCGTGTGCACGGCAGAATCTGACCGTGGCCACCGCGTGGGACGACCGTGCGACGACGGGTGCCGGGGCGCCGACCGCGCCGTCGGCCGTCTGGCTCCCGCAGGAGCCGATCCTCGGGCCGCCGCCGCCCCCGGAGGTGCTCGCCGCCGACGCCGCGCCCCTCGCCGGCCCGGCGGCCGCGCACCGACCTGCCGCCCCTGCTGCGCCGGCCGCGTACCCCGGCCTGGCCCCGCTGGCCCACCCGCTGGCGGCCGACCGGTTCACCACCGTCCCCGCGGCCGTCGCCGCGTGGGCGCCCTGGGCCGGGGGCTCCGCGCAGCCCGAGGGGCCCGTGGCGGCCAGCGCCGCGGCCGCCGGGTACCCCGTCGGCACGTCGTCCCGGCCCGAGGCCTGGGTGGGTTCGGCCCCGAACCGGGCGTGGGCGGACGGCGACGACCACCGGCAGAACGCCGTCATCTCTCTGGTCCTCGGGCTCGGCCTGCTGGTCGTCGCTGGGGCGGTGCTCCAGCTGACCCTCTCGACGGGCCTCGGCAGGGTCTGGACCTGGGGCTTCGTCGCCGGCGGCCTGTTCGTCGGACGGGCCGTCTGGTCCTACGCCAGGGCGGTGCGGGCGGGGACCGGCCACGTCGGCGTGCTCGGCTGGGCGCTCGTGGGGGGTGGGGTGCTGGTCGCCGTCCTGGTGGTGGTCACCTCGCTGCGGGCCGCCTACGGGCCCGTCGACGTCGGCGTCGGTGACTGCTTCACCGACGAGGGGCCGGCCGTCCAGGTCGTGGCCTGCTCGCAGCCGCACCAGTACGTGGCCGTCGACGTCGTGACCCGCGTGAACGACTGCCCGGCGTCGGCGAACGTCTTCACCCGCCTGGGCGACGGCGAGCTCGCCTGCCTCGCGCCGGCGGTCCCGGGCGGGGACTGACCGGCGTCAGGCGAAGCGGCTCGGATCCCCGGCGCCCTCGCGGACCACCTCGGGGTAGCCCTCCGACCAGTCGACGACGGTCGTCGGCTGCGTGCCCGTCTCGCCGCCGTCGAGGACGACGTCGACCTGGTGGTCGAGCTCCTCCTTGATCTGCCAGCCGTCCGTCATCGGCTCGTCGTGCCCGGGCAGCAGGAGGGTGCTGGAGAGCAGCGGCTCACCGAGCGCCCGCACCAGGGCCGCGGCCACGGGGTGGTCGACGATCCGCACGCCGACCGTGCGCTTGTGCGCGTGGGCGAGGCGGCGCGGCACGTCCTTCGTCGCCGGGAGGATGAACGTGTACGGGCCCGGCGTCGCCGCCTTGATCGCGCGGAAGGCGACGTTGTCGAGGATCACGTACTGGCCGATCTGCGCGAAGTCCGCGCAGACGAGCGTGAAGTGGTGGCGGTCCCCGAGGTGGCGGATGCGGCGGATCCGGTCGGCCGCGTCATGGCTGTCCATGGCCGCGCCGAGCGCGTAGCACGAGTCGGTCGGGTAGGCGATCAGGGCGCCGTCGCGCAGCAGGGCCACCGTCTGATCGATCGCGCGCGGCTGCGGGTCCTTCGGGTGGACGTCGACGTAGCGAGCCATGAGGGCAGGGTAGGCCCGGCGCCCGTGCGCGCTCGGGCCAATGACCCCCGGGTCGGCGTGACTGCGCAGGTACGCCGACCCGGGGGTCCTACCCGGGGTTCAGTCCCTCGGGAGTCCGATGGTGCCCTCGGCCGCGAGCCCCTCAGCCCTCGGCGGCGACGACGCTCGTCGTGTCGCCGCCCAGCCACTCCGACACGGCGGTGGTGATCGCCTGGCTGTTCTGGAACGTGAGCACGCCGACCAGGACCGCGACGGCGACGCGGCCGGCCACGGCGCGCCACGGCGTGGTCGGTGGCGCTGCGGGCGGGGCGGCGTCGGCGGTCGCGCCCTGGGAGCGGGCGAAGTAGGCCGCGGGCGCGGGGCTCTCCGCCGGCAGGTGCATGGCCTCGGGAGACGGCCGCTGCGACGGCACCGCCGGCAGCGGGCCGGGGGTGGGTGCGGGCGCGGGCGCGGGCCCGTCGAAGGCGAGGGTGAGGGCCCGCGCCGCGTCCTGCACCTCGACGGGCGACAGGCGCTCCTCGAGGCCGGCGAGCAGTCCACCCAGGTGCAGCCGTCCGACCAGGTGGATGCCGTCGAGGCGTTGGGCGGGCATGTCGCGCGGGGTCACGCAGAGCACGCCCGAGACGGACGTCCGGTACTGCGGCGGCAGGATGGCCGAGAGGGCCGCGACGGCGTCGCCGAGGGCGTCCACCTCGCGCTCGCAGCGGTAGCCGCCGTGCCGGAGCACGCCCGCCTCCACGGAGACCGCGCCCGTCCAGATCCGCTCGTCGACCACGACGACGCCACCCGGGCCGACGACGAGGTGCGCGACGGTGCCGGGCGTCGCCTGCTGCCACGTGACCATGCGCAGGTGGTGCCAGCCGTAGGGCGCGAGGAGCTCGATGCTGCGACGGACGAGGTGCTCGCCCTCCGGGGCATCGGGGGACTGCGCGAAGCTCAGGTGGGCGCGCTGCTCGGCGTCGACCGCGGCGAGCTGCTCGGGCGCGAGGCGACGTCCGTGGCCTTCCGTGGCCGGTTCCACCGAGCCCAGGGTGCTGGGCGCACCGGCGTGGTGAGTGATGCTCATCCGTGAGTCCCCTTCTCCGTCACGACCCCTATGACATCGGCAAGGTGTGCTGTGACCGAGAGCGGCCGTTCGGCTGAGATTCGTTCACCTGGGCGTTACGCCGGGCCGCTGGCCTCGCCCGGCTCGTCTCGCTACGTCACGATGGGTCCGATGCGCGGCGCGTCACAGAGCGCCGTGACACGATCGGGACGGCCTGACGAGTGCGGGCGTGCAGACGCGCCGGCGACCCACGGGAGGACGCGATGGCCAAGGCGGACAAGACGGGCGCTGCCGAGCAGCCCGAGCCGACGAGCGCAGCGGTGGAACCGGGCGGCGGCCGGCCCGCGGACGTCGAGCGGGCGGCGGAGCCGGCGGGCGAGCCTGGGGGCGCGCCTGGGGGCGGCCCTGCGGGCGAGCCTGGGGGCGCCGAGCAGCCGACCGCCGTGCTGCCCGTCCAGCCGCCGTACCCCCAGACGGCCCCCCAGGCGGGGTACCCGCAGCAGGGCTACCCGCAGCAGGGGCACGCCCAGCAGGGTTACGCCCAGCAGTCGTACCCGCAGGAGGGTTACCCGCAGCAGGGTTACCCGCAGCAGGGATGGCGGCCCCAGCTGCCCACCTACGGCGGGTGGGAGGACGCGCACGGGTCGCCAACGCCGTCGGGCGCCGTGCGACGGGCGTTCGCCGGGGTGCCGGGCGGCGACGTCGTGCGCGACGCGCTCGCCGCGCTGCTGCTCGTGCTGGGCCTGACGCTCCCCTGGGACTACGGCCTCGACGGGCTCGGGCGGCTCGAGGTCGTCGTGATCACGGCGATCTCGCTGGTGTCGCTGCTCGCGGCCTACCTCGCGCGCGCCGGCGCGTACGGCCCGCGTCTCGACGTGCGGCGGGCGGGGCTGCTGCGGTTCGCGCTGAACGTGCCCTACCTCGTCATGGTGCTGGGCTTCCTCGTCGGCGACGCCTTCGAGGGTGACTCGCCCGAGCTCGTCGGCGGGGTGGGCGCCGGCCTGGCCGTTGGGCTCGCGGGCGCGGTGCTCGCGATGGCGCCGCGTGCCACGGAGCTCGGCGGCGCCAACCCGGTCGACCGCGGGTGGCTCACCGTGCCGGCGGTCATCGGCGGGGTCGCCGCGGTCTGGGTGCTCGCCGGCCTGCTCGTCTTCGTCCTCGGCGACGGGGCGGACTACTACTCGAGCGCCGAGCTCGTGCGCGTCCTGCTCACCGTGCTGCTCGGGCCGGCGGTGCTCGCGCTCGGCGTCGTCGGGCTGCTCCGGCGGGACGAGGGGTGGCGGCTCGCGCTGGCCGCGGTCGCCGCCACGCCGGTCCTGCTGTACCTCGTCGCGGACGCCGGGACCGCACCCGGGGTCCTCGTCGAGTCCGTGCACGCGCTGCCCGGCGGGCTCGTCTTCTGGCCCGCGGTCGCGGCCGCGGCGGCCGCCCCGTCCGCGCGTCGGGCGATGCGGGTGACGCGGGCGCGCTGGGCCGACGCCGCGGGCCGGGTGCTGTCGGTCGCGATCGTCGTGGCAGCCGTGGACCTGCTCGTGAGCCTGCTGACCATCGCCGACAGCGAGGAGGAGGGCCTTTGGGTCGTCCTGACCGTCGTGGCCCTGCTGTACCTCGTGGCCGCGGTCCAGGCCCGGACGTTCCTGCGGGAGGGGCGGCGGGTGTCGCCCGTCGTCGCGCTCGCGGTGGCCGGTGCGCTGTTCCTGCTGGGCGTGGTCGCGGTGCTGCTGCTGCTCGGCAGCGAGTGGAGCGGGGTGACCGAGATCGACCTGCTCCTGGCGCTCGGGCTGCCGGCCGCCTACACCGGGGTGGTGCTGGCGCACCTGTCGCAGGACGCACGGGGCGCCCTGGGCCACCCGGCCGTCGCCGAGCCGCCCGCGTGGGCCGCGCCGCCGTCGTCGCCCGGTGCCGCGGGTGTGGGTGCCGCGGGTGCAGGTGCCGCGGAGCAGGACGCCGCCGTGGCGTACGCCGTCCGGCAGGCGCAGGACCCCGCGACTCCGCAGGCCACCCTGGCCGACCTGGCGACGCGCGTCCCGGCCACCCGGGTGCACATCGCGCGGCACCCGGCCGCGTACCCGGACCTGCTGGACTGGCTGGCGGCGCTCGGCGACCCGGAGGTCTCGCGCGCGGTGGCGGAGCGCCGCGGGGCCTGAGCGGCGCCCTGGCAAGCAGGGCCCGGGCCGAGCGGGTCAGGCGTCGGCGCGCGGGCTGAGGACGGCGACGAGGAAGTCGGCCTGGGGCGTGAACGGCCGCAGGTCCCACGTGGCCAGGGCGACGTCGAGCTCGAGGCCGGCCTCCCGCGCGTCGGCGAAGAAGTGCTCGAACGGGTAGCCGCGTCCCGCCCCGAAGCCGACGACGACGCGGCCGCCGGGCGCCAGGTGCGCGCCCATCCGGCGCAGCACGTCGACCTCGGTTCCCTCGGCGACGAACGTGATGACGTTGCCCGCGCAGAGCACCAGGTCGAACGGCTCGACGCCGTCGGCGAGCAGGTCGAGCTCGGCGAGGTCGCCCACGCGCCAGTCCGGGCCGGGGTGGTCCGCGCGGGCCGCGTCGACGAGCACGGGGTCGACGTCCACCCCGACGACGACGTGCCCGCGCGCGTGCAGCTCCGCGCCCACCCGGCCCGGGCCGCAGCCGGCGTCGAGGATCCGGGCCCCGCGCGGGACCATCGCGTCGACGAGGCGCGCCTCGCCGGCGAGGTCGGCGCCGTCGGCCGCCATCCGGCGGAACCGGTCGACGTACCAGTGCGAGTGGTTCGGGTCGGCCGCGACGCGGGCCTCCCAGCGGGTCGGTCGCTGAGCGCTCATGCCCCCAGTCTCCGCCCTCCGCGCCACTGCCCCGCCGCCGCGCCTCCGCCGTCCGCTCTTCTGCTCGTCTGCGGAGGATTCATCGCGCTTTCCGCGACGAATCCTCCGCAGAACGGTGAGGCTCGTCAGGGGAGAGCGGCGCAGGTCGGGCCGCAGCGGCGGAGGGTTCCCGTCCATCCGCGGGATCGCAGGGCCTCGGCCACCTGGCGCGCGGTCCCGCACGGGTTCCCGGCGACGTGGGCCCACCGGTAGCGGAGCGTCAGCTCCGCACGGGCGATGACGACGGCGTTGTCCCGCCACGTGTCGGCCTCCGTACGTCCCGACGGGTGGGCGAGGCGTCCGTCGAGCTCTGCACGGACCCCGAGGCCGTCGTACCGGACGTCGGAGCGGATCCAGCGGTCGCCGAGCCGCTCCCAGCCTTGGCGCGCGGAGCGTGGCAGGCCGTGCCGTCCTTCGACGTCCCGGTGATAGCGCAGCTCCAGCGGCGACTCAGCACCGTCGGCGACGGCCGCGAGCAGCTCGAGGAGAAGGGCGCGCCGAGTCAGGTGGGGACGCGCGGCGGCTGCGTCGAGGATCAGCTCCGGCCGCGTCCGTGCCCGCACGGCAGCGCAGATCAGACCGACCGCATCATCGTCGGACCGGGCGGCAGCGACCAGGTCCAGCGCCGTCGTGCCCGGGCTCGTGACGGGGAAGCGAGCCACGACCTCGCCGTCGAGCCGCCGACGTCGGTGGAGTCGAACCGTGGGTGCGGCGGCGAGCGTGGACCTCGGCGTCGGCGTGAGGCGGCGCGACTCGGGGACGGAGACGTCCAGGACGCGCGGGGGGCGGAGCACGTAGCCGAGGACGAACCCCGCAGCGGCATGGCTGAGGTGTGCGCCCGCGCCGGCTCGCAGCAGGGCGGCCCGCGCCCAGGTCCGCCAGGGCACCTCGCCCGAGTGCACGACGACGACGCCCGTGAACGCCCGCTGCCACTCGCCTCGGGCCACCCTCCGCCCGACGGCGTCCGCGCTCACCCCGAGGGCGCGCAGCTGGGCGACCGTGAGCACGCCGTCCTGCTGGTCGGCCCTCCGCTTGACGAGGTCGAGCCGGGACGGGTCCACGGGGACAGACCACGCGACGGCGCACGAGGTCCGGCGTCGGGCCCGCCCTGCCTGTGCACGCAGCCCCCTGTGCACGCAGCCCCCTGTGCACGCAGCCCCCTGTGCACGCAGCCCGCCGCCGGATCGCCCGGCCGGTCGTTGATCGACCACTCTGCGGAGGATCCATCGCGAATTCCGCGACGAATCCTCCGCAGAGCTGGATGCGCCGGCCCGGTGCCGGGCCAGAGGGCTGGGACGGGAGGGTCAGTGCTCCTTGGGGTCCTTGGCCTCCTTGGCCGCCGCGGCGACCTTCTCGACCAGGTGGCTCGGCAGCACGTCATAGTGGTCGAACCGCGCGTCGAACGTGCCGCGACCGCCGGTCATCGACCGCAGGTCCATGACGTAGCGGCTGATCTCGGCCTCCGGCACCATCGCCTGGATCTCGCTGATGCCGCCGGGGAGCGAGTCGGTGCCGGCGATCCGCCCGCGCCGCGAGGAGACGTCGCCCATGACGTCGCCCTGCAGCTCCTGCGGGACCCGCACGGTGATGAGCGCCACCGGCTCGAGGATGACCGGGCCGGCCTTGGCCATGGCCTCCTTCAGGCCCATGGACGCGGCCGTGCGGAACGCCATCTCGGAGGAGTCGACGGGGTGGAACTTGCCGTCGTAGCACTCGACCTTCACGTCGACCACGGGGAACCCGTGCACGCCGCCCAGCGCCATCTGCTCCAGGACGCCCTTCTCCACCGCGGGGATGAAGTTGCGCGGGATGGCGCCGCCGACGATCGAGTCGATGAACGCCGAGCCCTCGCCGCGCTCGGCCGCGCTGACCCGCAGCTGGCAGACGGCGTACTGGCCGTGGCCGCCGGACTGCTTCTTGAGCTTGCCCTCGGCCTCGGCGGTGCGCGTGATGGTCTCGCGGTAGGCGATCCGGACGTCCTCGGTCACGACGTTGACGCCGAACTTCCGCGCCAGCCGCTCGAGCGCGACGGCGATGTGCGTGTCGCCGGTGCCGCGCAGGATCGTCTGGCTCCAGTCGTTCCGGTCGATCGCCAGGCTCGGGTCCTCGCCGACCAGCCGCTGCATGGCCGAGGACAGCTTGTCGTCGTCGGCCTGGGTGAGCGGCTTGAGGGCGAGCGCGTACGGCGTCGGGCGCTTGGCGGGGGCGGGCACGTGCACGGTCTGGCCGCGCTTGGCCAGGGTGGAGCCCGTGGGGGTGGCGGCGAGCTTCGCGACGGCGCCGATGTCGCCCGCGACGAGCGACTCGACGTTCGTGTGCTCCTTGCCGCGCATCCGGAACAGGCCGTGCATCCGCTCCTCGGTGCCCGTCACGCCGTTGACCAGCCGGTCCTCGTTTCTCACGGTGCCCGAGAGCACCTTGAACAGCGAGACCTGACCGACGAACGGGTCGGCGACCGTGCGGAACACGTACAGCAGCGGCTCGCCGGCGGGGTCGGCCACGACCTCGGTCTCCGGGCCGTCGGGGGTGCCGGCGCGCACGACGGCGGGGCGGTCCGCGGGCGACGGCGCCAGCTCGCACAGGTAGTCGGCCAGGCGGTCCACGCCGACGCCGGTGAGCGCGGAGCCCACGAGCACGGGGAACTCGGAGCCGTCGCGCACCTCGTGCACGAGGGCCTTCTCGAGCTCGTCGACCGAGGGCACGTCGCCCGAGAGGTAGCGCTCGAGCTGCTCGTCGTCGCCGGAGACGATCTCCTCGGCGACCTCGTCGTGCAGCCGCTTCTCCTCGTCGGCGACCTCGCCGCTGAGCGCCTGCGTGTGGTGGGTGCCGTCGCCGTCGTAGGCGTAGCCCTCCTCGGTGAGCACGTCGGCGACGCCGTGGAAGGCCTCCTCCTCGCCGATCGGCAGCTCGAGGGGCACGAGCCCCGAGCCGAACGTGGCGCGCATCTGCTCCAGCACGCGGTGGAAGTCGGCGCGCGGCTTGTCCTCCTTGGTCAGGAAGACCATCCGCGGGATGCCGAGCTCCTCGCACTGCTTCCAGACGATCTCGGTGCCGACCTCGACCCCGTCGACGGCGCTGACCACGATGAGCGCGAGGTCCGCGACGGACAGGGCGGCGTCGACGCCCGCGGCGAAGTCGGCGTAGCCGGGGGTGTCGATGAGGTTGATCGTGTACTCGCGCCCGTCGGGCGCCTTCCACGGGAACGGGGCGATGGCGGGCGACAGGGAGATGCCGCGCTTGATCTCCTCGGGCTCGGTGTCGCACACCGTCGTGCCCTCTTCGACGCGGCCCAGTCGAGGGACGACCCCAGCCCGGTGCAGGAGGGCTTCGGCGAGGGTCGTCTTGCCTGCGCCGCTGTGGCCCACCAGAGCCACATTCCGGATGGTTGCGGTGTCCATTCTTACTCCTTCGTTGGAGTGGCCCTTTGGGGCAGGGTAGTCAGATGGGACCTGCTGGCAAGGGGACCTACGTCGGTGGCATCCGACGCGCCGCAGCGCGGGCGGCCGGGGCTCGTGGGTGCCGGTCGAGGTCCTTCCCCAGCACTCCTCAACTCCGGTTAGGATGGCGACGACGTGGGAGCGCTCTCGCCCGTGTCCGCCCGCCGGCGCCGAAGCCCCGGGCCGGGCCCGAGGTGCAGCCGGTGCCCCGCCGAGAGAGCATCCGTCGCACCACCCCACGGCACGCCAGCACGTCAGAGCAGCACCCAGAGCACGCCACAGCAGCACCTCAGAGCACACTCAGAGCACGACACCTGCGCACCCACCCAGCACCACGAGAGGGCCTCCTGCCATGCGCTTCGGGCACTTCGACGACGCGACCCGCGAGTACGTCATCACCACCCCGCACACGCCCTACCCGTGGATCAACTACCTCGGCTCCGAGCGGTTCTTCTCGCTGATCAGCCACCAGGCCGGCGGATACTCCTTCTACCGCGACGCGCGGATGCGCCGGATCACGCGGTACCGCTACAACAACGTCCCCACCGACGAGGGCGGGCGCTACCTGTTCGTCAACGACGGCGGCGACGTCTGGACGCCGTCGTACCTGCCGGTGAAGGCCGAGCTCGAGCACTTCGAGGCGCGGCACGGCCTCGGCTACTCGCAGATCACGGGCCAGCGCGGCGGCGTGCGCGTGGAGTCGCTGTTCTTCGTGCCGGTGGACACCGACGCCGAGGTGCAGCGCGTCTCGGTCACCAACACCACCGACGCCCCCAAGTCGCTGCAGCTCTTCTCCTACGTGGAGTTCGCGCTCTGGAACGCGCTCGACGACCAGACGAACTTCCAGCGCAACCTCAACATCGGCGAGGTCGAGGTCGAGCAGGACGGCCCCACCGGCACCGCGATCTACCACCGCACCGAGTACCGCGAGCGCCGCAACCACTACGCCGTCTACGCGGTGAACACGCGCGCGAACGGGTTCGACACCGACCGCGAGTCGTTCGTCGGCCTCTACAACGGCCTGCACGAGCCGGTGGTCCCGACGGCCGGCGCCTCGGCGAACTCGGTCGCGAGCGGCTGGTACCCGATCGCCTCGCACGGCCTCGCCGTCGAGCTCGCCCCGGGCGAGTCGCGCACCTTCGTGTTCGTCCTCGGCTACCTCGAGAACGACGACGACGCCAAGTGGGCCGACGACGCGCACCAGGTCATCAACAAGGCGCCGGCGCACGCGCTCCTCGCGCGCTTCGCCACCACCGAGCAGGCCGACGCCGCGCTCGCCGAGCTGCGCCAGTACTGGACCGACCTGCTGTCGACCTACTCGGTCACCTCGACCGACGAGCGCCTGGACCGCATGGTCAACATCTGGAACCAGTACCAGGTGATGACCACGTTCAACATGTCGCGGTCGGCGTCGTACTTCGAGTCCGGCATCGGGCGGGGCATGGGCTTCCGCGACTCCACCCAGGACCTGCTGGGCTTCGTGCACCTGGTGCCCGAGCGGGCGCGCGAGCGCCTCCTCGACGTCGCGGCGACGCAGTTCCCGGACGGCTCGGCCTACCACCAGTACCAGCCGCTGACGAAGCGCGGGAACCTCGAGGTCGGCTCGGGCTTCAACGACGACCCGATGTGGCTGGTCGCCGCCGTCGCCGCGTACCTGAAGGAGACGGGCGACTTCTCGATCCTCGACGAGCAGGTGCCGTTCGACAACGACGACGCCCTCGCCGACACCCTGTTCGAGCACCTGACGCGCTCGTTCCGGTACACGGTCGACCACCGCGGCCCGCACGGCCTGCCGCTCATCGGGCGCGCGGACTGGAACGACTGCCTCAACCTCAACTGCTTCTCGACGACGCCGGGCGAGTCGTTCCAGACGACGGAGAACAAGGCGGGCGGCGTCGCGGAGTCGGTGTTCATCGCGGCGCAGTTCGTCCTCTACGGCGCCGAGTACGCCGCCATCGCGGAGCATCGCGGCCTGGCCGACGTCGCCGCGGACGCGCGGGCCGCCGTCGAGGAGATGCGCGTCGCCGTCGAGAACCACGGGTGGGACGGCAGCTGGTTCCTGCGGGCGTACGACTACTTCGGTACGCCGATCGGCACGCACGCCGACACCGAGGGCCAGATCTGGATCGAGCCCCAGGGCTTCGCGGTCATGGCAGGCATCGGCGTCGACAGCGACGACCCGACCACGCCGGAGTCGCAGGCCAGCCGCGCCGTCGCCGCGCTGGACTCGGTGCGCGACATGCTCGGGACGCCGCACGGCCTCGTGCTGCAGTACCCCGCGTACCGCACCTACCGGCTGAACATGGGCGAGGTCACGACGTACCCGCCGGGGTACAAGGAGAACGGTGGCATCTTCTGCCACAACAACCCGTGGGTGGTCATCGGTGAGACGGTGCTCGGCCGCGGCGACCGCGCGTTCGACTACTGGACCCGCACGGCGCCCGCGTACCGCGAGGAGATCAGCGAGGTGCACCGCCTCGAGCCGTACGTGTACGCGCAGATGATCGCCGGCAAGGAGGCCCCGCGGCACGGCGAGGCGAAGAACTCCTGGCTCACCGGCACGGCCGCGTGGACGTTCGTCGCGGTCAGCCAGTACCTGCTGGGTGTGCGGACGGACTACGACGGCCTCGTCGTCGACCCGCAGATCGGTCCGTCCGTGCCGGAGTTCACCGTGACCCGTCGCGCCCGCGGCGCGACCTACGTGATCACGGTGAAGAACTCGGGCACGCCGGGTCGCCGCGCGTCGCTCACGGTCGACGGCGCCCCCGTCGAGGGTCGCCTCGTGCCGTACGCGGCCGCCGGCAGCACCGTCCACATCACGGCCGAGCTGTGAGGTACGGCCACTTCGACGACGCCGCCCGCGAGTACGTCATCACGCGGCCGGACACGCCGCGGTCCTGGATCAACTACCTGGGCTCGCGGCTGTACGGCGGCATCGTCACGCAGAACGCCGGCGGCTACTCGTTCTACCGGTCCGGCGGCACGGGCCGCGTGCTGCGGATGCGCTTCAACGGCGTGCCCGTCGACGAGCCGGGTCGCTTCGTCTACCTGCGCGACGACGCCACGGGCGACTACTGGTCGGCCTCCTGGCAGCCGGTGGGCAAGCCGCTCGGGGAGTACGACGCGCGGGTGCGGCACGGTCTGGGCTACTCGGTGTTCGAGGCCGGCTACGCCGGGATCCGCAGCGAACTGACGACGTTCATCCCCGCGGGCCAGGCCTTCGAGTACTGGTCCCTGGAGGTGCACAACCCCGGGCCGGACGCGCGGACCATCTCCGTCTTCTCCTACGCCGAGCTGGCGAACGAGTGGAGCTACCGGCAGGACCTGGAGAACCTCCAGTACAGCCAGTACGTCGTCGTCTGCCGCTACCGCGACGGGATGATCCACCGGCGCAACTCGACGCGTGAGGCGGACAGCGACCTGTGGTTCGCGGTGGCGGGCGCCGACGTCGTCGGCTTCGACACCGACCGCGACGCGTTCCTCGGGCCGTACCACACGCAGGCGAACCCGCTCGCGGTCGAGCGCGGTGAGTGCTCCGGCAGCGAGGCGACCGGCGACAACGCGTGCGCGTCGCTGCAGGTGCGCCTCGAGCTCGCCCCCGGCGAGCGCCGCCAGGTGATCTTCTGCCTCGGCGTCGGGAACCCGGACGAGCCCTGGCGCGACGAGCGCCCGCGCATCGGCGCCCCGGCGGGCGACCCGCCGCTGCCCCCGGGCCGGCAGGTGATGGCCGAGTACGCGACCCCGGAGCGCGTCGCCGCCGAGCTGGCCGCGCTGCGCGCGGAGTGGGCCGAGCGCCTGGGCACGCTCCAGGTCACGACGCCGGACCCGACGCTCGACTCGATGGTCAACGTCTGGCACGCGTACCAGACGCACATGACGTTCAGCTGGTCGCGCGGCGTCTCACTCGTCGAGGCGGGGGACCGGGACGGCCTGGGCTACCGCGACACGGCGCAGGACTGCCTCGCCGTCACGCACGCCATCCCGGCGGCCGTCCGGGAGCGGCTGGACATGCTCCTCACGGCGCAGACGGCCGAGGGCGGCGGGCTGCCCCTGGTCAAGCCGCTCACGCACACCCCGGGCAGCGAGCCGACGCCGGCGCTCGAGCAGTACCGCTCCGACGACGCGCTCTGGCTGCCCATCGCGGTGGCCGCCGTCGTCGGGGAGTCGGGCGACCAGGGGTACCTCGCGCAGGTGCTGCCGTTCGCCGACCACGGCGAGGCGACGGTCCTGGATCACCTGCTGCGCGCGCTCGACTTCTCGCTCGCGCACCGCGGGTCGAACGGGCTCGTGCAGGGCCTGGCGGCCGACTGGAACGACTGCCTGCAGTTCGGCACCACGGGCGAGTCGATGTTCTCCACGTTCCTGCTGGCCAACGGCCTGCGCGTGGTCGGCGAGCTGGCCGCCGCGGCCGGGCGCGACGACGTCGCCGACCGGTGCGCGTCCGGGCTCGCCGAGCTCGCACCCGCGATCGACGCCGCCTGGGACGGCGACTGGTTCATCCGCGGCATCTCCGCCACGGGCGCGGCGCTCGGCTCCGTCGAGGCGGACGAGGGTCGGATCTACCTCGAGCCCAACGTGTGGGCGGCGATCTCCGGGGCGACGTCGCGCGAGCGCGCCGAGCGCGCGATGGACGCGGTGCACGAGCACCTCGCGACCGAGCACGGCGTGGCCCTGTGCGACCCGCCGCACACGCACCCGATGGAGGGCATCGGGCTGTCCCTGCTCGTGTTCCCCCCGGGGCACAAGGAGAACGGCGGCATCTTCTGCCACGCGAACTCGTGGGCGATCGTCGCCGAGGCCGTTCTCGGCCGGGGTGACCGCGCCTACGACTACTACCGCTCCTACCTGCCGGCGAAGGGCGACGGCGACGCCGACCCCCGCCAGGAGGTGCACCAGGCCGAGCCGTACGTCTACAGCCAGTTCACGCACGGCCCGTCGTCGCCGCGGTTCGGTCAGGCGCGCAACCCCTGGCTGACGGGCACGGCGAGCTGGACCTACGTCGCGGTGACCCAGTACCTGCTGGGCGTGCGCCCCGAGGTCGGCGGCCTGCGCGTGGACCCGTGCCTGCCGACGGCGTGGGACGGCTTCGAGATGACGCGCGCCTTCCGGGGCCGCACGGTCCGGGTGCGCGTGCGCAACCCCGAGCACGTGAGCCGCGGCGTGGTGTCCATGGAGGTCGACGGGGTCCCGGTCGTCGGGAACCTCGCGCCGGAGTCGATGCTGCGCGACGGCTCGGTGCTGGACGTCCGCCTCGGCTGACGAGCGCCCGCCGGGCCGCGCGCCCGGAGGTCGCGCCCGGAGGTCGCGCCCGGAGGTGGTGACGCCCTGGCGTCACCACCGTGCCGGTCAGGATGCGTCGAGGATGTCCACGACGAAGATCAGCGTCGCGTCGCCCGGGATGGAGCCGTTGCCGTCGGGGCCGTAGCCGAGGTCCGACGGGATGACCAGGAGCACCTGGCTGCCGACGGTCTTGCCGACCAGGCCCTGGTCCCAGCCGGCGATGACGCGTCCCGCGCCGATCGTCGTCTGGAACGGGGCGCCGTTCTCCCACGAGGAGTCGAACGTCGTGCCGTCCCACAGCCAGCCGGTGTACTGCAGCGTGAGCACCTGCCCGGTCTGGACGGCCGGGCCCGTGCCCTCGATGAGCGTCTGGGCGACGAGCTCGGTGGGCTCGGTCGCGTCGCCGACCTCGATGGACGGCGAGCCGTCCTCGGCGAGGGTCACGGTCGGCAGACCGGCGGGCGGCGCGACGGCCGTCCCGGCGGCGCGACCCGGCACGGCGCCGACGACCTCGAACACGAAGACGGTCGACGGCGTTCCCTCTGCGCCGTCGGTGCCCGGGGTGCCCGGCACGGCGAGCAGGAAGCGCACGCCGACGTTCTGCTCGGCCAGGACGTCGTTCATCGCGGCCGGCATGTTCGGGTCGCCGAGCAGGAAGGCCTGCGGGGCCCCGACGTCCCACGTGGAGCCGGCAGGCTCGCCGGTCGAGCCGTCGACCAGCATGTAGTGCACGCGCAGCAGCTGGCCGTCCGTGATCGGCTCGCCGGCGCCGGGGGTGTCGACGCGGGCGACCGGGGCGGAGACCTCGAACGGCGCGTCGAACGTCACGGTCGGCGCGGAGCCGAGCGGGCCCTCGACGGCGACGGCCGCCAGGGCCGCGAGGTCGGCGGCGCTGGGCGGCTGCTCGCCGGTCGGCTCCGAGGTCGTCGTCGCGGTCGGGGTCGGGCTCTCGGCGGCGTCGCCCGAGTCCGCCTCGTTGCCGCAGGCGGCGAGCAGGAGCGTCGCGGCGAGGACGGCGGCAAGCATGGGTCGGCGCACGGCTGGAGTTCCTCCGGGATCGGGACGGCCCGCGAGACGCACAGGGCCGCAGGGCAGCCTACGTCCGATGACCATGCCCGGTCCTGTGCGTCCGGTGAGCGTCCGGTCAGCGGCCGGGCCGTCGGCGGCCGGACCGCCCCCGCTATGGTGAGGCGTCCCATCACGAGCGGCCGAGAGACCTGGCTCCGCGACGCCGCAGCAACCCGCGCCTGTCCTGCGCGTGCGGGTGCTCCCACCAGGGACGATGGAGCGAGATGACCACCACCAGCGGTGCCGGGCGCCCCGGCCCCACGGGCGTCGCCGCGTGCGTCGCCGACCCCGCGCGGCCCAGCGTGTCCTTCGAGCTGTACCCGCCGCGCACCCCGGCCGGCATGACGTCGATGCAGCGCGCGGTCGAGCAGCTCGCCGCCGTCGGCCCCGACTTCTTCTCGGTGACGTACGGCGCGTCCGGCAGCACCCGGGAGACCTCGCGCGAGGTGGTCCGCTGGCTCAAGGCCAACACCGACGCCGACGTCGTCGCGCACCTGACCTGCGTGGGCGTGCCCTGGGCGGAGCTCCGGCAGACCGCCGAGGGCTTCCTCGAGGAGGGGGTGCGCGACCTGCTCGCCCTCCGGGGCGACCCGCCGCGGGGGGTGGCCACCTGGGAGGCCCACCCCGAGGGGCTGACGTCCGGCAGCGAGCTCGTCGCCCGGCTGCGCGAGCTCGGCCGCGAGCACGCGGTGCCGCTGTCGATCGGGGTGGCGGCGACGCCGTCGGCGGCCTGGGCCGCGCCCGGCCAGAGCGCCGAGCCGGGCCGCGACGACGTGCTCGCGCTGCTGGCGAAGCAGGATGCCGGCGCGGACTACGCGATCACCCAGGTGTTCTTCGAGCCGCAGGTGTACGCGGGGTACGTCGCGGCCGCGCGCGCGGCGGGCGTGCACATCCCCGTGCTGCCCGGCATCGTGCCGCTCGTGGACCCGGCGCGGCTGCGCCGGCTCCAGGAGATCAGCGGGGTGCCGGTGCCACCGGAGATCCTCGTGCGGCTCGACCTGAGCGACGGCGACGAGCGCGTCGTCGTCGGGCGGCGGCTGGGTGTCGGGCTCGTCGAGCGCCTGGTCGAGGCGGGCGCCCCGGGCGTGCACCTGTACACGTTCAACACGCACCTGGCGTCGCTGGACCTGCTCGCCGCGCTGCACCTGCCGGTCCCGCGGCGGGCGTGAGCGCAGGTGGCACGCTAGAACCGTGACGAGCACCACCACCCCCACCCCCGCCGACCTCCGGCGCTGGCGGCGCTACCTCGCCGACGAGCTCGCCGAGGCCGGCGTGTACCGCGACCTGGCCCGCCGCAAGGAGGGCGAGGAGCGCGAGATCCTGCTCGCCCTGTCCGACGCCGAGGGCCGGCACGCCGCGCACTGGCAGGCCCTGCTCGGCGACCGCGCGGGTCGCCTCCCGCGGCCGGGCTTCCGGTTCCGGGTCCTGGCGCTGCTCGCGCGGCGCTTCGGCTCGGTGTTCGTGCTGGCGCTCGCGCAGCGCGCCGAGGTCCGCTCGACCTACGAGGCCGACGTCGACGCGACGGCGCAGATGGCCGCCGACGAGCGCATCCACGCCGAGGTGGTCCGGGCGCTCGCGACGCGCGGCCGCAACCGCCTCGCGGGGAGCTTCCGGGCCGCCGTCTTCGGCGCCAACGACGGCCTGGTGTCCAACGTCGCCCTCATCATGGGCGTCGCCGCGGCCGGCACCGATCGGGGCGTCGTGCTGCTCACCGGCCTCGCCGGGCTCCTGGCCGGCGCCCTGTCCATGGGCGCCGGCGAGTTCATCTCGGTGCGCTCGCAGCGTGAGCTCCTCGCGGCCTCGACGCCGAGCCCCGACGCGATCGAGGCGCTGCCGGACCTCGACGTCGACGCGAACGAGCTGGCGCTGGTCTACCGGGCGCGCGGCATGACGCCGGAGGAGGCGCAGAGGCACGCGGACGAGGTGATGGCCGACATCGTCATCCTCGGAACCGCGAGCCGCCGCTTCCACGCGGACACCGACCCGGACGTCGACCCGCACGAGGCCGTCGGGACCGCGTGGGGCGCGGCGTCGTCGTCGTTCTGCTTCTTCGGGATGGGCGCGGTCATCCCCGTGGTGCCGTACATGTTCGGGCTCGGTGGGGCGACGGCGCTCGTCGTCGCGCTGGTCGCCGTGGGTGTCGCGCTCATGACGACGGGCGCGTTCGTCGGCCTGATCAGCGGTGGGCCGCCTGTGCGTCGGGCGCTGCGGCAGCTCGCCATCGGCTACGGCGCGGCCGCGGTCACCTACGGCTTGGGCGCGTTGTTCGGGACGACCGTCGCCTGAGCGGGGCCGGGGCCGGGCGTCGCGTCGACGTGACCGGCCCGGAGCGTCGGGATCGCGACGAGCGTCGCGAGCACCGCGAAGGCCGCCGACCCGGCGACGACGAGGAACCCGCCGTGCGAGCCCTGGTTGTCGATGGCGCCGCCGGCGGCCGCCGAGCCGATCGACACCCCGACGCCGAGCGCCGTGCCGACCCAGGCCAGCCCCGTGGTGAGCTGGTCGCGGCGCACGAACGACGTGACCAGGCCGTTCCCGTTGACGATCGTCGGCGCGATGGTGAAGCCGGTCACGAACATGACCGCCGCGAGCATCGGCAGGCTGGTCACCACGAAGAACAGCGAGACGCCCGCGGCGAGCGCGAGCACGCCGATGACGAAGCGCCGCCACAGCGGGCTGACCCAGTGCCGCAGGCCGTAGCCGAGGCCGGAGAGCATCGAGCCGCACGCGAAGACCGCGAGCACGAAGCCGGCGGAGGACTTGCTGCCCTGCTCCTCGGCGAACGCGACGGTCGCGACGTCGGTGGCGCCGAAGATCGCGCCGACGGCGGCGAACACGAGGGTGAGCACGATCATCCCGCCCGAGCGCAGGAGCGAGCCCTTCGGGGCGTCGTGCGCGCGCGGCACGACGGGCGGCTCGGTGGCGCGCTGCGACAGGAGCAGCCAGCCGCCGACGAGCACCGCGACCGCGGGCAGCCAGAGGCCGGCGGTGGGCGCGACGGTCGTCGAGAGGACCGTCGCGACGACCGGCCCGACGATGAAGACGAACTCGTCCAGGGCCGACTCCAGGGAGTAGGCCGTGTGGATCGCGCCGGGGTCGCGCAGCACGTACGTCCATCGCGCGCGGACGAGCGCGCCGACGGAGCCGATGCTCGCGCCGGCGACGACCGCCGAGGCGAAGATCCAGCCCGGGTGCGCCTCGAGCCCGATGGCGGCGATCACACCGAAGATCCCCAGGCCCGCGACCCGCAGGGCCGGGTTCATGACCCGCGCCTGGCCGTACCGGTCGACGAGGTGGGCGAGCAGCGGCGCGGCGATCGCGTGCACCACCACGTACACGGCGGTGATCTGGCCCGCCAGGGCGTACGACCCGTAGACCTCGGGTACCGCCAGCACGATGGCGATGCCGACCATGGACATGGGGAGGCGCGCGAGGACGCCCGCAGCGGAGAAGGCCAGGGCGCCCGGGCGCGCGAGAACCTCGCGATAGGGCCGGAGCATGTGCTCCATTGTCCGCCCTCGGACCGACACCCCTGAACCCATGTCCGGGCCCGCCGACCGGGCGCCGTCCCCACCCCACCGTGTGGAGCGTTCGTACCTGGAGTGGAGCGTTCTCGACCGACACGCCGGGCGTGTCGGTCCCGAACGCTCCACTCCGCGGGAGGGGACCCGGGCCGTCAGGTCAGGGCGGCCGTGACCACCTCGCGGGCCGCGGACTGGACCTCGGCCAGGTGCTCGGGGGACACGAACGACTCGGCGTAGATCTTGTAGACGTCCTCGGTGCCCGACGGGCGCGCGGCGAACCACGCGTTCTCGGTCACGACCTTGAGCCCGCCGATCGGGGCGTCGTTCCCCGGCGCCGACGTCAGACGCGCGGTGATCGGCTCGCCCGCGAGCGTGTCCGCGGTGACGCGGTCCGGCGTCAGGCGCGCGAGGGCGGACTTCTGCTCGCGCGTCGCCGGGGCGTCCACGCGGGCGTACCAGGACTGCCCGTGCCGCTCGACGAGGCCCGCGTGCAGCTGCGACGGCGACTGGCCGGTCCGCGCGATGATCTCCGACGCCAGCAGCGCCAGCAGGATGCCGTCCTTGTCGGTGGTCCACACGGTCCCGTCCGAGCGCAGGAACGACGCGCCCGCGGACTCCTCGCCGCCGAACCCGACCGACCCGTCCAGCAGCCCCGGCACGAACCACTTGAACCCGACCGGCACCTCGAGCAGCCGGCGCCCCTGCGCCGCGGCGACCCGGTCGATCAGCGAGGACGACACGAGCGTCTTGCCGATGGCCGTGCCCGCCGGCCAGCCCGGCCGCGCGCCGCCGTACAGGTAGTCGATCGCCACGGCGAGGTAGTGGTTCGGATTCATCAGCCCGGCGTCCGGGGTCACGATGCCGTGGCGGTCGGAGTCGGCGTCGTTGCCGGTCGCGACGTCGAACGGCGCGCTCCCGCCGTCGGTCGCCGCCATCGCCCGGACCAGGGAGGCCATCGCCGACGGCGACGAGCAGTCCATCCGGATCTTGCCGTCCCAGTCGAGCGTCATGAACGCCCACCGCGGGTCGACCGTCGGGTTCACCACCGTCAGGTCGAGCCCGTACCGCTCCCCGATGGCGCCCCAGTAGTCCACGGCCGCGCCGCCCAGCGGGTCCGCGCCGATGCGCACGCCCGCGGCGCGGATGAGGTCGATGTCCAGCACCGACGGCAGGTCGTCCACGTACGCGGACAGGAAGTCGTGCTTGTGCGTCGTGTCCGCGACGAGCGCCGACTCGACGCTGACGCGTCGCACCTGGTCGACGCCCTGGCGCAGGATCTCGTTCGCCCGGCGCGCGATCCACCCCGTCGCGTCGGAGTCCGCCGGCCCGCCGTGGGGCGGGTTGTACTTGAAGCCGCCGTCGCGGGGCGGGTTGTGCGACGGCGTCACCACGATGCCGTCCGCCAGCCCGCTCGCGCCGCCCGACGACGTCGTGCGCACCCCCTCCGCGGTCGTCGCACCGTTGTGCAGCAGGATCGCGTGCGAGACGGCGGGCGTCGGGGTGTACGCGTCCCGCGCGTCGATGCGCACCTCGACGCCGGCCGCGGCGAGCACCTCGAGCGCCGTCCGCCACGCGGGCTCCGACAGCGCGTGGGTGTCGCGGCCGAGGAACAGCGGGCCGTCGGTGCCCTGCGCCCGCCGGTACTCGACGATGGCCGCGGTGGTCGCGACGATGTGCGCCTCGTTGAACGCGGTGTCCAGGCTCGACCCGCGGTGGCCGGACGTGCCGAAGACGACCTGCTGGTCGGGGTTCTCGGGGTCCGGCGTGCGGTCGTAGTAGGCGGCGACGAGCGCGCCCGTGTCGATGAGGTCCTCGGGCAGGGCGACGGTTCCAGCGCGCGGGTGCATGCTCCGATCCTTGCACCGAGCACCTGCCCGGCTCCATGGCTGCGGACCACCGCGACCGCCACAGGTGGGGGACGCGACCGGCGACCGGTACCCTCGCTGCCCATGGCGAGGACTGAGTTCGTGCTGCGTCCGTTCGAGGGTCTGCCCGGCGAGCCCGACTGGGTGGCGATGCGGGAGGTGGTCCCCGCCGCGTCCGCGACGGCGAGGACGACCAAGGCCCACGGCGCCAAGGACGTCATGGTGGTCACGCTGCTGCCGGGCGCGTGGCCGGCGATCCACCGCGCCGACGGCGTGGTCCTGCTGGCGCTCCAGCAGAACGCCGGCTCCGGGGACGCCTCGCGCGACCTGGCGGACCTGCTGCTGCGCGCGATGGCGCTCGAGCCGGGCACCGCCATCCGCAGCGCGACGCCGCCGGCCGACGCCGACGGGCCGCGCCTGCAGGACGTGCTGGACCTGACCGTCCCGTTCACCGTCACGGTGCACGACGCCTTCGACTTCTGGGGCCTGGAGGGCAGCGACCTGGAGGCCGACGCCGTCGCGACGGCCGACGCGCTCGACATGGTGCCCACCCGACGGCTCACCTCCGTCGAGCACGCGTACTGGACCCGCATGGGCGGCCGCGAGTACATCCGCTGGGCGCAGCCGCACGACGAGGAGGCGTTCATGGACGCCCTCGCCCGGCTGCACGCCCGCCGCGAGTCCGGTCTGGGCGACGGCGGCGCGCAGGGCCGCTTCATCGGAGCGTTCCGCTCGTGCGGCCTCGTGGTCCCGGTGTGGGAGCTCGAGCCCGGCCTGGCCGACGACCGCATCGAGGAGCTCATGGGCGCCCTCGCCGGCCGCCTGGACGGTGCGCTCGCGGTCGACGGGCCCCTCGACGCGAACGCCCGCCGGGCCCGCGCGGGTCTCGTCGCGCGGCAGCTCACGCTCCGCTGACGCGCCGCCGGCATCCCGCCGGCACCCTGCCCGCACCCTGCCCGCACCCTGCCCACACCTGCCCACACGAGGGGACGCGAGCCGCGCGTCCCCGCCGCGGCCTGCGCCGATGACCGTCCGTTGACCAGGTCGTGGCGCCCGGATGATGCACCCCTACGTTCCGGATAGGGTGTGCGTGTGGCCAGGTCACGCCGCTCGGAGCAGCCCGCCGACGGCGGCGCGCCCGCTCCCGGCACGACGGAGCCCGGCACGACAGAGCCCGAGGGCTCGGCCGACGCCCCGGCCACGGCGGCCGACCCCACCGGCGACGCCAACAGCGCCGCACCCGACGCGGACGCGAGCCCGGACGCCGCCGCTTCCCCTGCGACCCCGGCGGCCCCCGCGAGCCCCGCGCGTCGTGCACCGCGTGCCCGGCGCGCCCGGAGCAGCAAGCCGGCCCCGCAGCGCGTGGCCGTCGTGATCCCGGCGAAGGACGAGTCCCGCCGCATCGCCGCCACCGTCCGCGCCGCGCGCGCGATCCCCCACGTGGACCTCGTGCTCGTCGTCGACGACGGCAGCGAGGACGCGACCCAGCACGTCGCGCGCGAGGCGGGCGCCGTCGTCGTGCGGCACTCGCACAACCGCGGCAAGGCGGCCGCGATGGAGACGGGCGCCGCCGTGGTCGCGATGCGCGACGTCGAGGACGGCCCGGCCCGCCTCCTGCTCTTCATCGACGGCGACCTCGCGGAGTCCGCGGTCAACACCGCCCCGCTGGTGCCGCCGGTGCTCGAGGGCGAGGCGGACGCCACGATCGCCCTGCTCCCGCCGCAGCCGGGCGCGGGCGGCCGCGGCATCGTCGTCGGGCTCGCCCGGCGGTCGATCCAGTCGATGACCGGCTGGACGCCCACGCAGCCGCTGTCGGGCATGCGCTGCGTGACGCGCGAGGCGTTCGAGGCGGCCACGCCGCTCGCGCGCGGCTGGGGCGTCGAGACAGGTATGACGATCGACCTGCTCACCAAGGGCTTCCGGATCCGCGAGGTGCCGTGCGACCTGCGGCACCGGCCGTCGGGCTCGGACTTCCGCGGGCAGCTGCACCGCGCGGCCCAGTACCGCGACGTGCTCATCGCCGTGAACGCCCGGCGGGCCCGGCGGCTCGTCAGGCGGGAGTCTCGTCCGGCTCCGGCCGAGGACTGACCCCCGCGCGCGCCTCCGCGAGGCGCAGCTGGGCGGCCGCGGCCACGAGGCACGGCACGACGACGGCGAGCCCGGTCGCCGGCACGACGATGCCCGAGTCGTTGATGAGGAAGCCGATGCCGAGCGCCACGGCGACGCCCGCGATGCCCGCTCCCAGGAGCGGGACCGCGCGGCCGAGGCCCGAGAGGGGCCCGTCGCCGTCCGCGAGCGCGCCGACGGCGTCGCCCTCCGCGCGCCGCGCCCGACGCCGCCACGGGAACGGCCCGAGCAGCACGAGCACGGTGACGATCGTGCCGCCGAGCGCGAGCACCAGGTAGCGCCAGTAGGTCAGCACGCGCAGCTGCACGGCGACCTTGCGGGACACCACCTGCCAGAGCTGGCCGTCCATGACGGTCGCGAAGAACCGGCCCAGGTGCGTGCGGTCCGCGGCCGGGCGCAGCCAGTCGAGCCAGGCGAAGCCGACCACCACGGCGCCCGCGACGAGCGCGACGAGCAGGAGCGGCTTCCACCGCACCCGCCGCCCGCTCACCACCGTGGCCAGCACGGCGAAGCCGAGGATGATCCCGGGCGGTCCGCCGAAGTCGCTGCCGAGCCCGGGGGCGCCGTCGACCACCGTGACGACCAGCCCGATGGCGACGACCAGCCACGTGGCGAGGGTGCGTCGCCCGCGGCTGACGAGCGGCTGGGCGACGGCCGTCGCGGCGAGGATGCCCGCCGCGGCCACCAGGGCGAACGCCTGGTTGCCCATGCCGTAGAAGCGCGCCGCCTGGATCCGGTGCGAGCCCATCGGGGCGTCGATGAACAGCGGCGACCCGAGCATGGTGTCGACGAGCAGCACCGCGACCGTGACCCCGGCCACCACGCCCGCCGGCCCGAGCAGGTTCCGGCGCCACGGCCCGGCGAGCGCGGCCGCGGTGATGACCGCCATCCACGCCAGGACCGCCCACCAGAACGCCCAGGTGGGCGACGACGCCCGCCACCACGGCACGACGCCCGCCAGGTACGACGCGACCGGTGCGGAGCCGAGCGCGAGCGAGACCACCGCGAGCACGCGCAGCGCGGGACGCAGCGGGGCCCGGTCGGCGCGTCCCCGCGCCGCGCGGCGCCCGAGCAGCAGCGCGGCCGCGACGAAGAGCACCGCCTCGGCCATGACCAGCCGCGTCAGGTAGGAGCTGGCGAGCCGCGTCACCTGGCGCGCCTCGACCGCGATGTCCTGGACCAGCGCCACCCGCTCCGTGGCCGTCGCCGGACCGCCCGTCCGGACGATCGGTGCGCCCGACGCCGCCGCCGGCTGCGGCAGCCCGAGGAGCTCCAGGAGCGTGGAGGTCACGTCGGTGGTCTGGACCAGCCCGTCCTGGCGCGTGGAGCCGGACGTGAGCAGGCCGCCCGCGTAGGTGCCGCCGTCGGGCGCGGGGCCGGTGGCCGCGGCCAGCTGCAGCCGCGCGCGACCGGAGTCCGCGATCGAGACGACCAGGACCGTCGCGTCGCTCGCGCGGGTCGCGCGCAGGACCGCCTCGACCCGCTCGTCGACGAGCCGCACCTGCTCGGCGCGCGTGGGCTCGACGAAGATGTCGAGGCCGCTCGGGTCGTGCGAGGGCTCGTCGCCGGGGAGGTCCGCCGCGTCGCCGTCGGTGTCACCCGGCGTCGTCGCGGCCCGGCTGCGGGTGGCGTTGCCGGCGTCGCGGATCGCGCCGGCGTCCACGATCACCAGCGCGGAGGTCTGCAGCGCCTCGCGGACCGCCACGCCGAGGTCGCGGGGCAGGACGGGGCGCGGCTGGGCGGTCCCGGCGGGCAGGCCGTCGGCGTCGGCCAGGGCGAGCGCCGCCCCCGGCCCGATGGCGGTCGCGGTCACCCCACCCGCCGTGATGGCGTCGCCGAGCAGGCCGGGCCGGGCGCCGTAGGGCTGCTCGGCGGCCGCGGCGCGGTAGTCGGCCCAGCCGGGGACCTCGCCGCTCTCGCCCGGGTCGCGCAGCGTCCGGCACGTGCGGTCCGGGACGTCGAGGTCGGCCAGGCGCGCCCCGGCGCCGACGGCGAGCCAGCCGTCGGCCGGGCAGGCCGTGCTCGACACGCTGCGGGCGGCGACCAGGCCGAGCGTCGCGCTCCGGGACATGTCCCACAGCGCGGGCGTGGAGAGCGTCTGGACGTCGTCCCAGCGCAGCCCGGTCACGCCCACGAGGACCACGGGCGCCGCGGGGCGCGCGGCGGCGTCGTCGTCGGCTGCGGCCCCGACGGCCCCGGCGGCGGCGGACGCCGTGACGCCCAGGGCGGCCATCCCCGCGAGGACGACCGCGGCCGCGGCCCGGGTCACCCGGCGCAGGCGGCGCGCGAGCGGACGGGACGGGGGCACCCGACCAGGGTAGGGCGCACTACGCTCGAGCGGCGGCGGGGAACGTGACGAGCCGGCCACGGCCTGGTGGAGGACCGGTGTGCGCGCGGGCGCGCCCGGCGGGTGGACTGAGCAGTCCGGCGAGGAGGACGCATGACGGGCGACGAGCGGCCGCGCTACGCCTACCTGGGCCCGGCCGGGACGTTCACCGAGGCCGCGCTGCGCCAGGTGGTGGGCCCCGACGAGGCCGCCTACCTGCCGCAGGTCGACGTGGTGTCCGCGATCGAGGCGGTCCGGCACGGCGAGGCCGAGTTCGCGGTGGTCGCGATCGAGAACTCCGTCGAGGGCGGCGTCACGGCGGTCCTGGACACCCTGGCCACCGGCGACCCGCTGGTGATCCAGCGCGAGATGCTCGTGCCGGTGTCCTTCACGCTCGCCGCGCGCCCGGGCACGACGATGGCCGACGTCGCGCGCATCTCCGCCCACCCGCACGCCTGGGCGCAGTGCCGCCGCTGGCTGCGGGCCAACCTGCCCGGCGTCGTGCACGTGCCCGCGACGTCGAACACCGCGCCCGCCGCGCTGCTCGCCGGCACCGACGAGAAGCTGGCGTTCGACGCCGCGCTCATCCCGCCGGCCGCGCTCGAGCACTACGCCCTCGAGGCCCTGGCCACCGACGTCGCGGACAGCTCGCGCGCGGTGACGCGCTTCGTCGTCGTCGGGACGCCGGGGGAGGTGCCGCCGCCCACGGGCGCGGACAAGACGACGCTCGTCGTGCACCTGCCGAGCAACCAGGCCGGCGCGCTGATGGAGATGCTCGAGCAGCTGTCGACGCGCGGGGTGAACCTCTCGCGCATCGAGTCCCGCCCGATCGGCGACGCCCTCGGCCGGTACTCGTTCTCGATGGACGTCGAGGGGCACATCGCCGAGGAGCGCGTGGCCGAGGCGTTCATGGGCCTGCACCGGGTGTGCCCGCACGTGCGGTTCATGGGCTCCTACCCGCGTGTCGACGAGCCGCACGACGGCGTCCGCCCGGGCACGCTCGACGCGGACTTCCACGCCGCGCGGGCCTGGGTCACGGCGCTGCGCGAGGGCCAGGCGACCTGACGGTCGGTCCGGTCAGGGGGCGGCGGGGGCCGCGGGATCGGCCACGCGGACCCGGAGCGCGAGCGGGTCGACGCGCGCGGCCACCTCGAACGCGCGGCCGATGATGTCGCCGTCCACCTGGATCTGCTGCGCGTCCCGCGTGCGCACCCGCACCTCCCGGCTGCGGGCGTGGTCGATGCGGCCGGCCTTGTTGGGCAGCCGGGTGCGGACGCCGAACCGCTGCAGCGCGACCTCGCCGAACAGCTGCGTCCAGCCGAGCAGCCCCACGCGCGTGTCGATGGCGGCGACGTCGAGCCAGCCGTCGTCGAGGACGGCGTCGGGGAGCAGGACGACGCCGCCGGGGAGCTTGCCGCAGTTGCCGATGAGCACGCTGCGCAGCCGGACGTTGAACCACGGCGAGTCGTCCAGGGACATCTGCAGGCGCAGGCGGCGGGCGTGCAGGTGCTTGACGCCGGCCACGAAGTAGGCGATCCAGCCGACCTTCGCCTTGAGCTCCTCGTCGGCGTCGGCGACCATCGCCGCGTCGAAGCCGAGGCCGGCGATGACCAGGAAGATGTGGTCCCGGGCCGGCTCCCGCGTGTCGGGCGGGGTCTCCTGCGGGGCGACCGCGTGCGGGTCGGCCTCCGCGATGTCGTCGCTCACCTGGGCCTCGTCGCGGACCACGGTCAGCCAGCCGACGTCGATCGGCCGCTCCGTGCCGGTGAGCGCGATCCGCAGCAGCGCGTCCACGTCCCCGAGCGGCAGGTCGAGGTTGCGCGCCAGCAGGTTGCCCGTGCCCTGCGGCACCAGGCCCATGGCGACGTCGGTGCCGGCCACGCCCTCCGCGACCGCGCGGACCGTGCCGTCACCGCCGACCGCGACGACGAGCTGCGCTCCGCGGGCGATCGCCTCGCGCGTCTGCCCGACGCCCGGGTCCTCCGCGGTCGTCTCGAACCACATCGGCTCCGGCAGGTAGCGGGCCGCGCAGGCCTGCACGGCGGCGTCGCGCAGCGCGGGCACCCCCGGCTTGGTCGGGTTGGCGACGAAGGCCACGAGCGT
Source organism: Actinotalea fermentans (assembly GCF_007991475.1). Taxonomy (NCBI): domain Bacteria; kingdom Bacillati; phylum Actinomycetota; class Actinomycetes; order Micrococcales; family Cellulomonadaceae; genus Actinotalea; species Actinotalea fermentans. The sequence goes on along the minus strand of NZ_BJYK01000007.1, from coordinate 31,870 downwards.
GTGCGCGGCGTCGGTCTGGTCCGTGGCGGCGGTGCCCCGGCTGCCGGGCGCGCCGATGGCGGGCGGGATCGGGATGCCGCGGCCGCGCAGGGCGCGCCGGTTCGCGAGCGCGATCCACAGGGCGCCGGCCGCGAGCAGCAGCGCGACCGTCGATGCGACGGCCACCCAGCCCACCCACGACATGTCGCTCACGGTACGGCCCGTGGCGGCATGGCACACCCCGATTGAGCGCGACGCGCGCCCGCGGTGGCTCGATACCCTCAGGGGGTGATCGACCTGCGCATCCTCCGTGCCGAGCCCGAGACCGTCCGCGCGAGCCAGCGTCTGCGTGGTGACGACGTGTCGCTGGTCGACGCGGCCCTCGCGCTGGACGAGCGCCGACGCGCGGCGCTGACCCGCTTCGAGACGCTGCGGGCGGAGCAGAAGAGCATCGGGCGCGGCGTCGCGAAGGCGGCCGGCGACGAGAAGGCGGCGCTCCTGGCGCGCGCGAAGACGCTGGCGGACGAGGTCAAGGCCGCCCAGGCCGACGCCGACGCCGCGGCCGTCGAGCTCGACGAGGTGACGATGCGGATCGGCAACCTCGTCATCGACGGCGTGCCCGCGGGCGGCGAGGACGACTACGTGGTGCTCCGGCACGTCGGCACGCCGCGGGACTTCGCCGCCGAGTACGGCCCCGACTTCGCGGTCCGCGACCACCTGGACCTGGGCGAGCTGCTCGGCGCGATCGACACCGAGCGGGGCGCGAAGGTCTCGGGGGCGCGGTTCTACTTCCTCCTGGGCGTGGGGGCCCGGCTCGAGCTCGCGCTGCTGACCGCGGCGCAGAACATGGCCGTCGAGGCGGGCTTCGTGCCCGTCGTGACGCCGACGCTGGTCAAGCCGGAGATCATGCGCGGCACCGGGTTCCTCGGCGCGCACGCTGACGAGATCTACCGCGTGGACGCGGACGACATGTACCTGGTGGGCACGTCGGAGGTCGCGCTCGCGGGCATGCACGCAGACGAGATCCTCGACCTGTCGACCGCGCCGCGCCGCTACGCGGGCTGGTCGACGTGCTACCGCCGCGAGGCGGGCTCGTACGGTAAGGACACCCGCGGCATCATCCGCGTGCACCAGTTCAACAAGGTCGAGCTCTTCACCTACACGAGCGTCGACGACGCCGAGGCCGAGCACGAGCGCCTGCTCGCCCTCGAGGAGCGCATGCTCCAGCTCGTCGAGCTGCCGTACCGGGTCATCGACGTGGCGGCGGGCGACCTCGGCTCGAGCGCCGCCCGCAAGTACGACTGCGAGGCGTGGCTGCCCAGCCAGCAGCGCTACCTGGAGCTGACCTCGACCTCGAACTGCACCACCTTCCAGGCGCGCCGCCTCGGCATCCGCGAGCGGACGGCGTCGGGCGAGACGCGGACCGCGGCCACGCTCAACGGCACGATGGCGACCACGCGCTGGCTCGTCGCGATGCTCGAGAACCACCAGCAGGCGGACGGCTCGGTGCACGTGCCGGCGGGGCTGCGGCCGTACCTCGGTGGCCTCGAGGTGCTCACGCCGGTCGACGCGGGCGGGCGGGCGTGACCGAAGCGGGGCGGGCCGACGGACGGTACCTCGTCGCCGTCGACGTCGACGGCACCCTGATGCGCTGGGACGGCACCATCTCCGACGCCGTCCTCGACGCCGTGGCGGCGGTGCGCGACGCCGGTCACCACGTGGTGGTCGCCACCGGGCGGTCGGTCATCTCGGCCGGACCGGTGGCGCAGCGGCTGGGCCTGACGTCCGGGCCCGCCGTGTGCTCGAACGGCGCGGTGACGGTCCGGATGGACCCGACCGCGGAGGCGGGCTACGAGGTGATCGAGACGATCACGTTCGACCCCGGTCCCGCGCTGCGGCTGATCCGCACCGAGCTGCCCGACGCCGCGTACGGCGTCGAGGAGGTGGGCCGCGGCTTCTACGTGACCAAGCCCTTCCCGCCGGGGGAGATCGAGGGCCGGCACGTGCAGGTGACCTTCGAGGAGCTCTGCGAGCTGCCCGCGACGCGCGTCGTCATCCGCAGCCCGGAGCACACCAAGGAGCAGTTCCACGAGATCGTCGCCCGGCTCGGCCTGCACGAGGTCTCGTACACGGTCGGCTGGGTGGCGTGGCTCGACCTGAACCCCAAGGGCGTGTCGAAGGCCACCGGGCTGGAGGCCGTGCGCCGGCACCTCGGCGTGGACCCGAGCCGCACGATCGCCATCGGGGACGGGCACAACGACCTGGAGATGCTCCGCTGGGCCGCGCGCGGCGTGGCGATGGGCGACGCCGACGCCGTCGTGCGCGAGGCCGCCGACGAGGTGACCGGGGGCGTGCTGGAGGACGGCGCGGCCCCGGTGCTGCGGGGCCTGCTGACGACCTGACGGCGAGTGGACTCCGGACCCCGCCCCACCTCGAGTGGAACAGAGGTGGAGCACGACGTTCCACTCGGTCGGGATCCACGACACTTCCGTTCCACCCGATGGGGGTGGGGGACTCGCCGAGCGGGTGAGGTCCGTGCGCCGGGTGGACCCGTCGCGGTCGGCAGGGGCACAATCGGCGGCCATGGTCCCTGGCATCGAGGACGTGGCCCGGGTCGCGGGAGTCTCGACCGCGACGGTGTCGCGTGCACTCCGGGGGCTCCCGAACGTCAACGCCCTCACCCGGGCCCGCGTCCGCGAGGTCGCCGCCGAGCTCGGGTACGTGGCCTCGCCGTCGGCCGTGAGCCTCGCCTCGGGGCGCACCCGGACCATCGGCCTGATCAGCCCGCGCATCCGCCGCTGGTTCTTCGCCAACGTCATCGAGGGCGCCGAGCGGACCCTGCGGGAGCGGGGCTTCGACGTGCTGCTGTACACGTTCAACGCCGACCTGCCGAGCTCGCGCGCGGCCGTGGACCCCGAGGTGCTGCGGCGCCGCGTGGACGGCGTGCTCGTCGTCGGGCTGCCGCTCGCGCCCGAGGAGATGGACGCGCTGCGGGCGCTCGGGCAGCCGCTGGTCTGCATCGGCTGGGGCGGCTACGGGCAGGTCACCGTGCGGCTGGACGACCGCGGCACGGCCGAGGCGGCGACGCAGCACCTCATCGCGCTGGGGCACACGCGCATCGCGCACATCACGGGGGCGCCCGAGGACATCGCGCCCTGGTCCCCGCCGGTCGAGCGGGCGGGCGGCTACCGGGCGGCGATGACGGAGGCCGGCCTGCCGGTCGACCCGGCACTCGAGGCGCACGGGAACTTCGACGTCGCCGGCGGGCGCGCGGCCACGCGCGACCTCCTCGACCGGGCGCCGGACGTCACGGCGATCTTCGCGGCGTCGGACGAGATGGCGATGGGCGCGATCCTCGCCCTGCGCGACGCCGGCCGGCGCGTGCCGGAGGACGTCTCGGTGATCGGCATCGACGGGCACGACCTGGGCGAGCTGGTCGGCCTGACGACGATGGCGCAGCCCGCGGACGAGCAGGGCGCGGCCGCCGCGCAGATCGTGCTGGACATGATCGCGGGGGCGGCGCCGCCGCCCGAGCTCGTCTACCCGACGGTGCTCGTGGAGCGCGGCTCCACCGGCCCGGCGCCGTCGGCGCCGCGCGCCGTGGACTGAACGCGCGCTGCCGTCGTTTGCAGGACGCGCGGCCCTTGCTGGGAGCGTATCCACGTGACCGGTCAAGCGCTCCGCCCCTGGTCAGGGGCTTGCGCGTGTCACCTCGGCCTTCGGCGTGGGCTGTGACGCAATCGTGACCTGATCGGAACGGCAATGCGGCCCCACAGCCTTGCCGCGAGCCGCTGCAAGCGCTTGCATAGGGGGGCATGCACCGGCCGGCGTCCCGCCGAGGCCGGACCGTGGGGGATCACCACGACGATGTGGAGGACGAATGCGAAGCAACACCAGACGAAACCGCGCGATCGCGGTCGTCGGCGGGCTGAGCCTGGCGCTGACGCTGGCCGCCTGTACGGCACCGCCGGACGACGAGGACGAGCCCACCGCCGGTGGTGACGACGGCGGCAGCGAGGTCGCGGAGGGTTGCGAGGCCTTTGCCGACTACGGCGACCTCAGCGGCACGACCGTGACGGTCTACACCTCCATCACGTCGCCGGAGGACCAGCCGCACATCGACTCCTACAAGCCGTTCGAGGAGTGCACCGGCGCGACCATCGAGTACGAGGGTTCGCGTGAGTTCGAGGCCCAGCTGCCCGTCCGCATCCAGGCCGGCGACCCGCCGGACATCGCGTACATCCCGCAGCCCGGTCTGCTCGCGACGATCGTCCGCGACAACCCCGACGCCGTCGTGCCCGTGGGCGAGATGGCCGAGGCCAACGTCGACGAGTACTACGACCCGGCGTGGAAGGGCTACGGCTCGATCGACGGCACGTACTACGCCACCCCGCTCGGCGCGAACGTGAAGTCGTTCGTGTGGTACTCGCCGAGCATGTTCGCCGACGCCGGCTACGAGATCCCGGAGACCTGGGACGAGCTGATCGCGCTGAGCGACCAGATCGTCGCCGACGGCGGCAAGCCGTGGTGCGCCGGCATCGAGTCCGGTGAGGCCACCGGTTGGCCGGCCACCGACTGGCTCGAGGACGTCATGCTCCGCACCGCGGGCCCCGACGTCTACGACCAGTGGGTCAGCCACGAGATCCCGTTCAACGACCCGGCCGTGGCCGACGCCCTCGAGACCGTCGGCTCGATCCTGAAGAACCCGGACTACGTCAACGCCGGCATCGGCGACGTGCGCTCCATCGCGTCGACGCCGTTCACCGACGCGGGCTTCCCGATCCTCGACGGCCAGTGCTGGATGCACCGCCAGGCGTCGTTCTACGCGGCGAACTGGGAGTCGGCTCGTGAGGGCGTGACCGTGGCCGAGGACGGCGACGTGTTCGCGTTCTACTTCCCGTCGATGGACCCGGACACGCGTCCGGTCCTCGGTGGTGGCGAGTTCGTCGCCGCCTTCTCCGACCGCCCCGAGGTCGCGGCCTTCCAGGCCTACCTCGTGAGCCCGGAGTGGAACAACGCCAAGATCGAGGCCACGGGTCCCGGTTGGGTCAGCGCGAACAGCGGTCAGGACACCTCGCTGTACGCGTCCCCGATCGACAAGCTCTCGGCCGAGCTCCTGGCCGACCCGAACACCGTCTTCCGGTTCGACGCGTCGGACCTGATGCCGGGTGAGGTCGGTGCGGCGTCCTTCTGGACCGAGATGACGAACTGGATCGCCAGCGACAAGAGCAACCAGGAAGTCCTCGACGCGATCGAGGCCTCCTGGCCGTGATCTAGTCGGAATGCAGCAGGGGCCTGCCGGAAGCGGCAGGCCCCTGCTGTGCCAGGCGACATCGCCCGCAGCGCGACCGCAGATCGGACGCGCCGCCACGGGGGCTGGTGTCGAGGGGGCGTTCGCAGCAGTCTTGATCCGGGATGTCGGACGACGAGGTCCGGCCCCGGCCGACGGAGGTGGCAGTGGAGTTCATCGAGAACATCGGCGCCTGGATCGGCTACCTGTGGGACCCGGTCCGCGAGTTCCTGCTCGAGGCCGACAACCCCGCCCAGAAGCTCGTCCTCATGGTCATCGCCATCGTGCTGTTCGTGGTGGTGATGGGCGGCATCCTGCTCGCCGTCGACAAGCCCAAGAAGGTCCCGCGCTGGGTGGTGACCTCCGCGTTCGCGGGCCCGGCGCTGCTGGCGATGGCGTTCGGCCTGGTCTACCCGGCCATCCGGACCATCTACACCTCGTTCTTCCTGCGCAACAGTGACGAGTACATCGGCCTCGACAACTACGTCACCGCGTTCACGCAGAACGAGTTCCAGATCGTGCTCCGCAACACCGCGATCTGGGTGATCCTCGTCCCGATCCTGTCCACGTTCATCGGCCTCGTCTACGCGGTCGTCGTGGACCGGAGCCGGTTCGAGAAGATCGCCAAGGCCCTCATCTTCCTGCCGATGGCCATCTCGATGGTCGGCGCGGGCATCATCTGGCGGTTCATGTACGAGTTCCGTGACCCGCTGCGGGACGCGAACGGCAATCCCACCACCGAGCAGACGGGCCTGATCAACCAGGTCCTCGTCGCGGTGGGGCTGGACCCGAAGCAGTTCCTGCTCGACGCCCCGGAGAACACGCTCTTCCTCATCATCGTGCTCGTCTGGATCCAGGCGGGCTTCGCGATGACGATCCTCGCCGCGGCGATCCGCGCCATCCCGGACGACATCATCGAGGCCGGCAAGCTCGACGGCCTGCAGGGGGTGTCGATGTTCCGGTACATCACCGTGCCGAGCATCCGGCCCGCCCTGGTCGTCGTCCTGACCACCATCGCGATGGGCACGCTGAAGGTCTTCGACATCGTCCGCACCATGACGAGCGGCAACTTCGAGACGTCGGTCGTGGCGAACGAGTTCTACGTCCAGTCGTTCCGCGCGCAGAACGCGGGGATGGGCGCCGCGCTCGCGGTGATCCTCTTCGTCCTCGTCATCCCGATCGTCATCTACAACGTGCGGCAGATGCGGATCTCGGAGGCGATTCGATGACCACCACACCGACCCCGCCGCAGTCCGTCGCCGCGGCGCAGCCCGGAGAGGTCCCGGTCCCGACCGTCGGCAAGGGCGAGGGCCCGATGGCCCGCCGGGCCCGGATGGCCAAGAAGCGCCTGAGCTCCCCGTGGGCGTCCGGCATCGCGATCATCCTGGCCGTGCTGTGGACCATCCCGACGTTCGGCCTGTTCGTGACGTCGTTCCGGCCGTCGGAGGACATCCGCGCGAACGGCTGGTGGAACGTCGTCACCAACCCGGACTTCACGCTGGACAACTACCAGGCCGCGCTCGGCGACGGGAACATGATCGAGTACTTCGTGAACTCGGTCGCGATCACGCTGCCGGCCGTCTTCATCCCGATCTCGATCGCGCTGCTCGCGGCCTACGCGTTCGCGTGGATCGACTTCAAGGGCCGTGACGCGCTGTTCGTCGCGGTCTTCGCGCTCCAGATCGTGCCCATCCAGATCACGATGATCCCGCTGCTCAGCCAGTACGTGGACTGGGGTCTGGCGGGCAGCTTCTGGACGGTGTGGCTGTCGCACTCGATCTTCGCGCTGCCACTGGCCATCTTCCTGCTGCACAACTTCATGAAGGACATCCCGCCGTCGCTCGTCGAGGCCGCGCGCGTCGACGGTGCCGGGCACGTGAAGATCTTCTTCCGGGTGCTCCTGCCGATCCTGACCCCGGCGATCGCCGCCTTCGGCATCTACCAGTTCCTCTGGGTCTGGAACGACCTGCTCGTCGCCCTCGTCTTCGCCCCCGGCACCCAGGTGCGACCGCTGACGGTCGCCATCGCCGAGCTGGCGGGCACCCGTGGGCAGACGTGGCACCTGCTGTCCGCCGGCGCCTTCATCATGATGATCGTCCCGGTCATCGTGTTCCTGTCGCTGCAGCGCTACTTCGTCCGAGGCATGTTGGCCGGTTCGGTCAAGGGCTGAGGGGGGCGGTGGTCGCGGGGTCTCGGGGAGGTGGCCCCCGAGGCCCCGCGGTCGCGTCCGGCCGAGCACGCCTGGCGGCCGCGGCGCGGACGCGGCCCTAGCCTTGGCCGGTGACCACGCTGGGCCGGCTCGTCGGGCGGACGCCCGCGCCGGCCCTGTTCGTCGTCTCGGGCCTGGGGCAGTACGTGGGCGCGGCGCTCGCCGTCGGGCTCTTCGCGACGCTGCCCGCGGCCGGGGTGGGCTGGGCGCGGATCGCCGCAGCCGCCGTCGTGCTCCTGGCGTGGCGCCGGCCCTGGCGGATGGCGTGGAGCCGGCGCGAGCTCGGCGCGGCGGTCGCGTTCGGCGTGGTCCTCGCGCTGATGAACGTGACCTTCTACCTGGCGATCGAGCGGCTGCCGCTGGGCACGGCCGTGGCGATCGAGTTCATGGGGCCCGTCACGGTGGCCGTCCTCACCGGCGCAGGCCGGCGCGAGCGGGTCGGCGTCGCGCTGGCGGCCTCGGGCGTCGTGCTGCTCGCGGGGGTGACGCTGGTCGAGGGGGCCGACGCCGCCCTCGGGCTCGCCTTCATCGCCGCCGCGGGGGCGTGCTGGGGCGGGTACATCGTGCTCGGCCGGCGCGTCGCGCTGGCCGGCGACGGCGTCACCCGGCTCTCCGTCGCGATGGCGGCCGGCGCCGTCGTGCTCGCGCCCGTGCTGGCCGGCCTGGGCGCGCCCGCGTTCGGGCAGTGGCGGACGGCGCTGCTCGTCGTCGGGGTCGCCGTGCTGTCCTCGGTGATCCCGTACGCCGTGGAGCAGGTGGTGCTGCCGCGCGTGTCGGCGGCCGCGTTCGCCGTCCTGCTGGCGCTGCTCCCGGCGAGCGCCGCCGTCGTCGGTGCGGTGGCGCTGCACCAGCTGCCCGGCCCGGCCGACGCCGTCGGGCTGGTCCTCGTGTCCGTGGCCATCGCGCTGACCTCGCGCCGCGACCCCGCGCCCGCGGACGCGCCGCCCGGCGCCACCGACGGCGCCTGACGCGCCCGAGGCATCCGACGCGCTCGACGCGCCGCAGCGGCCGCTCCAGGGACTGGGCCGCTACAGGTACTGGCCCGGGGCCTTCGGGTTCTCCTCGTCATGGGCCAGGTGTCCCTGCACGATGACGCCCGGCGGCAGTGCGCGGCGCATCTGGGCGAGCTGTGCCTGGGTGCTCATCTGCTGGGCGAGCAGCGCTGTCTGCAGGCCGTGGAAGAGGCCCTCCAGCCAGCCCACGAGCTGCGCCTGGGCGATCCGCAGCTCGGCGTCGCTCGGCTGCCCCTCGTCCGAGAACGGGAGCGTGATCCGGCGGAGCTCCTCGACCAGGTCCGGCGAGAGCCCGTCCTCGAGCTCGCGCAGCGACCGCTCGTGGACCTCCGCCAGGCGGCCGCGCGCGGCGTCGTCGAGGGGCGCGGAGCGCACCTCCTCGAGCAGCTGCTTGATCATCGTGCCGATGCGCATGATCTTCGCCGGCTGGCCGATCATGCTCGCCGGGTCGGACGGGTCGACGGCCCCCTCGGCCGGTGCCTCGGCGGGGATCTCCTGGGGTTCGCGGTCCGTCATGCCTCCATCATGACGCCCCCACCGCCCGCCGCCGGTAGCGTGCCGCGCATGGCGTGGATGGGCTCGCCCGCGCACCGGCGCTGGCTCGAGCAGGAGACGGACCGGCTGCTCGCGTTCGCCCGCGCGTCGCGCGTCGACGACGGCTTCGGCTGGCTGCGCGACGACGGCACGGTGGACGACGCGCGGGCGACCGAGCTCTACGTCACCTGCCGGATGACGCACGTGTTCGCGCTCGGCGACCTTCTGGGCAGGCCGGGCTCGGGCCCCCTCGCCGACCACGGCGTCGCGGCGCTCACGGGGGCCTTCCACGACGGCGAGCACGGCGGCTGGTTCTCCTCCCGGACGCCCGACGGGCCCGCCGACGACGGCAAGGCGGCCTACGCGCACGCGTTCGTGGTGCTGGCCGCGTCGAGCGCGGCGGCCGCGGGTCGGCCCGGCGCGCGCGAGCTCCTCGACGACGCGCTCGCCGTCTCCCTGCGGTACTTCTGGGAGGAGGACGCCGGGATGGTCCGCGAGTCGTGGGACCGGGCGTTCACCCGGGAGGAGGCCTACCGCGGCGTCAACGCGAACATGCACACGGTCGAGGCGTACCTCGCCGCCGCGGACGTCACGGGCGACGACGCCTGGCTGACCCGCGCCCTGCGGATCACCGAGCGGGTGGTGCACGGGTTCGCGCGCGAGCACGACTGGCGTCTGCCGGAGCACTTCGACCCGTCCTGGCAGCCGCTGCTCGACCACCACAAGGACGTGCCGGCCCACCCCTTCCGGCCGTACGGCGTGACGATCGGGCACCTGCTCGAGTGGTCCCGGCTGACGCTGCACCTGCGGGCCGCCCTCGAGCTGCGCGGTCGCGCCGCGCCGGCCTGGATGCTGCCCGACGCCGTCGCGCTCGCCCGGGTGGCCGTGCGCGACGGCTGGCACGCCGACGGCGCGTCCGGCTTCGTGTACACGGTCGGCTTCGACGGGCGGCCGGTGGTGCGCGAGCGGATGCACTGGGTGCTGTGCGAGGGCATCGGTGCGGCCGCCGCGCTGGCGACGGCGACCGGCGACCCGGCGTACGAGGACTGGTACCGCCGCTGGTGGGACGAGGCGGCCGCGCACGTCATCGACCCCGTGGGCGGTTCCTGGTGGCACGAGCTCGACGCCGATCACCGCGTCTCGCGCACCGTCTGGTCCGGCAAGCCGGACGTCTACCACGCGCTCCAGGCCACGCTGATCCCGCGCCTGCCCCTGGCCCCCACGCTGGCCACGGCCGTTGCCGAGGGCCTCCTGGCCGACTGACGCCGCCTCAGGGCACGAGCAGGAGCTTGCCGAAGACGGCGCCCGACTCCAGCAGCTCGTGCGCCCGCCGGCCCTCCGCCAGCGGGATCCGCTCGTGGACCACCGGCCGCACCGCGCCCGACGCGACCATCGGCCACACGTGCTCGCGGACGGCCGTGACGATCGCCGCCTTCTCCGCGGTCGGACGGGCGCGCAGCGTCGCCGCGTGCACGCTCGCGCGGCGGGCCATCAGCGCGCCCAGGTCCAGCTCCGCGCGTCGGCCCTTCTGCAGGCCGATCACCTCGAGCCGGCCCCCGACGGCGAGCGCCGCCACGTTCTGCTCGAGGTAGGCCGCGCCGACCATGTCCAGCACGACGTCCGCGCCCCGACCCTGCGTCGCCTCGCGCACCGCCTCGACGAAGTCCTCGCCGCGGTGGTCCACGACGACGTCGGCGCCCAGCTCGGCGCAGCGACGAGCCCGCTCCGGTCCACCCGCCGTCGCGACGACCCGCGCGCCGAGCGCCGCGGCGACCTGGATCGCCGTCGTGCCGATGCCGCCCGAGCCGCCGTGCACCAGGACGGTCTCACCGGCCCGCAGCCCGGCGCTCATGACCAGCGTCGCCCACACCGTGCACGCCGCCTCCGGGAGCGCGGCGGCGTCGGGCAGGGGGAGGGCGGCCGGTGCCGGCAGGACCAGCGCGGAGGTCACGACCACCTGCTCGGCGTACCCCCCGCCGTCGAGCAGCGCCGCGACGCGGTCCCCGGGAGACCACGGCGCCGCGGGGCCGGCGGCGAGCACCGTGCCGGACACCTCGAGGCCCGGCCAGGCCGGCGCGCCCGGCGGCGGCGGGTAGCGGCCCTCGCGCTGGTGGACGTCCGCCCGGTTCACCCCGGCGGCCGCCACTTCGATCACGACGTCGTCCCCGGAGGGGGTCTCAGGACCCTGTTCTTCGCGCACCTGGAGCACTTCGGGGCCACCGATACCGGTAAATCCGAGAACACGCATGGCCACGAGTGTTGCAGGCGGGTGAAAAAGGGCGGATATCGTGTGCGGGATCGACCTCGATGCCCGAACGGCCTAATGCCGGGCGATGTGTGCGCCGATGCTGATCCAACGGTGGCGGCCGACGTGGACGCGACCGGGATCCAGCACGGTGTGCGGCGGATGCGCAGCCTCCGCACAGTGAAGGAGACGCCAATGCTTCGCAGGTTGGGCATTCGGGGCAAGGTCCTCGCGGCCCTGTCCGTGCCCGTGCTCGTCCTCTTCGGCCTGGCAGGTCTCGTCTCCTGGCAGGCCGTGCAGGACGTGCGCTCCAGCCGGGCGGTGCAGGACGTCCTCTCCGCTGTCGAGCAGTCCCGCCTCCTCGCGGGCGCGCTCCAGGAGGAGCGGTCGGTCACGCTCCAGGTCATGGGTCCCCTCGCGAGCCAGGCGACGGCCAGCACGGAGGACGTCCGGTCCGACGTCGACACCGCGGCCAGCCGCTTCCGCACCGCGACCAGCAAGGTCCAGTTCGACGTCCTCGACCCGACCGTCAAGGCGGCGTTCGACCGGATCATCGGCACGCTCGGCATCCTCGACTCCGCGCGGAAGTTCGCCGACGGCGGTCAGGTCGCCGCGTCGGTCATCCAGCAGCAGTACGACTCCGTCGTCGGCGCCGTCACCGAGTTCCCCGTCGACCTGGCGCAGGGCCTCACGGACCGGCAGCTCGCCGTCATCGTCTCCACGCAGGGCGAGCTCGACGGCCTCATGGAGGCCTACCAGCGCGAGCTCGTGCTCGGCCGCGAGACGCTCGCCGGCGTGCACGCGGGCCAGCCCGACACCGCCGCGCTGAACCTCCTCGCCGAGACGATCAACGAGAACAACGACCTGCGCAACGACGTCGCCGGCTCGCTCAACACGCTCGACCTCGACACCGACTACCAGATCCCCGAGTCGATCCTGGTCACGGCCGCCGCCCAGGACTTCGGGAACTACCGACGCACGATGAGCCGCCTCGACGCGGCCGGCGTCGCCCAGGTCGCCGTCGCCCTCACCATCCTGCCGACCGACTGGGTCGCCGGCGCCGAGAACGAGCTCGACGACCTCAACGACACCGCGCGCGAGGTCGCGAACCTCGCCGAGTCGCGGTCGGCCGCCGTCGCCAACGCCGCTCTCCGCGAGGCGGCGCTGTCCATCTCCGTCACCGCCCTCGCGGTGATCCTGTCCGTCGTCATCGCGCTGTCCATCGCCCGCGCGATCGTCCGCCCGGTCCGCCGCCTGACGGAGGCCGCAGGCACCGTCCGCGACGAGCTGCCGCACCTGGTCGAGCAGGTCGCCATCCCGGGCCAAGGCCCGGACCTGCGGCTGACGAAGATCCCGATCGAGTCCCGCGACGAGATCGGCCGCCTGGCCGCCGCGTTCAACGAGGTGAACCAGACGACCATCGAGGTCGCCCAGGAGCAGGCCGCCCTGCGCGCGTCCATCGCCGAGATGTTCGTCAACGTGGCCCGCCGCGACCAGGTCCTCCTCAACCGGCAGCTGTCCTTCATCGACGCGCTCGAGCGCTCGGAGGAGGACCCGAAGACGCTGGCCGACCTGTTCCGGCTGGACCACCTCGCCACCCGTATGCGCCGCAACAGCGAGTCGCTCCTGGTCCTGGCGGGCATCGACACCGGCCGCCGGCTCCGTGAGCCGCTGCCGACCTCCGACGTGATCCGCACCGCGTCGTCCGAGATCGAGCACTACGAGCGCATCCAGCTCGAGCTCCCGGTCGACCCGCTGATGCTCGGCCACACCGCCCTGCCGACCGCGCACATGCTCGCGGAGATCCTCGAGAACGCGACGGTGTTCTCCGACCCGGGCACGCCGGTGCACGTCTCGACGGGCATCGACGAGACGGCCGTCATCATCACGATCCAGGACCAGGGCCTCGGCATGACGCCCGAGGAGCTCAACCAGGCCAACGCGCGCCTGGAGACTTCGTCCGCGAGCGACGTGCTCGGCGCCCAGCGCCTCGGCCTCTACGTCGTCGGCCGCATCGCGGCGCGCCTCGGCGCGTCGGTGAGCATGAGCACGGGCCCGGACGGCAAGGGCACGCTCGTCACGGTCCGCATGCCGCTGGTCCTGTTCGTCAACCCCGGCGCCATCCCCATCACGCCGCCCACGGCCCCCCCGGCCCGGGTGGAGGGGTTCGTGCTGCCGGAGGAGGCGGCTGCCGTCGTGCACGAGTCGGCCTACGCCCCGGTGCCCGACGCCGTCCAGGACGTCGCGGCGGGCGCGCTCGGGTCGGTCGAGAACCCGGCCCAGGCGGTCGACCTCGCCGCCCTCGTCGAGGGCACCACCGAGACCGGCCTGCCGAAGCGCCGGTCGCACACCGACGCCGCACCGACGTGGGACATGTCCGCGGGCAACGCGGCCGCCGCCTCGGCCATCCCGCTCGCGCCGAGCCCCGACGCGCTCGCCGACGCCGCCAGGGCCGGCAGCGACGAGGTGTGGCAGCCGCCGGTGATCCAGGCGTCGACGCCGCTCAGCCCGCGCCGTCGGACGGAGGAGGAACCGCCGGCCGCCCCCGTCGCCCCCGCCGCCCCGTCCGGACTGCCGCAGCGCCAGCGCACGGCCCCCGCCACGGGTGGCGTCCCGGCCGCCCCGACGACGGCCGGTCAGCCCCCGGTCCCGCAGTCGAGCGTCGGCGCCGCGACGTCGTCCGGCCTGCCCACGCGCCGTCCCGCCGCGCCCGTCGGGCCTCCGGCCCGCGAGGCCGTCGACACGGCGAGCGCGAGCGGCCCGACCAACGTCGAGGGCCGCACGGCGATGTTCGCGGGCTTCCGGTCCCGCCGCGCCGAGCTGGCCGCCGCCGCCGTGCACGAGGCCGGCGAGGGCGAGGACGACCTCGGGCGTACCGACGCCGTCGAGCGCCTCGCCGCGGCTGCGACGGGTGCCGCAGCGTTCTTCCAGCGCCCCGCCGCCGGCGACGAGACCGATCAGGACTCGGTCGGCCTCGGCGACGAGCCGATGGTCATCCCGACCCTCGTCGACGACGACGACCAGTACGGGGACGCCGCGTTCGCCCCGGCCGCGCTCGAGCCCGTCGCGGAGGTCCCGACGCCGACCGTCCGCTCGGCCGACGAGGTCCCCTTCGAGGTCTTCACCGCGGCGCCCGCCCCGGCGTGGCCGCCCGCCGCCCCCGAGCCGACCGCCCCGGTCGTCCAGGCGAGCCCGTGGGCGCCGAGCGTCCCGGAGCCTGCCGCTCCGGCCGCGGAGACCCCGTGGGCCCCGATGATGGCGGAGCCCGCCGTCGCCGCGCCGGTCGAGGAGACCCCGTGGGTGCCGACGATGGCGGAGCCCGCCGCGCCGGTCGCGGAGACGCCGTGGGCGCCGATGATGGCGGAGCCTGCCGTCGCCGCGCCGGTCGCGGAGACGCCGTGGGCGCCGAGCGCACCGGCGGCCGAGGCCACCCCGTGGCAGCCCGCCGCCGCCCAGCCGATCGAGGCGGAGAACCCGTGGGCCGCCGTCGTCGCCGCCGCGCAGGCCACCGCGCCCGCCGTCCCGGCTCCCGCTGCCCCGGCTGCCCCGGCTGCCCCGGCCTGGGGCGCGACGTCGTCCGCCCCGGTCGACGCCGCACCGACGCTGCCCCCGTACGCCACGCCGACGACCGTCGACTTCGCCGAGCTGGTGCACGGCCCGACGCGGCGCAGCCTGCGCGAGCAGGGCCACAAGCGGCGCTGGTTCCGCCGCTCGCGTGGCGCGGCCGCCGCCGAGGCGGTCCCGGTCGCCCCGATCCCCGCGCCCGCCGTGCCGACCTTCGACTCCGGCGCCGTCGCCCCGGTCGCCCCGGCCCCGCTGGCCCCGGCTGCCGCTGCCGCGCCCGCCGCGGACTTCTCGGTCTTCGCGCCGACCCCGAAGCCCTCGTACGAGCCGCCGGCCGTCGCCGAGCCGGTCCGCCAGTCGGCCTGGGGTGCGCCCACCACGGGCTCGCACGCCGTCGTCGAGCCGCCCGCGGCCATGGCACCGATGGAGCCCGCGACGCCGTCGTGGACCGAGCCCGTCGCCGCGTCGCCGTGGGCCCCGGCCCCGGCGCAGGAGGCCCCCGTCGCCGAGGCCTGGGCGCCCGCCCCGGCTGCTCCGGCGCCCGCCCCGGCCGCTCCGGCGCCCGCCCCCGAGCCCGCCGGCTGGCAGCCCGCACCAGCGCCCGCACGGCCCACCGACGCGTGGCCGCAGGCGCCCGCCACACCGGCGGCGCTGCCGTCGCGCGGCGTCCCGGCGGCCGCGACGCCGCCTGCCACCCCGGCGCCCGCGCCGGCTGTGTACGGCGGACCGCAGACCTTCACGCCGCAGCCGATGTTCGGCTTCGACGAGGAGATGACGAGCATGCTGGCCCAGCGTGCGGACATCGCCGAGCAGGCGCTGGCCGAGCTGAACCAGCTGTCGACCTACCGCCCGCAGGCGGTCTCGGGGTCGTCCTCGTCGAAGCTCCAGCGCCGCACACCCACCGCGGTCCCCGCCGCTCCGGCCATCACCACCTCGGCGTCGCCGAGGCCGGCCCGCGACGCGAACCAGGTGCGCTCCCTCCTCTCCAGCTTCCAGTCGGGCACGTCCCGCGGTCGGGAGCTCTCGGGCAACGGAGCCCAGCAGACCACCGGCGAGAACGGCCACGCCGGTAGCACGGACGGTCCGGACGGGCGGGGCGAGCCCGTTCCGATCCCGGACACCGACCCGTCCACGCGGGAAGCCTCATGGTGACCTCGCCCCCCACGCACCACCAGGCCGGACGTCAGTAGGAGGACACGTGACATCGATCAGCTCAGAAGCCGCCAACTTCGGTTGGCTGCTCGACAACTTCGTCAGGACGGTGCCAGGCACCCGACACACCCTCGTGGTGTCGGCCGACGGCCTTCTCATGGCCATGTCGGACAACCTGGACCGCACGAGCGGTGACCAGCTCGCCGCCATCGTCGCGGGGCTCTCGAGCCTGACCCGCGGCGCCGCACGTCAGCTCCAGGCCGGGGACGTCCGGCAGGCCATCGTGGAGATGGACGAGCTGTTCCTGTTCCTCATGAGCGTCTCCAACGGCTCGGTGCTGGCCGTCGTCGCGGACACCACGTGCGACGTCGGTCTCATCGGGTACGAGATGGCGATGCTCGTGTCGCGGACCGAGACCACGCTCACCCCGCAGCTCGTCACCGAGATGCGCGGGAACCTCCCCATCGACGGTTCGGTCCGAGCGGTCGGGTGACCACCTCCATGGCCACCAACGAGCCCTTCGGGGGGATGCACCGGGTCTCCGGCGCGCACTCGGAGGACGGGGTCGAGTACGAGGCTCGCACCGTCCGCCCGTACGCCGTGACCGGTGGCCGCGTTCGTGCCGCCAACTCCGACCTCCCGTTGGAGGCGCTCGTCGAGGCGCTCCCGGGAGCGGTGAACGGTCAGGGCCTGCCGCCCGAGAAGCGCGCCATCCTTCAGCACGCAGCCCACACGTTCGTGTCCGTCGCCGAGCTGTCCGCCCTGTTGCGGCTGCCCCTCGGCGTCGTGCGCATCCTGGTCACGGACCTGGCCGAGAGCCAGCACATCCGGGTCCACACCTCCACGCCGGTCAGTGTCCACACCGGCCAGTCCCCCGCCCTGTCCCTGAGCGTGCTGGAGAGTGTTCTCAATGGCATTTCAGCCCTCTGACACCGCCGTGACCGACCGCAGCACAGTCCCAGCCGGCGTGGTTCCCACCGCCGTCAAGATCGTCGTTGCCGGCGGGTTCGCGGTCGGCAAGACGACCTTCATCGGCTCGATCTCCGACATCGAGCCGCTCAACACCGAAGCTGCCATGACGGAGCACTCGGTCGGGATCGACAACGCGGGTGGCGTGAGCGACCGCAAGACGACCACGACCGTCGCCATGGACTTCGGTCGCATCGCGCTCCCGGGCGCTCTGTGGCTGTACCTGTTCGGCACGCCCGGCCAGGACCGCTTCCTCTTCATGTGGGACGACCTCGTGCGGGGCGCCATCGGCGCCGTCGTGCTGGTCGACACGGAGCGTCTGGACCAGTGCTTCCCGGCCGTCGACTACTTCGAGTCGCGTGGCATCCCGTTCGTCGTGGCAGTGAACTGCTTCGACGGCGTGGCTCGGCACCAGCTCGACGACGTCCGCGAGGCCCTCTCGGTCCCGGCGCACGTGCCCCTCATGTACACCGACGCGCGCTCGCGGGCTGCCACCAAGCAGACCCTCATCGCGCTCGTGCAGCTCGCGATGGAGCGGCTGCGCGGCTGACCGCGTCACGGCCGCCCGCGACGGCGCCGACGGGGACCGTCCTCCCCCCGTCGGCGCCGTCGTCGTGCACGGGTGATCGTCGGCGGCGCGCTCGCCCGAGGCGCGCGGCTGGCTAGGCTCGGGCACGACGACGTCCCTCCCCGTCCACGAGGCCGCCCATGCTCATCTACGCCGATGGCTCGGCGCTGAGCCGGTCCGTCGTCGGCGGCCCCGGCGGACCGGACGACCCGCAGCTCGCGGCCGAGGTCGCCGCGTGGCGCTCCTGGTTCGCCGAGCACGCGGGCGACGTCGTGACCTCACCGCTCGGGCTGACCGAGCTCCGGCGCGCGGCGGACCCGTGGGGGCGTGCCGCGCGCGACCGGGCCCGCGACCTGGCGGACACGCTCACGGTCGTCCGGTTCTACGACACAGCCCTGGGGAAGGCGTCGCAGGCGCAGAGCGTGCTGCCGCCGTTCGCGGCCATCCACTGGGGCATCGCGACGACGCACGCCGACGTCGGCGCCATCGCGACCTACGACGCGCAGCTGGCCCAGGTGGCGGTGCTGCACGGCGTGGAGGTGGTGACTCCCGGCCGGTCGGCGGGCTGGTGGGCCGGCTGACCCTCGGCCCGGTGCACGACGGCGGTGGGCGGGCTGCCAGAATGGGCGCGCGCCGGCGTCGGGCACGGGTGGGGGACCGCCCAGGTCGCGATGGCGGCGCACGGGAGGGCTGGCTGAGCGGCCGAAAGCGACGGTCTTGAAAACCGTTAGGGCGGTGTCCCCGTCCTCAAGGGTTCGAATCCCTTGCCCTCCGCACGCGATACGTCACCGGCACCCGGCCGATCCCTTCTGGGGCGGACGTCAGCCGGGGGCGCCGTCAGGGGCGCGCGAGGCCAGCGTGGCGGCGGCCCAGTCGCGCATCCGCGACTCGTAGCCCGCCGCGGGGAAGGTCCCGTCGACGGCGACGGTGTGGATCGTGACGGCCGGGTGCCGTACCGGCGGTGGGGGTGCGGGCAGGTCCGCGTCCAGGCCGCCGCGCCCGCCGTGCCGGTGGCTGTTGCGGCGCACGGCGGCGCGGGCCAGCGCGTGCACGGCGTCGATGCCGTGGTCGACGAACGTCCGGACCATGAGCCACTGGCCGGCCCGGCTCGCGGCGGTGCCCTGCGAGGGGTGCTGGAGCAGGTAGCAGGCGACGTTGAGCGTGTGGAACGCCGCCCACGGCTGACGCTGCTCGTGGTCGTAGGACAGCAGGGTCATGAAGAGGTCGTGGCAGGTGTGCAGCCGCGTGACCGCGCCGCACTCGGGGCACTCGCCGGCGCGCGGGACGGAGGTCACCCCCGCATTGTCGCCGGGCCACCCGTCGCTGGACCCGTGCGATCCCGGCTCAGGAGATCTCGAGGACGACGCTGCCCTTCTTGTGCCAGGTGTCGACGTAGGCGTGGGCCGCGACGACGTCGTCGAGGGGGTAGGTCCGGTCGACGACCGGGCGCAGGCGGCCCTCCTCCACGAGCCCGAGCAGGGAGGCGAGGTCGCCGTCGTCGACCGTGATGTTCCCGACGACGACGCGCTTGCCCGTGCGCCGGCGGGCCCGCCCGGCGCCGAGGAGGCCTGCGGCGTCGACGGCGACGAGCGCGAACGCGCCGCCCGGCCGGACGAGGTGCTCGACCCTGGCGACCGGCGCCGTGCCGACGCAGTCCACGACGACGTCGTAGGTGGCCGTTCCGGCGGCGAGGTCCTCGGTGCGGTAGTCGACGACGGCGTCGGCCCCGAGGCCGCGGACCAGGTCCGCGCCGTCGCCGCAGACGGCCGTGACGCGGGCGCCGAGCGCCGTCGCGAGCTGGACGACGGCCGTCCCGACCGCGCCCGAGGCGCCGTTGACGAGCACGTCCGAGCCGGCCGTGACCCCGGCCTCCCGGAGGAAGTGCAGGGCGGTCAGGCCGCCGAACGGCACGGCGGCGGCGTCGACGAACGACATGCCCTCGGGGATCCGGGCCACCCCGACGCCGACGCGCACGCGGGCGTACTGGGCGTGGCCGCCGAAGGCCGAGCCGAGGCGGGCCACGACGCGGTCGCCGACCTGGAAGCTCTCGACGCCCGGCCCGACCTCCGCGACGACGCCGGCCGCGTCCATGCCGAGGACCCGGACGCGCGGGCGGAACACCCCGAGGGCGATCGGCGCCATGAACCACATGCCCTTCGGGAGGTCGCGCGCCCGCATGCGGTGGTCGGCGGCGCTGACGGTGCTGGCGTGCACGCGGAGCACCAGCTCGCCGGCGCGGGCGGTCGGCCGCGGCACGGACTCGACCCGGACCACCTCCGGCCCGCCGAAGCGGCGCGCGACGGCGGCGCGCATGAGGGGCCGGGTGCCGGCCGTCGTGCCTGGCGTCGTGGTGCGGGTGTCCATGGGGTTCCCCTTTGCTAGCCTTACGCTGTAAGCCTTACGTCGTAAGGTAGGTTCACACGGCCGGTGCGTCAAGGGCCGGCCGGTGGTGGCCGGATGAGAGGCTGTGGCCGTGCCCGAGGACACGCGCGGCCGGACCGGCCGGGTCCGGCTGACCCGCGAGGCCGTGCTGCGCCGCGCGGTCGCCGTGGCCGACGCCGACGGGCTGCCGGCGCTCACGATGCGCCGCCTCGCGGACGAGCTCGGCGTCGAGGCGATGTCGCTCTACCACCACGTCGCGGGCAAGGACGCGCTGCTCGACGGCATCGCGGACCTCGTCTTCGCCGAGGTGCTCGAGGCCGCGAGCACCGGGCCCGGCGCCGACGCCGTCCGGCAGGGCAGCGTGCGGTGGGACGCCGCCGTCCGGACGCGCATCCTCGCCGCCCGCACGGTGATGCTGCGCCACCCGTGGGCGCCGCTCGTGATCGCGTCCCGGCCCGCGATCGGGTTCGCCGCCAGCCGGCATGTGGACGCCCTGGTGGGCCTCATGCGGACCGGCGGCCTGTCGCACGACCTCATCCACCACGGTCTGCACGCGCTCGGCAGCCGCCTCTACGGGTTCACGCAGGAGGTCGGCGAGCCCGACCCGAGCGCCGCCGAGGCGCGCGCCGCGGCCCGGGTGATGATCGACCGGCTGCCGAACCTCGCGGCGATGCTCGAGGCCGTCGCCCACGACGACCCGGGCTCCACGCTCGGCTGGTGCGACGACCAGACCGAGTTCGAGTTCGCCCTCGACGTCCTCCTCGAGGGGCTCCAGCGACGGGCGTCCGGCGCCTGAGCGCTTGACGTGCCGCGCGGGCCGGGCCGGGGTCTGCCGGTGGTGCACGGCTGGCCTCACCGCCGTCGCCGTCAGCTGACGGTCGTGGGCCGTCCCGCCACGCGTGCGGCGAGGACCTGCGACACGGGCGTGCGCGGCAGGTCGGGGAAGCGGGCCCGGGTCGCCGAGTCGTCCGCCGGCGGCAGGACGTCCATGGCGAGCGCGGCACGCGCCTGGCGACCCATCGCCGGCCGCAGCCGTCCCACGGTGGCGGCCATGACGTGCAGCGCCGGCCGTGGGATGCGCCGCGGACGGCCCGCCACACCCCGGGCCGCCATGAGCTCTGCCGCGAGCCGCCCGAGCGTCCACGACTCCGGCCCGCAGAGCTCGAGGATCTCGCCGCGCAGCGCCCGGTCGGTCACCGACCGGACCACCAGCTCGGCCACCTCGCGGACGTCCACCCAGGGGATCGGGTTGTCCGCGCGCCCGAAGACGGTCAGCCGGCCGCGGGCGTCCGCGGTCCCCTGCACGATGTCCATCCACGCCTGCGCGAACCCCGCGCCGCGCACCACGGTCCACGGCACCCCGGCGCCCCGCAGGTGCTCCTCCGCGGCCGCCTTCATCCGGGCGAGCTCCATGGGGCTGTCCGCCGAGGCACCCGTCATCGACACGAGCACGACGTCCGCCCCCTCCCGCGCCGCCGCGTCGATCAGGTTCCGGTTCCCGTCCCGATCCACGGACGCAGGCGTCACGCCGTCCGGCCCCAGGAAGCCCTGGACGGCGGAGACGACGACGTCCGCACCCGCGAGCGGGGTGGTGAGCATGGCGGCGTCGCGGACGTCGCCACGGACACGCTCCACCCGAGGGTCGTGCGGCCCGGTGTGCGGCGAGAGCCCTCTGCTCAGCGCCCGTACCTGATGACCCTGATCCACGAGCCGGTCCGCGACCAGGCTGCCCAGCAACCCCGTGCCCCCAGCGACGACGACGAGCATCTGCGCCCCCTCGAGTCGACGATCCTCTCTCCAGCGGAGACCCGCGGTGGTGCGGCGACAAGGGCCCAAGGTCTCGCCCGCGTGACGCCGTCCGACGGCGCAGCGGCGCCGCTATGCTTCGCAGCAGTCTGCGGCGGGGTGGGCGCCAGGCGAGCCCTGGAGGGAGGCGACGTGGCCACGACACCGCCGGAGCGGCCGAACATCCGCCAGGTCGCCACCCAGCCACCCCTCGAACGCATATTCCAGTCGAGTGATTCGCGGCGGATGGACGGTGCGGTCCATGACCGTCCCTTCACCGAGCCCACCGGCAAGCTCGGGTTCAACGATCGACGCCATCAACCCACCGCCGGCATGAGCTGCGTCCCGTACTTCCTGCCGCACGCGCGCAGCTCGTCGGTGTCTACCTCGCGCCCGCCCCCAGTCACGATCGGCACGCTAGCCGGTGCAGGCGCGGCGATGGGACGAACCGGACAGGTTCACCCGCAGGAGTGGGCCTGACCCTACTGCCCCGGAAAGACCTTCTTGCCCCCACCGCTCATCGTCGTCCCGTACCGCCCCGCCCCTTCTCGGTGGCGGGGCGCTCGTCACGCCCGGGGCTCAGTCGCGCTGATGGAGGAGCTCCTCGGCGGTGGTGTCTGGATGGAGCGCGATGACGTCTCCGGACCACTCGGCCAGCACGACGGAGCCATCAGCGGGGAAGCCCGGCAGGGCCGTTACGGCGGCGATGAGCTCTGCTGCCATCACGTCACTGGACGCGATGATGTCGAGAGCCTTGCCGGTGCGCTCGACATCGACGACAAGCGGCGTCTCCGCACCTGCTGGCACCTGGTATTGGCCGATGAGGGAGCGCGCCCGACGACCGGTGTTGATCTCGATGTACCGGCGCTCAGGCCAGTGCGCGGCGATCACGGCGTCCAGGGCGAGACGGTCGATGGTGAACTCGCCTCGAGCGACAGCGAGTGTTGCCTCAGGCACGGTTCCTCCTCACGGCTGCAGCCGAACGTAGCCGGAAATGTCGCCCGCAACCATCCGCGCCTCCCAAGCGGCCGCTGACGCCGCGTTGTTCGTCACGATCTCCACAACACCGTTCCCTCCGAGCGCCTCCGAGACATCAACGAGGGTCTCGAGCGTGCGATCCATCTTGGCGATCGCGACCGCCCCCAGGTCCGGATCGAGGGTGCCAGGAATGTAGAACGACGACGCAGGGTTCGAGACGAGCTTCGCGTCGCCCGGGATGAGCCCATATGGCGACGTGATGCCATCGACCGATCGGGTCGCGCCTCCGGGCAGAGTCACGACTCGCTCGGTCGCCCCGTACACACTGCTCTGGTAGGCGGCAGGCGGGCCGCTCGTCTGGAGTGGGCCCTCAGGGAGGTCAGCGATTCGTGCAGCAGCGGCGGCCTGTTCCTCGGCGGTCGCGGCAACAAGCTGGGTTCCATCGGTGAGGTCGATCGGTTCCCGACGCAGCCAGGCTTGGAAGTCGATGACCCCCGAGTCGTCTGCCCAGTCGATCGCGCGCACGCGGCGGCCGAGGTCGCTGAGGTTGTCGCCGATGCGAGCAACTGCACCGGTCTTGGTGAGGACGCCGACTCCGCCGGCGGCGGTGAGGGCGATGTCGGGGGCGAGTCGTCCCCACCATCGGCCGGGGTTGTCGCGCATGGTCTGGGTGTCGAAGAGCAGGGGGACGGCGTCGCCGGGGTTGGCGAGGATGTGGGCGCCCGTGTCCAGCAGTCCTTCACGGATCTCGCGGGCGTCGTCGTTCATGGCGTCGTTGTCGACGACGGCGCGGATCGCGTTGAACTTCCACACCAGGCCCGCCAGACCAGCAACCCAGTCGCCGATGCCGGCGAGGAACTGATCGAAGTGGAACTGGCCGTCGGGCAGCCCGTTGTTGAACTCGTCGAGTACCTGCGCAGCTGCTGACTGCGAGAGGCGAACCTCCCGTTGCGCCTGGGCAAGGACGGTCTCGGCTTGGCGACGTAGCCCGGCACCGGCGTCGACCTCGGGGAACGGTGAGACCGGTACACCGAAGAGGTTCGTCTGCCGCGGTCGCATCACCAGCGTCGGGGAGCCAGCGGCTGCCGCGGCGGCGAGTCCGGCCTCCCACAGGTCGATCGCCACCTCTGCCCGCTGCTGCGCCCACGCGAGCACCTGTGCGTGCGCCTCGAGGACGGTGGCGACGGTGCGGTACACGCTCACCACACCGTCGATCGCCATGGTGAGGTTCAGGCGGCGGCCCGTGGCACGGTCGGCGCCCTGCCCGGTCCACGACGCCACGGGCCGCCGGACGGGACCCTCGGACTCCGACTCCAGCTCGTTCGCGCGTGTTCGCAGGTCCTGGGCGTCGGCCCGCAGTGCGTCCACAGACCCGGGGACCAGAGTGTGCGGGTCGGTCGTGGACCCGAGCCGCCCGAACCCGGTCAATGGAGCATCCCGCCGAGGTCGTCCATGGACGCGGCGATCATCGCGTCGGACTCCTCGTAGGCGAACGCCGACCCCCGCATCGAGACACCGATGTCCTCGGCCTCGTCACCGAGCCGACGCAGCAGGTACGTGAACCGGGCCTCGAACGTGTCCGCAGCCCGGGTAAGGTCCGCGCCGCCATACCCTGCGCGCCCCGGCGTCGCGCCCCGCGCCGCCGTCCCGGTGATCGCGTCACCAGCACGGACCATGCCGCTGCCACACGCGCGCAGCTCTTCGGTGTCTACCTCGTGCCCGCCCCCAGTCACGCACGGCACGCTAGCCGGGGCCCTGTCCGCGGGTACGCCGCGTCGGGGAACTTCACCCGCGCCGGAAGCGCGCCGTACCGGAGGCGCGTGGAAGGAACGCCTCCCGCCGTCGTTCGACGCCGCTCCCCCGTCCCGATCCGTACGCGCGGACGGCGCCGCTATGCTTCCCAGCAGTCTGCGGCGGGGTGGGCGCGCGACGAGCCCTGGAGGGAGGCGACGTGGCCACGACACCGCCGGAGCGGCCGAACATCCGTCAGGTCGCCACCCGGGCCGGCGTCTCGCCGATGACGGTCTCGCGGGTCCTCAACGACTCGCCGAAGGTGCTGCCCGACACCCGGCAGCGGGTCCTCGAGGTCATCCACGAGCTCGGCTACCGGCCGAACGCCGTCGCGCGGGCGCTCGCGACCCAGCGCACGCGCCGCATCGGCGTCCTCATGGACAGCGTCGGGGAGTACGGGCCCACCAGCACGCTCAACTCGATCGAGCTGGCCGCCCGGCAGGCGGGGTACACCGTCACGTCGATCTCCATCCGCGACGAGGCGCACCTCACGCCGGAGGAGTCGGTCGCGCACCTGACCGACCAGGGCGTCGAGGCGCTCTGCATCGTGGCGCCACGCTCGTCGTCGGTGTCCGCGATCCGCAAGATCGACGTCGGCGTGCCGGTGCTCGTGGTCAAGGCCGAGCGCGACCCGGCGTTCCTGACCGTGTCGGTGGACCAACACCTCGGCACGCTGCTCGCCGTCGACCACCTCGCGGCGCTCGGCCACACGGACATCCTCCATCTGGCCGGGCCGCTGGACTGGCTCGACGCCCGCAGCCGCGAGCGCGCCTTCCACGCCCGCGCGCAGTCGTGGGGGATGCGCGAGCGGCCGATCGTCGTCGGTGACTGGACGTCGGACTTCGGCTACGAGTTCGCGCGCGAGCTCACCACGCTGCCCGAGTACACGGCGATCTTCGCCGGCAACGACGAGATGGCCCTCGGCGTCATCCACGGGCTGCACGAGAACGGCATCCGCGTGCCGGAGGACATCAGCGTCGTCGGCTTCGACGACCTGCCGATGTCCCGGCACTTCCTGCCCCCGCTGACCACGATCCGGCAGGACTTCCACGCGCTCGGCCTGACCGCCATGCAGGTGCTGCAGGCCGCGATCGAGGGCCGGCCGATCCCGCAGCGCACCAAGATCCCGGTCGAGCTGGTGGTCCGCGCGTCGTCCGCCCCGCCCAGAGGCGCCCGATGACGACCCCCGCCCGGGCAACGAAGCCCCCACTGGTGCGCATGCGCGGCATCTCCGTCGCGTTCCAGGGCGTCCCGGTGCTGACCGACGTCGACCTCACGCTGTACCCGGGCGAGGTCCACTCGCTCATGGGGGAGAACGGCGCCGGCAAGTCCTCGCTGGTCAAGGTGCTGGCCGGGGTCTACGCCCGCGACGCGGGCACCGTGGAGATCGACGGCGAGACGGCCCGGATCCGTTCCGTGGCGGACGCGCAGCGGGCCGGCATCGCGGCCGTGCACCAGGACCTCGGGCTGTGCCCGAACCTCACGATCGGCGAGAACGTCATGCTCGGCAACGAGCCGCGCGGCCGGTGGGGGATCGACTGGCGGCGCACGCACGCCGTGGCGTCCGCGACGCTCGCCGAGCTCGGGCTCGAGGACCTCGACTCGCGCCGCCCGCTGTCCTCGCTGTCGCCGGCGGCGCAGCGGCTGGTCGGCGTCGCCCGGGCGATGGTCGCGCAGCCGCGCGTGCTCGTCCTGGACGAGCCGACGTCGTCGCTCGACGTCGGCGAGGTGGCGAAGCTCTTCGGCGTCGTGCGGCGGCTGCGCGAGAAGGGGGTGGCGATCGTCTTCGTGTCGCACTTCCTGGACCAGGTGTACGCGATCAGCGACCGCATCACGATCCTGCGGGACGGCCGCCGGGTGGGCGAGTACCTGCCCGACGACCTCGACCCGGCCGAGCTGATCTCGACCATGTTCGGCAAGGACATCGTCGGCCTCCAGGCGATCAGCTCCCAGCGCAAGGCGCACCGGCGAGAGCCGACGGGCCCGCCGGTCTACCGGGCTGCCGGCGTCGGGCGGCGAGGCACCATCGCGCCCACGAACCTCGAGCTGTACCCGGGGGAGATCGTCGGCCTCGCGGGCCTGCGAGGGTCGGGGCGCACCGAGCTGGCGCTGCTGCTCGGGGCTGCGGAGTCGCGGGACTCGGGCCAGATCGTCGTCGCGGGGCGGTCGACGACGTTCTCCAGCCCGCGCGTCGCGCTGCGGCAGCGGGTCGCCCTGCTGAGCGACGAGGGGCACGACGGCGGCGTCGTCGCCGAGCTCACGGTGCGCGAGAACCTGCTGCTGCCGCTGCAGGCGCTGCGTGGCTGGACCCGGCCGCTCTCGCGGCACGAGCAGCAGTCGGTCGTGACGACGTACCTCGAGTCGTTCTCGATCACCCCGCCCGACCCGGACCTGAAGGCGAAGTTCCTGTCCGGCGGCAACAAGCGCAAGCTCGCCCTCGCCGCGCTGCTGGCGACCCGGCCGCGCGTCCTCATCCTCGACGAGCCGACGATGGGCGCCGACGTCGCCTCGCGCGTGGAGATCCTGCGGCACCTCGCGCAGGCCGCGACCGAGGGCGTGGCCGTCGTGTTCATCTCCTCCGAGCTGGAGGACGTGGTGCGCGTGAGCGACCGGATCGTCGTCCTCAAGGACCGGCGCAAGATCGGCGAGCTCAGCAACGGTCCGGCCCTCAGCGCCGACACCGTCATCGAGATGATCGCCGCCGACGGCCGCGAACTCGACTGACGCGCGCGTCGGCCCTCCCGCCGCCCAGGTCCGCCTCGAGTGGAGCGTTCGCATCACGGGTGGAGCGTTCCGACGCGACACGCCCGGCGTGCCCGTCCGAAACGCTCCACTCACCGACGGCGCTGGGGGCGCTTGGGGCGAGTCGGACAAGCGTTACCGGATCGTCACTTTGGCGTCTTGACCGGTTCGTCGGTGTTACCGCTAACATCCGTCGTGTTAGCGGTACCACACGAACGCGTGCACGTCGCGTCGCCGGACTCCCCCGGGGCGCCTCTCAAGGAGGAGATGCATGTTCCGTACCAAGACCTGGGCCGCGGGCGTCGCCCTGACGGCAGGACTCGCCCTCGCGCTCGCCGGTTGCTCCGGTGACGACGGTGGCGACGACACCGACACCGGCACCGACACCGGCACCGACGCAGGCACCGACGACGGCGGTGACAGCGGCGAGCTCATCTCGGTGGGCTTCGTCGCGGTCGGCCCCGAGGGTGGCTGGCGTGCGGCCAACGAGAAGAACATCCAGGACACGTTCACCGAGGAGGCCGGCTTCGACCTGAGCTACGCGCCGGCGACCAACCTCGACCAGGCGTCGCAGATCGCGGCCTTCACCTCGTTCGTCGACGAGGGCGTGGACGTCATCCTGCTGTCGGCCACCGAGGGCTCCGGCTGGGAGGACTCGCTGACGCGTGCGCAGGAGGCGGAGATCCCCGTCATCCTGATCGACCGCGGCATCGAGCCTGACGACCCGAGCCTGTACGTGACCCGCATCGCGCCCGACAACTTCGTCGTCGCGCAGGGCGTGGCCGAGTGGGCCCTGTCCGCGCTGCCCGAGGGTGGCAACTACTTCACGCTCGAGGGCCCGGCGGGCGTCGGCGTCGTCAACGAGCGCAACCGCGGCTGGGACGACGTCATGGGCGACCACCCGGAGTTCGTCAAGGTCGGTGCGCAGACGGCGAACTGGTCGACCGAGGAGGCCAAGAGCGTCTTCGAGACCGTGCTCCGCGCCAACAACAACGACATCCAGATCGTCTTCGCGCAGAACGACGAGATGGGCCTGGGCGCGGCGCTCGCCGTCGAGGAGGCCGGCCTCACGCCTGGTGAGGACGTCAAGATCGCGACGATCGACGGCACCAAGCCCGCGCTCGAGGCGCTGGCCGCCGGCCGGCTCAGCTTCGTCGCCGAGTACAACCCGCTGTTCGGCCAGACGGCTCTCGAGGTCGTGAACACGGTGCTCGAGGGTGGGACCGTGGACTCGTACATCATCGTGCCCTCCGGCACGTTCGACTCGCCCGAGGCCGCCGAAGAGGCCCTCCCGAGCCGGGAGTACTGACAGCCACACGCGTGCCCGGCACCGAGCTGACCGGTGCCGGGCACGCGTCGGCCCGCGGGGCCGCGTCGACAGCGAGGTCGAAGTGAGGAAGAGGCCATGACAGCACCAGAACCCGTCGTCCGGATGACGGGGATCTCGATCGCGTTCCCCGGCGTCAAGGCGCTGGACGGCGTCGACTTCCGGCTCCTCCCGGGCGAGGTCCACTCGCTCATGGGGGAGAACGGTGCCGGCAAGTCGACCCTCATCAAGGCGCTGACGGGCGTCTACAAGATCGACGCGGGCACGATCGAGGTCCAGGGGACGCAGCGCCGCTTCCACGGCACGGCCGACGCGCAGGCGGCCGGGATCTCCACCGTGTACCAGGAGGTCAACCTGTGCACGAACCTCACCATCGGTGAGAACGTCATGCTCGGCCACGAGGTGCGCGGGCCGTTCGGCATCAACTGGCAGGCCACGTACCGCGGCGCCACGCAGGCCCTCACCAAGCTCGGCCTCGGCCACCTCGACCCGCGCCGGCCGCTCTCCTCGCTGTCGATCGCGCTGCAGCAGCTCGTCGCGATCAGCCGCGCGATGGCGACCGACTCGCGGGTCCTCATCCTCGACGAGCCGACCTCCAGCCTCGACGCCGCCGAGGTCGAGCAGCTCTTCGGCGTGATTCGGCGCCTGCGCGACGAGGGTGTCGCGATCCTCTTCGTCTCGCACTTCCTGGACCAGGTCTACGCGATCAGCGACCGCGTCACCGTGCTGCGCAACGGCCAGTACCAGGGCGAGTTCCTGCTCCGTGACCTCCCGCGCGCCAAGCTCATCGCCACGATGATCGGCAAGGACCTGGAGACGCTGGCGTCCCTGGAGTCCACGCGCTCCGAGCGTGCCGCCGCCCGGACGGGCGAGCCGCTGCTCAGCGCGACCGGCATCGGCCGCAAGGGCTCGATGGAGCCCACCGACGTCGAGGTGCACCGCGGCGAGGTCGTCGGGTTCGCCGGGCTCCTCGGCTCCGGCCGCACCGAGCTCGCGCGCCTGCTCTACGGCGCCGACAAGGCGGACTCCGGCTCCATCGCCATCGACGGCCGCAAGGTCGCCCTGACCAGCCCGGTCGCCGGCCTCGACAACCGCATCGCCTTCTCCACGGAGAACCGGCGCGACGAGGGCATCGTCGCCGACCTCACGGTGCGCGACAACGTCATCCTCGCCGTCCAGGCCAAGCGCGGCTGGGCCCGCCCGCTCTCGCGGCGCGAGGAGGACGAGATCGTCGGCAAGTACATCGCGGCCCTGAACATCCGCCCGGCCAACCCGAACATGCTCGCGGGCAACCTCTCGGGCGGGAACCAGCAGAAGGTCCTCCTGGGCCGCTGGCTGGCCACCGAGCCCGAGCTGCTCATCCTCGACGAGCCGACGCGCGGCATCGACGTCGGCGCGAAGGCGGAGATCCAGGACAGCGTCGCCACGCTCGCGGCCGACGGCGTCGCCGTCGTCTTCATCTCCTCCGAGCTGGAGGAGGTCGTGCGGATCAGCGACCGGATCGTCGTCCTCAAGGACCGCGCCAAGATCGGCGAGATCACCAACGGCCCGAACGTCACCGCGCAGCAGGTGGTCGAGCTGATCGCCGCGCACGGCGACGGAGACCTCCCGGACGGCGACGATCCGGGCGACAATCACCCCGACGGCCCGCCGGGATCCCCCACGGACCGCCTCCGCGACGGCGCCAACGACGGCGCCCCGACCACGGAAGGGGTGCCGGCAGCGTGAACGCCCCCAGCCCCACCCTCAGCGCCCGCCTGGCCGAGCTCGTCCGGAAGCCGTTCTTCTGGGGGATCGTCGCCATCCTGCTGCTGCTGGTCGTGAACCTGCTCAAGGACCCGACCTACCTGGCCATCCGCGTGAACCCGAGCAACGGGAACCTCGCGGGCAACGTGCTCGACATCCTGCGCGCCTCGGCGCCGATCCTCATGGTCGCGACCGGCATGTCCCTGGTCATCGCGACCGCCGGCATCGACCTGTCGGTCGGCTCGGTGATGGCCGTCGCCGGCGCCGTCTCCATGGAGTACCTGCAGAACGCGGGTGCGCCGTCGTCGCTGGGCGCCGCGCTCGTCGCCATCGCGATGTCGATCGGGCTGGGTGCGCTCCTCGGCACGTTCAGCGGCCTGCTCGTGGCGAAGGTCGGTCTGCAACCGTTCATCACGACGCTCGTCATGATGCTCGCCGGCCGCGGGCTGGCGAAGGTCATCACGTCGGGCCAGAACACGACCGCCACGAACGAGCAGTTCCGCTGGATGGCCAACGGCTACGTGCTCGGCTTCCCGGTGGTGTTCCTGCTCGCGGTCGCGATCGTGCTCGTCGTCATCCTGGTGGTCCGGCGCAGCGCGCTCGGCATGATGATCGTCTCGATCGGCATCAACCCGCGCGCGAGCCGGATGGCGGGCATCAAGCCGGCCGGCCTGCTCGTCACGGTGTACGCGCTGAGCGGCGCGCTGGCCGCGATCGCGGGCATGTTCGCCGTGTCGAGCGTCATGACGGTCGACGTCTCCCAGACCGGCTACCAGCTCGAGATGGACGCGATCCTCGCCGTCGTCGTCGGCGGCGGGACGCTCGCGGGCGGGCGCCTGTCGATGGGCGGCGCCGCGGTCGGCGCGCTGCTGATCGCGACGCTCGACAAGACGGTCGTGTTCCTCGGGGTGCCGTCGTCGGCCACCCCCGCCTTCAAGGCCACCGTGATCCTCATCCTGTTCCTGCTGCAGGCCGACAACGTGCGCAACCTGCTGCGGTCCAGGCGGCCAAGACCCGCCTCGCTCACCGAGACGGTCGAGACGAAGGCGAGCGTGGCGGCATGAGCGTCACCGCACCCCCCACGCCTCCCCAGGCCCCGGTTGCCCAGCCGCCGACGGCGGGCCGGCGCGTCCTGACCTGGCTCGCCGACGCGTGGCGCGCCAACGCCTCGGCCCTGCCCACGGTCGCGGCCGTCGTCATCTTCGTGGCGATGATCGTGTACGGCGAGACCGCCTACGGGCGGATCGTGCAGTACAGCACGC
This sequence comes from Actinotalea fermentans, assembly GCF_007991475.1. Taxonomy (NCBI): domain Bacteria; kingdom Bacillati; phylum Actinomycetota; class Actinomycetes; order Micrococcales; family Cellulomonadaceae; genus Actinotalea; species Actinotalea fermentans. The sequence continues at coordinate 334 of NZ_BJYK01000007.1, read as the reverse complement.
TGTCGAACCTGCTGATCAACAACGCGCACCTGATCATCATCGCCATCGGCATGACCATGGTGATCATCAGCGGGCAGGGCGGCATCGACCTGTCCGTGGGCGCGGTCATCGCGTTCTCGAGCGTGTCCGGCGTGCTGCTGGCCAACGCGGGCTGGAACCCGTACCTCGTGATGGTGCTGATGGTCGCGTTCGGGTCGGTGTTCGGCCTCGCGTCCGGGGTGCTGATCCAGTACTTCAACGTGCAGCCGTTCATCGCGACCCTGGCGATGATGTTCCTCGGCCGCGGGCTGGCGTCGATGCTCAGCACCGTCCCGGAGCGGCTCGCGGACGACTC
>NZ_BJYK01000006.1:0-156655 GCF_007991475.1 Actinotalea fermentans | reverse complement strand
CTCGCGGACGACTCGCCGATCCGCGACGTCGGCGAGGTCATCAAGATCATCGACGGGCCGAAGGTGAACGACCTGACGATCTCGCCGGGCGTGATCATCGCCATCGTCGTGGTGCTCGTCGCGTTCTTCGTCATGCACCGCACGCGGCTGGGCCGGACCATCTACGCGATGGGCGGCTCGCGGCAGTCGGCGGCCCTCATGGGTCTGCCGGTCAAGCGCACGATCCTGACGATCTACACGATGAGCGGCACGCTCTCCGGCCTCGCGGCCGTCGTGTTCACCTCCCGGCTCGGCATCGCGCAGAACATCACCGGCCTGGGCTGGGAGCTCGACGCGATCGCGGCGACGGTCATCGGCGGCACGCTGCTGTCGGGCGGCGCGGGCTTCGTGCTCGGGTCGGTCGTCGGCGCGCTGGTGCTGGGGATCATGAACGTGCTGATCACCCGCGACGGCGGGATCAAGCCGGAGACCACCACCATCATCACGGGCGGCATCCTGCTCGTGTTCGTCCTGCTGCAGCGGGCCGTCACGGCCCGTCGGCGCGAGTAGCCCGGACCGGGCGGGGGCTGCTCGGCCGCGACGCGGCCGGACCGGCGGCGACGGGCGCATCTCCTCGGGCGCCCGTCGCCGCCGCGCATCGTCCGGAAGCCGGTTCAGCCGAACGTGAGCCCCAGCCCGCGGTAGGTGGGCACGACGTCGCGGGCCGGCCCCACGAGCGCGACCTCCGCGAAGCGCTCCATGACCTCGCCGGCCTTCGCGTGCCGGAACCACACCCGGTCCCCGACGGCGAGCCCGTCGGCCGCCCGCCCGCGCAGCGGGGTCTGCACCTCGCCGGCGCCCTCGGACCGCGTCAGCCGGAGGCCCGGCGGGTGCACGGGCGTGGGCGCGCGGCTCGGCCCGACGGCCCCCGAGGCGATGTAGCCGCCGCTGAACACCGTCACGACGCCGGGCGCCGGCCGCCGCACGACGTCGAGCCCCAGGAACGCCGCCGGCCGCAGGGCCCGCCCGCCGTCCGGCACGCGGTACCCGTCGAAGAGCGTGGGCGCGAGCAGCCCGGAGCCGGCGGTCAGCTCGGTCACCGCCGGGTCGGCGGCGGTCGCCGCGAGCGAGCCCGTCCCGCCGCCGTTGACCACCGCGAGCCCGTGCCCGACGGCGCCGGTCACCGCCGCGACCACCGTGCCCCGGCGCACGGCCAGCTCGGCGAGCGACGCGCGCTTGACCGCGCGGACGGCGGCCGAGGTGTCCGGCAGGCCCGCGACCTGCGCCTCGTAGAACATCAGCCCGCGCACGTCGAACCCGCGCCGGTGCGCCTCGCCCGCGAGCGCGGCGGCGTCGTCGGGCGTGCGCAGGGGCGAGCGCCGCACGCCCAGGTGGGGGCGCCGTCGGCCGAGCGCGGCCGGGCCGGGCTCGAGCGAGGCGTCCACGTCCAGGCACACGCGCACGACGGCGTCGGGCGCGCCCGCCGCCGCGCGGGCCCGGTCCAGCAGGGCGAGGTGGGCGACGTCGTCGGCCATGACCGTGACCGCCGCGCGCAGGGCCGGGTCGGCGACCACCTCGGTGAGGGCCGCGAGGTCGGCGCTCGGGTAGCCGAGCAGCACGTCGTCGACGCCGCGCCGGGCCCACCAGGCGGCCTCGCGCACCGAGTAGGCCATCAGGCCGGTGAACCCGGCCGCGAGAGCGCGTTCGACCAGCGCAGGGACGCGGACGGACTTGGTCGCGAGCCGGACCGGCCGGCCGCCCGCGCGGCGGAGCAGCTCGGCCGCGTTGGCGTCGAACGCGGCGAGGTCCACGACGGCGACCGGCGCGGGCAGGTCCGCCGCCGCCGCACGACATTCACCGGAGATCACCGTGTCATCTTGACGGGCGCGGACCAGCACCGGTAGTCACCGATCATGACGAGCCACTCGCCGGGGGTCTGGCGCAACTGGTCCGGGACCGCCGACGCGCGGGCCGTGCGCTTCTGGCGCCCACGCGACACGGACGAGGTCCAGCGCGCCGTGCGCTGGGCGGCACGGCACGGCCTGCGCGTGCGCGCCGTCGGCGGCGGGCACTCCTTCACCGACTGCGCCGCCACCGACGGCGTGCTGCTCAACCTCGACCGCCTCGCCGCGGTGGAGACCGTCGAGCCGCAGGCGGACGGGACGGCCCTCGTGACCGTGGGCGCCGGGATCCGGCTGCGGGCGCTGGGCGCCGCGCTCGCGGCGCGTGGCCTGGCCATGGCGAACCTCGGCGACATCGACCACCAGTCGATCGCGGGCGCGATCTCGACCGGCACGCACGGCACGGGCCTGCGCGTGGGCGGCCTGGCGTCGCAGGTCACCGGGCTGCGGCTGGTGACCGCCGACGGCGAGGTCTGCGAGGCCGACGCCGTCCGCGACCCCGCCCTGTTCGAGGCCGCCCGGCTCGGGCTCGGTGCGCTCGGGGTGCTCGTCGCGGTCACGCTGCGCGCCGTGCCCGCGTTCACGCTGCGTGCCCGGGAGGAGGTCTACGACCTCGACGAGGCCCTGGACGCCCTCGAGGGCCCGGACGGCTGGGTGGCCACGACCGACCACGTCGACATGTTCTGGTTCCCGTTCACGCGGCGCGCACTGGTCAAGCGCAACGACCGCGTCGACCCGGCCGACGGCGTGCCCGGCCTGTCGCCGGTCCGGCGCTGGCTCGAGGACGAGCTGCTCAGCAACGGCGTCTTCGAGCTGACGAACCGCCTCGCCGCGGCCGCCCCGCGTATGGTCCCGGCGGTCAACGCCGTGGCCGCGCGGCTGCTGTCCGACCGCACGTACGCCGCGCCGTCGGCGGACGTCTTCGTCAGCCCGCGCCGCGTCGTCTTCCGCGAGATGGAGTACGCGGTCCCGCGGGCCGCGCTGCGCGACGTCGTCGCCGAGGTCGACAGGTGGCTGCGCCGGACGCGCGAGCCGGTGCCCTTCCCGGTGGAGATCCGCTTCGCCGCGCCCGACGACGTCTGGCTCTCCACCGCGTACAGCCGCGAGACCGCGTACGTGGCCGTGCACCAGTACCACCGGCTGCCGCACGCCCGGTACTTCGACGCCGTCGAGGCGATCATGGGCGGGGTCGACGGGCGTCCGCACTGGGGCAAGCTGCACGGGCTGGGCGTGGAGCGGCTGTCGGCGCTCTACCCGCGGCTCGCGGACGTCCGCGACGTCCGCGCGCGAGTGGACCCGACGGCGCGCTTCGCGAACGTCTACACCGACCGCGTCCTGGGCCCGGTCGCCTGACCACCCGTCACGCCACGCGGTGGCGGATGCCCGTGGCGTACGTACCGCCCGGCCGACGGCGGGGGAGCTTGACGCGCCAGCGGTCGCCCGCGCCGTCCACCCAGTCGCGCACCTCGTCGGTGACGTGGTTGAACACGAAGGTCGGGCGCCGCTGCGTCGTCACCACCCGTGCGAGGGCCTCCGGGTCAGGGTGGTGGTGCCCGGCGCCGTCGGTCGACACGAGCCAGGTCGACGACTGCACCCGGGCGAGGAACGCCGGCGAGGTGTTCGCGCGCGAGCCGTGGTGGCTCATCTTCACGGCCGCGAACCGGTACGGGCCAGGGCCGAACCGCTCGAGTCCGGGCAGCACCTCCTCCGACGGCGCGTCCCCCAGCAGCAGCACGCGCCGGCCCGCGTACTCGGCGATCAGCGTGATGCCCGACGCGTTCGGCACGCTGCGGTCCTTGCGGTAGGGCGCCGCGGCGAGCGCGTCGACGTCGAACCCGAGCAGCTGCGTCCGCCGCCACGACTCCCGCTCGATCTCCGCGCCCTGCCCCGGGAGGATCCGCGCCTTGCGGCACGCCTCCTCCCACTCGGGAGCGAGCTTCGCGAGCGTCGCGGGTCGCGGACCCAGGACGGTCAGCGTCAGCCCGCCGCGCAGCGTGACGACGGGCGGCGGGGCGCCGTCGGGCAGCATCACCGGGCCGCCGTCGAAGGCGCGGTTCCAACGGTCCTCGTGCTCCAGCAGCGCCGCGGTGAGGCGCTCGCCGTCGAGCCCCCCGAGCAGGCCCGCGCCGAGGTGCCGGAACCCGTTGAACCAGACGTCGCGGAAGAGCGGCACGCGCCGGTGGTCGGACAGCAGCGACACCACGCCCAGCACGTGGTCGGTGTCCACGTGCGTCACGACCAGCAGCTCGACGCGGTTCGTGCGCCCGGCAAGGGCGGCGATGCGCCGCTCGAGCTCGGGGACCAGCGTGGGGATCGTCACGGCCGGCCCGCCGTCGACGAGCGCGTGGTGCAGGTCCTCGCCCTCGCCCCAGGTGAGCCACAGGCAGTCGCCCCGCTGCGCGGGGAGCATCTCGACGGTGAACATCCGGGCCTCCCGGTTCTCAGATCGTCCAGTCCGCGTCGCCGTAGGCCGCGACCGCCAGGGCCGCGATCAGCCCGTCCGCGACGGCGGCCCGCCGGCACGCCGTGACCAGGTCGCCCACGGGCGTCCGGCGTCGGTCGCCCGCCGCCGCCCGCAGGTCCGTGACCAGGCGCCCGGCGAGCCGCGCCGCGTGCCCGGTGCCCAGCATCGTCAGGCTCGCGACGACGACCGCCGCGTCGCGCGCGAGGAACCGCGTCGCGAACCCGGCCGGGTCCTCCGCCGACCCGGCCGTGTCGCAGCCGAGCAGGAGCACGACCGGCCGGACGTCGCGCCCGCCCGTGACGTGCCGGGCCTCGATGCGCCCGCGCGCGAGCGTCGCCGTCGAGATCTCCAGGGTGGCGCGCTGCACGTCCGCGTGGGGGACGAGCACGAGCAGGTCGGTGTCCGCCGCGGCCAGCGCGGTCGTCCACTCCTGCCACGTGCCCGCGCGTCGGACGCCCGGGTCCACGGCGGCCAGGGCGGCGAGGGCCGCCGCGACGTCCTTCGCGGCCACGGTGCTGCTCGCGCCGAGGGCGCCGCGGGTGACCGTCAGCCGGGACCGGCCGCGCACCGGGGCGGCCGTGGTGAGGTACTGACGCCCGTCGGCGCTCTGCGGGCCGTCGACGTAGTGGCGCTCGATCGTCGCCGAGAGCCCGAGAAACGCGGCCGGGCAGACGATGCTCGTGTCGTCCGGTCCGGCGCCGCAGCCCGGTCCGCACGCGCTCCCGCCCGCGGCCCAGGACGGGCAGATGCCCGCGTCCGGGTCGGGTGCCGGTCGCGTGTAGGCGAGCTCGAGCGGCAGGAACGCGCCGGTCCGGGCGGTGACCACCTGGAGCCGCTTCAGCTCGGCGCCGAACGGCAGCAGGGCGGCCTCGAGGAAGCCGTGCAGGTCCCGGCCGTGCACCGCGAGCTCGACGAGCAGGTCGACCTCGCGGCGGGTCCACGCGTGCCGGGGTACGCCGTCGTCCGCCCGCGTGGGGCGCCGCGTCGGCAGGTAGGCCGCCGAGATCAGCAGGCTGCGCAGCCGCCCGAGCACCGGCTCGATCTCGCGCATCGCCGCGACCTCGACGCTGGTGGTCCGCCCGTCGCGGTGCCCCATGAGGCCGGCGCGGCCCGCGGCGTCGTGGTTCGCGACGACCGTCGCGTCGAACCGCCGCCGGTCGCGCAGCCCCGCCAGGCCCGGCCGGACGAGCGCGAGCTCCGTCAGCGTGGCGCTGCCCCCGACGGCGCCGCTCAGGACGGCCGTCTGCAGCACCCGGTTGCGGTGCACCAGGAGCAGGCGCGCGGACACCTCCCGCGTGCCCGCCGGCACGTCCAGCCGCAGGACGGCGTCGCTCGACCGCCCGACGCGCGGCACCCGGAGCGTCGCGCGGCTCGGCTCACCGCGCGGGTGCAGCGGGACCAGGACGGCCGTCAGGCGCACGGACTCGACGTCGGGGGAGGTGAAGCCCAGCTCGGCGTCCGTGAGGTCGCCCGCGCGCAGGGCGCCGGCCTCGGCGGGGCCGACGAAGACCGTCACGCGGTTGCGGCCCTCGGTCACGGCGTGCGCGGGTAGCGGCGTGCCGGCGCGCTCGGCCGACCGGGCGGCCCGCGCGTCGGGGGCCACGGTGCACTGCAGCCAGCGGTCGTCGGTGCCGGGCGGTGGCGGCTCGGGTGCGGGCGCGGGTGCGGGCTCGTGGGGTGGAGGTGCCGGCGCGGGGGTCCGTCTCCGCGGGCGTGCGCGTGGCGGCGGTGGCGGTGGCGAGGGGGGTGCGGGTGGCGGCGGCGGGGCGGCGTCGTCGGGCGGGGCGGTCTCCGGCGGCGCGGCCGCTTCCGGCGGCTCGGCGCCCGCGCCCCGCCCGCCGAAGGGGTCGAGCAGCGCGCCCAGGTCCGTCCAGCTGAGCAGGCTCGCGTCGCCGATGAGCGGGGTCACCGCGCCGAGGCCCGCGAGGAACGCGTCGCCGAGGACCGCGCCGCCGACCAGGGCGTCCACGACGCCGCGCAGCACGGCGCCGGCGTCGTCGGGATCCCCGGGTGCGTGGTCCGGTCCGCCGTGGTCGTCCCGCGCGGGCGACCAGCGGGCGACCACCAGGTCGGCGCCGAGCGCGTCCGCCGCGGCGGCGACGGCAGCGGGATCGAGCCCGGCGGGATCGCCCAGCACGACGACGAACCGCGCGCGCGTCCCGCCGCGGGCGGCATCGTCGAGCAGGGCCGCGGGCGTGAGGAGGAGCTGGACGCCCGCGGGCAGCGGCTTCACGGCGAGCAGGTCGGCGTGCCCCGCCGCGGCCGCGACGGCGGCGGCCCCCCGGGCGTCGACCCCCACCACTCCCACGCGCAGCCGCATCACAGCGCTCCTCTCAGATCCCGGCCGCCGGGTACGGCAGGGTCTCCGGCGGGGCCGCGTCCTGCTCGAGCCAGGTCCGCACGGCGGCGTCGGCGGCGACGTAGCCCCAGTTCACGAGCCGGTGCCGGGTGCGCTCGGGCAGCCGGCCCAGGCGGGTGGGCGTGCGGGCCAGCGCGGTCGTCGCCTCGAGGGGCGCGGGCGGTCCACCCGGCGCGGCGAACGACGCGCGGTCGGAGCTGACCGCCCAGAACGCGCCCGCCCGCGCGCCCGTCGCGAGCAGCCCCACGATCTGCCGACGCCGCAGCCGCCGCACCTGCACGTCGATGGTCTGCAGCGTGCGCAGGGTGGCGCGGATCCAGTCGCGCGCGGGCACCTTCGGCTCGCCGAACGTGCCGCCGCCGTCGCTGACCAGCACCGTCGCGCACGTCTTGACCACGGGCTCGAGGCCCAGGTTGTCGTAGACGCCGCCGTCGGTCAGGTGGACGGTGCGTCCGCGGACCCGCAGCAGGTGCGGGGACAGGAACGGCGGGAACGCGGACGACGCCGCCACGGCGTCGGCCAGCCGCAGGTCCGGCGAGCGGACCGGCGAGGTGCGCCAGTCGCCCATCTGCGCGCGCGTGAAGCGCCACAGCGTCCCGGTGGACAGGTTCGTCGCGAGGACGACGAAGGTGGGCCCGGCGTCGTCGTCGGGCAGGTCCTGGAGGGTGGCGCCGTGGAAGACCGCGTGGTCGTACGCCGCCGCGACGCGGCGCGAGATGCGGCCCGGCCACAGGCCCGTGAGCACCGCCGGGGTGTCGATGGTGCGGCCCGCGAGGCGGAGCAGCGGGGCCTCGACCAGCTCGGTGAAGCGGCGGGCGACGCCGTCGTCGTCGAACGCGAGGTCGCGCCACGCGAGGGCGAGCACGCCCGCCGCGAGCGAGCCGCCGGAGACCGAGGCGACGCGCGTCAGGCCGGGGAGCAGCCCGAGCTCGTTCAGGCGGCGCAGCCCGCCGACGTGGAACAGCATCGCCCGGTAGCCGCCGCCCGACAGGCACAGCCCGACGCCGTCGCGCGCGTCCGCGCCGTCGGCGGCAGGGTCGAGCGCCGGTTCCTCGGGTGGCGCGCCGTCCTCGGGTGGCGCGCCGTCGTCGCGCGGGTCCGGCGGGGCGGCAGGTCGGGGGTCCAGGGCTCCGGGGCCGCCCGGCGTCGGCTGCGTCACAGCGGCTGCCCTCCCCCCTGATGGGCCCGTGCCTGCGTGATCACGCTAGTCGCGCGGGCCGGGGCGCGGGAGGGGGCGGCCGTCGTCGTCCTGTCTGCGGACAGTCCCATGCCACCGGCGCCGTCGCGCGCCAGGATGTGCGCATGACCAGGTCGGGTGACGAGGCGCTCGAGCCCGTCGAGCTCATCCGGCAGTCGGGCGCGGTGCTCCGCGTCGGGAAGGCGATGCTCGCGTCGGGCACCGGCTCCTACCGCGTGAAGTCCGCGATGCAGCAGGTCGCGCGCGCGTTCGGGCTCGACCGGCACGAGGCGCACGTGACGCTCACGGAGATCACGACGACGTCCCACCGCGGCGCGATCTTCCGCACGGAGGTCGCGGAGGTGCGCGCCGTCGGGGTGAACGCGCACCGGCTCGGCGAGCTGACGGACCTGACGAACGCGCTGCAGCCCGGCGCGACCGTCGAGGAGGTCAACCGCGAGCTCGACCGGATCGAGGCCATCCGGCCGCTCTACGGCGCGGTCCCCAACGCCCTCTTCGCCGCGACGGCCTGCGGGGCTTTCGCGTTCCTCAACAACGGCGGCGTCGTGGAGGTGGTGGGGGCGTTCCTGGGGGCGGGGGCCGGCCAGGCGTTGCGCCGCTGGTTCGCGCACCGCGGCTTCAACCAGTTCGCGGTGACGATGATGGCCGCCGCGCTCGCGTGCCTGGTCTACCTGGGCTTCGTCACGGCGCTCGACCTCTCGACGGCCGAGGTCGCCGCGCACCACCAGGCCGGCTTCGTCTCGGCCGTGCTCTTCCTGGTGCCCGGGTTCGCGCTGGTCACGGCCGCGCTGGACCTGGCCAAGATGGACTTCTCCGCGGGCGTCGCGCGCGCCGTCTACGGGATGATCATCGTCACGTCGGCGGGCCTGTCGGTGTGGGGCTTCGCGTGGCTGACCGGCCTGTCCGCAGACCCCATCGCGCCCCCCGACCTCGACCTGTGGATCGTCGTCGCGCTGCGGCTGGTCGCCAGCTTCCTCGGCGTGCTCGGGTTCGCGCTGATGTTCAACTCCACGTTGCGGATGGCGCTCGGCGCGGCCCTCATCGGCATGGTCGCCAACGTGCTGCGCCTGCAGATGGCCGACGCCGGCGCTGCCATGCAGGCGGCCACCGTCGTGGCGACGCTGGTCGTCGGGCTCCTCGCGGCCGTCGTCGCGCCGCGGCTGCGCGTCCCGCGCATCACCGTGTCCGTGCCCGCCGTCGTCATCATGGTGCCGGGCGCCGCGACCTACCGGGCGCTGGTCGCCCTCAACAACGGCGACTACGAGGCGGCCGTGGCGGCGGGCGTGACGGCCTTCTTCGTGACGATCTGCATCGCCATCGGGCTCGCGGGGGCCCGCGTCCTCACCGACCGCGCCTGGGCGTTCGAGCGGTAGTCGGCGGGCTGCCGGGCGGCGACTCGCGGGCCGCGGGGCGCCGTCGTGCACCGGGTGGAGCGGTGCTTTGGTCACGGGGGGCTTCGGCCGGTACCCTGGCGGGCGTCTGGGAGACGTCGCATAGCCAGGCCTAGTGCGCGGCCCTGCTAAGGCCGTGAGGGGGGCAACCCCCTCCGTGGGTTCAAATCCCACCGTCTCCGCTCTTGGCCCGGTCGCCCCTGCCCCCTGGGGTCCGCCGGGCCAAGTCGTGCGTCAGGGGTCGGCGGGTCCGGCGTCGGGCGCCGTCCCGGGCCGATCGGCGAGGGCGGGACCATGCGGTTGGGTCCGGACGCCCGGGAGCATGTATCCTCGTCTGCGGCCCTCCGGGGCCATGCGCCCGTAGCTCAATGGATAGAGCATCTGACTACGGATCAGAAGGTTGGGGGTTCGAGTCCCTTCGGGCGCACAGGATCGAAGGCCCTCACCGGCGGGAACGCGGGTGGGGGCCTTCGTCGTGTCAGGATGCTGCCTCCCCGAGGTGCGGAGGCGGACGTGAGCGAGCCGACGACGGCGCTGCTGCTCGCCCGGGTGCGCGCGGCGGGGTTCGAGGACGTCGTCGCCGTCGCGCCGGCCACCGGCGGGCTGGCCGCGACCGCGGGGATCGCGCGGCGGGCGGACGGGACGGCGCTGTTCGTGAAGGCGTTCGAGGAGGCGCCGTCGGGGGAGGCCTTCGCGACCGAGGCGGAGGGGCTGGACGCCCTGCGCGCGGCGGGCGTCGCGACGCCGCAGGTGCTGCACGCGAGCGCGGACCTCCTGGTGCTGGAGGCGCTCGCGCCCCGCCCGCGCGACGAGGCGTTCTGGGAGCGGCTCGCGCACGACCTCGCCCACCTGCACCAGGCGACGACGCACCCGCGGTTCGGCTGGCACCGGGACACGTGGCTCGGCCGTCGGCGGCAGGTCAACACCTGGACCGACGACGGGTTCGCGTTCTTCGCCGAGCACCGGCTGCTGCGCTGGCTGGGGGAGCCGCGCGTCGACGCGGCCCTGGACGCCGAGGACCGGGCCGCGCTCGAGCACCTGTGCGCGCGGCTTCCCGAGCTGCTGCCCGACGCGCCCGCGTGCCTGACGCACGGGGACCTGTGGGCGCAGAACGTCCTCGCGACGCTCGACGGGCGGCCAGCGCTCATCGACCCGGCGGTCTCGTACATGTGGGCCGAGGTCGACCTGGCGCACCTGTGGACGACCGCGCCCCCGCCCGAGGCGGCGGGGTTCTTCGAGCGCTACGCCGAGCTCACCGGCCTCGACGCGGGCTGGCGGGAGCGGATGCCGATCATCCAGCTGCGCCAGCACCTCGCGGTGATCGCGCAGTTCGAGCCCGACTGGGGGGCGGCGGAGATCGCGCGCGCGACGCTGGCACCGTTCCGGCACCGGGGCTGACGCTCGCCCAGCCGTTCGGGCGAAGGCTTCCTACCGGAAAGCGGTAGGAACCCTTCACCGGAGCGCGGGCCCGGCGTGGAGGGGCGGGGACGCCGCGTCCGCGGCGTCAGGCGACGAAGAGCGCGACCACCTCGGTCGAGAGGAGCACCTGGTACGGCAGGCGGCTCAGGGTCTCCGCGTCCACCTCGACGCCCCGCGTGCGGGCCGCCGTCGCGAGCTCGTCCCAGGGGTGGCCGTCCGGGTCGTCGCCGTCGTCGGACCCGACCAGCACCAGGACCTCCGCGATCAGCTCGTCCAGCGGCTGCTTCCACGAGATCGGTGCCCCCGGCGGTGCGCCGTGGTGCGAGGACGAGAAGCCCCGGTCCATGTCCAGCCGGATCAGGGAGTCGTCGGACAGGCGTACGCACTGGGTGATCGTCATGGCGACGGTCGGCGCCGTGTTCTCGGGCGAGGGCGTGCCCAGCTCGCACACGGCCACCGTGGCGATCGGCCGGAGCTCGGTCAGGTCGAACGGTCGCCGCTTGGCCCGGTCGGCCTCGGTCTCCGGTCCCAGCGGCACGTAGTGCCAGTCGCCGTCATCGGTGTGCACGCGGGCCTCCCCGGGGCGTGGGCGGTCGCCGTCCTGGCGAAGGACGGCATCGTGACGCGTTTCGTTCGCCCGGTGCAAGGAACGCTCCACGATGCCGTCCCTCGGGTGGTCCGGGTGCCGGGCGCCTCGGCCTCAGCCCGCGAGGTGGCCCCACTCGTCGACGAGCTCGTGCCACGGGCCGGTCGCGGCGACCCGGCCCTCGTCGAGGACGACGACGCGGTCGGCCCGCGCGAGCGCGGACGCCTTCGACGTCGCGCCGACGACCGTTGTCCCGCGCCGGGCGAGCGCGTCCCACAGCTCGCCCTCGGTGCGTGCGTCGAGGGCGGAGGAGACGTCGTCGGCCACGATGAGCTCGGCGCCCGTCGCGAGCGCGCGGGCGAGCGCCAGCCGCTGCACCTGCCCGCCGGACAGCCGCGCACCGCGATGGCCGACGAGCGCGCCGTGGCCGCCGGCCGCCTCGACGTCGGAGGCGAGACGGGCGTCGTCGGTCGCGGCCTCGAGACCGCGGTCGTGGTCCAGGGCGATGTTGTCGCCGAAGGTGCCGCTGAGGACGCGCGGCACCTGCGCGACGTACGCGACCTGCCCCGGGCGCAGGAACAGCTCGGGGTCCTCGACCTCCTCGTCGTTCCACCTGATCGCGCCCTCGTGGTCGACGAGACCCGCCAGCGCGGCGAGCAGGCTCGACTTCCCGGAGCCCACCCGGCCGGTGAGGAGCACCAGCTCGCCCGCTTCGAGGGTCAGGTCGACGTCGGCCACGCCCACGGTTCCGTCGTCGTGCACGGCGGTCAGGCCGTCCAGGGTCAGGCGGCGCAGCGGGACGCGCGGCGGCGTCGCGGGGGCCGGCGCACGCCCGGTCGCGAGGTCCACGCCCGGGGGCAGCGAGACGAGGTCCGGGCTGCCGGCCAGCTCGGCGGTCGCCTGGAGCCAGCGGCGGGCCACGGGGGCCTCTGTGACCGCGGCGCCGAAGACCGTGCCGAACCAGCCGGAGCCCGCGACCGCCGTGCTGACCAGCAGCGCCGTCGCCAGCCCCCAGAAGCCCGTGAAGTAGACCGCCCACGCGGCCGTCACGCCGGCCTGGACGAGGAACGCGGGGACGCCGTCGAGCACCGACCGCACGCGGTGCTCGCGCACGGAGGCCGCGATGCGGCGCGCGTCGACCCGCGTCAGGTGCGCCTGCACGACGTCGTCCACGGCCGCGAGCTTGATGGTGCGCACGGCGTCGAGCACGGACACGAGCGAGCGGCCGTACGCGGCGCGCTCGTCGCCCGCGACGCGCGCCGAACGGCCCGCGAGCGGTGAGCCGGCCGCAGAGACGACCGCCGAGAGGACGAGCACCGCCGCGACGACGGCGGCCGCGAGAAGGCTGCGCCCGGCGACCCCGGTCGCGACGACCACGGCCACGCCCGTGCCGACGTCGACCCAGCGGTCGGCGTACCAGACGGCCCGGTCGGAGTCGAGGGCGCGCGCGGTGACCTCGCCGGGGGGCGTCCGCGGCAGCCGGTGCTGCCGGGTCTGGCCGCGCAGCACCGCCAGCCGCAGCCGGAGGCCGACCGCGGACCACCACAGCGGGTAGGTGCGGAACGCGATCGCGATGGCGACGGGTGCGGCCAGCAGGACGACGGCGAGCGCGATCGTCGTCGCCCACGGGCGCTCGCCCGCGTCGAGGGCGGTGACGACCTGCCCCCAGAGCCACCCGGTGACCGCGCCGTACGCGCCGAGCAGCGAGGACACGAGGAAGCCCGCCGCGCCCACGAGGCCCCAGCGCGGGTGCACGGTGATCATGCGCGCGACCGTCCGGGCGAGGTGCGGCGCGGGCACCGGAGCCACGGCCCGGCGCGGCCGACGCTCGGCGCGCGAGACCAGCGGCGCCCCCGCGGTGACCTGCCGCTCCTCCCCGCCCGCGCGCAGCAGGTCGCGGTACGGCCCGTCCTCCCGCGCCAGGCGCGCGCGGTCCCCGTGCTGGACGAGGCGGCCGCGGTCCAGGACCGCGACGGCGTCGCAGCGCCGCGTGGTCGACAGCCGGTGGGCGACGACGATGCCGGTCCGCCCGGCGAGGAGCCGCTCGGCGGCGTGCGTGACGCGGTGCTCGGTCTGCGGGTCCATCCGGGCGGTCGCCTCGTCGAGGACGACGATCCCGACGTCGCGGACGAGCAGCCGCGCGAAGGCGACCAGCTGCTCCTCGCCCGCCGACAACGTCGTGCCGGACGCGCCCAACCGGGTGTCCAGGCCGTCGGGCAGGGACGCGACCCACGCGGTCAGGCCGAGCGCCTCCACGGCCGCCTCCACGCGGGTGCGCGGCACGTCCGCGAACAGCGTGATGTTCTCCGCGAGGGTCGCGGCGATGATCTCGGTGCGCTGCGTGACGACGCCCACCGACCGGCGGAGGTCGTCGATCGCCGTCGCCGTCACGTCCCGCCCGCCGACGAGCACCGTCCCGGCCGGCGGCTCCACCGCGCGCGAGAGGAGCTTGGCGAGCGTCGACTTGCCGGCGCCCGTGCGGCCGACCAGGGCGCACGTCGTGCCCGCGGGGACCGTCAGCGTGACCTCGCGCAGCGCGAAGCCGCCCGGGTAGGTGAACGTGAGGTCGCGGATCTCGACCGCGAGCGGCCCGTCCGGCAGCGCGCCGCCGTCGAGGGGCTCCTGCGGCGCCTCGAGGAGCGAGCGGATCCGCCGGACAGCGCCGAGGCCCGCCTGCAGCTCGGGCAGGTGGTTGCTGAGCTGGCTCAGCTGCCCCACGAACATCGTCACGAGCAGCCACAGGGTGACCAGCTGGGTCACGGACACCCGCCCGTCACCGACGAACGCGACGCCCGCCACGGCGAGCGCCGCGAGCAGGGAGTGCAGCACCAGGCCCGTCCGCAGGGTCACCGCCGTCGACGCGCGGCACGTCTCGCGGACCCGCTGCAGGACGTCGCGCGAACGCTCCGCGTACTGCCGGACGACGTGCGCCTGCCCGAGGGAGGACCGGACGTCGTCGCGCCCGGCCACGGCCTCCTCGAGCTGCGCGGAGTGCGCCGACCAGGCCTCCTCCTCGGCGAGCTTGCGGCGCGCCATCTCGGGGGTCAGCCGGTGCGCGATGAGCACGATGACGACGGCCACGACCGGGAACGCGATCCACGCCGGCCACCACGTCAGCCCGGCGACCACCCAGGCGAGCGTCGAGCGCAGGAGGCTCCGGCCCGTCTGCCAGCCCATCCGGCGCATGAGCATGGCGAGCTGGCGTGGGTCGTCGTCGATGCGGTCCAGGAGCTCGCCGACGGCCTGCTCCTCGAGCGCGGGCAGCGGCTGCCGGAAGGCGGCGCCGAGGGCGTCGGTCCGCAGGCGTCCCTCCGCGCGTCCGACGACGGTCGAGAACATCGTGCGGCCCGCGGTGTCGAGGAGCGTCGCGCCCAGCAGCAGGACGCCGAGGGACACCACCAGCCGCGGCGTGGGCTCCTCGGCCAGCCGCCCCGCGACGACCGTCGCCACCGTTTCGGCCACGGCCGCGACGATGGCGACCGCCACCGCGACGACCGTCGCGCCGGCCCGCAGCCGGTCCCAGCTGAGGGTCGCCGGCGTGGCCGACGCGGCCGACGGGTCGCGGCCGGCGTCGGCGGGCGCCGCGGTGGTCACGTCGAGCACGGGTCCTCCTGGGGCGTGGTGAGCGGAGCAACGGTAGTCGTCGCTCCGGCCGGCGGTCGCACCCTTTCCCACGGCGGCGGGACGAACGAGGCCGCCCGGAGCGTTGTGCCCTGCGGGACCGGACCAGGACGCGGGAGACGATGCGCATGAGCGGCATGACCACGCTGACCGACGTGCGACGACGCGTCGGCGGCGTCATCTTCGAGCGCGTGGCCGGGGCCGACGGTCCCGCGAACCGCGCCCGGATCCACACCCGTCCCGGGCCGCGCTGGTTCCCGGCCGGGTCGCCGATCCAGGTGGTGCACGGCGACGCGTCGATGTTCGTCGGCGGGCTGCGCGCGCTGCTCCTGCAGTCGCTGCACCCGTCGGCGATGTCCGCGGTGGCGGCGCACTCGGGCTACCGCGGCGACCCGTGGGGCCGGCTCGCGCGCACCTCCACCTTCCTCGCGGTCACCACCTTCGGCGCGGCCGACGACGCCGCCGACGCCGTCGCGCGCGTGCGCGGCATCCACGACCGCGTGCGCGGCAAGACGCCGGCGGGCGTGCCGTATGTCGCCGGCGACCCCGAGCTGCTCGCGTGGGTGCACGTCGCGGAGGTCGACAGCTTCCTGCGCGCCCACGACCGGTACGGCGCCCGGCCGCTGGACCGCGCGGGGCGCGACGAGTACGTGCGCCAGACGGCCGTCGTCGGGCGGGCGCTCGGGGCGGCCGGTGTGCCGGAGAGCGTGGCGGAGCTCGCCGAGCGGATCGACGGGTTCCGGCCGCAGCTGGCCGCGACCGAGGCCGCGCTCGACACCGCGCACTTCATCCTGCGGGAGCCACCGCTCGGTGGGCCGCTCCGCGCGCCCTACGGGCTGCTCACCGCCGGGGCCGTCGAGCTGCTGCCCGCGTGGGCGCGCGCCGAGCTGCGGCTGGACGGGTCGCGGTCGAGCGCCCGGGCCCGCGGCGCCCGCGCGTCGGGCACCGTGGTGACCCACCTGATCCGCTGGGCCCTGGCGGCCGACCCGCCGCCGCGAGCAGACGCGGGCGCGTGGCCGGTCGACCCCCCAGCGTGACCTCTCGAGTGGAACGAAACGGGGGCACAACGTTCCACTCGAGGCCGGATCGCAGCAGTGACGTTCCACTCGAGGGGTGGTGGCTCAGGGGGGAAGGTACCGCGCGGTCAGTCGGCCAGCAGGCGCAGCGTGTCGCCGTCGCGGACCACCGGGAGCGGGTCGGTCAGCTCGCCGACGAACGCCCCGTCCTCGCGGTCGCGGAAGCCCAGCAGCGACCAGCCGCTCGGTGACGCGGCGTCCTCCACGAGCCGCGCCGCGTAGAGCGACGGGTGCTCGAACGCGCGCGCCCGCGTGAAGTCCCACGGGCCTAGCAGCCCCTCGCCGGGCACCACCCAGACGCCGCCGCCCGTCCACGCAGCCCGGCGCTCGGTCGACAGGTGGTCCGGCCAGCAGCAGAACACCAGCACGGGCAGCCCGTCGACGACGGCGACCTGCGGCACCTCGAGCTGTCCGAACCCCGCGGGCGCCGACAGCGGCGGTCGCACCTCCCAGCGTTCCAGGTCGGCGCTCCACGCGTGCCCGACGACGCCGCGCCCGCCCACCTCGCCGTCCGGCACCCGCGCGGTCAGCAGCATGTGCCAGCCGTCGCCGTCGGGGTCGGGCAGCACCCACGGGTCGCGCCACGCCTCGTCGTGCCAGCTCCCGAGCTTCTCGTACCAGCGCGGGTCCGCGGACAGCGGCGGCCCGTCCGCGCGGTGCCAGGTGACCAGGTCCGACGACGTCGCGACGCCGATCCGCTGGACCTCCGGTTGCGCGCGGCTCACGCCCGTGTAGAAGAGCCGCCAGACGCCGTCGGGGCCGCGCAGCACCGAGCCGGTCCAGGTGGCCAGGTCGTCCCACGCGGGGGAGTCCGCCGCGACCAGGGCGTCCGGGAGGAGCTCCCACGCGCGCAGGTCGCTCGAGCGGGCGTGACCGATCGAGGCCCGCAGGTGGCGGCGGTCCGGGTCCAGCAGCGCCCGGGAGGCGCGCAGGAAGAACAGGTGGTGGTGCGTGCCGTCGTGGACGGACCAGCTGTCCCACACCCAGTGGTCGGGGAGGTGGAGCACGGGGATCCTTTCGCGCAGGCGGCGGTCGAGGGTCCAGTCTCGCCCGGCGATCAGTCCGCGGCGGCCAGGCGCAGCGTCTTCAGCTTCGCGATCCCCCACCACGTCGCCCCGATGACGACGACGGCGAGCAGGCTCAGCCCGACCGGCATCGTGACGGCGGAGCTCACGCCCCAGCCCGACGCGCGGAACCCGAGCATCTCCTCCGCCGGGGCCAGGGCCCACTGCCGCACCGAGACGTTCCGGACGCCCGGCACGTACCCGCCGAGGACCGACTCCCACAGCAGCGCGTACAGCAGGCCGACGATGACCGCGTTGCGCGTGAGGACGGACAGCGCCACGAAGATGGTCGTGTACGCGAAGCCGGCCAGCAGCGCCGCGAGCCCGTAGGCGGACGACAGGCGCAGGTCCTCGTCCCCGGCGATCGCCGTCGAGGCCACGATCGGCAGCACCGCGAAGATGACCGTCGTCGCCAGCGCGACCGCGAGCTTGGCGAGCAGGATGCTGCGGCGCGGGACGGGCTTGGCCAGCAGGTACACGATCGAGCCGTCGTCGATCTCCGGCCCGATCACGCCGGTGCCGATGAGCAGGCACATCAGCGGAAGCAGCGTCCCCATGCCGAAGTTGCCGATGAGGCCCGACGACGCGTTGATCGAGCCTTCCGACGCCCAGCGGGTCAGCGCGGCCAGGCCCAGCAGCAGCAGCGGGAGGACGACCAGCAGCAGCGAGCGGCGGCGGCCGAGCAGGCCGCGCACCGTGAGCTCCATGACGACGGGGTTCATCGGGCCACCAGGTACGCGAAGACGCTCTCGAGGGACTCGTCGGCCGGGTCGACCTCGAGCAGCCGCACGCCGGACTCCTGCGCGAGGCGGGGCAGTGCGTGGGTGAACCGGCCGAAGTCCGAGGTCTGCACGGCGATCGAGCCGCCCGCGACGGACACGCCGTCCGCCGCGCCGGCCGCGATGATGGCCGCCGCCAGGCACCGGTCGTCCGTCGAGGAGACCGTGTACTGGTGGGGCCGCTCGGTCATCAGCCGGCGGATGCGCCGGTAGTCGCCCGACGCCGCGTGCCGGCCCGCCACCAGCACCTCGATGGTGTCGGCGATCTGCTCGACCTCCTCGAGGATGTGGCTGCTGAACAGCACGGTCCGGCCCTCGGACGCGAGCCGCCGGAGCAGGTCCATCAGGTGCAGCCGCTGCCGCGGGTCCATCCCGTTGAACGGTTCGTCGAGCAGCAGCACGGCGGGGTCGTGCACCAGGGCGGTCGCCATCTTCACGCGCTGCTTCATGCCCTTGGAGTACGTCGCGATGGGGCGGTCGCTCGCGTCGACCATGTCGACCGTCTCCAGCGCCCGACGCGCGGCCGCGGGGGCGTCGGGCAGCCCGTGCAGCCGGGCGTTGGCGAGCAGGAACTGCCAGCCCGTGATCATGTCGTACATCGCCTCGGCCTCGGGGACCAGGCCGACCGCGCGGTAGATCGCCGGGTTGCGCCACACCGCGCCGCCGTCGAGCGCGACGGTGCCCGTCGAGGGGGCGAGGAAGCCGCCCATCATCGCGATGAGCGTGGACTTGCCGGCGCCGTTCGGGCCGAGCAGGCCGGTGATGCCCGGCGCGATGGTCATCGACACGTCGTTGACCGCGACGACGTTGCCGTACCAGCGGGACACCCGGTCCAGGACGATGGTGCTCATCTCGGGGCCCCCGCGTGATCGGGAGCGCAGCGAGCGATCGCGTGGGGTGATTTCACAGGCGCGCCGCCTTCCGGTAGCGGAGCATCAGGAGCCCGCCGAACGCCGCGATCGCGGCGATGTAGGTGAGGGCGAACAGCCCGCCCTGCCACGCCTGCGTCACGGCGAACTCGGGGATGGTCGAGTCGACGCCGAGGATCCACACCGCCAGCCCGTCGACCAGCCGGTAGGGGTCGATGGCGCCGCCCAGCACGGCGAGCTCGTCGGCGCCCTGGTCCAGCGCGATGCCGGACAGCGCGAACGAGACGCCGGTGACGACCAGGAGGATGGTGACGATCGCGGCGACACCCAGCCCGCGCCGGGGCGTGAAGGCTGCGATGGCCAGGCCGACGACGCCGAGCAGCAGCGCCAGCAGCGCCGACGCGAGGAGCCCGCCCGCCCAGCCGACCAGCTGGTCGCCCACGGGCAGCTCCGCCAGGAGCGCGCCGACCATGAGCAGCGTCTGCGGCAGCGCCATCACGGCGAACAGGGCGATCACCAGGCCGCCGAGCCGCGCGAGCACGTAGTCGGTGCGCACCATCGGCCGGGACAGGTACAGGGGCATCACGCCGTGCCGCAGGTCGCGGGAGACCGCGTACGGTGCGGCGCCGGCCACGAAGAGGGTCAGGGGGAGCTGGAACTGCCCCAGGAACTCCGTGTACGACATCGGCAGCTCGTTGCCACCCGTCAGCAGCACCGACAGGGCGATGATCGCGGGCGGCAGCAGCAGGATGCCGACGAGCACCCACGGCATGACCTTGGTGCGCGCCGGCCGGCCGATGCCGAACACGCCGCGCACGGTGTCCACCAGCAGCGACCGGACGATCCAGCCCCGCCCGAACCGCTCGCCCGCGTAGTGCCGGAAGCCGATGTCGTGGATGACGTCGGCGCGTCGCTCCGGGCTGCCGGTGCCGGGCGCGGGCGGCACGGCGGGGGGACCCGCGGGCGGGGGCGTCGGGGCGCTCATCGGGCCACCTCCCGGAAGAGCTCGGTCAGGTGGTGGCGGCGCCGCTGCATCCGGATCAGCCCGACGCCGAGGTCGGCGACGGTCGCCTGGATCGCGCCCGTGACCTCCTCGTCGGTCAGGGCGACGGAGAACAGGCCGCCGCCGTCGTCGGCGGTCTCCACCTGCGCGCCCGCGGCACGGAGCCTGGCCACGACCTCGTCCGCGCGCTCGGTCACCTCGACCAGCACGACGCCGGACAGGGCCGTCGCCTCGGCCGTGGACGTGGAGCGCTGCAGCACGCCGCCCTCGATCACGACGACGTGGTCCGCGATCCGCTCGAGCTCCCCCAGCAGATGGGACGTGACCAGGACGGAGATGCCGAACTCGTGGCCGATGCGGCGGATGAGCTCGAGCATGTCGTCCCGGCCGGCGGGGTCCAGGCCGTTGGTCGGCTCGTCGAGCAGGACGAGCCGCGGGTCGTGCACCAGGGCCTGCGCGAGCTTGACCCGCTGCTTCATGCCCGTGGAGTACCCGCCGATGGGCCGGTACCGCTCCTCGTACAGGCCGACGTGGCGCAGCGTGTCCGCCGCGCGCTCGCGGGCGGCCGCCGAGGGCAGGCCGGACATCCGCGCGAGGTGCACGACGAACTCGGTCGCCGAGACGTCGGGCGGCAGGCAGTCCGACTCCGGCATGTACCCGACGACCTGACGGATCGCGAGCCCGTCCGTCGCGGCGTCGAGGCCGAGGATCCGGGCGCTGCCCGACGTCGGGGGCAGCAGGCCCAGCAGGATCTTGATGAGCGTCGACTTGCCCGCGCCGTTCGCGCCGACGAGGCCCACGACGCCCGTCGGCATCTCGACGCTCAGGTCGGACAGCGCCGTGACGTGGCCGAAGGTCTTGGTGACGCGGCTCGTGACGATCGACGGCCCGGACGGGGCGGGCACCCCGGCGGGCGCCGTCGTGGGTGAGGTCACGTCCGGCAACGTAGCAGCCGCCGCGGACGTCGGCGGGGTGTCGGGGGGCACGGGATCCAGCGTGCGCCGTCGGGTCGGGCGCGGGAATGCGGGGTGACCCTGACCCGACCCTGAAGCTCGCCGTGCACGCCGACGCCCGCGCGTCGTGAACCGAGGAGGGGGCGGGTGCGTTAGTCCTGGCAGCGGTGCACCGTGCGCCGGCGATCGGGGGAGAGATGACTGCGACACGGACGACGACGGACGGGCTCGGGCTGGACCGGCGGACCGTGCTGGCGGCGGGGGTGTCCGTCGTCGGCGTCGGGCTGCTGGCCGCGTGCGCCACCGGCTCGGGCGGAGGCTCCGGGAGCGGTGGCCCCTCGGCGACGCCCGGCGGCGCGCTGGCCACGCTCGCCGACGTACCCGTCGGGGGCGCCGTCGCCGTGACCACCGCGGGCGGGGACAAGATCGTGCTCGCGCAGCCGGAGGAGGGGCGCGTGGTCGCGTTCTCCGCCGTCTGCACGCACCAGGGCTGCGCCGTGACCCCCGACGGCGACCGCCTGAACTGCCCGTGCCACGGCTCGGTCTTCGAGGCGTTCACGGGTGCGGTGGTGCAGGGCCCGGCGGACGAGCCGCTCCCGTCGTTCCCGGTCCGCGTGGAGGGCGACCAGGTGCTGGAGGCCTGACCCGCCCCGCTCCTCCGCCGCGACGCCGAGGACTTGGTGCGAGGACGAGGCCCTGGAGTCCTCGGTTTCGCACCAAGTCCTCGGTCTCGCGTGACTGGGGCCGGGGGTGGGGCTTGGGGTGGGCGGGTCAGAGGGTGGGACGGGGGTGGTATCTCGTGGTATCACGTGCCTACCGTCGGGTATGGCTGCCACGTTGAGGCTTCCCCCGGACGTCCAGAAGGCCTTGCGCGAGACCGCCGCCCGCGAGGGGCGCTCGCAGAACGCGATCATCATCGACGCCATCCGCCGGTACGCCACCGACCGCACGCGGCGCCGCGACGAGGCGGTGGCCCGGATCGTCGCCGAGGACGCCGCGCTCCTCGACCGGCTGGCGAGGTGAGCCCGGTGGTCGACTACCTGGACCGCGAGGACGTCCTGACCGCCATCGAGGCGCGCCTGGGCCGGCCGCCCGAGCTCCGCGACCACGGCGTGCTCGAGGCGGCGCTGCACCGCCCGCAGGCCACCTGGTACGGCCAGGACATCTACCCCGACCTCGACACCAAGGCGGCCGCGCTCCTGCTCGCGCTCGTCGGCAACGGGCCGCTCGTCGAGGGCAGCAAGCGCATGGGCTGGATCGCGACGCGCCTGTTCTACGTGCTCAACGGCCGCGACCTGCGGATGCCCCAGGACGAGGCCTACGACCTGGTCGTCCGCATCGCCGCGGGCGAGGAGGACGACGTCGCCGACGTCGCCGCGACGCTACGGCGCTGGGTCGACGCCGTCTGACGCAGGTCAGCGCTGGCGTCGCTCGACGGTCCACGCGGCCACGCCCAGCACGACGGCGGCGACCTCGGTGACCGCCGACAGCACCGCCGCCGTCGTCCAGACCTGCTCGCGGACGCCGAAGAACCCGACGGTCATCGACAGGACGTACGCGCCGAACGTCGCCGCGCCGAAGCCGATGGCGCCCAGGAGCGGGAGCCAGTGCCGCCAGAGCAGGAGCGCGAACCCGATCGCCACGCCGCCAGCCGCGTTGAGGAGGAACGCGGGCCCGACGACGGCGACGTCGCGCATCCCGTCGACCCACAGCTGCAGGTGCAGGACGGCCGAGAGCAGGACCACCGACGCGGCGAGCCCGCGCAGCACCGTGCTCGTCCGGTCCGTCGGGGTGGTCGGCAGGGCGACCGTCGCGGGTTCCATGGCGCCTCCTCGGGTGTCGGGCCGGTGCGGCCCTCGCCCAGGAGGACGACGGCGGCCGCCCTGCGGTTCACCGCCGGGGTGAGCCGGGGCCGGCGTGAACCGAGCAGCACCCGCGGCCGTCTGCTTCGGTGGAGGGGTGATGACGGCGACCGCGACGGACCGGATGGTCGAGCTGCACGGCGAGCACGCCCGCGCGCTGTGGGCCTTCGCGCTGCGGCTGGTCGGTGGCGACCGGGCCCGCGCGGAGGACGTCGTCCAGGAGACCCTGCTCCGCGCCTGGCGTGACCGCACGGTGCTCGAGAGCACGACGGCCGGCGCGCGGGCCTGGCTGTTCACGGTCGCCCGCCGGCTCGTCATCGACGAGTGGCGGTCCAGCCGCGCGCACCGCGAGGTGCTCACCGCGGAGCTGCCGGAGCCGGCGACCGACGACCCGGCGACCACTGCCGACGGGCTCGTGCTCGGCTGGCTGGTCGCGGACGCCCTCGCCCGGCTCTCGACGGAGCACCGCCAGGTGCTGGTGCTCTGCTACTTCGGCGGCCGCTCGGTGGCCGACGCCGCGGCCGAGCTCGGGGTGCCGCCCGGCACCGTGAAGTCCCGCACGCACTACGCCCTGCGCTCGCTGCGCCTGGTCCTGGAGGAGATGGGGGTGACCCGATGACCGGTGGCGCCGACCCGTTCGCCGAGACCGCGGGCGCGTACGTCCTCGGCACGCTCGAGGTGGACGAGCGCCGCGCGTTCGAGGCGCACCTGGCCGGCTGCGCCGCCTGCCGCGCGGCCGTCGACGACGTCGCGCACCTGCCCGCCCTGCTCGCGGCGGTCCCGCCGGGCGGACTCGCCGACCCCCCGCCGTCGGTGCTGGCGGGCCTGCTGCGCGAGGTGGCGCGCGACGACGTCGGGCGTCGGCGCGGCGCGCGTCGCCAGGTGCTGACCGGCGCCGGGGTGCTCGGGGCCGCGGCGGCCGGGTTCGTCGCCGGTGCGCTCGTGCTGCCGCCGTCGGCCGCGGACGACGACGCCGGCCCGGGTGGGACGACGGTCGCGCTCGAGGCGACGGGCGACCTGCCCGTCTCGGCGAGCCTCGCGCTCGAGCCGACCGACTGGGGCACCCGACTCGCCGTGACCTGCACGTACGACGCCGTCGCGGGCGACCCGTACGCCGGCCCGGCTCCGGCGGCGGTGGAGTACGCGCTCGTCGTGCGCGACGCCGAGGGCCGCCCGCAGCAGGTGGCGACGTGGCTCGCGCTGCCCGGGCACGAGGTGACGGTGCCGGCGTCGACTGCGCTCGGCCTGGGCGACATCGCCGAGGTGGAGATGACGACCGGCGGCGCGGTCGTGCTGTCCGCGCAGCTGTAGCCGCGGCGCCGGTCGGTCGAGGCGGGGTCGGTCGGTCGGGGCGGGGTCGGTCGGGGGCCCGCCTGCCTACCGGCGGACGGCGACGACGTCGAACGCCGGGCGCCCGGCGGCCGCCGCGCGCTCCTCGAAGCGGGTCACCGGGCGGTGCGCGGGCCGGGGCGCGAAGCCCTCGTGGGTGGCGTGCAGGCGCGGCTCGGCGAGGACCGCCGCGAGGATCTCCTCGGCGTAGGGCGCCCAGTCGGTCGCGACGTGCAGCGTGCCGCCCACCGCCAGGCGGGACGCGAGGAACGCGAGCCGGTCGGGGCGCAGCAGGCGGCGCTTGTGGTGGCGGGCCTTCGGCCAGGGGTCCGGGAAGAAGGCGTGCACGGCGTCCAGCGACGCGGGCGGGACCCACCGGCGCAGCAGCTCGAGCGCGTCGCCCGCGGCGACGCGGACGTTGGCCGGACCGCCGTCGGCCAGGTCCGCCACCAGGTTCGCGACGCCGGGCACGTGCGCCTCGCACGCCAGGTAGTCGCGCCCGGCGTCGGCCGCGGCCATGGCCCGGACGGCCTCGCCCATGCCGGAGCCGATCTCGACGACGAGCGGCGCCCGGCGACCGAAGAGGCGTTCGCGGTCGAGCTCGCCGCCCGGGGTGAGCGGTGGCGGCGCGGCGGGGTCGTCGACCTCGAAGCCGTACCCCGGCCACAGCTGGGCCAGGGCCTCGGTGCGGCGCGGCCCGAGCGGGCTGCGCCGCGCGTGGAACGTGCGGACGGTCCCGGCGCCGGGGGGTCGCCGGGCGCCGCGGTCCGGGGTGCCCTCGGCCGCGGTGCCGGGCGTGGTGGCGCTGTCCGTGGTGGCGCTGTCCGTGGTGACGCTGTCCGTGGTGGCGCTGGTCAGGCCTGGTCGGCCGCGCCGCAGCCGCAGCCGCCGCAGCCGCAGCCCGACTGCTCCGTCTGCTCGACGGGCTCGGGCTTGGTGGTGATCGAGACGGGGTTCGTCGCCATCGCGTGCTCCCAGGTCGGTGGTGCACCCGCGCCGCGGGTGGTGTCGGACGCTGCTCCGACCGGGCGGTCGGGCCCGTCTACGGTAACCCGCCCGCCGCGCCGCTCCGCCGAGCAGGCCCGTGACAAAGGCGTCGTCGTCTCGTCGGCGGCCCCCGGCGGACCCCCGTGCGGGTCGAGGCTGGGCTCGAGACCGGCCGCGAAACCCCGGACGCGGTGGGTGCCCAGGCGGTAGTCTCCGGCCGCCGGTCCTCAAGGCGCTGGTCAGGGTGCCCGATGATGACTGGAACGAGCGGCTGCCGCTCGTGCCTCCCGCCCGCGCCCGGCTGAGAGTCCTCGCCGGCCGCACGACTGACGCCCGCCCGCCGCTCACGAAGGAAGACCGATGCGCCCGTCCCGCCTCGCGGCCACCGCCGCCCTGTCCTGTTCCGCCCTGCTCGCGCTCGCGGGCTGCTCCCTCCTCGGGGGTTCCGACGAGCCCGAGCGCGACGACGAGGGCGACATCACCGAGGCGACCGACGCCGACGCCTTCGCGATCCGCGTGGGTGACTGCCTCGAGTCGATGGACTGGGGCCAGGAGGGCTTCAGCACCGTCCCCGTGATCCCGTGCGCCGAGCCGCACGAGTCCGAGATCTACGCGGCCGTCGACCTCGAGGACGGTGCGTACCCCGGGGACGAGGCCATCGCGTCGCAGGCCGACGAGTACTGCTACGGCGAGTTCGAGGGCTTCGTCGGGGTCACGTGGGAGAACTCGGCGTTCGACTACGGCTACCTGTCGCCCAGCCAGGAGAGCTGGGAGCAGGGCGACGACCGCGAGGTCCTCTGCATGATCATGGACCCGGAGGGTCTGACGACCGGCTCGCTCGCGGGCGTCGCGCGCTGACGCAGACACGACGAAGGGGCCCGGTGGTCATCGACCACCGGGCCCCTTCGTCATGTCAGGCTCCGGTCAGGCGGGCGGCGGGGGCGGCGTCTGCTCCTGCGGCGGGGCCGGGGGAGCAGGGGGCGCGTCCGTCGCGGCTGGCGGGGCGGGCGGCGGTGCCACGGGCGGGGCCGGTGCGGCGACCGGCGGGGCCGGCGGGGCCGGAGCGGCCACCGGGGGAGCCGGGGCGGTCGGCGCGGTCGGCGCGTAGCCCTGGGCGGCGTCAGGCGTGAACGGCGCCGGCGCGTAGCCCGCAGCGGCCGGCTGGGCGACGGCGTTCTTCCGCGAGCGGAGCACGAGGAAGACGATCAGGGCCGCGGCCACCAGGACCGCCGCACCGATGCCGATGAGCAGCGGGAGCGGGAGGCTGGAGCCGCCGCCGCCCTCGATCGCGCTGCCGCGCGCGCTGATCTCGTTCGCCTCGCCGTACTGCGGGGTCCACGTGACGGTGTTGCCCTCGAGCTCGCCGTTGTGCTCGCTGACCTTGCCGGGGAAGGTGATCGAGATCTGGATGTCGAAGCCCTCCATGAGGCTCGACATCATCTCGTCGCCCTCGGCGCCGCCGGTGCCCAGGGCGTCCTCGCTGAGGTCCATCGTCCCGGAGACGACGAACTCGTCGCCCTCGCGGACGATGCTCAGCTCGCCGTCCGTGGCGCCGCCGAAGCTGTCGAGGGGCTCGCCCTCGAACGTCATCTTCTGGCCGATGTACTCG
The DNA here is from genome assembly GCF_007991475.1 of Actinotalea fermentans. NCBI lineage: Bacteria > Bacillati > Actinomycetota > Actinomycetes > Micrococcales > Cellulomonadaceae > Actinotalea > Actinotalea fermentans. Next base: position 130,206 of record NZ_BJYK01000006.1, on the reverse strand, counting down.
CCGTCGTCGTAGGGCTCGGTGCCCGTGATGGTGCCCTCGTCCATGTCGAAGGACTCGCCGGCCATCTGCTCGGCGAGCGACTCCGCGTCCTGGCCGGACATCTCTGCCAGGGCGGAGGACACCGCGAAGACCATCGTGCCGTCGACGGTGTCGTCGGACTGGAGGTCGAGCTGCATGTCCATCTTCACGCAGCCGGCCAGGCTGACTGCGACGAGAGTGGTGAGCGCGGTGGCGCCCAGGATTCGACGTGTTCGCATGCGCAGACCTTCCCACAGCGCGTGCGCGCCCGGGGAGGGTACGCGTCGATCTGGACGTGTTCGTGCCCGGGGTGCTCGCCGTCTCCGCGCTCGCCGGAGGAGACTTGAGTGACGTAGACTCAACTTAGCGTCATCGCTCTCGCTCAACCGATCGGGCATCGTCGTCGAGGAGGCACCGCCCGCATGGAACCGAAGTTCACGACCAAGTCGCAGGAGGCGATCGCCTCCGCGCTGCGCAGCGCGACCGCCTCGGGCAACCCCTCGCTCGAGCCGGTGCACCTGCTCGAGGCCCTGCTGGCGCAGGCTGGCGGCGTCGCCGGTGCGCTGCTCGACGCCGTCGGCGTGGACCGCGCGGCGCTCGGCCGACGGGTCGCGGCCGCCCGCGCGACGCTGCCGAGCGCCTCCGGCGGGTCCGTGGCGCAGCCGGCCCTGTCCCGCGCCACCTCCGCCGTCGTGACCGCCGCGAAGAGCGAGGCCGACGCGCTCGGCGACGAGTACGTCTCGGCAGAGCATCTGCTGCTCGGCATCGCGGCGGGGTCGTCGCCCGCCGCGGAGGCCCTGCGCGCCGTCGGCGCGGACCGGGACGCGCTCGCCGCCGCGCTGCCCGCGGTGCGCGGCTCGGCCCGCGTCACCTCGCCGGACCCCGAGGGCACGTTCAAGGCTCTCGAGCAGTACGGCGTCGACCTCACGGCCGCGGCGCGCGACGGCCGTCTGGACCCGGTCATCGGCCGGGACGCGGAGATCCGCCGGGTGGTCCAGGTGCTCTCACGCCGGACCAAGAACAACCCTGTCCTCATCGGCGAGCCGGGCGTGGGCAAGACGGCCGTCGTCGAGGGGCTCGCCCAGCGCATGGTCGCGGGCGACGTGCCCGAGTCCCTGCGGGGCAAGCGGCTCGTCGCGCTCGACCTCGCCTCGATGGTCGCGGGCGCCAAGTACCGCGGCGAGTTCGAGGAGCGGCTCAAGGCCGTCCTCACCGAGATCAAGGACGCCGAGGGGCAGGTCGTCACGTTCATCGACGAGCTGCACACGGTGGTCGGCGCGGGCGCGGCCGAGGGCTCGATGGACGCCGGCAACATGCTCAAGCCGATGCTCGCCCGCGGCGAGCTGCGCCTCATCGGGGCGACCACGCTCGACGAGTTCCGGGAGCGGATCGAGAAGGACCCGGCGCTCGAGCGCCGCTTCCAGCAGGTCTACGTGGGCGAGCCGAGCGTCGAGGACACCGTCGCCATCCTGCGCGGGCTCAAGGAGCGGTACGAGGCGCACCACAAGGTCGGCATCTCCGACGCCGCGCTCGTCGCCGCCGCCACGCTCTCCGACCGGTACATCCCCGCGCGTCAGCTGCCCGACAAGGCCATCGACCTGGTCGACGAGGCCGCGTCGCGCCTGCGCATGGAGCTCGACTCCTCGCCGGTGGAGATCGACGCGCTCCGCCGCGCCGTCGACCGGCTGACCATGGAGGAGTCCTACCTGTCCGAGGCGGAGGACGCCGCCGACCCGGCGTCGGCGGACCGGCTCGAGCGCCTGCGCGCCGAGCTCGCGGACAAGCGCGAGGAGCTCGCCGCGCTCACGGCCCGGTGGGAGCGCGAGAAGGCGGGCCAGAACCGCGTCGGCGACCTGCGGGTACGCCTGGACGGGCTCAAGGTGCAGGCCGAGCGGCTCCAGCGCGAGGGCGATCTCGACGCGGCGTCGCGCCTGCTCTACGGCGAGATCCCCGCGATCCAGAAGGAGATCGCCGAGGCGGAGGCCGCCGAGCAGCGCGCCCCGGGCGAGGGCGTCCCGCGCGAGACGCCGATGATCGCCGAGCGCGTCGGCACGGACGAGATCGCCGAGGTCGTGTCCGCCTGGACGGGCATCCCGACCGGCCGTCTGCTCGAGGGCGAGACCGCGAAGCTCCTGCGCATGGAGGACGTCATCGGCGAGCGGCTCATCGGTCAGCGCCGCGCCGTGACCTCGGTGTCCGACGCCGTCCGCCGGGCCCGCGCAGGCATCTCCGACCCCGACCGGCCCACGGGCTCGTTCCTGTTCCTGGGGCCGACGGGCGTCGGCAAGACCGAGCTCGCCAAGTCCCTCGCGGACTTCCTGTTCGACGACGAGCGCGCGATGGTGCGGATCGACATGAGCGAGTACGGCGAGAAGCACTCCGTCGCCCGCCTCGTCGGCGCGCCCCCCGGCTACGTCGGGTACGAGGAGGGCGGCCAGCTCACGGAGGCCGTCCGGCGCAGGCCGTACTCGGTCGTGCTGCTCGACGAGGTCGAGAAGGCGCACCCCGAGGTCTTCGACGTGCTGCTCCAGGTGCTCGACGACGGCCGCCTCACCGACGGCCAGGGCCGCACGGTGGACTTCCGCAACGTCATCCTCGTGCTGACGTCGAACCTCGGGTCGCAGTTCCTCGTCGACCCGACGCTGAGCGACGACGCCAAGCGGGAGGCGGTGCTGTCGGCGGTCCGCGCGTCGTTCAAGCCGGAGTTCCTCAACCGGCTCGACGACGTCGTGGTCTTCGACCCGCTCTCGCTGGAGGAGCTGAGCCGCATCGTCGAGCTCCAGGTGGCCCGCCTCGCCGCGCGGCTCGCCGAGCGGCGGCTCACGCTCGACGTCACGCCCGCGGCCCGCGAGTGGCTCGCCCTCGAGGGGTTCGACCCGTCGTACGGGGCGCGGCCGCTGCGCCGCCTGGTGCAGCGCGAGATCGGCGACCGGCTCGCCCGCATGCTCCTGGCAGGTCAGGTGCGCGACGGCGGGCACGTCGTCGTCGACCGCGCGGCCGACGCGACGGCGCCGGGCCTGGAGCTCCGCGCCGGCTGATCCCGGGGACCGCGCTCGGGCCGATCCCGGCGCCCGCGCCTGGGCCTGGAGCTCCGCGCCGGCTGATCCGCACGCACCCTGGGCGGCGCGTGCCCGCCCGGGCTACGGTCGAGACGTGCGCTTCGACGACGCTGCCGCAGTGCTGTTCGACCTGGACGGCGTGCTCACGCCGACCGCCGCCGTGCACATGCGGGCCTGGGAGCTGATGTTCCGGCAGTACTTCGCCGAGCACGAGATCGCGCCGCCGTACACGGACGCGGACTACTTCGCGCACGTCGACGGCCGGCCGCGGTACGACGGCGTCCGCGCCACGCTCGTCTCGCGCGGGGTGCACCTGGCCGAGGGGGCGCCGTCGGACCCGCCGGGCACGCAGACGGTGTGCGGGCTCGGCAACACCAAGAACGCGCTCGTGAACCAGCTGCTCGCCGCCGAGGGCGTCGAGCCGTACCCGGGCTCGGTCCGTGTGGTCGACGCGCTCAACCGGCGCGGCGTCCCGATGGCCGTCGTCTCCAGCTCGCGGAACACCGCGGCGGTGCTCGAGGCGGCCGGCCTGGGCGGGCGGTTCCCCGTCGTCGTCGACGGCGCCGTCGCCGCCGCCGAGCACCTCGCGGGCAAGCCGGCGCCGGACACCTTCCTGCGCGCCGCGGAGCGGCTCGGCGTGCCCCCGGACCGGGCCGCCGTCGTCGAGGACGCGGTGTCCGGGGTGGCCGCCGGGCGCGCCGGGGGCTTCGGGCTCGTCGTCGGGGTGGACCGGGGCGCCGGCCCGACGGCGCTCATGGAGGCGGGCGCCGACGTCGTCGTCCGGGACCTGGGGGAGCTGGCATGAGCGGGGCGGACGGGGACGGGCGGCGCGGGGAGCGGGCGCCTGGCCTGACCGACGCGATCGACCGGCTGCGCTTCCCGGTGGACCCGTGGCGGCTCACGGAGACGTTCTTCGACGCCGACGACCTCGGCCGCACGGAGACGCTGTTCGCCGTCGGCAACGGGTACCTGGGCATGCGCGGCAACCTCGAGGAGGGCCGCGACTGGCACACCCACGGGACCTACATCAACGGGTTCCACGAGACGTGGCCCATCAAGCACGCGGAGGAGGCGTACGGACTGGCCGAGGTCGGCCAGACGATGATCAGCGTCCCCGACCCCAAGGTCATCCGGCTCTACGTCGACGACGAGCCGCTCCTGCTGTCCGTGGCGGACCTGGTCACCTACGAGCGCACCCTCGACCTGGCCGACGGCGTCCTGCGGCGCGACCTCGTCTGGCGCACCCCGTCGGGCAACCGCGTGCGGGTGCGCTCGCGCCGGATGGTCTCCTTCACGCAGCGGCACATGGCGGTGATGACGTTCGAGGTGACCCTGCTCGACAAGCAGGCGCCCGTCGTCATCTCCTCCCACCTCATCAACCGCGAGGAGGGCGTCGACGAGTACCGGTCGGTGCGCACGCAGCACCACCGCCGGGCCACCGACCCCCGACGCGCGGACCCGGTCCCGGAGCGCGCGCTCGTCCCGGTGACCCACTGGGCGAACGAGGAGCGCACCGTCCTCAGCTTCCGGTGCGCGGGCTCGGGGATGACGCTCGCCGTCGGGACCGACGACCTCGTCGAGTCCGAGAACGAGGTCGAGGTGCTCGTCGACGTCGAGGAGCATTCCGCCAAGCACGTGTTCCGGACGTGCGCCGACGTCGGGAAGCCGATCACCGTCACCAAGGTCGTCGCCTACCACACCTCCCGCGGGGTCCCGGCGCACGAGCTCGTGGACCGCTGCCGCCGCACCCTCGACCGCGTGCGGCACCTCGGCATCGAGCGGCAGTTCGGCGACCAGCGCGCGTGGCTCGACGGGTTCTGGCAGCGCTCGGACGTGGTGGTCGAGGGCCAGCCGGACGTGCAGCAGGCGGTGCGCTGGAACCTCTTCCAGGTGGCGCAGGCGGGTGCGCGCGCCGAGGGCTCCGGCATCCCGGCCAAGGGCGTGACCGGCACCGGCTACGGCGGGCACTACTTCTGGGACACCGAGATCTACGTGGTCCCGTTCTTCGCGTTCACGACGCCGATCGTCGCGCGGAACGCGCTGCGCTTCCGCTACACGATGCTGCCGGCCGCCGAGCGGCGGGCCGCGAAGCTCACCCAGCACGGCGCCCTGTTCCCCTGGCGCACCATCAACGGCGAGGAGGCGTCGGCGTACTTCGCGGCGGGCACCGCGCAGTACCACATCGACGCCGACATCGCGTACGCCGTCGACCTGTACGGGTGGGTGACGCAGGACGACGAGTTCATGAGCCGCGAGGGGATCGACATCCTCGTGCAGACCGCGCGCATGTGGGCCGACCTGGGCTTCTGGCGCGGCGAGGGCGAGGGGTCGTTCCACATCCACGGGGTGACCGGCCCGGACGAGTACACGACGGTCGTCAACGACAACCTCTACACGAACGTCATGGCGCGCCTGAACCTGCGCTGCTCGGCGCGCGCGGTGCGCCAGCTCGAGCGATGGGCGCCGCACGAGCACGCCCGGATGGTGGCCCGGCTCGGGCTCGAGCCCGGCGAGGTGGACGAGTGGGACCGGGTGGCCGACGCCATGGCCATCCCCTACGACGAGCACCTCGGGATCAACCCGCAGGACTCGCACTTTCACGAGCGGGAGGTGTGGGACCTGCCGAACACGCCGCCGGACAAGCGGCCCCTGCTGCTGAACTTCCACCCGCTCGTGATCTACCGGTTCCAGGTGCTCAAGCAGGCCGACGTGGTGCTCGCCATGTACCTGCAGGGCGAGGACTTCACGCCGGAGCAGAAGCGCGCGAACTTCGACTACTACGACCCGATCACCACGGGCGACTCGAGCCTGTCGGCCGTGGTCCAGTCGGTGATGGCCGCCGAGGTCGGCTACCACGAGGTCGCGCTCGGCTATTTCCGCGACACCCTGCTCGTCGACCTCGCGGACCTGCACGGCAACACGACCGACGGCGTGCACGTCGCCTCGGCGGCCGGCGTCTGGGGCGCGCTGGTGTCCGGGTTCGCCGGCATGCGCGCGCACGACGGCGTCGTCCGGTTCGACCCGCGGCTGCCGGTCGGCTGGGCGGGCCTGACGTTCCCGCTGACCGTGCGCGGGTCCCGCGTGCGCGTGACGCTGCGTCAGGACGACATCACCTTCGCGCTCGAGGCGGGCGCGGAGCTGGTGGTCGAGGTGCGCGGTGCCCGCATCGAGCTGTCCGACGACGCACCGGTCACCGTGCCGCTCGACGGCCAGGGCCCGCGCATCGACGGCGGCCCCGACCCCGTGGCGCTGCGGGGGGTCGTGCGGACCGACGGGACCGTGATCACGGCGTCCGTGCCGCACGCCTCCGGACCGAACGCCTGACGCGCTCGCCGTCGCCGTCCGGTCGGTCAGCGCCTCAGTCGTCGAGCCAGGCGATGCACAGCGCGACGCGGTCGCCCTGGGTCCAGCTCTGCCGGCTGGGGGTCCACACGACGGGTCGGTAGCCGGCTGCCGCGTGGTCGTTGTCCATCTCGCACCACGCCGCGGCCTCGGCCGCGCCGTCGTCGCCCGGCCACGGGCCGTCGTCGAGCCGGAGCGAGCCGAGCACCTCGGCCTCGTGGTCGTCGCTGCACGGCACGAGCGTCACGCTGCCCACGGAGCCGTCGGCGGGCAGGTCGCGGATGCAGTGGCCCGCCCGGACCTGGCGCGCGGTGGCGCTCGTGGGTGAGGTCACGTCGCCGATCGGCTGGGTGCCCCACCAGTACAGTCCCGCCGCGGTGACGGTCCCCAGCACGCCCAGCACGACGACGGCGAGGGTCGCGAACAGCGCGATCTTCCGCCCGCGGTGCCGCTGCGGCTGCGTCTGGGCCTGTGTCCAGCCCGGCGCGTAGTACGGCTGCTGGGGGTAGTACCCGGCGGGCGCCTGCATCGGCGCGGGCGCGGGAGCCGGCATCGGCATCGGCGCGGGCGCGCCTGGCGCGGGCGCCGGCATCGGCGCGGACGGCGTCGGTGGCTGGTCCTGCGGCTGCGGCGGGCCCGGGGGCGACGGCGGCTGGTCGGCCATGTCAGGAACCTAGCGCCAGCGGGCGCCGCGCGGAGCCCCGTCCGCGGTCGTCCACGGATCGGCCGCCGGGCACCCGGTCAGTCGGCGAGGTCCAGGACCACGGGCACGTGGTCGGACGGCCCCTTGCCCTTGCGCTCCTCGCGGTCGATGCTCACGCCGGCGACGCGCGGCGTGAGGGCCGGCGACGTCCACGCGAAGTCGATGCGCAGCCCCTTGTTCTTGGGGAACGCGAGCTGCTGGTAGTCCCAGTAGGTGTACGTGTGCTCGTCCGGCAGGAACGTGCGCGTGATCTCCGTGTAGCCGATGTCGCCGAAGGCGAAGAACGCCTTGCGCTCGCCGGGCGTGACGTGCGTCTGGCCCTCGAACGCCGTCACGTCCCACACGTCGGTGTCGTACGGGATGACGTTCCAGTCGCCCATCAGCGCGATGGGCGCCGCCGGGTCGCCGAGCTGCGGGTCCACCCACGTGCCGGCGGCCTCGAGCAGGCTGTCGAGGAAGTGCAGCTTGTAGCGGTAGTGGTCGTCGTCGGGGTGCCGCCCGTGCGGGACGTACAGGCTCCAGACGCGGACGCCGCCGCAGGTCGCGCCGAGCGCGCGCGACTCGATCTGCGGGTCCTCCGCGCCCCAGCGCGGCTGGCCCGCGAAGTGCGTCTCGACGTCCTCGATGCCGACGCGCGAGACGATCGCGACGCCGTTCCACTGGCTCGAGCCGATGTGCGTGACCTCGTAGCCCGCCGCCTCGAAGACCGAGTACGGGAACTGGGCGTCGGTGCACTTGGTCTCCTGGAGCGCCAGCACGTCGGTCCCCGTGCGCTCCAACCAGGCGACGGCGCGGTCGGCGCGCGCCCGGACCGAGTTGATGTTCCACGTCGCGATCCGCATGCACGCAACCTACTCGGCGGTTCCCACATGCGATGCCCCCGCCCCGTGGCCACGTACGCTGGCCGCCATGGGGACAGCACTCATCACGGGAGCGAGCGCGGGCCTGGGCCTGGAGTTCGCCTGGCAGCTGGCCACGGCACGGCACGACGTCGTCCTGGTCGCCCGCGACGAGCAGCGGCTGCAGCGCCTGGCCGGCCAGCTCAATGCGGCGGCCGGGGTCAGGGCGGAGGTGCTGCCGGCCGACCTGTCCGTGCGGGCCGACGTCGAGCGCGTGGCGGACCGCCTGCGCGAGGGCGAGCGGCCGGTCGGCCTGCTGGTCAACAACGCGGGCCACGGCATCGGGCGCTTCGTCCAGGGCGACCTCGCGGCGCACGAGACGGCGCTGGACGTCATGGTGCGCGCGGTCATGGTGCTCTCGCACGCCGCCGCCGGCGCGATGGTCGAGCGCGGCCGCGGCGCGATCCTCAACGTGTCCTCCGTCGCCGCGCTGACGGCCGGGGGGACCTACTCGGCCGCCAAGGCCTGGGTGCGCGTGTTCACGGAGGCGCTCGCGGTCGAGCTCAAGGGCACCGGCGTCACCGCCACGGCGCTGTGCCCGGGCCTCGTGCACACCGAGTTCCACGAGCGCGCCGGGCTGGACTACGACGCGCTGCCCGAGCTCGCCTGGCTGAACGCGGAGCAGGTGGTCGCGGCCGCGCTCGCCGACGTGCGTCGCGGCTCGGTCATCTCCACGCCCAGCCTGCGCTACGCGATCGCCTCGGAGGTCGTGCGGCTGCTGCCGCGCGCCGCCGTCCGCGCGCTCTCGGGCGAGCGCCGCCTGCGCGACGTCGAGGTCGACGCCGACGAGGTCCCGGCGGACGCGTAGCCGGACGCCGGCGTCGGGACGACGGCGGCGCGAACCTCCCGCCGGACAGCCCCTCCTGGGCCGGGACCCGGCGGCTAGCCTGTGCGCCGTGACGCTCCCTGGAACCACGCCCCGCGACCGTCTGCGCGAGCTCGTCACCGAGCTCGCCGTCGTGCACGGGGAGGTGACCCTCGCGTCCGGCGCGGTCGCGCAGTACTACGTGGACCTGCGGCGCGTGACGCTGCACCACGAGGCCGCCCCGCTCGTCGGGCACGTGCTGCTCGACCTGCTCGAGGAGGCCGGGTTCGGGACCGCCGAGATCGACGCCGTCGGCGGGCTGACGCTCGGCGCGGACCCGGTGGCCACCGCGCTGCTGCACGCGGCCGCGTCGCGCGGGCAGGACCTCGACGCGTTCGTCGTGCGCAAGGAGGGCAAGGCGCACGGGATGCAGCGCCGCATCGAGGGGCCCGACGTCGCCGGCCGGCGGGTCGTCGCCGTCGAGGACACCTCCACCACCGGCGGCTCGGTGATGACCGCGGTGGACGCGCTGCGCGAGGCCGGGGCCGACGTCGTCGCCGTGGCCGTGATCGTGGACCGGGCGACCGGCGCGCGCGAGCGGATCGAGGCCGAGGGCCTGCCCTACCTGTCGATCTTCGGCCTCGCGGACCTCGGGCTGGTGTGAGCTCCGTGGGCCTCGTGGGCCGTGCCGCGCTGCAGTCCGTGGGTGGGTGGACCGAGGCGGACAGCACCACGCTCCTGATCGGGACCGTGGCGTTCGTCGTCGTCCTGGCGGTCGTCCTGACGGTGGTGCGCGAGGTGCCCAGGAGGCGGCGCGCGCGGGCCGAGCGGGCCTGGGCCGCCGAGCGGGGCTGGCAGCTGCGCGGCGACCAGGCGCTCGCCCGGCGGATGCTGGGCGTGTTCGGCCTCGGCGGCCGCTGCACCGTGTCGCACCTTCTCGCCGGCTCGTACGCGGGCCGGCCCGCCGCGACGTTCGAGTACGTCGAGGCGGGTGTCTCCGCGTCGGTGCAGGTCCACGTGGTCGCCGTCGCGCTCCCCGTGCCGCTGCCGGGGCTGCGGCTGTCGCCGCAGGCGCTGACCGACGACCTCGCCGGCGCCCTCGGCGGCCAGGACATCGCGTTCGAGTCGGCGGACTTCAACGCGGCCTGGCGGGTGCGGGCCGGCGACGCGAAGTACGCGCACGACGTCGTGCACCCGCGCCTGATGGAGCGCCTCCTCGCCGGCGACGCGCAGGGGCTGAGCATCTGGGTCACCGGGACGGACGTGCTCTGCTGGGTGCCCGGGAAGGTCGACCTGGCGGACGTCGACCGGCGGCTCGCCGTCCTGACCGCGTTCGTCGACGCGATCCCGCGGTTCGTGTGGCTCGACCACGGCTACGACCCCGGGCCCGACACCGCCGCCGACGTGCCGGTCCCGGAGCGGGCCCTGCCGGCGAGGACGCCGGACCGCGCGGTCGTGTCGAGCCTCGCCCGCGCGACCGACCGGGACTGGGGCCAGCTCATCGGCACGGGGCTCGGCGTCGTCGTGATGACGGCGCTCGCGGTCGTCCTCGCGGTCATGGGCCTGAGCCAGCCCGCCGTGTGGTGCGCGGTGGTCGCCGCGGTCCTCGCCGCCGGCGCCGTCGGGCGCCTGCTCATCGCGCGGAACCTGCGCCAGCAGGCTCGCGCCCGCGGTCTCTGAGGTAGGTCGGCATGGTCATCGAGGACGGCCTGATGACGGTCCTCTTCGCGCTCCCGTGGGTGCTCGTGCCGGTCGTCGTCGTGGGCACCATCTGGTACCAGGTCCGCCGGAACAAGGCCGTCAAGGCGTGGGCGGCGGCGTCGGGCTGGACGTACGTCGGCACGGACCCCTCGCTCGTGGGCCGCTGGGACGGGGAGCCGTTCAACCAGGGACACTCGCGGCGCACCAGCGAGGTCATGGTCGGCCGTTGGGCCGGCCGGCCGGCCGTCTCGTTCACCTACACGTACCGGACGGGCTCGGGGAAGGACGAGAGCACCTACAGCTTCCACGTCCTCGCCCTGCCGCTGCCCGCGTACCTGTCCACGCTCGAGCTCACCCCGGAGGACCTCGGCTCCCGGCTGGCCAAGGCGTTCGGCGGGCAGGACATCCAGTTCGAATCCGAGGAGTTCAACCGCGCCTGGCGCGTGCGGTCCCCGAACCCGAAGTTCGCGCACGACGTCGTGCACCCGCGCCTGATGGAGCGGCTCATGCGCGCCGACGCGCGGGGGGTGTGCCTGCGCCTCGGCGGGACCGACATCCTCACCTGGTCCGCCGGCCAGACCGTCCCCGAGCGGATCGCCGGGCGGCTGGGCCTCATGACCGCCGTCGTCGAGTCCGTGCCGCGCTTCGTGTGGCAGGACCACGGGTACGACCCCGGGCCGCCGGTCGTGCGGACCGGGCCGGAGGGCTCGCCCGCGGACCCGATGGTGTGAGGGCGACGCCCCCGGCCCGTCCTGATCATGGTCGGACGTCACCCGGGATCCGCGCCCGCTGCGGCCGCCCCGTGGCTACGATCGGCTCGACTCTCACCTGGAGGACCCCGTGGACCTGGTCGGCATCGTCCTGATCGTCATCCTTGCGCTTGTCCTGATCGCCGTGATCTGGGGCGTGGGCACCTACAACGGGTTCGTCCGGCTGCGGAACCTGGTGCAGGAGGCGTGGCGGCAGATCGACGTCGAGCTGCACCGCCGGCACGACCTGATCCCGAACCTCGTCGAGACCGTCAAGGGCTACGCGGCGCACGAGCGGGCGGTGTTCGACGAGGTCACTGCCGCGCGGGCCGCCGCGGCGGCGCCCGGCTCCAGCCCCGCGGAGCAGGCCGTCCAGGAGAACCAGCTCACCACCGCGCTCGGCCACCTCTTCGCCGTCGCCGAGGCGTACCCGCAGCTGCGCGCCGCCGACAACTTCCTCGCGCTGCAGGCCGAGCTGACGAACACCGAGGACCGCATCGCGGCCGGCCGCCGGTTCTACAACGCGAACGTGCGCCAGCTGAACACCAAGGTCGAGTCGTTCCCGTCGAACATCATCGCGGGCTGGTTCCACTTCTCCCGCGCCGAGTACTTCGAGGCCGAGGAGCCGGCCGTCCGCGCCGTCCCGACCGTCGACTTCGGCACCGCCGGCGCCTGAGCGGCCGGCGACCGATCCGGGCCCGACGGCGCACGCCGTCGGGCCCGCGCCGTCTCAGACGAGCGGCAGCGCGAGCAGGATCGCCGCGAGGGCGACCGACGAGACGACCTCGGCGACACCGATCGCGGCCGGCCGCGCCTTCGGCCAGTGCCGCGGCACGAGGCAGGCCCGCACGGCCATGACCGCCAGGAACGCGCCGACGAATGGCAGCCACCACGCGAACACCGCCGCCACGGCGAGGTGGTAGGCCACCGACGCCGCGTACATCGCCCGGTTGCCGCGCTCGCGGATCATCGTCTTGACGTACAGCGCGGTGCCGACGAGGTAGGCCGCCGCCGCGGCCGCGAGCGCCCAGCCCGGCGCGTACTCGGCGCCGGGCAGCCACGAGCCGTCGTCGGGGGAGCCGAGGCCGTAGGCGATGACCGCCATCAGGCTCGTCGCCGCGATGGTGAGCACGTCGTTGCTCAGGGCCCGTTCGGCCCGCCGCGCCGAGAACGCCAGGCTCGCCGCGAGCAGGGGTGCGAACACGACGCCCCAGCGCAGCAGCTGCGGCTCGGCGACCAGCAGCCCGCCCCCGACGACGGCGAGCAGGCCCCCGTAGACCTCGACCGGTCGCGCGTAGCGCTCCTTGCGTCCCGAGCGGAGCCAGACCGTCGTCGCGAAGTAGGCGAGGTAGGCCACGAGCCACGCGGCCAGGAGCCACAGGTGGACCCAGCCCAGCTCGCCGCGCACCGCGCCGACGGTCAGCGGCAGCAGCAGCATCGCCCAGGCACCGTGCTGGTTCGGGATCCACAGGCGCAGCGACCGGCGCTTCTTCTGCACGGGCCGGGGCGGCGCTGTCGCGTCGGCGTCCCGACCGGGGGAGACCGCTGGAGGCATGGTGGGCAGCCTAGATCGTCGGGCGCAGCCCGAGGGCCCGGACCGTCCGGGTCATCCCGGCAGGCCCGCGCAGGCGGGGGGCGGTCAGCCCTCGATGTCCTCCGTGGCGACGCGCGCGCGCTCGGCGGGCTCGTCGTACCGCTCGTCGCGGGCCTTGCTGCGCTGGCGCAGCACCTCGACGACGATCGGGATCACCGAGACGGCCACGATGCCGATGGCGATGAGCTCGATGTTGTCCTTGATGAACGTGACGTTGCCGAGCAGGTAGCCGAGCACCGTGACGCCGACGCCCCACAGGAACGCGCCGATGACGTTGAACGAGACGAAGTGGCGGTAGTGCATCTTCCCGACGCCGGCCGCCACCGGGGCGTACGTCCGCACGAACGGCACGAACCTCGCGATGATGATCGTCCGGCCGCCGTACTTGTCGAAGTAGGCGTACGTCTGGTCGATGTACTGCTGCTTGAAGAACCGCGAGTCGGGCCGGCTGAAGAGCTTGGGCCCCGCCTTGCGCCCGATGACGTACGCGGTCTGGTCCCCGAGGAAGGCCGCGGCGAAGAGCGCCAGGCACAGGACCCACAGCGGGACGCCGATCTCGTCGTGCGCGACGAGCATGCCCGCCGTGAAGAGCAGCGAGTCACCGGGCAGGAACGGGAACAGCAGGCCCGTCTCGATGAACACCACGATGACGACGCCGATGAGGGCGTACGACCCGAACGACGAGATGAGGTTCTCCGCGTCGAGCCAGTCGGGCCCCAGGGCAGGGACGGGGCCGTGCGCGACGAGGGTCTCCAGCAGGGGGGTCACGCCTCCAGGGTACGTGGCGCCGCTCCGCCGCACGCCCTGGGCCCGCGGGGCCTTGGTGGCGAGCTGGTGAGGGTCCCGTGCAGGCGCGAGGTGCGTCGGTAGGGTTCCGGAGGGACGGCCGGGGAGCGCGGGCACCCGGCCGGGCGGTCGAGCAGCGGGAAGGGTGCGCGTGGACAGGGAGCTGAGGCTCGTCGGGGTGAGCCGGGCATTCGGCGAGCACGTGGCGCTCGACGAGGTGAGCTTCACCGTGCGGCCCGGTCGCACCACCGGCTTCATCGGCGCGAACGGCGCAGGCAAGACGACGGCGATGCGGATCATCCTCGGGGTGCTCGCACCCGACGCCGGGCGGGTGGAGATCGGCGGGCGCCCGCTCACGCTGCCGGTGCGCGCCCGGTTCGGCTACATGCCCGAGGAGCGCGGGCTCTACCCGAAGATGAAGGTCGCCGACCAGCTCGTCTACCTCGGGCGCGTGCACGGCCTGGACCTGGCGACCGCGCGTCGGCGCACCCACGAGCTGCTCGAGCAGCTGGGCCTGGCGGACCGCGCCGACGACCACCTGCAGACGCTCTCCCTCGGCAACCAGCAGCGGGTCCAGGTCGCGGCAGCACTGGTGCACGACCCGATCGCGCTCGTGCTCGACGAGCCGTTCTCCGGGCTCGACCCGCTCGCGATCGACGCGATGGGCGCCCAGCTGCGCGAGCGTGCCGAGGCGGGCGTGCCCGTCCTGTTCTCGTCGCACCAGCTCGAGCTGGTCGAGCGGCTCTGCGACGACGTCGTGATCATCCACGAGGGGCGCGTGGTCGCGGCGGGCGACGCCGGCGACCTGCGCGCGGCCCGCGCGGGCCGGCGCTACCGCGTCGTGGTGGAGCGGCCCGACGGCGCCCCCGTCCCCTCGCCCGACCTGCTCGCCACGCTCACGGCGGCGGTCCCGGCCGCGACGCGGGTGGCGGACCCGACCGCCGTGCGGTCGGGCGCGAGCGCGACCGACGAGGAGCTCGCCGGCGTGGTCGTCGACCTGGGGCCTGACGGCGACGAGGACGCCCTGCTCGCCGCGGCGCTGGGCGCGGGTCGCCTGCGGGAGTTCGCGCCCGTCGTCCCGACGCTCGCCGAGATCTTCCGGGAGGCTGTGCGATGAGCACCCCCGAGACCGCGAGGTCCGAGACCGTCGCCGGCCGGCCGGCGCTGCCCGACGAGTCCGCCGGCACCCGGGCCTGGTCGACCGTCCGCGTCGTCGCGGCCCGCGAGATCGCCGTCAAGCTGCGCGACAAGGCGTTCCTGTGGACGACGGCGTTCATGCTGCTGCTGGTCACGGCCGCGACCGTGCTGCCGGTGCTGCTCAGCCAGCGCGTGCCCGACCTGCGCGTCGCGGTCCAGGGCGAGGCCGCCGTCGAGGTGGTCGGCCTCGCCGCCGAGCTCGGCGCGCAGGCGCAGGACGAGCCGGCCGTGACGTCGCCCCTGGAGCTGCTGAGCATCGGCGGGCTCCCGCGGGCTGACATCAGCTGGGTCACCGTCGACCCCGGCGTCGACGTGCAGCGGCTGCTCCACGACGAGGACGTCGTCGCCGCGCTGCTCGGCGACGAGCCCGACGGTCTCCGGCTCGTGGGGCTGCGCGACGTCCCCACCGAGCTCGAGACCCTGGTGACGGCCGCCGCCGGCGAGCTCCAGGTCGCGCAGGCGGCGCACGACGGCGGGCTGTCGCCCGAGCAGGTCACGGCGATCACGCAGCCGACGCCGCCGCAGGTGGAGCTGCTCGAGCCGCGCGACGAGGGCACCATGCCGCCCGAGCTCCTCGCGCTCCTGTTCGCGTTCCTCTTCTACCTGAGCGTCCTGACGTTCGGCACGTCGATCGCGCAGAGCGTCGTGGAGGAGAAGCAGTCGCGCGTCGTGGAGCTGCTCGTCGCGGCGGTCCCGGTGCGGTGGCTGCTGACCGGCAAGGTGCTCGGCAACACGATCATGGCGACGGCGCAGGTCGGCGTCATCGTCGGGGCCGGGCTGCTGGGCGCCGTGGTCGCGGGGCAGGGCTCGCTCGTGACGCAGCTCGTCGGGTCGGCAGGCTGGTTCGTGCTGTTCTTCCTCCTCGGGTTCGTCATGCTCTCGTGCCTGTGGGCGGTGGGCGGCTCGCTCGCCTCGCGCGTGGAGGAGCTCAGCTCGACGACGGCGCTCATGCAGATCCTCGTCATCGTCCCGTTCTTCGCGGCGGTGCTGCCGATCGACGAGGGCACGCGCACCCTGCTGTCGTACGTGCCGTTCACCGCGCCGCTGCTCATGCCCGCGCGCATCGTCCTGGGCACGGCCGAGGCGTGGGAGCCCGCCGTCGCGGCCGTGGCCGTGCTGCTCACGTCCGCGGTCTTCGTGTGGCTCGGCGCGCGCCTGTACGCGGGCTCGGTGCTGCACACCTCGGGCCGGCTCAAGGCCGCCCAGGCCTGGCGCGGCACGGACTGACCCGCCGTCCGGCAAGGGGCGCCGAGGTCCCGGCCGGTCGGGTGCACCCCGCTGACAGGATCGATGCCATGACCGACGCCCTCGCCCTCCCACAGCCCGTCACCCTCGGCACCCCGCTGAGCCCCGGCGCGACGCGCGTCGTGCTGCTCGGGTCCGGTGAGCTGGGCAAGGAGGTGGCGATCGAGCTGCAGCGGCTCGGCGCCGAGGTGATCGCCGTCGACCGGTACGCCCACGCGCCCGCGATGCAGGTGGCGCACCGCGCGCACGTCGTGGACATGCTCGACGCCGACGCGCTGCGCGCCGTGCTCGCGGCGGAGGCGCCCGACGTCGTCGTGCCGGAGATCGAGGCGATCGCCACGGGCGCGCTGGCCGAGGTCGAGGCCGCCGGCGTGCGCGTGGTGCCGACGGCGCGCGCCACCCGGCTCACGATGGACCGGGAGGGCATCCGGCGGCTCGCCGCCGAGGAGCTGGGCCTGGCCACGTCGCCCTACCGGTTCGTGGAGTCCGAGGCGGAGCTGCGCGCGGCGACGGGCGCCGTCGGCCTGCCGTGCGTCGTCAAGCCGGTGATGTCGTCCTCCGGCAAGGGCCAGTCCGTGGTGCGCACGCCCGACGACGTCGCGCGGGCCTGGCAGTACGCGCAGACCGGGGGCCGCGTCGCCACCGCGGGCCGGGCCGTGCGGTGCATCGTCGAGGGGTTCGTCGAGTTCGACTCGGAGATCACGCTGCTCACCGTGCGGCACACCGGCGGCACGGTGTTCTGCGACCCGATCGGGCACGTCCAGGTGGACGGTGACTACCGGGAGTCCTGGCAGCCGGCACCGCTGCCGGACGGCGTCCTGGCCGAGGCGCAGCGGGTGGCCCGCCGGGTCACCGAGGCCCTCGGCGGGTGGGGCGTGTTCGGCGTGGAGCTGTTCGTCGTCGGCGACCGGGTGCTCTTCTCCGAGGTCTCGCCGCGGCCGCACGACACGGGCCTGGTGACGCTCGCGTCCCAGGATCTGTCGGAGTTCGCGCTGCACGCGCGGGCCGTGCTCGGGCTCCCGGTGCACCAGCCCCTCCGGCTCGGCGTCGGCGCGGGCGAGGGCGCGGCGGCGTCGTGCGCGGTGCTGGCGGAGGGGCAGGGCGTGCCCCGGTTCGTCGGCGTGGACGCGGCGCTCGCGGTCCCGACGTCGCAGGTGCGGCTGTTCGGCAAGCCGCGGGTGGCGGGGCGGCGGCGGGTCGCGGTCACGGTCGCCCGGGGCGCCGACGTCGTCCAGGCACGCGAGCGGGCGCGGGCCGCGGCCGCCGCGCTGCGGGTCGAGCTGACCGACGAGCGGGTCTGAGTCGTGGCCGTCCACGGTCGCCATCTCGACCCGTTCCCGGACGACGCGCCGACGCCGGGACCGCCGGACGAGGTCGGCGTCGGGCCGTGGCCGGGCGGCGAGGCGGCGTGGCCGCGCGTCGGGCCGGGGGCGGACGCCCCGCTCGACCCGCGCTACGACCCCGAGCTGCTCGCGCAGGGCGACCGGCGCAACGTCGTCGACGCGTTCCGGTACTGGACGGTCGAGGCGATCGTCGCGGACCTCGACGCGCGGCGGCACCCGTTCCACGTCGCGATCGAGAACTGGGCGCACGACCTGAACATCGGGTCCGTCGTGCGCACGGCGAACGCGTTCCTGGCCGCCGAGGTGCACATCGTGGGCCGGCGGCGCTGGAACCGCCGGGGCGCGATGGTCACCGACAGGTACCAGCACCTGCGGCACCACCCCGACGTCGGCGCCCTGGTCGCGTGGGCGCGCGAGGCCGGGCTCCCGCTGATCGGCGTCGACAACGTGCCCGGCTCGGTGCCGCTGGAGGGGTACCCGTTGCCGCGGGCGTGCGTGCTGCTGTTCGGCCAGGAGGGCACCGGGCTGTCACCGCAGGCGCAGGAGGCGTGCGACGCCGTCCTGCACATCCGGCAGTTCGGCTCGACGCGGTCGATCAACGCGGGCGCGGCCGCCGCCATCGCCATGCACGCCTGGGTGACGCGCTGGGCCTGACCGCGGGCGGGCGCCGGCCGGTGCCGGCTCGCCTCAGGCGAGGAACCAGGCGACGGCGCCGAGCAGCACGGCCGTGGCGGGGACCTGCCAGATGGTGAGGAGCCGGGTCAGCCGGGCGCCGCGCCACGCGGGGGTGGGACCGGTCGGCGCGACGAGCGGGGACTCGTCCGCCTCGTGCCGACGCCGGCTCCACGCGGTCGCGGCCGCGAGCGTGGCGACGCCGACGACGAGCCCGGGGACGGCCGGGAGGGCCACGAGCGTGCCGGAACCCAGCGCGGCGACGGCGGCCATCGTGCCCACCGCCAGGGCGAGCGCGACGCCGGCGACGAGCGGGTGGTGGATCAGCAGACGCAGCACCGCGGTGTCCCGCAGCGCCACGATCGCGACGCAGACCAGCAGCATCGCCACCATCGCCGCGACGCCCGTCGTGATCTCGAGCGACGTGTCGCGCCGCAGGGCGGTCACGCCCGCGAGCGCCACGAGCATCCCGAGGACCTGGAGCAGCGGCGGGAGGGCCGCGAGGAGGACGCCGCGGCGGGAGGCGTCCTCGGCCGGGAGGTCGAGGCTGCGGGCGTAGGCGACGGGGTCGCCGAACGCCTCCGCCGCGGGCTCGCCGCTGTCGAGGCAGTGCGCGTCGACCTCGGCGAGCGCGGCGCCGATGCGGTCGCCGGCCACGCCCAGCAGGCGCAGCTCGAGGATCGCCGCCTCGGCCCACTCGGGGTCCACGTGCGGCGCGAGCGCGCGCTCCACCTCGAACCGGTCGAGGCGGGCGGCGCGACGGTCCCTGGTCATGGTGTCTCCTTCGGGGCGGTCATGAAGGCGGTGGTGACGGCCGCGAAGCGGGCCCACTGCTCGGCACCGGAGGCGAGCGCGGTGCGTCCCTCGTCGGTCAGGCGGTAGTACTTGCGGCCGGGACCGCCGTCGCCCGCCCGCCACTCGACGTCGACCAGGCCGAGCTGCTCGAACCGGCTGAGCAGGGGGTAGAGCGTGCCGCCCTTGATGGGGCCCAGGCCGTGCTCGGCGAGCCGCACGGCGAGCGCGTAGCCGTACGTGGGGCCGTCGGCGAGGGCGTGCAGGACGCACAGGCCGAGGACGCCGCGCAGCCAGTCGCCTGGCCAGGGCTCGTCGGCGGGGGAGACCATCTCGTCGGGCACAGGTAGACAGTACGGCCAACTAGTATGCGTGTCTATCTAGTTGGCGCCGGCATGAGGGTGGACATGTCAAGGGCCCGGCACCGCGAGGGTGCCGGGCCCGTGACGGCCGGGGTCAGCCGGCCAGTGCGACGTCGCTGCGGCGCAGCTCCTCGACGGCAGTGCCGACGAGCACCTGCTCGCGGGCGGTCACGATGCGGGCGTACTCCGCCCGGCGGGTCGCGACGGCTTGACGGTGGGCGCGCCGCGACGCACGCCGGACCGGGGTCTCCGGGTCGGCGGCAAGGGCGCGAAAGGCCAGGTAACGCTCGAGCTGATCCACGCGTCGAACGTACGTGCGGCTACCCCCGTGAGTCGACCGAAATACCGCCCGCCACCAGCGGCCGCACCGGCGGCCCCACCGGCAGCGGCAGCCCGGGTCGCGCGGGCGCCCGCCCCGGTCCGAGGTCCCGCCGTGGGCGGGCCTGTTCCGTGGGACGATGAGCGCGAACCCACCCACGAACATCAGGGAGTCTTCATGGCCATCGCCACCCCCGAGGTCTACGCCGAGATGCTCGACCGCGCGAAGGCCGGTTCCTTCGCGTACCCCGCCGTCAACATCACCTCGTCGCAGACGGTCACCGCGGCCCTCCAGGGCTTCGCCGAGGCCGAGTCCGACGGCATCATCCAGGTCTCCGTCGGCGGCGCCGAGTACGCCTCCGGCTCGACGGTCAAGGACCGCGTCGCGGGCACCATGGCGCTCGCGGCCTACGCCGCCGAGGTCGCCAAGGGCTACCCGATCACGGTCGCGCTGCACACCGACCACTGCGTGAAGAAGAACCTCGACACCTGGGTGCGCCCGCTGCTCGCCATCGAGGCGCAGCAGGTCAAGGAGGGCAAGCTGCCCACCTTCCAGTCGCACATGTTCGACGGCTCGGACATCCCGCTGGACGAGAACCTGGTCATCGCCGCGGAGCTCCTCGAGCTCTCGCAGGCCGCGCGCACCATCCTCGAGATCGAGGTCGGCGTCGTCGGTGGCGAGGAGGACGGCCACGAGGCTGCCATCAACGAGAAGCTCTACACGACGGTCGAGGACGGCCTGAAGACCGTCGCCGCGCTCGGCTCGGGCGAGAAGGGCCGCTACATGACGGCCCTGACCTTCGGCAACGTGCACGGCGTCTACAAGCCCGGCGCCGTCAAGCTGCGCCCGGCCATCCTCAAGGAGATCCAGGACGCCGTCGGCGCCTCGCTCGGCAAGGACAAGCCGTTCGACCTGGTCTTCCACGGCGGCTCGGGCTCCACGGCCGCGGAGATCGCCGAGGCGGTCGACAACGGCGTCATCAAGATGAACATCGACACCGACACCCAGTACGCGTTCACGCGTCCGGTCGTCGAGCACATGTTCAAGAACTACGACGGCGTGCTGAAGATCGACGGCGAGGTCGGCAACAAGAAGGCCTACGACCCGCGCGCCTGGGGCAAGCTCGCCGAGGCCGGCATGGCCGCGCGCATCGCCGAGGCCTGCCAGCAGCTGCGCTCCGCGGGCCACAAGCTCTGACGAGCCGGCACCGCCGCACGCACGACGGCGCCCGTCACCTCACGGTGGCGGGCGCCGTTCGCGTGCGGGGCGGACGCGCGGGCCGGGCGGGCGGCGCGCCGCCGTCAGGCGACGACGTCCGGGGGCGTCGGGCGCGGGATCGTGGGCAGGCCGTGGTCGGGCGCGTCGGCGTCGGGCTCGCCGGCCTCGGGCTCGTCGACCAGGTCCAGCAGGTCGCCGATCTTCGTCACCTCGAGCAGGAACCGCACCGTCTCCGGCGCGTGCAGCACGCGCACGCGCTCCGCGCTGCGGGACGCGAGTCGCGCGAGGAACGCGATCCCGGACGAGTCCATGAACGTCACGTGCTGCGCGTCGACCTCGATGGGCAGGCCGGTCGCCTCGGCGTCGGAGGTCGCCTCCTGCAGGTCCGCGGACAGGTCGGCGTCGACCTCCCCGGAGACGACGATGCGCGTCCGGTCGCGCATCACGATGACGTGGACCGAGGCGGGCTCCGCCGGCAGGTCGAGGACCACCGGCACGTCGGCCATCTCGACAGGCGTCTCGACGGGCGCGGCGTCGGGGGGTGTGACAGCCTGCGCTGACGGGTGCTCGACCGAGGGTCCCGCCGCGCCTGACGTGCCGTCCTTCGGCGTCGGCTTGTTAGCGTCGTGCACGTCGCTCCCCCTCGGATCGCCGGGCCTCGGCCGCCCGTCGTCCCGCAGGGACGGGCGGCCGAGGCCCGTGAGGCGTCTGGTCGAACGCTAGACGATCGGAGGTGGTGGTGGTCAATCGAGGACCGCGCCCCTTCGCGGGCGACGCCGCCGGGGACCCGCGCGTCGTGCAGGTGCATGGGACCGACGACCCGCTGGTGCCCGTGCGCGACCGCGCGCTGCGCGCCGCGGAGGTGTCCGTGGTGATCACGCGGGCGGAGCCCGGCGCGCCGATCGTCTGGGTCAACGACGCGTTCACCCGCACCACCGGGTACACGCTGGCGGAGGCGGTCGGGCGGAGCCCGTCGTTCCTGCACGGTCCCGGGACCGACCTGTCGGAGGCGCACCGGATCGGCGAGGCCGTGCGCGCGGCCACCTCGACGACCGTGACGGTCCTGAACTACCGCAAGGACGGCTCGCCCTTCTGGAACCAGGTCTCGGTCTCGCCCGTGCCCGACGCCGACGGTGCGGTCACGCACTGGGTCGGCCTGCAGGTGGACGTCACGGACCAGGTGCGCCACTCCGCCGCGCAGCAGGAGTCGATCGAGCAGGAGCGGCGTGCGCGCACCGGCCTCGCGCTGGTCTCGCAGGTGTCGGACCTGCTGTCCGACGTCGACGACCCGTACGTGCTCCGCGAGATCGCGGCGCTGCTGCGGCCCGACGTGGTGGCCTGGTCCGGCTTCTTCCTCGACGACGGCGGGCTGCGCGCGGTCGACGGGATCGACGCCGCGCATCACCACGCGCCGGCCCCACGCCGTCGGCGCGGCGCGGACGAGGAGCGCCCGGGCGGCGCCGACCCGGTCCAGGACCTGCTCGACGGGGTCGTCGAGGGGCCGATCGAGCTCGCCGTGGACGCCGAGCACCCCGGCGGGGCGACCGCTGCCCTCGCGCGCCGCCTGCGCGCCGCGGTGCCGCCTTGCGCGCACGGGCCGCGCAGCGTCGTCGTGCACGCGGTGCAGGGACGACGGCGGGTGCTGGGCGCGCTCGTCACCGTGCCCCGGCAGGGGGACGGGCTGGCCGGGCTGGACCAGCACGCCCGGACGGTCCTCTACCTGGTCGTGCGGCGGGTCGGGATGGCGGTCGAGAACGTGCGCCTCTACGCGCGCGAGCACCGGCTGGCCGAGACGCTCCAGCGGGCGATGCT
Source organism: Actinotalea fermentans (assembly GCF_007991475.1). Taxonomy (NCBI): domain Bacteria; kingdom Bacillati; phylum Actinomycetota; class Actinomycetes; order Micrococcales; family Cellulomonadaceae; genus Actinotalea; species Actinotalea fermentans. The sequence continues at coordinate 107,590 of NZ_BJYK01000006.1, read as the reverse complement.
GCCCGAGCAGGCCGAGATCCGTGACCTCGACGTGTGGACCTACTACGCGCCCGCGTCCGGGCACGCCCAGGTCGGCGGCGACTGGTACGACGTGCTGCAGGTCTCGCCCGACCTCGTCGCGGTGGTCGTCGGGGACGTCGTCGGGCACGACGTCGAGGCGGCGGCCGCCATGGGGCAGCTGCGCTCGGTGGTCCGCTCCTACGTCTTCGACAGCGCCGACCCCGGTGCGGTGCTCGACCGCGTCGACCAGCTCGTCTCGGGCATGCGGATCCCACGCTCGGCCAGCCTGGTGCTGGCGACGCTCGCCCGGCGCGACGACGGCTGGCACGTGCGGTACTCGCGGGCCGGGCACCTGCCGCCCCTGGTCATGGGCGCGGGCGGCGTCGTCCGGCTCGACGAGGCGGGCGGACCGCTCGTCGGCTTCGGCTCCGGCGGCCGGGGGACGGCGACGGCGCACCTCCGCTCGGGCGACGTCCTGGTGCTGTACACGGACGGCCTCATCGAGCGCCGGGACCGCACGCTGCGCGACGGGCTGGACGCGCTCGCGCGCATCGGCGCCGGGACGCGCGGCACCGACGCGGCGGGCGTGGGCGAGGAGCTCCTGTCGCGCCTCGCCGACGCGCCCGAGGACGACGTCGCGGTCGTCGTCGTGCGGATACCGGACCCCGGTGCCGAGCCGACGGGCAACGGCGCGCCCCGCCGTCGGCGCTGGTCGCTGCCGAGCGAGCCGGCCTCCATCGCCCGGGCGCGGCACGCCGTCGTGCGCACGTGCCAGGCGTGGGGGATCGAGGGTGCGGCGAGCGCCGAGCTGGTGGTCTCCGAGCTGGTCGCGAACGCGGTCATGCACGGGTGGGGGCACGTGGTGCTGCGGCTCTACGACACCGGCGACGGCCTGCAGATCGAGGTGGAGGACGCCAACCCCGCGCCGCCGGTGGCCACGGACGGGCACCCCGGTCGCGTCGGAGGGTTCGGCATGCGGATCGTCGAGCGGCTGGGCGAGTGGGGCTGGCGGCCGTCGGGGGAGGGCAAGCTGGTCTGGGCGCGCGTGCGCCCGCAGGACTTCCGCACGGCGCGGTCGGGCCGCCCGGCGCAGGGCGAGGCGCCGCCGGGCGAGACGCCGCAGGGCGAGACGCCGCAGGGCTAGACGAGGCCCGGGGCGACGAGCGGGGGGCAGGCGTGGCCCTCGTCGACGCGGAACAGCTCCAGGGCGCCGCAGACCTCGAGCACGAAGAGGTCGCGGTCGCTGCAGCCCCGCAGGGCCGTCGCGCCACCGCGCTTGCGCCCGGCGTCGGCAAGGGAGATGAGGAACGCCGCCCCGGTGGAGTCCATGAAGCTGACGCGGCACATGTCGATGACGAGCAGCTGACGGCGGAGGCCGGTCACGCGCGCGGCGATCTCGGGGAACTGCTCGCGCTCCATCAGGTCGAGGTCCCCGGTGACGGTGATGGTCGTCGTCGTCGGGGAGGTCGCGATCTCGATCATGGGCCGGGGCTCCTTCGCCCGGCGGGGCCCCGGGCGCGACGAATGTAACCCCGGCTCCCCGGGCCCGCACGTCGGGCGGAGTGCCGGGGCCGGGCGCGGACAGCGCCGCCGCGCCGGGCGGCAGCGAGTAGCCTCGTCGCGGCGATCGTCAGGACGCCTGGAGGGAGACAGTCATGCCAGCCGTCGTCGTGCTCGGCGCCCAGTGGGGTGACGAGGGCAAGGGCAAGGCCACCGACCAGCTCGGCTCCCGCGTCGACTACGTCGTCAAGTTCAACGGCGGCAACAACGCCGGCCACACGGTCGTCATCGACGGCGAGAAGTACGCGCTGCACCTGCTGCCGTCCGGCATCCTCTCGCCCGGGGTGACCCCGGTGATCGGCAACGGCGTCGTCGTCGACCTGGCCGTGCTCTTCGCCGAGCTCGACGCCATCTCGGCGCGCGGCGTGGACACCTCGAGGCTGCTGGTGTCGTCCGCGGCGCACATCATCGCGCCGTACCACCAGACCATCGACAAGGTCACCGAGCGGTTCCTCGGCAAGCGGAAGATCGGCACCACCGGCCGCGGGATCGGCCCCGCCTACGCCGACAAGATCAACCGCCTCGGCATCCGCGTGCAGGACCTCTTCGACGAGCACATCCTCGCGCAGAAGATCGAGGGCTCGCTGGACCAGAAGAACCACCTGCTGGTGAAGGTCTACAACCGGCGCGCGATCACGGTGGAGGAGACGCTCGAGCACCTCCTGTCCTACGCCGAGCGGCTGCGGCCGATGGTCGCGGACACCCCGCTCGTGCTGAACTCCGCCCTCGACCAGGGCCGCACCGTCCTGTTCGAGGCCGGCCAGGCGACGATGCTCGACGTCGACCACGGCACCTACCCGTTCGTCACGTCCTCGAGCGCGACCGCGGGCGGCGCGTGCACCGGGTCCGGCGTCGGGCCCACGCGGATCGACCGCGTGGTCGGTGTGATCAAGGCCTACACGACGCGCGTCGGCGAGGGCCCGTTCCCGACCGAGCTGCACGACGACACCGGCGAGTGGCTGCGCAAGACCGGCGGCGAGTACGGCGTGACGACCGGTCGCCCGCGTCGCTGCGGGTGGTACGACGCGGTGATCGCCCGGTACTCCTCGCGCGTGAACGGCCTCACCGACCTGGTCCTGACCAAACTGGACGTGCTCACCGGGCTCGACAAGGTGCCGGTCTGCGTCGCCTACGACGTCGACGGCGTGCGGCACGACGAGATGCCCGCCGACCAGAGCGCGTTCCACCACGCGACGCCGGTCTACGAGGAGCTCGACGGCTGGTGGGAGGACATCTCGCACTGCCGCACCTTCGAGGAGCTCCCCGTGAACGCGCAGCGCTACGTTCTCGCGCTCGAGGAGATGAGCGGGACGCGGGTGTCCGCGATCGGCGTCGGCCCCGGCCGCGACGCGACGATCGTCCGGCACGACCTGCTGGGCTGACCCGCCGGGCTCGCTAGGCTGACCGCCCGTGAAGATCCTCGTCATCGGGTCCGGTGCGCGTGAGCACGCCGTCGTGACCGCGCTCGCCGGCGGTGCCGGCTCGACCGGCCCCGACGCCATGCCGCCCGAGCTGCACGCGGCGCCGGGCAACCCCGGCATCGCCGCGCTCGCCACCTGCCACGCGGTGGACCCGCTCGACGGCGACGCCGTGGCGGCGCTGGCGACGGAGCTCGCGGCGGACCTCGTCGTCGTCGGGCCGGAGGCGCCGCTGGTCGCGGGTGTCGCCGACGCCGTCCGGGCAGCGGGCATCCCGTGCTTCGGCCCGAGCGCCGAGGCGGCCCAGCTCGAGGGCTCCAAGGCGTTCGCGAAGGACGTCATGGCGCAGGCCGGCGTCCCGACGGCGATGGCGCACGTGTGCGCGACCGCCGACGAGGTGGCCGACGCGCTCGACGCGTTCGGGGCGCCGTACGTCGTCAAGGACGACGGGCTCGCGGCGGGCAAGGGCGTCGTCGTCACCGACGACCGGGCCGAGGCCCTCGCGCACGCGCTCGCCTGCATCGGCCGGCGGCCCGGGGGCACCGTGCTGGTCGAGGAGTACCTCGACGGCCCGGAGGTCTCGCTGTTCTGCCTCAGCGACGGCACGACGGTCGTCCCCCTGGCCCCGGCGCAGGACTTCAAGCGTGCGCTCGACGGCGACGCCGGCCCGAACACCGGCGGCATGGGCGCCTACTCGCCGCTGCCGTGGGCGCCCGACGACCTGACCGACGAGGTCGTCGCGCGGGTCGCGCAGCCGACCGTCGACGAGATGCGGCACCGGGGCATCCCGTTCGTCGGGGTCCTGTACTGCGGGCTCGCGCTGACCCGCCGTGGCGTGCGCGTCATCGAGTTCAACGCGCGGTTCGGCGACCCGGAGACGCAGGTCGTCCTCCCGCGGCTCGAGACGCCCCTCGCGCCCGTCCTTCTCGCCGCCGCGCAGGGGACGCTCGACCAGGCCACGCGCCTGCACTGGCGGCCCGACGCCGCGGTGACCGTCGTCGTCGCCGCGCACGGGTACCCGGGCTCGGTGCGCGCGGGCGACCCCATCGACGGCGCGGCCGACGCCGAGGCGCTGCCCGGCGTCCACGTGCTGCACGCGGGGACCACCCTGACCGACGACGGCACGCTCGTCTCGGCGGGCGGCCGCGTCCTGTCGGTGGTCGGCACGGGGGCCGACATCGAGGCTGCGCGGGCCGCGGCCTACGCGGGTGTCGAGCGGATCGCGCTGCGGGGCTCGCACCACCGCAGCGACATCGCCGCGCGGATGCCGGAGCTCCCGGTCCTCTGACGACGGGCGGGGTCCACCGACCGGACGAGTCCGTTTCGTCCCCTCCCGGGGCCGCAGGTACCTTGTCGCCCATGCACCGCTCCCGCGCCGCCGGCGCGCTCTCCGTCGCCCTCCTCACGGTCGCCCTGGTCGCCGGTTGCTCGGGCTCGTCCGACGACACGGACGCCGCGCCGACGCCGTCCGCCACCCCCACCGCGACCACGTCGCAGAGCCCCGAGCCCTCCGCGTCCCCCACGCCCGAGGGCCCCGCGCCCGCCGTGATCGCGACGGCGACCGAGGACGCCATCGAGATCTTCACCGAGCCGAACCAGTTCCCGGTGGAGCAGACGATCACCGCCGAGCAGGTCGTGTCACTGCCCGGGCAGATCCCCCTGACGTTCCTGGTGATCGAGCAGGAGGACAGCTGGCTGCACGTGTACCTCCCCGTGCGGCCGAACGGCTCCTCTGGTTGGGTGCGTCTGTCGGACGTCAACCTGGCGACGACCGACTACCGGATCGAGGTCCGGCTGACCGAGCATCGACTGCTGCTGCACAAGGGGAACGAGGTGGTCATGGACGTACCTGTCGGCGTCGGCCGCGACGAGGTGCCCACGCCTGGCGGCGTGTACTACATCAAGGAGCTGCTCCAGCCCCCGACGCCGGGCGGCACGTACGGCGCCTACGCGTACGGGCTGTCCGGCTACTCGCCGGTGCTGGAGTCGTTCGCCGGTGGTACCGGCGTCATCGGCATCCACGGCACGAACGAGCCGGAGACCGTCGGCACGGACGCCTCGCACGGGTGCATCCGGATGCTCGACGCGGACATCACGCGCATGGTCACCGAGTTCGGGCTGCCGCTCGGCACGCCCGTGGAGATCGTCGCGTGAGCGCCGGGCTGACGGGCGTCACGCCCATCGAGCTGCCGGGCTGGGTGCACACCTACTCGGGCAAGGTCCGCGACCTGTACCTGCCCGCTGACGGCTCCGCCGTCGCGGCGGAGCACGGCGACGTCGTCCTCGTCGTCGCGAGCGACCGGATCAGCGCCTACGACTTCGTCCTGCCGACGACGATCCCCGACAAGGGGCGCGTGCTGACCCAGCTCACCCTGTGGTGGTTCGAGCAGCTCGAGGGGCTGGTCGGGCACCACCTGGTGACAGCCGAGACGGGCCCGACGGGCGTGCCCGAGGCCGTGGCCGGCCGCGCGATGGTCTGCCGGCGCCTGGACATGTTCCCCGTCGAGTGCGTCGCGCGCGGGTACCTCACCGGCTCCGGCCTGGTCGAGTACCGCACGTCGGGCGAGGTGTGCGGCATCCCGCTGCCGGGCGGCCTGGAGGACGGCTCGCGGCTGCCCGAGGCGATCTTCACGCCGGCCACGAAGGCGGCCATCGGCGAGCACGACGAGAACGTCTCGTTCGAGGCGGTCGCCGCGACGGTCGGCGCGGAGGACGCGGCGGTGCTGCGCGACCTCACGCTCGCCGCGTACGCGCGGGCCGAGGAGCTGACCCGGGCGCGCGGGATCATCCTCGCGGACACGAAGCTCGAGTTCGGCCGGGCGCTGGACGGTCCGAACCGCGGGCAGATCGTGCTGGGCGACGAGATCTTCACGCCCGACTCCTCGCGCTTCTGGCCCGCGGACACGTGGCAGCCCGGCCGCGCGCAGCCGAGCTTCGACAAGCAGTACCTGCGCGACTGGCTCACGTCGCCGGCGTCGGGCTGGGACCGCAAGGCTGAGCTGCCGCCGCCCCCGCTCCCGGCCGACGTCGTGGAGCACACGCGCGAGCGGTACCTCGAGGCGTACCGGCGGCTGACGGGCCGCGAGCTGCCCTGACCGTGTCGGAGCACCGTCGCGCGCACGGCAGGATGGGCCCATGCGCGCGACGGTGATCCACGGTGGCTTCGACGTCCGGCTCCAGGAGGTGCCGGACCCGGTCCTGGTGGAGCCGACGGACGCGATCGTGCGGGTGCTCGTCTCGTGCATCTGCGGCTCGGACCTGTGGGGGTACCGGCGCCCGGGTCCCCGCGAGGGCGGGCCGGGGCGGATCGGCCACGAGTTCGTGGGCGTCGTGGAGGAGGTCGGGGCCGACGTCGTGACGGTGCGGCCCGGCGACGTCGTCGTGGCGCCGTTCGTCTGGAGCGACGGGACGTGCCCGAACTGCCGCGCCGGCGTGCACACGTCGTGCCTGCACGGCGGGGACTGGGGCGGGCCCGGCGTCGACGCAGGGCAGGGCGAGGCGGTGCGCGTCCCGCAGGCGGACGGCACGCTGGTCGCCGCGCCCGTGGCGCCCGACGACGAGCGGCTCGCCGCGCTGCTCACGCTCAGCGACGTCATGGGCACCGGGCACCACGCCGCGCTGGCCGCGGGCGTGCGCCCCGGCTCGGCGGTCGCGGTGGTGGGCGACGGCGCCGTCGGGCTCTGCGGCGTGCTGGCCGCGCGTCGGCTAGGCGCTGAGCGCGTCATCCTCATGAGCCGCCACGAGGACCGGTCGGCGCTCGGCCGGGCATTCGGGGCGACGGACGTCGTCGCGGAGCGCGGCGAGGACGCCGTGGCCGCGGTGCGGGACCTGACCGAGGGGCTCGGCGTGCCGCACGTGCTCGAGTGCGTCGGCACGCAGCTCTCGTGGGAGACGGCCGTCGGGCTCGCGCGGCCGGGCGGGACGGTCGGGTACGTGGGCGTGCCCGTCGAGGTCACGGCCCTGCCGCACTGGCCGATGTTCGGCCGGAACGTCTCGGTGCACGGGGGAGTGGCGCCCGTGCGCGCGTACCTGCCCGAGCTGATGGCGGACGTGCTGGCCGGGCGCCTCGACCCGTCGCCGGTCTTCGACCTGGAGCTCCCGCTGGCCGACGTCGCGGCCGGCTACGCCGCCATGCACGAGCGCCGCGCGATCAAGGTGCTGCTGCGCCCCTGACAGCGGGGACGGCGGTACGGGGACCAGCGGCACGACGCGCGGCGCCGGCCGGGGATCGCCCCGACCGGCGCCGCGCGTCGTGCTCAGCCGCTGGTCAGCCGCTGCTCAGCCGCTGGTCAGCCGCTGCTCAGCCGCTGGTCAGCCGCGCGAGATGCGCCAGGTGCCGTCCGCCTGCGGCTTGTCCGGGTGCTGCACGTTGACGTACAGCGTGCGCGGGTCGGTCCCGACGTAGATGCCGGAGCCCTCGGCGCCCGGGTCGACCAGGGAGGCGAACAGGTCCACACGGTCGGCGACGCCGTCGCGGTTGCGGTCGGCGCCGGCGAACCAGATGTCGCTGGGCACGTTGTCCTCGATCACGATCAGGCGGCCGTCCGCCGTCGCCGCGAGGTTGTCCGGCGAGTTGAAGCCGGTGACGCCGTTGGCGGCGTCCTCGACGGGCACGTTCACGCCGGCCTCGACGAACCCGGTGACGCGCTCGGCGCGCAGGTCGATCGCGATGACGCGGTCCTCGCTCGTGTTCGCCACGTAGAGCGTGTCGCCGATCACCTGGAGGTCCTCCGGCCGGCCGAACTCCGTGGCCCCGACCGCGTTCGCGGCGGCGTCGCCGTCCACGACGACCTGCGCCATGTCCAGCGGCACCCAGTCGAGGTCGCCGACCTTGGTGGGGTAGGTGGCCGGGTTCCAGAGCTGGTCGGCGTCGGACAGTCCGGTGAGCTTCAGGGCGTAGAGCTGGCCCTGCGAGAGGTCCCCGCGCCGGGCCGGGACGAACTTGTAGATCGAGCCGCCGTTCAGCTCGTCGACCACGTAGACGGCGTCGCGCGTGGCGGCGATGCCCTCGTGGCGCAGGATGCCGACCTGCGGGCGCGCCTCGATGCGCGTGACGACCGTCGGGTCGTGCGGGTCGAGGAACGCCTCGAACAGGCGGCCGCCGGTGGTCTCCTCGGCGAAGAGCAGGGTGCCCCAGGGCGTCCACTCGAGGCCGTCGAGGCGGCGCCAGCCGGCGTCCTGCGCGATGACCTCGGCCTCGCCGGTGCGCAGGTCGACGACGCTGACCGCGCCGTTCTCGCCGACCTCGTGCGTCCGGTAGAGGTAGCGGCCCGCCTGGCGGCCGGTCTCGTTGACGGTGGTCATGTCGCTGAGGTCGTCGGCGCCGGCGTACACGTCGAGGACCGTCTCGTCGGCGACGAGGCTCTGCGTGTAGCCCTGGGGGAGCAGGAACGGCTGCGCCCAGTCGGTGGTCGAGGCGCCGTACGCCGAGCCCGCGAGCGGGGCGAAGTCGAACGGCCCGCCGCGGCCGCCGTGCCCGCCGTGACCGCCGGGGCCGTCGTGGTGGCCCGGGCGGTCGTCGCGGTGCGCCGGGGTGCCGGCCGGCAGTGCCGCGGCGGGTACCGCCAGCCCGGCGGCGAGGCCGGCGGCGACGGCGCCGGCGATGAGTCCACGCATGTCCACTCCTGAGGTCGGGTGAGTGAGGCGCGTGCGACGCTAGGTGGCGCGCTGGTCCGGACGGGTGAACGCCCGGCGAAGGCTGGGGTAAACCTCGGGGCCCGTGCGGCCCTTCCGTCGGCGCGGTGCGCGGGTGTTGGCTCGGGGCGGAGGTGGTCGACCATGCGCGGACGCGCACGTAAGACCCTGCTCGGCGTCGCCCTGGCCGTCGGGGCGCTGGTGCTCCTGGCCGGCTGTGCGGCGGGGCCCAACGACCTCACCGGGACGGCGGCCGCCGACGGCGACGTCGCCGGGTTCTGGCTGGGGCTGTGGCACGGCTTCATCGTCGTCATCACGTTCGTGATCTCGCTGTTCACCGACTCGGTGAGCATCTACGAGGTGCACAACAACGGCGGCTGGTACGACTTCGGCTTCGTCCTCGGCCTGATGATCTCCCTCGGTGGGGGTGCCGGCGGCGGGGCGGCCGGGCGTCGGCGCCGCTGACCTCGGCCCGGGGAGCGCCGCCGGGTCCCTTGTGGCATAGGTCGTCCCGCGATATATATCGACCATGGCAGCCAGCCGGATGACCGAACCCACCTACCTCGTGCTGCTCGCGCTCGCCGACGAGCCGCGGCACGGGTACGGCATCGTGCAGGAGGTCCGCGCGCTGTCGGACGGCGACGTGCGACTCGGGGCCGGCACGCTCTACGGGGTGCTCGACCGGCTCGTCGCGGCGGGCCAGATCGCGCCCGACCACGAGGAGGTCGTCGACGGCCGCCTGCGCCGGTACTACCGGATCACGGAGTCCGGTTCCGCGGCCGCGGCCGTCGAGACGGAGCGCCTCGCGGCTCTCGCGCGCCGCGCCCGCCGCGTGCTGGCCCCCCGCCCGGCGCTCGGGAACGCGTGATGCCCGCCCTGCCCGACGGCGTCGGCCGCGTCCCGGCGTCCGAGCGCGTCGCGCCCGTCACCCTGCCCGACGGCGTGAGCCCCGCCTTCGCGCGCTCGGCCCGGTTCTGGGCGCGGGCGTACCCGCGCCGGTGGCGCGCCGCGCGCGGCGCGGAGCTGCTCGGCCTGCTGGCCGACCTCGCCGCGCCCGGCGCCCAGCGGCTCGACGCGCGGTCGGCGCTCGACCTGATCCGCGCCGGCTGGGCGACGCGGCTGCGTCAGCACCCGCCGCTCGGCCCGTGGCTGCAGTACCGGCTGGTCGGGACGCGCTCGCTCGCCGCGTACCGGCCGTGGGTCGCCGACGACATCGCCGGGCTGCTCTTCCCGCTCCGGCAGTCCCTCGGCTGGGTCCTCCTCCTCGTCGTGCTGGAGGGGGGCCGGCGCCTGAACGGCCAGCCGAGCCTCCTGTCGATGTGGTGGATCTGGGGGATGGCGGTCGCGATCCTCGTGAACGACGAGCTGGTGCTCGGCGGGCGGACGCGCGCGGCGGCGCGGGCCACGCACCTGGTGCCGCGCGCGGGGGAGCGGGTCACCCCCGGCTCGTGGGTGCGCGTCCGCTGGCCCCGGCGCCGCGTCGCCGCGACCGTGGCGCTGCCCTGGGCGGCGGGCGTGGCGACCGCCCTCCTCGCGACCTCGGTCGTCGCGACGGCCCTGGCCCCGACCACCGTGAGCTTCGCGTGGCTGCCGTCCGACGAGGGCTTCGGGTTCAGCGCCGACGGGGGCGGGCCCGTGCCGCGCGTCGCGCTCCTCGCGCTCCTTGGGGTCGCGCTCGCCGTCGGGGCCGGGCTGGGCGCGCTCGCGCGGCGGCGCCTGGTGCGCGTCGACACCACCGTCGTCCAGCCCGAGCGGGAGCTGGTCCGCCTGGGCGCCCGCCGTGCGGCCGGCGTCCTGCTGCTCACGGCCGCGGTCGGTGCGCTCCCGGTTGCCGAGGCGCTCGGCGAGGTGTCGCTGCTGGTGAGCGTCGTCGTCGGGCTCGCGGCCGCCGTGCTGGCGCCGTCCGCGGTGGTGGCCTGGCTGGTGGTCCGTCGGCGCCGCGAGCTGCAGGGCCTGGCGTACGTGGACGTCCGCCGGGTCGCCCTGCGCGGGCGCGCCCCGCTCGTCGACGCGCCCGGCTCGTGCCTGTCGCCGGCGCGGGAGACGGAGATCGGCGAGGTCTGGCCGTGGCCGTGGAGCAACGAGGGCCCGACGACGGCCCTCGGCTGACGCGTCCCCCGACCGGCCGCTGGACGGGCCCACCGCCCCGCCCGGCGGCGTCGGTACGCTGACCCCGCCACCAGACCCTCCAGCACAGGAGCCTTCCGTGGGACGCGTCGTCGTCGAAGTCATGCCCAAGCCCGAGATCCTCGACCCGCAGGGCAAGGCGGTCGCCGCAGCGCTGCCGCGGCTCGGCTTCCACGGGTTCACGGGCGTCCGCCAGGGCAAGCGGTTCGAGCTCGAGGTCGACGGCGCGGTGACGCCGGAGGTGCTCGAGCAGGTGCGGCAGGCGGCCGCGACGCTGCTGTCCAACCCCGTGATCGAGGACGTGGTCTCCGTCGTGGAGGCGGGGGCGCAGGAGGCGCAGGCGTGAGCCCGCGCATCGGCGTCGTCACCTTCCCCGGGAGCCTGGACGACCGGGACGCCGCCCGCGCGGTGCGGCTCGCGGGCGCCGAGGCCGTCGCGCTCTGGCACGCCGACGCGGACCTGCACGGCGTCGACGCGGTGGTCCTGCCCGGCGGCTTCTCCTACGGGGACTACCTGCGGGCCGGCGCGATCAGCCGGTTCGCCCCGGTCATGGAGCGCCTGGTCGACGCCGCGCGCGGCGGGCTGCCGGTGCTCGGCATCTGCAACGGGTTCCAGATCCTGTGCGAGGCGCACCTGCTGCCCGGCGCCATGATCAAGAACGATCACCGGTCCTTCGTCTGCCGCGAGCAGGTGCTCTCGGTCGAGAACACGCGGACCGCGTGGACCCGCGACTACGCGCAGGGCGACCGGATCACCATCCCGCTGAAGAACCAGGACGGTCAGTTCGTCGCCGACGAGCGCACGCTCGACGAGCTCGAGGCCGAGGGTCGGGTCGTGTTCCGCTACCAGGGCTGGAACCCCAACGGCTCGCGCCGCGACATCGCCGGCATCACCAACGCGGCGGGCAACGTCGTCGGGCTGATGCCGCACCCGGAGCACGCGGTGGAGCCGGGCTTCGGGCCCGACTCGGCCGACGGCCCGCGCCGCGGCACCGACGGGCTGCGGTTCTTCACCTCCGTCCTGTCGACGCTGGTCGCCTGACCGCCGGCGGGCGCGTGGCGGGGCAGGAGTCGGGGACGGTCCTTCCGCCCGGGGTGAGCGCCGCCGTCGTCGGGTGGGGTGACGCCGGGCTGGTGCTCATGCGCGCGGAGCAGCAGCGCGAGCTCGAGCAGATGTACGGGCGCGGCGACCTCGTCGACGTCGAGGCGAACGGGCACGAGGAGATGCTCGCCACCGTGGCGCTGAGCGTCGACGGCGAGGTCGCCGCGTGCGGGTCGCTGCGCGACGCGGCCGAGCACGGTGCGGGTCATGGCGAGATCAAGCGGATGTACGTCCGCCCGGCGTTCCGTGGCCGGGGCCTGTCCGGGCTCGTCCTCGCGCGGCTCGAGGAGCTCGCCGTCGCGGCCGGGCTGCGCCGGCTCGTCCTCGAGACCGGGCTGCTCCAGGTACCGGCCGTGCGGCTCTACCGGTCGGCCGGCTACCGCCGCATCCCCACCTACGGCCCCTACGTCGTCGACCCGATGTCGGTCTGCTACGCGAAGTGGCTGGTCCCGGGCGAGGTGACGCGCGTCCTGGCCGTCAACGGCTCCGTGGGTGCGGGCAAGACGACGGTCGCCGAGGTCGTCGCCGACCTTCTGCGCGAGCGCGGCGTGCCGTACGCGTGGATCGACGTCGACGCGCTGCGGCGCGCGTACCCGACGGCCGACGACGACCCGTTCGGCCAGGCCGTCGCGCTCGACCACCTCGAGGCCATGGCCGGCGTGCTCCGGCGGCGCGGCTACCGGCACGTGGTCCTGGCGGACGTGATCGAGCGGCCCGCGGACCGCGAGCTCTACGAGCGCGCGTTCGACGGCGCCGAGCTCGCCGTGGTCCGGCTCGACGCCTCGGAGGCGACGCGCCTGGCCCGGCTGGCCGCGCGCGAGCCGGACCCGTGGCGCGCGTGGCACCTCGCCCGGACGGTCGAGCTGGCCGCGATCCTCGAGGGCGCGGGCGTGGACGACGCCGTCGTGGGCAACGAGGGCGACCGTCCCCTGCGCGACGTGGCCGCCGACGTGCTGGCGGCCGCGGGCTGGCTGCCTCAGGCCTGAGGGGCAGCGCTCCGGCGGAGGAGGGTCGCGGCCAGGAGGGCGCAGCCGACGCCGAGCAGCGCGCCGTGCGCGATGCGAGCCGCCGGCGGGGCGAAGAACTGCGGGAGGTAGAGCACCAGGGCGGTGCCGACGAAGGTGCCGCCCCAGCGCGCCGGGGTCCGCCAGGTGGTGGCCGCGAGCGCGACCCCGGCGCCGGCGAGCAGGAGCAGTCCCAGGCCGAACGTGGTCACGGGCAGCGCGCCCGTACGGAACTCCTCCGCGAGCGACAGGAGGCCCGTGTCGCCATCCGCCGCGGCCCGCGCGCCGATCACGTCCAGGCCGAAGGTCTCCGCCCCGTAGTAGGGCAGGACGAGCGCGCCGCCGAGCCACGCGAGGACGACCGCCGCGCGGCCTCGGCCCGGTGCCACGTGCGCCGCGAGCCCGAGGAGGCCCACGGGCAGGACGACGAAGCCGACCATGCCCGCCGTGTGCGCGGCCGCCCAGGCGCCCGAGGCGAAGGCCCGGGCGCCGTCGAGCGTGGTCTCGTCGGTGTACGGGCGCAGCGCCGGGTAGGCGGCGAACACCAGCGCGGCGAGCAGGAGTGCGGTCGCGCCGAGCGACCGGCTGACTGACAGGTTCATGGCGGGCTCCTCGGTCCTGGGTGGCTGCCTTGGCTAATGGCATTAGCCAAGGCAAGGACTATTAGCCGTCATGTACCGGGGATAAGTCAAGGCCCGCGTGAGCGCGAACCAGCTCGCCTCGTCGGCGATACCCTCGCGGCCGTGGAGCACGACCTCGTCCTGGCCGGCCACGGCGTCCGGCTCGTCCCCGTCGCCCGGGAGCACGCGCCCGCGCTCCTCGCGATGATCGACGCCGGCCTCTGGGCGGGCATGGTGACGCCGCCGCCCGCCTCGGTCGACGTGGTCGCCGCGTCGATCGAGGCCGCCCGCGGGGCGCCCGGGCGGTACGCGTTCGCCGTGCTGGACGACGCGACGGGCGAGGTCCGCGGCCAGACGTCGTTCTACGACGTCGTGCCCGCGCAGGAGCGCTGCGAGATCGGGCACACGTTCTACGGGCGCGCGTGGTGGGGCGGCCGGACCAACCCGGCGTGCAAGCTGCTGCTCCTGACGCAGGCGTTCGAGATCTGGGGCATGCACCGCGTCGCGCTGCGGGCCGACGCGCGGAACCTGCGCTCGATCGGCGCCATCACCCGGCTCGGGGCCGTGCCGGAGGGTGTGCTGCGGGGCCACCGGATCGCCGCCGACGGCACGCGCGGCGACACGGCGTACTTCTCGATCCTGCGCGACGAGTGGCCCGCGGTCCGCGCCGGGCTCGAGGCGCGCCTGGCCTAGCCGGCCATGCTGACGGCGCCCTCGTCGTCGACCACCAGGCCCGGGTTGAAGGCGACCTCCCACGGGGTGCCCGCCGGGTCGGCGAAGTAGCCGTGGTAGCCACCCCAGGCGGCGCGCTGGGCGGGCTTGAGGATCGGTGCCCCCGCGCGTGCGGCGTCCGCGAGCACCGCGTCGACCTCCGCCTGGGAGCCCACGTTGTGCGCGAGCGTCACGTTGCCCACCGTGGGCGCGGCCGGGCGGCCGTCGCCGATGTCCGCGGCCAGCTCGGCGGCGTCGAACAGCGAGAGCAGCACGCCCGGCGCGACCTGGATGAACGCGACCTGCCCGGCGATGTCGAGGACGGGCGTCCAGCCCAGCCCGTCGAGGTAGAAGCGGCGCGCCGCGTCGATGTCCGGCACGCCGAGGGTGATCAGGCTGAGTCGCTGCTCCATGGTCGGCAACGCTAGGCCCGGCCGCCGACAGGCGGCACGATCGCGCCGCCAGGCGTCCCGGTCACCCCGCAGCGGTCAGTCGACGACGATCCCGAGCTGGCTCGCCAGCGCTGGCGCGAGCGCCATGAGCTGCTCCTCGCTGATGGTCGCCCCGGCGAGACCGGGCAGGCCGTCGATCTCCGACAGGTCCGCGCCGCGCAGGTCGACGTCGGTCAGGTGGGCGCCGGTGACGTCGAGCCGCCGCACCCGGCTCTCGGTCACGACCAGGTCGCGCACCGTCGCGCCGGCGAGGTCGAGGTCGTCGACGGTCGCCCCGACGAGCCGCAGCGTGCGGATCTTCGCGCCGCGCAGGTTGAGGTAGTCGATCTTGCCGCCGGTGATCGTCACGCGGAGCAGCACGCCGCCGTAGGCGCGCACGCCGCCCAGGCGGCAGTCGGCGAGCCTCACGTCGCGCCACTCGACGTCGGGCGCCTCGAGGACGTCGGCCCGCACCTCCACGAAGGACGTGTCGACGACGTGCGCGTGGTCCAGCCGGACGCCGTCGAGCACGCAGTGGTGCAGGGCGCAGTCGAGGAAGCGGGCGTCCCGCGCGTCCTGCCCGGTGAGGTCGAGCCCGTCGAGCTCGAGCCCGTCGTAGTCGCCCTCGCGCTCGAGCGCCCCGGTGTAGGGATCCACGCCCTCACCTTGGCAGATGCCCCCGACGCCCGGGTCAGTCCTGGGCCGAGCGTGGACGGTGGGCGGGCGTCAGCGCAGCGGGCGGACCGAGCCCGTCAGGTGCGGCTTGCGCGACCAGGCCGCGAACGTGAAGGCCCCGGCCGCGTCGCCGGCACCCGGCCCGTCGTCCGGCGTGACGCACACCGACACCGTCGCCGGCAGCAGGACGGGCGTCGCGAACTCGACCTCCCAGGCGTAGGCGTCGCCTCGGCCGGCCGGGCCGACGTCGGCCAGGGCCTTCGCCGCCGTGAACATGCCGTGCGCGATCGGCCGGGCGAAGCCGAACGCCCGCGCCGCGACCCGCGACGTGTGGATCGGGTTGTGGTCCCCGGACACCTCCGCGTACCGGCGCCCGACGTCGGCCCCGAGCCGCCAGAGGCCCGTCGGCTCGGGCGCGTGCCACTCGGGCCGACGGGCGTCGTCGGGCCGGTCGGCGCCCGGGACGCGCACCCCGCGCGCGAGGTAGGTCGAGACGCCCCGCCACACGACCTCGCCGTCCGTGGCGAGCTCCGCGACCACGTCCACCGCGGTGCCCCGGCGGTGCGGGACGAGGTTCTCGGCGTGCACGCGCGCGTCGAGCACCTCGTCCACGCCGACCGGGCGGCGCACCTCGGCCCGGTTCGCCAGGTGCACCATCCCCAGCGCGGGCAGCGGGAAGTCCGGCCGCGCGAGCATCGCCGTGGACACCGGGAACGCGAGGGTGTGCAGGTAGCCCGCGGGCAGGACGTCGCGCACCTCCTCCCCGACGAGCTGGAGGTAGGCCGCCAGCACGGCCGGGTCCGCCTGCACGCCCCGGCGCACCAGGACGACGTCGGGCAGGGCGCCGGCCAGCTTCGCGCCGCCGGTGGCCGCGCGGGCCAGGCCGCGCGCCAGGAGGGTGGCGTTCGACGTCGGGCGCGTGACCTCGACGGTCTCCCGGGGTGCGCGCGCCGGCCGGGCCTGCGCCCCGCTCATGCCCCGACCATGTTCTGACCGCAGACCCGCAGCACCTCGCCGTTCACGCCGCCCGCCTGCGGGGAGGCGAGGAAGGCGATCGCCTCGGCGACGTCGACGGGCAGGCCGCCCTGCTGCAGCGACGACAGCCGACGCGCGACCTGCCTGGTCAGCGGCGGGATCTTCGCGGTCATGTCGGTCTCGATGAAGCCCGGCGCGACGGCGTTGATCGTGCCGCCCGCCTCGGCGAGCCGCGCCGACCACGCCTGCACCATGCCGATGACACCCGCCTTGGACGCGCCGTAGTTCGTCTGCCCGCGGTTGCCGGCGATGCCGCTCGTGGACGCGACGCCGACGACGCGCGGCGCCGCGCCGAGCCCGCCCACCTCGAGCAGCGCGTCGGTGATCCGCAGCGGCGCGAGCACGTTGACGCCGAGCACCGGGTCCCACCGGTCCGGGCCCATGTTCGCGAGCAGCTTGTCCTTGGTGATGCCCGCGTTGTGCACGACGACGTCGAGCCGGCCGTGCCGGGACCGCGCGTGCGCGAGGAGCCGGGCGGCGGCGTCGTCGGCCGTGACGTCGAGCTGGAGCGCCGAGCCGCGGATCTCGTTGGCGACCTTCGCCAGGGCGTCGCCGGCGGCGGGGACGTCGACGGCGACCACCGTCGCGCCGTCGCGCGCGAGCGTGCGGGCGATCGCCGCACCGATGCCGCGGGCGGCGCCGGTCACGGCCGCGACCTGACCGGCGAGCGGGCGCTCCCAGTCGGCGGGCAGGGCGCCGCCGTCGGTGCTCACCGTGAGGAGCTGGCCGTCCACGTACGCCGACCGGCCCGAGAGCAGGAACCGCAGCCCGCCCACCACGGACGGCGCGGTGACGCCGACGCCGTCGGCCACCACGAGGGCGTTGCCGGTCGCGCCGCCGCGCAGCTCCTTGGCGAGCGAGCGCACGATGCCCTCGACGCCGCGCCGGGCCGCGCCGCGCATCGCGTCGGTGCCCACGCCCGGGCCCGACGACGGCCGCGTCACCGCGACCACGCGCCCGCCGCGGGCCAGGCCGCGCAGCGTGCCGCCGACGGCGAGCGCGGGCGCGCCGAGCTCCGCCGGGGAGGTGACCTCGGTCAGCACGAGCACGACGGCGCCGAACCGATCGCCCTCGTTCGCGGCGCGGTGCACGTCGAGGCCCCAGCCGAGCAGCACGCCGGCGAGCGCGTCGGCGTCGGCCTTGCTCGCGTCGTCGTGCACGACGAGGACCGGGCCCGGGACCAGGGGCGCGCCGGGCGTGTGGCGCCGGAGCACCGCGGGCCGGGGGAGGCCGAGCTTCTTGGCGAGGGCCGCCGTCGGGCCCGCGTTGACGAGCTCCAGGTACTTGTCGCTCACGCCGCGGCCTCCAGGATCATCGCGTAGCCGAGGCCGCCGGCCGCGCAGACGGACACCAGTGCGCGGCCCGACCCGCGCTGGGCGAGGAGCTTGCTCGCGGTGGCGACGATGCGGCCGCCCGTCGCGGCGAACGGGTGGCCCGCCGCGAGCGAGGAGCCGTGCACGTTGAGCCGGTCGCGGTCCACCTTGCCGAACGGGCCGGGCAGGCCGAGGCGGTCGCGGCAGAAGTCGTCGTCCTCCCAGGCCGCGAGCGTGGTGAGCACCGTCGAGGCGAACGCCTCGTGGATCTCGATGACGTCGAAGTCCTCGAGCGTCAGGCCGTTGCGGGCGAGCAGCCGGGGGACCGCGTAGGCCGGGGCCATGAGCAGACCGTCGCGGCCGTGCACGAAGTCGACGGCCGCCATCTCGGCGTCGACGACCGTCGCGAGCGGCGTCAGGCCGTGCTCGGCCGCCCAGGCATCGCTCGCCAGGAGGACGGTCGAGGCGCCGTCGGACAGCGGGGTGGAGTTGCCGGCCGTCATCGTGGCCGGGGCGTCCAGGCGCTTGCCGAACACCGGGGAGAGCGAGGCGAGCTTCTCCATGCTCGTGTCCGCGCGCAGGTTCGCGTCCCGGGTGAGCCGGCGGAACGGGGTCATCAGGTCGTCGAAGAAGCCGGCGTCGTAGGCCGCGGCCAGGCGCTGGTGGGAGGCGAGCGCGATCTCGTCCTGCGCCTCGCGGGTGATGCCCCAGGCGGCGGTCGTGATCGCCTGGTGCTCGCCCATCGACAGGCCGGTGCGCGGCTCGCCGGTGGTGGGGGCGTTCGGGGCGAGGTGGCCCGGGCGGATGCGGGCCAGGGCCTTGAGCTTCTGCTGCGGCGTCTTGGCCCGGTTGAGGTCGAGCAGCGCGCGGCGCAGCGGCTCGCTCACGACGATCGGCGCGTCCGAGGCGGAGTCCACGCCGCCGGCGATCGCCGAGTCGAGCTGGCCGAGGCGGATCTTGTTCGCCAGGCCGACGATCGTCTCCATGCCCGTCGCGCAGGCCATCTGGACGTCGTAGGCGGGGGTGTCGTGCGCGAGCGCCGAGCCCAGCACGGCCTCGCGGGTCAGGTTGAAGTCCTTGGAGTGCTTGAGCACCGCGCCCGCGGCGACGGCGCCCACGCGCTCGCCGGCCAGGCCGTAGCGGGCGACGAGCCCGTCGAGGGCGGCGACCAGGAGGTCGCGGTTGTTCACGTGGTTGTAGTGGCCGCCGGCCCGTGCGAAGGGGATCCGGTTGCCGCCCACGACGACGGCGCGGCGCGGGGCGCCCCCGCCGGCGTCGTTCGCCTCGGCGCGCGGGGCGCGGGTGCGGGTGGGCCGGTCGGTGGTGTCCGCCATGGCGGTGTCCTCTCGTCGTCGAGGGTGGAACCTGTCGCTGGCTGTCCGTGGGTCGTCCGTCGGGCGTCGTCCGTCGTCCGTGCACGCGGAGCGGGGCTTTGGTCCCTCGCTCAGTGTGTGCCGATCTGATAGTGCCCGAAACCCACAGTACCTGATACCGTCGGTTTCGTGAGTCGGATCACATCGGCATCGGTGCCGGGTACCAGCGGGCAGGCCCAGGGCGGCCGGCCCGAGGGTGCGCGCGCCGCGGGGGACGGCGCCGTCGAGGACGCGCTGACACCCGACGGGCGGTCCACGCGCTGGGCCGACCACCGCGTCGCACGGCGCACCGAGCTCGTCCATGCCGCGCGTCGGGCCGTGCACCGGCACGGCCCCGACGTCTCCATGGACGAGATCGCGACGACGGCCGGCACCTCGAAGTCGATCGTCTACCGGTACTTCGTCGACAAGCCCGGGCTGCAGCGGGCGGTCGGCGAGGCGGTCGTCGCCCAGATGCACACCGCCATGGACGAGGCGGCCCGACTCGCGGAGACGCCGCGCGAGGCGCTGCGGGGCGTCGTCGACGTGTACCTCGAGATGGCCGAGGCGTCCCCGAACGTCTACTGGTTCGTGACGCGGCCGGTCACGGAGGATGCCTCTGTGCCGCTCGGGCACTTCCTCGACCAGGTCGCCGGGCTCATCGCGCGGCCGTTCGCCCGGGTGGCTGCGGTCGAGGCGCCGGCCGGGTTCGCGGACGTGTGGGCGACCGGCGCCGTGGGCTTCGTGCGCGGCGTCGGCGAGTGGTGGCTGCAGCACCGCACCGATCCCGACGCGCCGTCACGTGAGGTGCTCACCGAGCGCGTGACGTCCTGGCTGTGGACGGGACCCGTGAGCGGGCTCGCCCGGACGCGGCCCGAGTCACCCATGACCGGCCAGATCACCAGCGAGACCAGCAGCGAGACCACCAGCGAGACCAGCAGCTAGACCAGCGGCTGGACCATCAGCGAGACCGACCTCGACGAGGAGGAGCGGAGATGACCGTGCTGAGCGAACGACGTCCGACGGGGGGCGCCCGTCAGGTGGCCAGCGAGCCGACGGTGGACGTCGCCCACCTGGAGCACGTGCTCCTCGGGCGGTGGCGCGACGTCCGGCGCGAGGCACGGGCGTTCCTGGCGGACCCGCGGCTGCACCGCGTCGAGGGCATGTCCTCGGCCGAGCACCGCGCGACGGTGCTCGAGCAGCTGCGGATCCTCGCCGTGGAGGGCGACGTGCTCCGCGCGTTCCCCACTGAGCTCGGGGGCGCCGACGACCACGGCGCCGCGCTCGCGCGGTTCGAGGAGGTGCTGGTCGCCGACCCGTCGCTGCAGATCAAGGCGGGCGTGCAGTGGGGCCTGTTCGCGTCGGCGATCCTGCACCTGGGCACCGAGGACCACCACCGGCGCCTGCTGCCCGCCGCGATGTCCCTCGAGGTGCCCGGCGCCTTCGCGATGACCGAGGCCGGCCACGGCTCCGACGTCGCGAGCCTGGCCACGACGGCGACCTACGACCCGGCGACGGAGGAGTTCGTCATCCACACGCCGTACCGCCAGGCGTGGAAGGACTACCTGGGCAACGCGGCGCTGCACGGGACGGCCGCCGTGGTGTTCGCGCAGCTCGTCTCGGGCGGCGTCGGGTACGGCGTGCACGCGTTCTACGTGCCGATCCGCAACCCCGAGACCGGGGAGTTCCTGCCCGGCGTCGGCGGCGAGGACGACGGCCTCAAGGGCGGGCTGAACGGCATCGACAACGGCCGCCTGTGGTTCGACCACGTGCGCGTACCGCGGCGCGACCTGCTGAACCGGTACGGTGATGTCGCGCCCGACGGCACGTACTCCTCGCCCATCGCGAGCCCGGGCCGGCGCTTCTTCACGATGCTCGGCACGCTCGTCCAGGGCCGCGTCTCCCTCGACGGCGCCGTCGTCAACGCCGCGAAGCTGGGCCTGATCACGGCCGTGACCTACGGCAACCAGCGGCGCCAGTTCACGGCCGCGTCGCCGCACGACGAGGTCGTCCTGCTCGACTACGCCGAGCACCAGCGCCGCCTCCTGCCGCGCCTGGCCCAGACGTACGCGCACGTGTTCGCGCACGAGCGCATGCTCGAGGCGTTCGACGGCGTCTTCTCCGGCGCGCACGACTCCGACGAGGACCGCCAGGACCTCGAGACCATCGCCGCCGCGCTCAAGCCGACCTCCACGTGGCACGCGCTCGACACCCTCCAGGCGGCGCGCGAGGCGTGCGGCGGCGCGGGCTTCCTCACCGAGAACCGGCTCGTCTCACTGCGCGCGGACCTCGACGTCTACGCGACCTTCGAGGGCGACAACACCGTCCTCCTGCAGCTCGTCGCGAAGCGGCTGCTCGCCGACTGGTCGAAGGACTTCGCCGGCATCGACGCGACCGGCCTGGCCAAGTACGTCGCGGGCCGGGCCGCCGATGCCGCGATGCACCGCACGCCCCTGGCCCGGGTGGTCCAGGTGCTGTCCGACGGCGGCGACGTGCGCCGGTCCGTCGGCCACCTGCGCGACACCGAGACCCAGCGCGAGCTGCTCACGGACCGCGTGGAGACGATGATCGCCGAGATCGGCACCGCGTTGCGCCCCGCGATGAAGGCGCCGAAGGACGAGGCCGCCCGCCGCTTCAACGCCCAGCAGCACGTGCTCGTCGAGGCCGCCCGGGCGCACGCCGACCTGCTGCTCTGGGAGGCGTTCACCGCGGGGCTCGCCCAGGTGACCGATCCGGGGACGCGGCGCGTCCTCACGTGGCTCCGGGACCTCTTCGGGCTGTCGGTCGTGGAGCGGAACCTGGCCTGGTACCTCATCCACGGCCGGCTCTCCGCGGCGCGGGCCCGGACGGTCACGTCGTACATCGACCGGCTCCTGACCCGGCTCCGGCCGCACGCGCAGGACCTCGTCGACGCCTTCGGGTACGGCCCCGAGCACGTGCGCGCGGTCATCGCCTCGGGTGTCGAGGAGCAGCGGCAGGAGGAGGCGCGCGCCTACCAGCGCCGGGCGCGCGCGGACGGCACGGCTCCGCGCTCGGAGAAGGCGGAGCGGCCCGCCCACGGGCGCTCGCGCGGCTGACCCCCTCGTCCGGGGCCCACGACGCCGGGGGGCTCGCGACCTGGTCGCGGGCCCCCGACGTCGCCGCTCAGCCGGCGCTGACCTCGAAGGACAGCTCCCAGGGGTCGGTCCAGGCCACGCTCGTCACACCGTTGGCCTCGAAGCCGTCGCCGTAGGTGTCCAGCCCCGGCGTCATCGTGACGTGCACCGTCCCGCCGTCGGCGGCGGTGATGACGCCCGCGTGCACGGCCGCGACGCAGATGGACGAGTCGGACGTGTACTGCCCGTCCTCGCCGCCCCAGACCTGGAACTCGACGGAGCCGCCGGCGGGGCAGTCGAAGTCGAACTCGCCCTCGTCGGCCTGGCTGCCGGCGGAGGTGTTCCACGCCTCCGCGACCGCGTCGTCGGCGGGCCCGTCGCCGGCGGCGTCGTCCGCCGCGTCGTCGCTCCCGCCGCAGGCGGCGAGGGCGAGGGCGAGGACGCCCAGGGTGAGGGTGGCGGCGGCGGTCCGGCGGTGCGCGTGCATGGGTCTCCTCCCAGGATCAAGATCATCTCGAAGGCTAGCGGCCGCCCCGCCCGCGCGGCTGCGGCGACCGGGTGATTCGTGGGCCTACCCCACGTGGTCGCGCCACGAGTGCTGCGGTTCGTAACCGAGCAGCTCGCGCGCGCCGTCGATCGCCAGCAGGGTCTCGAACTCGCCGATGTCGCGCGTGAGCCCGACCCCCGGGAACACCGTGGCGAGCAGCTCGCGCGACGGCGTCCGCATGATGGTGTCCGCGGCGGCCACGATGACGTTGCGCGAGCCGGTCGTCTCGCGTTCGAGGCCCAGCCGGCACGCCTGCGCGACGTCGCGGACGTCCACGTAGCCCCACAGGTTCCACTTCCGCGCGTGCGGGTCGGCCCAGTAGCCCGGGACCGCCGCGTAGTCCTCGGGCCGGTGGATGTTCGAGATCCGCAGGCCGACGAACGGGATCCCCGACCACCCCGACACGTGCTCCGCGGCGACCTCGCCGAGCACCTTCGAGAGCGCGTACTCGGTGGTCGGCAGGGGGAAGTGGGCCTCGTCGACGGGCGCGTAGCGCGGGGGGACGTCGAACGGGAGCCCGAGCGTCGTCTCGCTGGACGCCCACACCACCTTGCGCAGCCCCAGCCGGGCGGCGGCGAGGAACACGTTCTGGTTCGCCGCGGTGTTCGCGTTCAGCGTCTGCGGCCCGGGCGCGCGGCCAGGCGCCGGGATGTTCCCCAGGTGCACGACGGCGTCGGCCCCGGCCAGGGCCTCCACGGCCTGCCCGTAGTCGGCCAGGTCCGCGCGCAGCAGCCCGACGCCGAGCCCGGCGTCCTCCCCGGGCGGCCCCGCGAGGTCGGTCGCTCGCACGTCGTACCCGTGGGCGAGGAGGTCCGCGACGACGGCGCGCCCCGCCTTCCCGTAGGCACCGGTGACGACGACGGTCCTGGGCTGAGTCATGCCGCCATCCTCCGCCCTCGAACCCGCTGCGGGCACCTCGCCTGCCTGGCACCCTGGCTGACGTGCCGAAGACCTATCGCCTCGGGCCCGCGCGTCGGGCCGTGAACCGCGTCATGTCCGCGCTGGTCCGGGCGGGCCTGGGGCCGCGGCGGACCTACCTCCTCACGGTCGTCGGCCGCACGACCGGCCGCCCGTTCACGACGCCGGTCTCCCTCGTCGAGCGCGACGGCGAGCGCTGGCTGGTCGCGCCCTACGGCGCGGTGTCGTGGGTGCGCAACGCGCGCGCGGCGGGCGTCGTCACGGTGCGGCGCGGGCGGCGGGTCGAGCGGCTGGCCGTCGCCGAGGTGCCCGCGGGCGTCGCCGGCCCGGTCCTGCGCGAGTACGTCCGGCGTGAGGCCGTGGTCCGGCCGTTCGTCGGCGCCGGGCCGGACGAGCCGGCCGAGGCCTTCGTCGCGATCGCGCCGGCGCACCCGGTCTTCGCGCTCAGCCCGGTGCCGCAGCCCGCCGCGGAGGGTGGCCCCGCGAGGGCGTGACTCACACCCGCCGCTCGAAGCCCCAGGTCACGGGCGTGAAGTAGCGCGTCCAGAGGCCGTAGGCCTCGAGGTTGTGGGTCTCGCAGTCCACCGACATGAGCGTCTTCCCGTCGGCGGCGGCGTGCTCCGCGAGCGCCCCGACGAGCGCCGTCCCGACGCCGCGCCCGCGCATCGACGGGTCGGCGTACATGCCGTTGATCGCCAGGCAGGACGGGTCGTGGACGACGTCGCTGACGTCGTCCTGGGGGTCCTCCGCCTTGACGTAGCCGACCGGCCTTGCGGCGTTCTCGGCCACGACGGCGACGCTGGTCGGCTGGGTGAGCCACCCGCGCCACCAGTCGGCGTCGGCGCCGCGGGGGTTCGGGAAGAAGATCGGCGAGGCGCCGATGTGCTCGGCGAGGCGCGCCTCCATCGCGGCGATCGCCTCGGCGTCGTCGGTGGTGGCGCGTCGCGTGACGACGCCGTCGGTCCCCCTGCCCGCGCGGGTCCGCGCCGCCACGTCGGCGGTCGGGGCGGCCGCGTCGAGGACGATCCGGCCGAAGCCCGTGAGCGACAGCGCCTCGATCGCCTCCGCCGCGCTCGCGAGCACGGCCACGGCGTGGATGCGCGCCCCGGCGTCGACCCACCGCGGCGCGATCGCGCGGTAGAGCACGCGGTAGTCGTCGAAGGCTCGGACCGGGTCGGCGGCCGCGTTGGCCCAGTCCGGCGAGAACCAGGCCGGGCCGGCGTGGCGGAAGTCCTCGAACCGGAAGCCGCCGAGGACGGCCGTGAGCCGCCCGTCGTGCCAGCGTCCCAGGACGATCCCGTGTGTGATGAGCCACCCGAGCTTCCCGAGGTAGTCCTCGGCCGCGCGTCGGGGCAGGTGGGGCGCCTGTTCGACGAGGCGCGCGTGGCAGGCGGCCACGACGTCGGCCGCCGCGGCGACGTCGTCCCCGGTGAGGGCGCGGACCGCCGACGTCGTGCCCGGCGTCACTCCGCGTCCTCGCGAGCCTCGCCGGCGTCCCGGGTGAGCAGCGTCGACGCGTAGTCGGGCACGTAGCGCTGGGAGTCGCGCGGGGGCCGGACATAGCCGGTCGACGCCGGCCGCGGCGGCAGGACGATCTCCTCGCGCTCGACCTCGCGGTAGTCGAGGCTGGTGACGAGGTGGTGGATCATGTCGAGCCGCGACCGGCGCTTGTTGTCGG
This sequence comes from Actinotalea fermentans, assembly GCF_007991475.1. Classification (NCBI taxonomy): domain Bacteria; kingdom Bacillati; phylum Actinomycetota; class Actinomycetes; order Micrococcales; family Cellulomonadaceae; genus Actinotalea; species Actinotalea fermentans. The sequence continues at coordinate 82,371 of NZ_BJYK01000006.1, read as the reverse complement.
ACTCGACCACCCACCACGGAGCCTCGGGGATGTCCGTGTGGACGAGCATCTGGTCCTTCGCGCGCGAGTACTCCTCCCACCGGGAGATCGACTCGAGGTCCGTCGTCGACAGCTTCCAGCGACGCATCGGGTCCGTCAGGCGTGAGCGGAAGCGGGTCTCCTGCTCGGCGTCGGACACCGAGAACCAGTACTTGCGCAGCAGGATCCCGTCCTCGACGAGCATCCGCTCGAAGATCGGGCACTGGTGCAGGAACCGGTGGTACTCGTCGTTGGAGCAGTAGCCCATCACGCGCTCGACGCCCGCGCGGTTGTACCAGGACCGGTCGAACAGCACGATCTCGCCGGCCGCCGGCAGGTGGGCGATGTACCGCTGGAAGTACCACTGGGTGCGCTCGCGCTCGGTCGGCGTCGGCAGCGCGACGATGCGCGCGACGCGCGGGTTCAGGTACTGCGTGACCCGCTTGATGGTCGAACCCTTCCCGGCCGCGTCACGTCCCTCGAAGACCACGACCAGGCGCTTGCCCTCGGCGCGCACCCACTCCTGGATCTCCACGAGCTGCGCCTGGAGGCGGAACAGCTCGTCCTCGTAGACCTTCTTCGGGAAGCGCGTCGTCGCGGTCTCGACCATGCGGCGAGGGTATTCCCCGACGACGGGCGACCGGGGTTCTCGACGCGGGCGGCTCAGGGCGTCGTGGCCGTCCGTGTCGTCCTCGCCGCGCCGGGTCCTTTCACCCGAGGACGTCGCCGAGGTCGAAGCGCACGGGCACCTCGAGCTGGGCGTACGTGCACGACGACGGCTCGCGGTCGGGCCGCCAGCGCACGAACTGCGCGACGTGCCGGAACCGCGGGCCCTCCATGTGGTCGTACTTCACCTCGACGACGCGCTCGGGGCGCAGGGGGGTGAACGAGAGGTCCTTGCCGGCGGCCCACCGGCTGGTCTCGGCCTCGCGCGGGGTGCGGGTCCCGGCCGCCTGCGCCTCGACGGTCCACGGGTGACCGGGGTCGTCGGGTGCGAGGGCGAGGGGCTGGAGCTCATCGAACAGCTCGCGCCGCCGCGCCATCGGGAACGACGAGGCGACGCCGACGCTCGCGAGACGGCCGCCGTCGTCGTACAGGCCGAGCAGGAGGGAGCCCACCGCCCGGTCGTCGTTCTTGTGGGTGCGGTAGCCCGCGAGGACGCAGTCGGCGGTGCGCTCGTGCTTGATCTTGGTCATGACGCGCTTGTCGGGGAGGTAGCTCATCTCCGGATCCTTCGCGACGACGCCGTCCAGGCCCGCGCCCTCGAACACCTCGAACCAGCGGCGGGCCTCGTCCAGGTCGGTGGTCGCGCGCGTGACGTAGACGCCCGGCCCGCCGCCCGGGACCGCCGCCTCGAGCCGCGCCCGGCGCTCGCGGAACGGGAGGCTCGTGAGGTCCTCGTCGCCGAGCGCGAGCAGGTCGAAGGCGACGAAGACGGCGGGCGTCTGCGCGGCGAGCAGGCGCACCCGCGACTCGGCCGGGTGGATGCGCTGGAGCAGGGCCTCGAAGTCGAGGCCGGTCGCGTCGCTCGAGGCGATGACGATCTCCCCGTCGACGACGCACCGGTCGGGGAGCTCGCCCAGCACCGAGGCCACGACCTCGGGGAAGTACCGCGTCATCGGCTTGGTGTTGCGCGAGCCGAGCTCGACCTCGTCGCCGTCGCGGAACACGATGGTGCGGAACCCGTCCCACTTGGGCTCGTAGACCTGCCCCGGGGGGATGTCGGGGGCCGCCTTGGCCAGCATCGGGAGCACGGGCGGCATCACGGGCAGGCGCATCGCCTCAGTCTGCGGGCGCGCACCGACGCCGTCGACCCCTCGTCCACAGGCAAGGTCGTTCTCCGCGGTCACCGGCCAGGGCTCACCCGGTCTGTGGCGCAGCGCCCGGCCGGCCTGACTCACCAGCGGTTGCGCGCCTCCTCCGCCCAGCCCTCGACGCCGTCGACGGTGATGCGCTCGCCCGCGTCGGTGGTCATCCAGCCCGTCCAGGTGCCGAAGCACTGGTGGGTCTCGCCGGCCACGACGAGGAGGTTCGTCCGTGCGACGCGCTCGTGGAACGGGTGGAACGTGAGGTCGACGCGCGCCCGGTCGCGGTCGTGGACGCGCCAGGGGGCGAGCCAGTCGGCGTGGTCGTACTCCCAGACGAGCTCGTCGCCGTTCTTGTGCAGGCGCCCGTCGAGCAGGAGGGCGTTCTCGGTCGAGCCGGTCCCGTCGGTCCATCGGCCGCCCACCTGGACCCCGACGACGTGCCCGTCCACCCGCCCGGAGCCGGCGCCCCAGTTCCAGGTCATCGAGTACGGCCAGCGCCCGCGGCCGTGGTCGAGGACGCCCCACGCGTCGGTGCCGAGGTGCGTGAGCTCCCCGTCGACCGTGATCGTCCCGGTCAGGGGCCGGGCGACGTCCTTCACCGTGTACTGGAACCGGCGGTCGCTCCACGGCACCACGACGCCCAGCGCCTCGTGCCCCGGCGTGGCACCGGCGACGACGTCGACCTCGACCCGCCCCGTCCGCACGCGGATGCGGGTGCCGGCGACACCGGATCGCGGGCTGCCCGTGTCGGCGCCGCTCGAGCCGTCCCCGTCGGTCCAGGCCTCCTCGACGTCGATCGACAGCCCGCGGGCCCGCGCCCGCGCGGCGCCCCTGCCGAGGCTCTCCGGCAGGAGGGTGCCCCGACCCAGCGGCACCACGGCGCCGTCGTCGATCTCCGTGCCGCGCCGCCGGTCGAGCACCCACACCTGGTGCACCGCGGCGTAGTCGAGGCTGGAGACGGTGATGCCGATCACGTGGGTCGGCGTCATCAGGCCCCAGTACTCCCAGCGCTTGTTCCGCCCCCAGCCGCGCAGGTCCGTGCGGTGCAGCGGGTGCCGGGTCCACCCGACGGCGCCCCGGTTGAGCCTCCCGTCCGGCAGGCACAGGGCGGTCGGGGTGGTGATCTCGCGCTCGCGGACGACGTCGTCAGGCACGTCGGTGATCATGCCAGCGAAAACCCGGTCAGCACCGTGCGCTCACACGGCGAGGGGAAGCTCATCCACCCCGGGTGGCTCACCCCTCCGGGGCGGCTCACCCCTCCCGGGTGGCTCACCCCTCCCGGGTGGCTCACCCGCGGCGACCGTGCCTGCGGCGACGGTGCCCGCGACGACCGTGCCGTCGCGCGCGGTGAGCGCGTACCGCACCCGACGTGACGTCGCGCCGACCTCCCCGCGGTCCAGTGGCACGCGGTGCACCGTGAGGTCGCGGCGGTGGATCTCGCCGTGGTGAAAGCTGCAGACGGCCACGCCGTTCTCGACGGACGTCGGGCCGTCGTCCCGGTCCCACCAGTCGGCGTGGTGGACCTCGAGCCAGCGCGGCGCGAGGCCGCAGCCCTCCCAGGCGCAGGCGCCGTCCCGCGCGAGCACGGCCCGGCGCTGCGGACCGGTGTACGTCCGCGCGGTGCGCCCGAGGTCGACGGGCGTCGAGGCCGAGTCGAGGACGATCCGGGTCAGCTCGCAGTCGCACAGGGCGCGCGCGATCTCGCTCGGCGGCACGGGCGTCCCGTCCTCGAGCGTCACAGGCGGGACCGGAGTCGCGGCGCTCGCACCCGCACCCGCGCCCGCAACCTCGTCCGCGCGCCCGTCCGCGCGCTCGCCCTCGCTCGCGCCTGCGTCACCCGCACCCGCGCCCTCGCTGTCCCGACGTGCCCTCCGCAGCTCGGCCCAGGTCTCCTCCGTCATGAGGAACGAGATGTGCGGCCGCACGGCCGCGCCCGGGACGACGTCGGGCAGCCCCAGCAGCCGGTCCGCCATCGCCTCGAGGGCGTCCGCCCGCCGCTGCTCGGGCTCGCGCTCGTCGTCGGCGCCCGGCCGAGGACTGAGCGCCTCCAGCGCGAGCCGCAGCCGGTGACCTGCCATGTGGTCCAGCTGGCCGCTGATCCGGGTGCCGTCCACGCCGTCGGCGAGGTGGAGATAGCGAGCCGCGCGCTGGGCCTGGTGACCCCGCTCGAGCTGGCCGGCGTCGACGGCCGCGGCGAACTTCGCCATGGCCGTCGCGAACCGGCCCGCGTCCAGGCGGGACGCCATCTGGAGCACGCGCTCCTGACCGTCGGGCGCTGCCAGGGCGGCGCGCACGGCGGGGGAGGCCTGGCCCACCGTCCGGCCGACCACGTCGACGTGCGCCACGCTGACGGTCCCGGCCGTCGCGGCCTCGGCCATGCCCGGCACGGCGGCCAGCGCCTCCGCCCGCCGCTCGTCGGTCGCCCCGCCCCGCAGGCCGGCCCGGGTGGTGCGGCCACGCCAGGCGGCGAAGGACGCGTCTCCGGACGCGCGCCACGCCCCCGCTGTGCGCTCGGCGAGAAGCAGTGCCGACCGCGCGGTGGTGAGCGCGGCCTCGGCCCGGTCGATCTCCGCGAGCAGGTCGCGCCGTCGGCGGGGGTCCAGCTGCTCGGCCGGCCGCGCGGCGGCGTCCACGGCGGCGACGGCGTCGCGCAGCAGTGTGATCGCGTCCATGCCGCCTCCCTCCGAAACGGACTATTTAGCACTGGTGTACTAATGCTACCTAACGCGCCGAATCCCGACAATCCGCCCACAGCGAAACCCTGCCCGCCGCCTGCCCGCACCCGCGGCCCGCACCCGCGACCCCACCCTCGCCCCACCGTCCCCCCTCCACACCCCGCTCACCCGAACCCCCGCCACGCGCCCGTCCGCGGTCCTACCGTGGCGACATGAGCGCACCCCATGACCACGCCGAGCACCCCGCCGCGCCCCTGGACCAGGTCGCCCAGGCCGAGCGGCTCCGCTCCCTGCACACCCCTGGCAACCCGCTGGTCCTCGTGAACGTCTGGGACGTCCTGGGCGCGCGCGTGGTCGAGGCGGCCGGCGCGCGCGCGATCGCCAGCGCCAGCTGGGCCGTCTCCGCCTCGCTCGGCCTGCCCGACGGCGAGGGCATGACCCTGGCGGACAACCTCGCCGTCGTCGGCCGCATCGCGCGCGCCGTGGACGTGCCGGTCACCGCCGACTTCGAGCGCGGCTACGGCGCCACGCCCGACGACGTCGCGTCCGCCGTCGCGCGCCTGCTCGCCACCGGCGCGGTGGGCGCGAACATCGAGGACTCCCTCCTCGAGCTCGGCCGCACCGCGCGCGACGGCGTCGACCCGCTGCGCCCGGTCGACGAGCAGTGCGCGCGCCTGGCCGCTGCCCGCGCGGCCGGCGAGCGGATGGGCGTCCCGCTCGTCCTCAACGCGCGCACGGACGCGCACGCGCGCGGCGCCGCGCTGCCCGACGTCGTCGCCCGCGGCCGCGCCTACCTCGACGCCGGCGCGGACTGCGTGTTCGTCGTCGGGCGCACCGGCTTGCGTGACGTCGTCGCCCTCGTCGAGGCGTTCGACGGTCGCCTCAACGTCCTGGGCCGACCGGGGCAGCCGAGCATCGCGGAGCTGACCTCCGCCGGCGTCGCGCGCATCAGCATCGGCTCCAGCGGCCCGGGCGTCGCGTACGCCGCCCTGGCGCGCGCGGCCGGCCAGCTCCTCACCCGCGGCGACTACCTCGAGGACCAGGCCTTCGCCTTCCCGGAGTGAGGCGCGACGTCGTCAGTCCGCGCGCCGGACTGGGCCCGGCCCCGGCCGGGCCCACCTCTCAGGGGCGGTCGCGCCCGTTGCCCGGCTTCCACCAGTCGCGCCACCACGGCTCCTCCTCCTGAGCCTGGCGCGCCGCCTCCTCGTCGGCAGCGGCCGCGGCGGCCTCGGCGGCGGCCTGCTCGGCGGCCAGGCGCGCGGCGACGGCCTGCTCGTGCGAGAGGCGGAACCCGTCGGCGGCGGAGAAGTACGCGGTGAACGCCGTGCGCGTGGCGGCGTCGGGAGCGGGCGCGTCGCCCAGGGCCGCGAGCGCCGCGACCGCCTGCTCGAGCCGGGTCCGCGCGTCGGGCGTGGCCTCCGGGCCGGCGGCGAGGATGCGCGGGGTCGCGGCCTGCGCCGCCTGCACCGCACCGGCCGCGGCCGTCGCGACATCCGCCCTCGCCGCGTCGAGCCCGGCGACCCGTGCGTCGGCGTCGGCGCCCAGGTCGGGCAGGCGCTCGAGCTGGAACGCCACCTGGTCGCGCAGCCGCCGCAGCTCGTCGCCGTCGGCGGACACGTAGCGCTCGGCCAGGCCGGACGGGCTCCCCAGCCACGCGGGCAGCGTCGGCTCGACGGCGGGCGCGGCCACCGCGGCGCCCAGCGCGTCCGCCGCGGCGGTGACGCCCTCGACCGCCTCGGCGGACAGGTCGCCGGCGCGGGGGGTGAGCAGGTCGCTCAGGGCCCGCGCGTCGGACACGGCCGGCCCCGCGGCCTCGATCGCGTCGGCGAGGGCGGCGACGTCGGCGCGTGCCGCTTCGAGCGCGGTCGTCAGCGCCGCGCCGTCCGCCCGCCCGTCGGCGCGCAGGTCCTGCGCCGAGACCACCTGCACCACGAGGACCGTGCCCAGGACGGCGGTGAGCAGGCCGAGGCCGGCGAGGGCGAGCTGCGTGCGCGGGGACCAGCCGGACCAGCCGGGCGGCGCCGGTCGCAGGGTGCGCCGGGTCAGCCGGATCTCCTCGGTCGGCTGGTCGGAGCCGTGGAACCGGGACTGGCCGAGCGTCGTGGCGAGGCTCACCCGCCCGACGGTAGCCGATCCCGGCGAACCGGGAGAAGACGGGCGGTGCGCGGTCGGGCGAGGTGGCTGAGACGCGTCCTCACCCTCCCGCGACCGCCGGTAGCCTGTGCCGCGTCACACACCCAGGCGCGGCCGGTAGGGACGACATGACCGAGACCATGAACCCCGACGAGACCCGCACCCCCGCGGCGGACAGCGGACCGGTCGCCGGCGGCGGCCACGCGCCCGACACGGTGGAGCACGCGGCGGCGACCCCCGACCAGGCGCTCCCGTACCGCGAGCTCGGCCTCAAGGACGACGAGTACCAGCGCATCGTCGACCTCCTCGGCCGCCGCCCGACGGCCGCCGAGCTCGCCATGTACTCGGTCATGTGGTCCGAGCACTGCTCGTACAAGTCCTCGAAGATCCACCTGCGCCAGTTCGGCGACAAGACGACCGAGCAGATGCGCGAGCACCTGATGGTCGGCATGGGCGAGAACGCGGGCGTCGTCGACATCGGCGACGGCTGGGCGGTGACCTTCAAGATCGAGTCGCACAACCACCCGAGCTTCGTCGAGCCCTACCAGGGCGCCGCGACCGGCGTCGGCGGCATCGTGCGCGACATCATGTCGATGGGCGCCCGCCCCGTGGCCGTCATGGACGCGCTGCGGTTCGGCGCGATCGACCACCCGGACACCGCGCGCGTCGTGCACGGCGTGGTGGCCGGCGTCGGCGGGTACGGCAACTGCCTGGGCCTGCCGAACATCGGCGGCGAGGTCGTCTTCGACCCGTCCTACCAGGGCAACCCGCTGGTCAACGCGCTGTGCCTGGGCGTCCTGCGGCACGACGACGTCCACCTCGCCAACGCCTCCGGCGTCGGGAACCTGGTGGTCCTGTTCGGCGCGCGGACCGGCGGCGACGGCATCGGCGGCGCGTCGATCCTGGCCAGCGAGACGTTCGTCGACGGCGTGCCCTCCAAGCGCCCGTCGGTCCAGGTGGGCGACCCGTTCATGGAGAAGGTGCTCATCGAGTGCTGCCTGGAGCTCTTCGGCGCCGGCGTCGTCGAAGGCATCCAGGACCTGGGCGCGGCCGGCATCTCGTGCGCGACCTCCGAGCTCGCCAGCAACGGCGAGGGCGGCATGCACGTCGACCTCGAGAAGGTGCTGCTGCGCGACCCCACGCTCACCGCCGGCGAGATCCTCATGTCGGAGTCGCAGGAGCGGATGATGGCGGTCGTCACGCCCGCGAACCTCGACCGGTTCCTCGCGATCACCGGCAAGTGGGACGTCGAGACGGCCGTCATCGGCGAGGTCACGGACACCGGTCGCCTGACGATCGACCACTTCGGCCACCGCATCGTCGACGTCGAGCCGCGCACCGTGGCGCACGACGGCCCGGTCTACGACCGCCCGTACGCGCGCCCGGCCTGGCAGGACGCGCTCCAGGCGGACACGATCTCCGGCCCCGCCGGTGCCGCGCGGTTCGCCCGTCCCCAGACCGGCGACGAGCTGCGCGACACCCTGCTCCGCCTGCTCGCCTCGCCGAACCTCGCGAGCAAGGCGTGGGTCACCGACCAGTACGACCGGTTCGTGCAGGGCAACACGGCGCTGGCCCAGCCCGACGACGCCGGCGTGATCCGCGTGGACGAGAGCACGGGCCTCGGCGTCGCGCTCGCCACCGACGGCAACGGCCGGTACGCCAAGCTCGACCCGTACGCGGGCGCGCAGCTGGCCCTCTCGGAGGCCTACCGCAACGTCGCCACCGTGGGCGCCCGGCCGCGTGCCGTGACCGACTGCCTCAACTTCGGCTCGCCCGAGGACCCCGACGCGATGTGGCAGCTCGTCCAGTCCATCACCGGCCTGGCCGACGCCTGCCTCGAGCTCGGCGTGCCCGTGACCGGCGGCAACGTCTCGCTCTACAACGGCACGGGCGAGCCCGGTCAGATCGACTCGTCGATCCACCCGACCCCGGTCGCCGGCGTCCTGGGCGTGCTGGACGACGTCGCCCGCGTGGTCCCCTCGGGCTGGCGGGCGCCGGGCCAGGCGATCTACCTGCTGGGCACGACGCGCGGTGAGCTGGACGGCTCGGCGTGGGCCGACGTCGTGCACGGTCACCTGGGCGGGCTGCCGCCGGCGGTCGACCTGGCCGCCGAGCGCGCGCTCGCGGCCGTGCTCGTGGGCGCCGCGCGCGACGGGCTCGTCGACGCCGGGCACGACCTCGCCGAGGGCGGCCTGGCCGTCGCGCTCGCGGAGGCGTGCCTGCGGTACGGGACGGGCGCGGTCGTCGACCTCGCGGGCCTGTGCGAGCGGGACGACGTCAGCGCGTTCGAGGCGCTCTTCAGCGAGTCGGTCGCCCGCGCGCTCGTCGCGGTGCCCCGCAGCGAGGAGGTCCGGTTCGTCGACCTCTGCACGGGCCGCGGCGTCCCGGCGCTGCGCATCGGCAGCACGGACGACGCCGGCGCGGCGGGCGAGGCGGACGGCCCGGCGCTCGTGGTGTCCGGCGCGTTCGCGGTCCCGCTGGCGGCCCTCGGCGAGGCGACGCGCGGGACGCTGGCGGCGCACTTCGCCTGACGTCGCAGGGCCCGCACGGGCCCGCTCGGTCCCGCTCGGGCCCGCTCGGTCCCGCTCGGGGGTGACCGATCGCACCGACCCATCGCACCGACTGACCGCGACCGGCCGCAGGCGACCGGCCGCGGGCGACCGATCGTGCGGCAACGGATCGTCCGAGCCGACCGTCTTCCTGGGTGAGCGCGGCGCCGGATGGTGGCGCGGCGGCACCGAGGGGGCGAGCGCGCGTGACACGGACGGCTGGGGCGCGGGGCGAGGCACGAGCCGGGACCGGCACGAGGGAAGGCGCGGTCGGCCGGGGGGCGACCTGGCGCAGGCGCGCGCTGCTCGGCGCCCTGGCCCTAGTGCCGCTGGCGGTCGGCGTCCTGGCCGCCTGTTCCGCCGCTGGGGAGCCCGAGCCGCCGTCGCCCACCCCGAGCACCGACCGTGCACCGGACGCGGCCGACGCCACCGCCGAGGCGACGGCCGGCGGCGTCCGCCGGGGCCCGCTCGACGGGCTCCTCGACACGGTCGACCAGCGGAGCGCGACGAGCGCCGAGGCGGTCCTGGCGCGCGCGGTGCGCTACGAGGAGGTCGTGGCCGCCTGCATGGCGGAGGAGGGCTTCGAGTACACGCCGACCGACTGGCGCGCGAACCCCGGAGCGCTCGAGGTGGCGCCGCTGGGGGCGGTCGCGGTCGACCTCGTCGCCTCCGCCGCCCTCTACGGCTACGGGATCTCCACGACGGCGCTCATCGACGCGGCGACCGAGCCCACCACGGTCGAGGACCCGAACGCGGACCGCGTCGCGGCGATGTCCGACGCCGAGCGTCGGGCCTGGGAGCTCGCGCTGACCGGTCCCGGCCAGGGCGAGGCGTACCACGAGGGCAGCGAGGCCTACGACTGGAGCCGCTACGGCTGCGTCGGGCGGGCCGCGCACGAGACGGAGGTCGCCGAGCCCCGGCAGGGCTTCGACGACTCCGCCTGGTCCGGCCTGCGCGAGGACATCAGTGCGCTCGAGGCAGGCGTGTGGGACGACCCCCGGCTCACCGAGACCCACGCCCGCTGGGCGGCCTGCATGACGGCGGCCGGCTACGGCGGGTACACCGACGCGCGGGAGCCGGTGGCGAGCGTCATCGAGCGGTCGATGGCCATCTGGGACGAGGCGGGCGGGGGTCCCGCCGACCCGGAGGCCATGGCGGACCCGACCGACCCGGCCGCCGTCGAGCGGGCCGCGGAGGTGGCGCGGCTGCAGGCGGAGCTGGCGCAGGAGGAGATCGCGCTCGCGGTCGCGGACACCACCTGCCAGGTCGAGGTCGACCTCGACCGCGCCTACACGGACACCTGGATCGCGGCGCAGGAGGAGTTCTACGCGGCGCACCGCGTCGACTTGGACGCGTGGCTGGCCGCCTTCGAGGAGTTCCAGGCCGGGGACTGAGGCGCCGTCCTGCCGGGCCGGGCCCCGCGTGCCCACAACGGTTCCGCCGCGCCCTGCGTCTGTCGCAGTAGGTCGATCGTCGGCCGCTTCGGGGGAGGTCAGGGTGCAGGCAGCAGGGGGACGCGCGGGACGTCGGGGCACGGTCGACGCAGGGGTGGCGACGGCAGGGGTGGTGACGGCGCGCACGGTCGCTCGGCGGACCGTCGCCGGCCTCCTCGCCGTCGTGATGGCGCCGCTGCTCGCCGCGTGCACGGACGACGGCGCCCCTGCCCCCGGCGCGTCCACGGCGGCGGCGGCGCCGGCGTCGCCCTCCGCCACGCCGGTGGAGGAACCCCGCCTCGGTCCCCTGGACGCCCTGCTCGTCGCCGTCTCCCAGGTGGGAACGGAGACCCACGAGGCGCAGCTCGCCCGGCTCCTGGAGAACGAGGAGATCGTCGCCGCCTGCATGGCCGAGCAGGGCTTCGAGTACGAGCCGATGGACTGGGCGGCGATCCTCGAGCTCCAGTGGGCCCGCGAGGCCGAGTGGGACGAGCCGGTCCCCGCCCTCGACCCCGCCGACGCCGTGGAGGCCGCGCGGACGTACGGGTACGGCCTGTTCACCACCCCCGAGGAACCCGAGGACCCCGCGGGCGACGGCGCCGTCGTGCAGGACCCGAACGACGAGCGGGTGGCGCAGATGTCGCAGGCGGAGGAGCGGGCCTGGTACCTGGCGCTCTGGGGGCCGGGGCAGGGCGAGGCGTACATCGCCGAGGAGGAGCCGTACGACTGGACGAAGTACGGCTGCTCGGGCGTGGCCGCCCACGAGCTCGGCACCGACGTGCGCGAGAGCTTCGACGACTCGCCCTGGGCGGACCTGCGGGAGCAGATCTACGCGCTGCGCGACGGTCTCGACGCGGACCCCGCGCTCGAGGACGTGCGCCAGGGGTGGATGGCCTGCATGGAGGACCAGGGTCACCCCGGCTACACCGGCGTCCGTGAGCCGCTCGAGGAGATGCAGCGGCGGTCGGCGGAGATCTGGGAGCAGGCGAGCGTGGGGGTCGAGCTCGACCTGAGCACCGACGACTACCTCACGGACCCGGCGTACCTGCAGCAGCAGGCCGACATCGCGGCCCTCCAGGCCGAGATGGCACCGGTCGAGATCGAGCTCGCGGTCGCGGACATGACGTGCCGGGCGGAGGTCGGCTACGACGAGCGTCTGGCGCAGCTGTGGCTGGACCGTCAGGAGGAGTTCTACGAGGCGCACCGCGCCGACCTGGAGGCGTGGCTGGCGGCGGCGCAGGAGTTCGACGCGCGGCAGCCGTGAGCGGCGGTGCGGGGCCGCGGGCCGAGCCGCGGGCCGTTCGCCGAGCCGGACCGCGGACACTTTCGCACGCCTGCGGCCGTGTCGGTTAGCGTCTCCGGGAGAGGCGTGGAACGGGCCTCCCGGCGGTGTGACGTACGCCACAACCGGGAGGGACTCCGGTCCTAATCTCGACATCAAGATATTTACGACCATTGACCCTTGGACCGCGGTCGCAAGCCGCGATCCCCGCACGTCGAACGGCCGTCACACCCGACGGCGACTCGGGGCGCGGGTGTCGGAGCCGGGCCACCCCCGGCGTGCTCGCACCACCACCCCCGGGCACCTGACAGCCCGGTCTGAAGGAGCAACTCCCATGCACAGTGCCCTCGAGCCCGTCTTCGCGCAGGTCCTGCGCCGCAACCCCGGCGAGGTGGAGTTCCACCAGGCCGTCCGCGAGGTGTTCGACACGCTCGGCCCGGCGGTCGAGAAGAACCCCGACTACCTCGCGGTCCTCGAGCGGCTGTGCGAGCCGGAGCGGCAGATCATCTTCCGGGTGCCGTGGGTCGACGACAAGGGCAAGGTCAACATCAACCGCGGCTTCCGCGTCGAGTACAACTCCGCGCTCGGCCCGTACAAGGGCGGCCTGCGGTTCCACCCCTCGGTGTACCTGGGCATCATCAAGTTCCTCGGCTTCGAGCAGATCTTCAAGAACGCCCTGACCGGCCTGCCCATCGGTGGCGGCAAGGGCGGCTCCGACTTCGACCCGCACGGCAAGTCCGACGCCGAGGTCATGCGCTTCTGCCAGTCGTTCATGACCGAGCTGTGGCGCCACCTCGGCGAGTACACCGACGTGCCCGCGGGCGACATCGGCGTCGGCGGCCGGGAGATCGGCTACCTGTTCGGCCAGTACAAGCGGATCACCAACCGCTACGAGTCCGGCGTCCTCACCGGCAAGGGCCTGACCTGGGGCGGCTCGCTCGTGCGCACCGAGGCCACCGGCTACGGCACCGTGATCTTCGCCTCCGAGATGCTCAAGACGCGCGGCCAGTCGCTCGAGGGCAAGCGCGTCGCCGTCTCCGGCGGCGGCAACGTGGCGATCTACGCCGTCGAGAAGGCCCAGGCCCTCGGCGCGACCGTCGTGACGTTCTCCGACTCCTCCGGCTACGTGCTGGACGAGGCCGGCGTCGACCTCGCCCTCATGAAGGAGATCAAGGAGGTCCGGCGCGGCCGGGTCGCCGACTACGTCGCCGAGCGCGGCTCCGCGAAGCTCGTCACCGAGGGCACGGTCTGGGACGTCCCCGTCGACGTCGCCCTCCCGTGCGCGACGCAGAACGAGCTCACCGGCGACGACGCCCGCACGCTCGTCAAGAACGGCGTCCTCGCGGTCGCCGAGGGCGCGAACATGCCGACGACGCCCGACGCCGCCGACCTGTTCCAGGAGGCGGGCGTGCTGTTCGGCCCGGGTAAGGCCGCGAACGCCGGTGGCGTCGCCACCTCCGCGCTCGAGATGCAGCAGAACGCCGGCCGCGACTCGTGGACGTTCGAGCACACCGAGGCCCGGCTCACCGAGATCATGAAGAACATCCACGCGAACTGCGCGGAGACCGCCGCGGCCCACGGCCACGCCGGGAACTACATCATGGGCGCGAACATCGCGGGCTTCCAGAAGGTCGCCGACGCGATGCTGGCGTTCGGCATCATCTGACGGTCACCGCGCGAGCTCACCGCTCGGGTGGAACGACAGTGCCACGAATCGCCCTCGAGTGGAACGTTGTGCTCCCACAACGTTCCACTCGAGGGCGTTCTGGCTGGTAGGGGGCACCGTCGGCGGGCTCGACGACCGGGTCAGGGCTCCAGGAGGTAGCCGCCGATGACCGGCTCCTCCTCGGCCGGGAGGCCCGTCGGGCGCTGGTAGTAGCCCCACGGGAACCAGCCGCTGCTGAACCGCTGCCAGCCGTCCGTCTCGAGCGCCCGCCCGGTCGCCCGCGACGCGAACACCCGCCGGTACTCCCACTGCTCGGTGGTCCGGGTGACCACGTGCAGGGCCGTGCCCGACCCCACCACGCGCCAGCCGTGCCGCCCGGCCGCCTCGAGCTTCCCCATCTCGTTGAACAGCGTGACCGGCCCGACCTTCGCGGTCTGCTGCGGCCCCGCCCCACCCGTCGGTCGCGCCGGCTCCGCGGCCCCGACGGCCGCACCGCCCGTGCCCCCGACGGCGCCGTCGGCCGGCTCCGCGGTCCCCTCCGCCGCGGCGTGGCGCCGCGCGTCGTCGGCCGCCGTGCCCAGCGCCGCGGCGACGTCGTCCCAGCCCAGGCCGGCTGCCCGCGCGTCGTCGACCAGCGCGGCCAGCCGCCCCCGCAGGTCCTCGCCCGACATCTTGCCCATGCGTCCTCCTCGCCGGTGACCAGTGTCCCGCAGCGACGTGCGCGGCGGGGTGGTTGGCTTGGACCCGTGCCTCCCCGCCGCCGCACCGACCCCTACGTCGGCCGGGCCGCCCTGGCGCGGTGGCTCGCCGACCCCGACGCCGCCGACCGCGCCGACGTGCGCACCGCCGTCCGCTTCACGCTCGAGGAGCTCGCGGCGCGGGCGCCGGGGGGAGCGGTCGAGATCCGCGTCCCGCCCGACGGTGCCGTGCAGGCCGTCCCGGGACCCGGCCACACGCGCGGCACGCCGCCGAACGTCGTCGAGACCGACCCGCGGACCTGGCTCGAGCTCATCACGGGCCGGACCGCCTGGGTGGACGCCGTGCGCGACGGCCGCGTCTCGGCGTCGGGCCTACGCGCGGACCTGGGTCCGGCGCTGCCGCTGGAGGGTCTGCGCGGCTAGCTAGCGCGGCCCGAGGAGGCTCAGGAGCCCGCCGCGCAGGTGGGCGCGGAAGGTCGGGTCGTCGTAGGCCTCGGTCGCGTGGCCGAGCGAGGTGTACCAGGTGCGCCCGGCACCGTACGGGCCGTACCAGGCGACCGGGTGCGGGTCGCCCATCGTGCCGCCGGCGTAGCTCGACTCGTCGACCGTGAGGAGCACGGTCCGGTCGGCCGGGAAGCGGTCGAAGTTGTACCACTCGTCGGCGTGCCCCCACGTGGCGGGCAGGTCGCGCGTCGAGGGGTGGTCGGCGTCGGCCACGCGCACCGTGCCGCTGGTGAAGTCCGGGTGGTCGGTGAAGCGGGCGCCGGCGATGCGGGGCAGCTCGTCCCAGCCGGGCTCGGTGAAGGTCGCGGAGTGGATGCCGGCCCAGGCGCCGCCGGCCGCGATCCACGTGGCGAGCTCGCGCCGCTCGCGCCGGCCGAGCACCGCGCCCGACGTCGACAGCCACACCACCAGCGAGCGGCCCGCGAGGTCGCGGTGCGTCGCGGCGTCCTCGGAGTGCTCCACCTCGTGCCCCTCGGCGGCGAGCAGCTCGCGCACGACGTCGACCGCGTGGGGGATCGAGTCGTGGCGGTAGTCCGTGGTGCGCGTGAAGACGAGGACGCTCATGGCGGCCATCCTGCCCGGCGTCGCCGAGCGACCGCACGGTGGCCACATGGTGAACCATCTGGCCGCCATCTGAACACTTGTGAAGGCGGCCGTGACTGATGTCATGGCATGTCTGGCTTTTTCCGTCATGACCGGTCTAGCGTCCCCACGACAGGGCGCTACCAGCGCCGCTCGCCCTCGCGGAGGTCGCACATGCAGCACTCCCGGCGTCGCACCACCAGACGCCTCGTTCCCGCCACGGCAGTCACAGCGCTCGCTCTGACTGCCGTTCTCATGCCGGCTGCCGCCGAGGCCGCCGACGTCGTCCCGATCGCGCAGGTGCAGGGCACCGGCGCGGCCACGACGCTGCCCAGCACGCCCGCGGTCACCGTCGAGGGCATCGTCACCGCTGACCACCGGACCGGTGGGTACCGCGGCATCTACGTGCAGACCGAGGGGTCGGGCGGCGCGGCCGACGCGACGCCGGGCGCCTCCGACGGCATCTTCATCTTCTTCGGCAACCGGAACCCCGTGCCGAGCGTCGCCATCGGCGACAAGGTCCAGGTCACCGGCCGCCCCGGCGAGTTCAACGGGCTGACGCAGCTCAGTGCCAACCAGACGGGCGACACCGTCACCGTCCTCTCCTCCGGCAACGCCCTCCCCGAGCCTGTCGCGCTCGCCGACACCGTCGTCGGTGATGCCCGCGAGCAGTTCGAGGGCATGCTCGTCCGTCCGACCGGTGACTACTACGTCGCGTCGTTCCACGAGGCCGACCGGTACGGCTCGCTGTGGCTCGCCGCGGGCGACATGCCCGTCAAGAGCACCGAGGCCGCGCGCCCGGGCCCCGACGCCGACGCCATCGCCGCCGCCAACGCCGCCGCGCGGATCGTGCTCGACGACGGCAAGAACAACCAGACGACGTCGACGCTCAAGCAGCCCTACCTGCCCGCCGGTGACCCGGTGCGCACGGGCGACAAGGTCGAGTTCGGTGACCTCGCCTACGTGCTGCACTACGGCTTCGACCTGTGGCGCCTGCAGCCGCAGACGCCGCTCGACTCGACCACGCCGGACGCGCTCGAGCCGACGTTCGCCGACACCAACCCGCGCCCGGCCGCGCCCGACGCCGTCGGTGGCGACCTGCAGGTGGCCTCCTTCAACGTCCTGAACTACTTCACGACGCTCACCACGCAGGACTCGCGGGCCCGCGGCGCCCGGAGCCCGGAGCAGTTCGCGGCCCAGAAGGGCAAGATCGTCGCGGCCATCACCGCCATGGGCGCCGAGGTCGTCGCCCTGCAGGAGATGGAGAACTCCACGCACTTCGGCCCGGGCACGCCCGACGTGGCGGTCGCGGACCTCGTGGCGGGCCTCAACGCCGCTGCCGGGACCGACGTGTGGGCCTACGTGCCGACGCCCGCCGCGCTCCTGGACCCCGCGGTCCAGCCCGGCACCGACGTCATCATGAACGCGATCATCTACCGGACCGACGCCGTCACTCCCGTGGGCGCCAGCCAGGCGCTGGTGGACCCCGCGTTCGACGACGCGCGCGAGCCGATCGCCCAGGCCTTCGCGCCGGTCGGCGACGGTGCACCGTTCGCCGTCGTCGCGAACCACTTCAAGTCCAAGACCCCGCCCGACGGTGAGGACGGCGAGCCGGCCGACGGCCAGGGCTGGTTCAACGAGGTGCGCGTCGCCCAGGCGCAGGCCCTCGCGGCCTTCGTCGGGGACCTCGGCGAGGCGGGCACCACCGACGTCGTCGTGCTCGGTGACCTGAACTCCTACAGCCAGGAGGACCCGGTCGTCACCCTCACGGGCGCGGGCCTGGTCGACCTGGTCGCCGCCAAGGCGCCGGGCCAGTACAGCTACACGTTCGACGGCGAGCTCGGCTCGCTCGACCACGCGCTCGGCACCGGCACCTTCGCCGCGCGCGTGACCGGCGCGGACGTGTGGGACATCAACGCCGACGAGTGGTCCGGCCTGCAGTACTACGGCGCCGCGCCCGAGCTCGGCACGGTCTACCGCGCGTCCGACCACGACCCGACGATCGTCGGCATCACGGCCACCCTCCCGCCGGTGACGATCGACCTGCTGGGGATCAACGACTTCCACGGTCGCCTCGAGGCGAGCGGGGCCGTCGCGGGCGCCGCCGTCCTGGCCGGCGCCGTCGACTCCTACCGCGCGGCGAACCCGAACACGCTGTTCGTGTCCGCCGGCGACAACATCGGCGCGACCACGTTCACGTCGTTCATCCAGGACGACGAACCGACGATCGCGGCGCTCAACGCCGCGGGCCTGGACACGTCGGCGCTCGGCAACCACGAGTTCGACCGCGGCCGGGCCGACCTGGACGAGCGCGTGCTCGGCCTGGCCGACTTCCCGTACCTCGCGGCCAACGTGTACGACCGCGCCACGGGTGAGCCGGCCTACGACCCGTACTGGGTCACCGACGTCGACGGCATCCAGGTCGGCTTCATCGGCGCCGTCACCGAGGCCCTGCCCACCCTGGTGACGCCGGCGGGTATCGCGACGCTCGAGACCCGGTCGATCGTGACCGAGGTCAACCGCTTCGCGGGCCGGCTCTCCGACGGTGACGCGACCAACGGTGAGGCCGACGTCATCGTCGTCCTGGTGCACGAGGGTGCGGCGCACAACGAGTCCCTCGAGGCCGACCCGGCGTTCAACGCCATGCTGGGCACGATCTCGGGCGACGTCGACGCGATCTTCACGGGTCACACGCACCTGAAGTACGCGTTCCTCCAGCCCGTCGAGGGATGGGCGGACGGGCTCGCACGGCCGGTCGTCCAGTCCGGTCAGTACGGCGAGAACCTGGCCCACGTGCAGCTGCAGGTGGACCGGGAGTCCGGCGACGTCGTCGCGAACTCCGCCGAGATCGTGCCGCTGGCGAACAACGGGTTCACGCCCGACCCGGAGGTGGCCGCGATCGTGGCCGACGCCGTGGCGGTCGCGAAGCAGCTCGGCAGCGTCAAGCTCGGCGACATCACCGACGACCTGATGCGGGCACGGGCCTCGAACGGCACCGCGGAGAACCGCGGTGGCGAGTCGACGCTCGGCAACCTCATCGCGGACGTCCAGCTGTGGGCGACGTCGGAGCTCGGCACGCAGATCGCCTTCATGAACCCGGGCGGCATGCGCACCGACATCACCTACGCGTCCACGGGCGCGGGCGACCCTGACGGGAACGTCACCTACCAGGAGGCGGCCAACGTCCAGCCGTTCGCCAACACGCTGGTCACGATGACCCTGACGGGTGAGCAGATCGTCCAGGTGCTCGAGGAGCAGTGGCAGCCTGCGGGAGCGCAGCGTCCGTTCCTCAAGCTGGGCACGGCCGGCCTGACCTACACCTACGACCCGGCCGCCGCTGCGGGCAGCCGGATCACCCAGGTGTGGGTGGGCGAGACCCCGCTCGACCCGACCGCGACCTACCAGGTCGTCGTGAACTCGTTCCTCGCCTCCGGCGGGGACAACTTCGCGACGCTCGCGCTCGGCGCCGACAAGGCGGACTCCGGGCGGGTCGACCTCCAGGCGTTCGTCGACTACCTGGGCCAGTTCTCGCCCATCAGCCCGGACCTGGCCCAGCGCGCCGTCGGCGTGCACGTGGCCACGGCCGCGCCCGAGGGCGGGTTCCTCCCCGGCGACTCCGTCACCGTGGACCTCTCGTCGCTGCTGTTCAGCGCCGGCGAGCCGCAGGGTGACGCGCCGACGGCCGTCCTGACCATCGGCGGGACGCAGGTGGCCACGGCCGCCATCGACCCGGCGGTCGTCGACACCACCGACGAGGTCGGCCGCGCGACGGCGACGATCGTCATCCCCGAGGGCGCCGAGGCCGGCGACCTCGAGGTGGTCGTCACGGTGCCCAGCACGGGGACGACGACGTCGTTCACGGTGCCGGTCGCCGAGGTGGCCGGGCCGGCGTGCGTCGTGTCCTACGACGCCGTCCGGGTGTGGCCGAACCTGCTCCTCGGTGGCGTGCGGGTGACCAACACCGGCACCGACGCGGTGGGCCCCTGGTCCCTCACGTGGAGCTACACGAAGGGCGAGAAGGCCGGCGTCGGGATCGGTGCGTCGATCTCGCAGCGGGGCGCGGACGTGACCGCCAAGGGCACGTGGCTGAACCGCACGCTCGACCCCGGTGAGTCGACGACCTTCGCGTTCATCGGCAAGGCGCCGCGCGGGACCGTCGCGCCGACCGCGTTCCAGCTGAACGGGGTCGACTGCACGGTGGAGTGACCGACCGGACGACCAGGTGGTGACGCCACCCGGGTCGCCGAGGCGGTGACGGTGTGGGGGTCGGCCTGCGGGCCGGCCCCCACACCCGTCCCGGCGAACACCCGCGACGTCGCCCGCGGCGGCGTCTCGTAGCATCGAGCCGTGGTCGAGAACCCTGACGCGCCTGCCGTCCCCGACGCGCCCGACGCCGCCCCCCAGGTCGCGGTCGGCGCCGTCGCCCAGGTGCGCCGGGCCCCGCGCTACCGGGCGTTCGGGCTCGCGGGGGCGCTCGCCGGCGTCGTCGTGGCCCTCGTCGCGACGCTCGTCGTGGCGGGCGTGACGGGCCGCGACGCCGTCCTGGGCTACGCCGCGCTGTTCACCGGCCTGGCTGCGGCGGCGCTGGGCGCGCTCGTCGGCATGGTCGTCGCGGTGCTCCTCGACCGCCGCTCCTGAGGCACGGGTGAGCCGGGCGCCGTCGTCGTGCGCCCCGGTCCCAGGTCGCGGGCGGCCTGGACGACGCCGCCGCGGCGTATGACACCATGACGCCGTGGCCCGTGGCGACGGACGACTGAACCACGACCTGCTCCCCGGAGAGAAAGGTCCCCAAGACGCATGCGGCGTCTTCGGGGTCTGGGCTCCCGGCGAGGAGGTGGCGAAGCTCACCTACTTCGGCCTGTACGCGCTGCAGCACCGCGGCCAGGAGTCGGCGGGCATCGCGACGTCCAACGGCGAGCAGCTGCTCGTCTACAAGGACATGGGCCTCGTCTCCCAGGTCTTCGACGAGACCGCGCTGAACTCGCTGACCGGGCACATCGCCATCGGGCACACGCGGTACTCCACGACCGGGGCGACCACCTGGGAGAACGCGCAGCCGACGCTCGGCCCGACGGCGGGCGGCACGATCGCTCTCGGCCACAACGGCAACCTCACCAACACGCACGAGCTGCTCGAGCTCGTCGCCGAGCGGTACGGCGCGGCGCGGCGCGGGGCGCTCGGCCGGTCGACGACGGACACGGCTGTCGTCACCGCCCTGCTGGCCGGCGACCCGGACCGGACCCTCGAGGCCACGGCCCTCGAGGTGCTGCCGCGGCTGCGGGGCGCCTTCTCGCTGGTCTTCATGGACGAGCACACGCTGTACGCCGCGCGCGACCCGCACGGGGTGCGGCCGCTCGTCCTCGGCCGGCTCGAGCGCGGCTGGGTGGTCGCGTCCGAGACGGCGGCCCTCGACATCGTGGGTGCCGCCCTGGTCCGCGAGGTCGAGCCGGGCGAGCTCATCGTCATCGACGCCGACGGGCTGCGCACGCAGCACTTCGCCGAGCCGACGCCGAGCGGCTGCGTCTTCGAGTACGTGTACCTGGCCCGGCCGGACACCACGATCAGCGGCCGGTCGGTGCACGCGGCGCGCGTCGAGATGGGCCGCACCCTCGCCCGGGAGCACCCGGTCGAGGCG
The DNA here is from genome assembly GCF_007991475.1 of Actinotalea fermentans. Classification (NCBI taxonomy): domain Bacteria; kingdom Bacillati; phylum Actinomycetota; class Actinomycetes; order Micrococcales; family Cellulomonadaceae; genus Actinotalea; species Actinotalea fermentans. The sequence continues at coordinate 61,388 of NZ_BJYK01000006.1, read as the reverse complement.
GACCTCGTCATCCCCGTCCCGGAGTCCGGGACGCCGGCCGCGATCGGCTACGCCGCCGAGTCGGGCATCCGGTACGCGCAGGGTCTGACCAAGAACGCGTACGTGGGCCGCACCTTCATCCAGCCGTCGCAGACGCTGCGCCAGCTCGGCATCCGGCTCAAGCTCAACCCGCTGCGGGAGGTCATCCGCGGCCAGCGGCTCGTCGTCGTCGACGACTCGATCGTGCGCGGCAACACGCAGCGCGCGCTCGTGCGCATGCTGCGCGAGGCCGGCGCCGCCGAGGTGCACGTGCGGATCTCCTCGCCGCCCGTCCAGTGGCCCTGCTTCTACGGCATCGACTTCGCGTCGCGGGCCGAGCTCATCGCGCCGGGACTCACCGCCGAGGAGATCGGCCGCTCGATCGGCGCGGACTCCCTCGGCTACGTCTCGCTCGCCGGCATGATCGCGGCGACCGAGCAGCCGGCGTCGCGCCTGTGCACGGCCTGCTTCACGGGCCGCTACCCGATCGACCTGCCCGCGGCCCACCACCTCGGGAAGAACCTCCTCGAGCAGGCCGAGCTGCCGCTCGGCGCCCCCGAGGACGGACTGTCCGCGCTGCTGCCCTCCGCGGGTGGCGCGACTGCCCTGGAGCGGCCATGACCAGCGAACCCACCGAGATCACCTACGCGGCCGCGGGCGTCGACACCGCCGCGGGCGACCGCGCCGTCGAGCTCATGCGCGACGCGGTGAAGGCGACCCACGGGGACCGCGTCCTGGGCGGCGTCGGCGGCTTCGCCGGGCTGGTCGACGCGCGGGCCCTCACCCGCTTCCGGCACCCGCTGCTCGCCACCTCGACCGACGGCGTCGGTACCAAGGTCGCGATCGCCCGCGCCATGGACGTGCACCACACCATCGGCTACGACCTCGTCGGCATGGTCGTCGACGACGTCGTCGTGGTCGGCGCCGAGCCGCTCTTCATGACCGACTACATCGCGGCCGGGCGGGTCGTGCCCGAGCGGATCGCCGCCATCGTGCGGGGGATCGCCGAGGCGTGCCGCGAGACCGGGACCGCGCTCGTCGGCGGGGAGACCGCCGAGCACCCGGGCCTCATGGGCGCAGACGAGTACGACCTGGCGGGCGCCGTGACCGGCGTCGTCGAGAAGGACGCGCTGCTCGGGCCGGACCGGGTGCACGCGGGCGACGTGCTGGTGGCCATGGCGTCCTCGGGACTGCACGCCAACGGGTACTCGCTGGTGCGGGCCGTCGTGGCCGCGTCGGGCTGGTCGCTCGAGCGCCACGTCGACGAGCTCGGGCGGACGCTGGGGGAGGAGCTCCTCGAGCCGACCCGCCTGTACGCCCGCCCCTGCCTCGACCTTGCTGCGGACCCCGCCGCCCAGGTGCACGCGTTCTGCCACGTCACCGGTGGTGGGCTCGCCGCGAACCTCGCGCGCGTCGTCCCGGCGGGACTGCTCGCCGAGGTCGACCGGTCGACCTGGGCCATCCCGCCGGTGTTCTCGCTGGTCCAGGGCCTCGGCCAGGTCCCGTGGGCGGACCTGGAGTCCACGCTCAACCTCGGCGTGGGGATGGTCGCCGTCGTCGGTCCCGATGGCGTCGCCGCCACCCTGGCAGGGCTGGCGGCCTCAGGTGTGCCGGCGTGGGTGCTGGGGCGCGTCACCCACGACGACGACGCGCACGAGGCTCATCGCCTCGTGCGCGGTACGAAGGGAGTGCACGGCGGGGCCGTGCTGCTGGAGGGCGATCACCCGACGGCGTGAGCCGTCAGCGCTCGTCCTCCTCGTCGTCCTCGTCCTCGTCGGACCACTCGTCGAGGTCGTCGTCCTCGTCGTCGACAGCGAGGTCCGGGGTCGCGTGGGTGACGATGCCACCACCGGTCTTGAGCTCCTTCTCGAGGGCTCGGTAGTCCGTGGCTGGCGTGAAGTACTTCAGCTCACGGGCAACCTTGGTCTGCTTTGCCTTCTGACGGCCGCGCCCCATGGCATCGACCCCCTCTAACGTGGAAGCGGGGCGGCACCGTGCTGTCACGTGCGGCCCCGGGGTGCTTGGAATCGTCGTCGCAACGGTACATCGTGTGCGGGGCGCAGGGCGAGCCGCCCACCTGCTGGCCACAGTGAGGCGATTCACACGAATCGGCGCGATCCGCCGTTCGGGGGAGCGTGGGCCGCGTAATCCGCGTGCGAACTCTGTCCCAGTTGCCCCATCCGTGCCGTATCCGCACCCGGTGGGGTGGGGCGCCCGCCCTCGGCGTTCTGTCCGATGTGCGCAACTTAGGCTTACCTGAGACGATGGGTGGCATGTGGTGATGCGCTACCTGGGAAGGCGTTCACCGCACTCCTGAAGGAGGAGCCATGAACACCCGCCAGAGTGAGCAGGAGACGCTGCTGACCCCCTCCGAGGTGGCCGCTCTCTTCCGCGTCGACCCGAAGACCGTGACCCGTTGGGCGAAGTCGGGGAAGATCTCGTCGATCCGGACGCTCGGTGGTCACCGCCGCTACCGCGAGTCGGAGGTCCGTCTGCTCTTGCGGGGGATCCCCGAGCAGCGCGACACGGAGGCCTGACCTCCCGGCCCCAGTGAGGGCAGAGCTCGCGGCCGCGAGCGCGGCGGTGCCCATCGTCGTGCCCATGGCTCTGCTCATGGCCGTGCTCACGGTGAGCACCGCCATGTCCGATCACCGCCAGCACCCGTCGGAGCGGGCACGCAGAATGTCCGCATGACCGCAGCGCGGACCGACCGAACGGCCGGCACCTTCCCGGATGCCGAGCTGGCCTACCGCGCCGTCAGCTCACGGGACCCGCGGTTCGACGGTCGCGTGTACGTGGGCGTGCTCAGCACCGGGATCTACTGCCGCCCGTCGTGCCCGTCCCGCACGCCGCTGCCCGAGAACTGCGTCTTCCACGCGAGTGCAGCGGCGTGCGTGTCGGCCGGCTTCCGGGCGTGCCGCCGGTGCCGACCGGACGCCCAGCCCGGCAGCCGCGACTGGGATCTCGACGCCGACCTCGCGGGGCGGGCGCTGCGCCTCCTCGAGCAGGGTGTGGCCGACGACGAGGGGGTCGCCGGCCTGGCGGCCCGCCTGGCCGTGAGCCCGCGCCACTTGCACCGCGTGCTCATCGCCCAGCTCGGCGCGTCCCCCGCCGACCTCGCCCGCACCCGGCGGGCCCAGGTCGCTCGCATGCTCGTCGAGGAGACCGACCTGCCGCTCTCGCACGTGGCCTTCGCGGCGGGGTTCCGCAGCGTGCGGCAGTTCAACGACGTCATGCGAGCGCACGTGGGCGCGCCGCCGTCGTCCCTGCGCGCGCCGCGTCTGCCCTCGGTGCCGGCCGGGCCGCCCGCGGGCGCTCGCCTCGACGGGAGCTCGCTCGAGCTGCGACTGCGTCATCGTGCGCCGTTCGACGCCGGTGCGTGGCTCGCGCACGTCTCCGCCCGGGCGGTGCCCGGCCTCGAGGAGGTCCACGGGACGGTCGTGCGCCGCGTGCTGCCCGGCCGCCTGGGGCCGGTGCTGGCCGAGCTCGACCTGACCGACGGCGTCGTCGCCCGGCTGGTCCTGCCGAGCCTCGACGGCCTGACGAGCGCGGTCGGGCGGCTGCGGCACTGGGCGGACCTCGACGCCGACCCCGCGCGGGTCGACGAGGTGCTCGGCGACGATCCGTTCCTCGCACCGCTGGTGGCGGCCCGGCCCGGCCTGCGCGTGGTCGGCACGGTCGACGCGGCGGAGCTCGCGCTGCGCACGGTCCTCGGGCAGCAGGTCAGCGTCGCGGGCGCGCGGACGCTGACCGCCCGCCTGGTCGACGCGCTCGGCGAGATCTCCCCCTGGGGGCTGCGGGCGTTCCCGACGCCGGCCGCCGTCGCCGCGGCGGGGGAGGACGGGCTGTTCGCGCTCGGCCTGACGCGGGCACGCGCGGCGGCGCTCGCCGGTCTCGCCGCGGCGCTCGACGGTGGGCTCGACCTCGCCCCGGGGGCCGACCGCGAGCGGTCCCGGGCCGCCCTGGCCGCGCTGCCGGGCATCGGGCCGTGGACCGTCGACTACATCGCCCTGCGGGCCCTGGGCGACCCCGACGCTTTTCCCGCGCACGACCTCGTGCTGCGGAAGGTGCTCGGTGGGGTGTCGCCCGCGGAGGCGCGTGGACGCGCGGAGCGGTGGCGGCCGTGGCGCGGATACGCGGCCCAGCACCTGTGGACCAGCCTGATCGACCGACGAGGGGACTCCCGATGAACGCGACCGACGCACGTCCACTTCCCGCGATGACTCGCGGCCGGACGCAGCACCAGGGTGGCGGCCAGAGCGAGGGGCGCGACGTCGAGTTCGTGGTCTCCTCGCTCGAGACGCCGATGGGTCCGCTCACCGTTGCCGTGGACGAGGCCGGCGTCGTGCACCGCGCCTTGTTCGGACCGGTCGGGACGCTCGCGCCCCTCGGCGCGCGGGTGGTCGCCCCGGAGGACCTCCCGGGTCCGGTCGCCGACGCCGTCGCCCGCTACCTGGGTGGCGAGCTGACGGCGCTCGACGAGGTCGAGGTGCGCCAGCCGGGTGGCCCGTTCCGGCAGGCGGCGTGGAGCGCCATGCGGACCATCCCGCCGGGGGAAACCGTGTCCTACACCGAGCTCGCGGAGCTGAGCGGGCGTCCGGCCGCGGTGCGCGCGGCCGGCTCGGCCTGTGCGACGAACCTCGTCGCCCCGTTCGTGCCGTGCCACCGCGTGGTGCGCTCCGACGGGAGCCTCGGCGGCTACGCATACGGGCTCGAGGTCAAGAAGGCGTTGCTCGAGCACGAGCGCCGGCACGCCGGGCAGGGTCGTCCGGGCGCTGCCTGACCCGGGCGAGCGAGCGGGCGGGCGGGCGATCGAACGAGCGAGCGTCCTGGCGGTCCCGCGGGCGTCCTGGCGGTCCCGCGGGCGTCCTGGCGGTCCCGCGGGCGTCCTGGCGGTTCCGCGGGCGTCCCGGCGGTTCCGGGGTGCTTCGGCGGACCGTCAGAGCTTGCGGGCGATCGTTCCCACGACGGCGGCGGCCACCGCCGCCGCCGCGCCCAGGACGATCCAGCCCCGACGGGTCGGCTCGGGCTCGTCGGCCGGTCGGACCTCGCCGGTCAGCTTGCGCTTGAGCTCCTCGAACGCGACCTTCGCCTCATCCACGGCCTCCTGCGCCTGGTTGCGGGGGTTCAGTCGCTCGGACAGCTCGTCCACGGTGGCGCGGAGCTCGGCGCGCGTGCGCGCGATGTCGGCCTCGATCTGCGCCTGGGTCCGCGTGTCGACGGGCTGGGCGGCCTTCGGTGCGCCGGTGCCCGCCGCGGCGTCGTCCGGCGTGGTCGGCAGCGGGGTGCTCACAGGGTCTCCTTGGGAGTGTCGTCCTTCGCGAGGCCCTCACGGACGGCCTCGACGTCGGCCTTGATGCTGGCCGCGGCGCGCTCGGGCACGGGTGGCGTGCCCTTCTTGACCGACTTGATGCCCAGGGCCACCAGCAGTGCGGCGACGGCCAGGATGAGCACGAAGACGATCAGCGAGGCCAGCCAGGCGGGCAGGCCCTCGGCGATGCCGAGGATGATCGTGGCGATCAGGACGCCGGTCGCCCAGAACGCCAGCACGCCGACGCCCGCGAAGAGCCCGATCCCGACGCCGGCGTTCTTCGCCTTCTCCGCCATCTCGGCCTTGGCGAGGTTGATCTCGTCCCGGATCAGTGCGGAGAGCTTCTCGGACAGCGCCGAGACGAGCTCGCCGATGGTCGGACGGCCGTCGGGGCGGTGGCTGCTGGTGGTCACCTCATCACGTCCTTCGTCGGCCCCATGGGGCGGCGGCGCGTGCCGGGCAGGTGCGGGGCACGTGAGCATTCTCCGGCACAGCCAACTCGCCTGCCGCGCGTTCGGCAATCCGGCGACGGGGCGACGCGTCCGTCTCCCTCAGATCGCGAGCGCCAGTTGCTCCGTGGCACGCGCGAGCGGCACCTCGCCCCGCTCGCGCAGGTCACGCGGTCTGCCCACGTCGTGCGGCGCGCTTACGTCGCCCAGCCCGCCCAGATCGCGCGGGTCGCCGACCCGCTCGCCCGGTGTCGCTGCACGCCGCGGGGGTGGCGCGCCCGGCGGGCCTCCCGAGAGGACCCGGCCGCCGGGCAGGACGAACTCGTACGCCACCCGGCGCCCGGAGGCGTCCGCCTCGTCGTCGTGCAGCGCCCATCGTCGGATGCTGAGGTCCAGTCGGTGGACCTCGTGGTGGTGGAAGCTGCACAGGAGGACGCCGTCCTCGACGGACGTCTCGCCGCCGTCGCGGTCCCACCACTGCCGGTGGTGCACCTCGCACCACCGCGCTGCCATGCCGCAGCCCTGCCAGGCGCAGCCACCGTCGCGCGCGATCACCCCGCGGCGCTGCGCGCCGGTGTACGTCCGGGCGGTGCGCCCGAGGTTCACGGGCTCGTTCTGAGCGTCCATCACGATGCGGGTCAGCTCGCAGTCGCACAGGACGCGAGCCAACTCGCTCATCGGGACGGGCGTGCCGTCCTCGAGGGTTGCCGGCGGCAGCACCCGCCGGTGCTCGTCCGCCGCACCCACCCGGACTGACCCGACCGGGCCCGACTCGTCCACGGCGCCCGTCGGGCCGGTCGCGCCTGGGGCGCCGCGCTCGCGAAGGGCGCGGAGCGCGCCCCAGGTCTCCTCGGTCATGAGGAAGGAGACGTGGGGACGGACGGCCGCGCCGGAGCCGGTGCTGGGCAGGCTGAGCACGGTGTCCGCCAGTGCCTCCAACGCGTCGGCCGTCCGCTGCGCGTGGCCCCTGGAGTCGTCCGCGGCGGGCCGTGGGCTCAACGCCTCGAGCGCCAGCCGAAGGCGGTGCCCGGCCATGGAGTCGAGCTGCCCGGAGATCCTCGTCCCCGACGGTGTCTCCGCGAGGTGCAGGAAGCGCTCGGCGCGCTGCGCCTGGTGGGTGCGCTCGACGTGCGCGGCGTCGACGCTCGCCGCCATGCGCGCGAGGGCGGTCGCGAACCGACCTGCGTCCAGCCGCCGCGCCATCTGGAGCACGCGTGCCTGACCCTCGGGGGACCCGAGGGCGTCGCGTACCGCCTGGGAGCCGCGGGCCGTCGCCTGCCCGATCACGTCGACGTGCGCCACGCTCACCGAGCCCGCGAGGGTCGCGTCCCGGACCTCCCGCATCGACGTCAGGGTCTCGGCCCGGCGCTCCTCGGCGGCTCCACCTCTGACGCCCACGCGGGCCGTGCGGCCGCGCCACGCGGCGAACGACGGGTCCCCCGAGCCCCGCCAGTCACCCGAGTCGCGCTCCGCCAGCAGCACCTCGGACCGCACCGCGGTGAGCCCGGCGATCGCCCGGTCCACCTCCGTCAGGATGGTCCGCCGTCGCGCGGCGTCCCAGGAGCGTGCGCCCGTGGCGAGGGTGGCGAGGCCCTCGACGGCGTCCCGCAGCGCGTGGTGCGGTGACGTCGCCACCCCAGCGCTCGCCGTCGGCATCTCAACTCCCTTCGAACGGGTGTTCTAAGTCTACCGAAACCGGGCAGAGGGGGCAATTCGCCCAGAGCGAACGCAGGCAGCCAATCGCCAGCACGGAACACAGCTGCCTGCCGCATGCCCGGTCCCGCTGCCGCCCACCCCGAGAACGACGAACGCCCCGCCTCATCCGAGGCGGGGCGTCTGCCCAGCTGACTGCAGGTGGCCACTGGCAGGGTCGAACTGCCGACCTTTCGATTTTCAGTCGAACGCTCTACCAACTGAGCTAAGTGGCCGTTCGACCTGCCGGCGAACCGGATGGTCGAGAGCGACCCCGACGGGACTTGAACCCGCGACCTCCGCCGTGACAGGGCGGCGCGCTAACCAGACTGCGCTACGGGGCCTTGCGTGACTGCTGTCCTGCTTCCGTGCTGTCCTGCGACCTGCTGTCCGTACCCCCAACGGGATTCGAACCCGTGCTACCGCCGTGAAAGGGCGGGGTCCTAGGCCGCTAGACGATGGGGGCCCTGGTGGGCGCCCAGACGTCCACGCGCCGAAGACCTCGGAAAGCATACGGGCTCCGGCTCGGAACTCCAAAGCGGCTTCCTACGACGACGCCCGCACCCGAGCGCGGGCCCTCCCGCCCCCTCCTCGCCCGACCCCGGACGGCCCCCGCTCGGCCACAATGGTGGCGTGGTCACGATGTCGCGCGCCGAGTTCGAGGACGCAGTCCGGGACGCCCTGGACCTGATCCCCGCCGAGCTCGCCGAGCAGATGGACAACGTCGTCGTCCTGGTCGAGGACCATCCGCCCGCCGACGAGCCGCAGGACCTGCTCGGCCTCTACGAGGGCGTCTCGCTCACCGAGCGGGACCACTGGTGGGCGGCCGGGTCCCTGCCGGACCGCATCACGATCTTCCGGATGCCGACGCTCGCCGTGTGCGACTCGGTCGAGGAGGTCGTGGAGGAGGTGGCGGTGACCGTCATCCACGAGATCGCCCACCACTTCGGCATCGACGACGAGCGCCTCCACGAGCTCGGCTGGGACTGACCCACCCCGACACCCACCACCCCACACCCCACACCCCACACCCCACACCCCACACCCCGGACGGAGCCGCTCGTGCGCATCGGGATCGTCCTGCTCCCGCAGGACCGCTGGCCGGTGGCGCGCGAACGCTGGCGCCGCGCTGAGGAGTACGGCTTCGACCACGCCTGGACCTACGACCACCTGGCCTGGCGCTCGCTCGCCGACGAGCCGTGGTTCGCCACCGTGCCGCTCCTGGCGGCCGCCGCGACCGCGACCGAGCGCATCCGGCTCGGCACGTGGGTCGCGAGCCCGAACTTCCGGCACCCCGTCCCGTTCGCCAAGGACGTCATGGGCCTGGACGACGTCAGCGGCGGGCGCCTCCTCCTCGGCGTCGGCGCCGGCGGTGAGGGGTACGACGCCGAGGTGCTGGGTCCGCCGCCGACGCGCGGTGAGCGCGTGGCGCGGTTCGCGGAGTTCGTGGACCTGCTCGACGAGCTCCTCACGCACCCCGTCACCGAGCGCACCGGCGAGCACTACGAGGCGCACGGCGCACGGATGATCCCGGGCTGCGTGCAGACGCCGCGCGTGCCCTTCGTCGTCGCGGCGAACGGTCCCCGCGCGATGCGCGTCGCCGCGCGGCACGGGCAGGGCTGGGCGACGTACGGGCCGCCGTCGGGCGACGGCGACCTGACGCCCGCGCAGGCGTGGGAGGCCTGGTGGGCGGGGCTGGGCGCGCTGGTCGCCCGCTTCGACGAGGTCGCGCTCGAGGCGGGCCGCGCACCCGGCGCCGTCGACAGGTACCTCAACGTGGACGCCGCGCCGCGCCTCGCGCTGGAGTCCGCGGACGTGTTCGAGGAGTCGGTAGTGCGGGCCCGCGCGCTCGGGTTCACCGACGTCGTCGTGCACTGGCCGCGCGAGGAGGGCGTCTACGCGGCGCGCGAGGAGGTCCTGGACGAGCTCGCGAGCCGGCTCGACGCCCTCCGCCAGGCAGACTGACCGCCCCCCACGCCCGCCCGACGCGCGTCCCGCCCGACGCGCGGCGGGGAGCGTCCCTCCCGACGTGCGAGAGGAACGCTCCCCGGAGCGCGTGCGGTCAGGCCGTCAGAGGACGGTGCGCCGGCGCGAGCCGAGCGTGCGCGCCGCGATCATCACACCGATGACCGCGAGGCCGATCTGCAGGACGAGCTCGATCCAGTCGATGCCGTCGGTCACCGCCACTCCGATGTTCTGGGCGATCCACGTGCCGAGCAGCGCGGCGAGGATGCCGATGACGATCGTGAGCAGGATCGAGATGCGCTGACGGCCCGGGGCGAAGAGCCGCCCGAGCGCGCCGATGATGAGCCCGACCACGATGGCGCTGATGATGCCGCCGATTCCCATGGCGATACCCCTTCCCTCGGTGGGCCGTGGGGATCACCGGCCCTGATTTCGGAAGGTAAGCCCCGGGAGAACGTCCCGCACGTCGAGGGATCGCACGGACCGGCGGGTGCGCTGCCCCCTCCACCGCTCGCCGCGCGACCGGTTCGCCCTACCCTGAGGCGATGCGCCCCCTCGTGATCGCCGCGACGGACGACGTCTCGCCCGCCGCGGTCGTCCTCGCCGTCGCGCTCGCCCTCATCGCCGCCGTCCTGCTCGCGGAGGGCGTGGCGGCCGGGCTGCGGGCGGCCGGCCGCCGCCGCTGGCTCTGGGCCCACCTGGCCCGCCGCACCCGCAACCCGGTGCGCCTGCTGCTCGCCGCGGTCGCCGTCCGGATCGGCGTGGGCCTCGCCCTGCCGCGCCCGACGGCGGCCCTCGACCGCTCGTGTGCGCTCGCCGCGATCCTGGCGCTGACCTGGCTCGCCGTCGTCGTCGCGCCGGCCTGCGTGGACGCGGCGCTCGGCCGCCACCGGACCGACACCCCCGGCCATCGCCACGCCCGCGGGAGCCGCGCGCTCGCCGGGGCCGCCAGGGCCGTCGCGCTGGTCGTGGTCCTCGTCGCGGGCCTCGCCGGCGCCCTGCTGGTCTTCCCGACGACGCGCGTCGCGGGCCTCGCGGCCCTCGGCCTCCTCGCGCTGGTGCTCGCCGCGGTGGTGGGCGCCGCGCTGCCCTGGCTGCGCGACGTCGTCGCGGGCCTCGAGCTGGCCTCCGCGGACGCGCTCCGGCTCGACGACGTCATCGCCCTCGGTGGCCTGGGGGCCGACGGCGCGCCGTCCGGCCGCGGTCCCCTCGCCCCGACGGCGGCCGACGGCGTCGGCACCGACCGCCTGTGGGGTCGCGTGGAGGAGATCACCGCGACCACCGTCGTCGTGCAGGCGTGGGACGACCGCCGCGTGGTCGTGCCGGCCCGGCGCCTGGTGGCGGCGGGCTTCGAGAACTGGACGCACCGCAGCGCCGACCTGGTCGGGACCGTCGACGTCGACGTCGACCCGGCCGTCCCCGTCGCCGACGTGCGCGCGGCCCTGCTCCGCGTCGTCGAGGCGAACGACCTGTGGGACCGCCGCGTCGCCGTCCTGCAGGTCGCCGACGCGACCGGCGGTCGGGTGCGGTTGCGGGCCGTCGTGAGCGCCGCGGACGCGCCGCAGCTCGCTGACCTGCGCTGCGACGTCCGGGAGGGCCTGGTCGACCACCTCGTGCGGGTGCGCCCGTCCAGGGCCGAGGGTGCCGCGCCGCCGCAGCCCACGGGCCGGCACTCCGGCGACACGACGATGACGGTCGACCCGCGCAAGGACTCGCGGCTGTTCACCGGGAGCGTCTTCGCGGTCGAGCGCTCGCAGTCGTTCACCGGCCCGGGCGCGGACGTGCTCGCCGAGCGCGACGCCGCAGCCGAGGCCTGAGACGGGCTGACCGGCCGACCGGCCGACCGGCCGACCGGCCGACCGGCACCCGACCCCGCCGCGGGTCTCAGCGCGGCAGGACGATCCCCGTCACGTCGGCGAGCCGGGTGAGCACGCGCTCCTGGAGCTCGACGTCGAGCGCCTGCGGGTTGGGCTCGAGCGGCGTGCGGTGCTTGAGGAACCGGCCGCCGACGAGCGCCTCGGGATCGTCCGACGTCGCGAGCCAGACCTGCGTCTCCGCGCCGGGTCCGAGGTCGTCGGTCGCGTTCGGCCCGCCCAGCCGGGTGCGGACCCAGCCCGGGTCGACGGCGTTCGTGACGACGTCGGGCCACAGGCGGGACACCGCGCAGGCGAGGACCAGGTCGACGAGCTTGGCGTCCGCGTAGGCCTGCATGCCGTCCCAGCCCCACTCGATCTCGTCGGGCTCGGCGTACCCCTCGGCCTGCAGGCCCGAGGTGAGGTAGACGAGCCGGCGCGGGCGCGGCATGAGCGCGGTGAGGACGTAGGGCGCCACGGCGTCGACCTGGAAGATGCGCTCGAGCCCGTCCGCGGTGAGCACCTTGTCCGGTGCGCCGCCGCCGATCCCCGCGTTGTGCACGACGGCGTCGAACGGCCCCGCGGCCGCGGCCGCCTCCGCGAGCGCACGGGTCTGGGCGAGGGAGGAGAGGTCGCCGACGACGACGTCCGCGAGCCCGGGCAGGACGGCGCGGACCTGGTCGGCCCGCTCGGCGCTCCGCGCGTGCCCGACGACCTCGTGACCCGCCTCGAGCAGCTGCCGGGCGGTCTCCCGGCCGATGCCGGCGGTCGATCCGGTGACGAACACGCGGGCCATGGGAACTCCTCGTCGTGCGGGTGATCGAGGTCCTTCGGGTGGTCGTGCCCACGCCGCCCAGCGCCGGGCGACGTGCGCACAGTCTCGCACTCGCGCGTCGTGCGGCGGGCCGGTCCGGAGCCCGGGCGAGTACCGGACGAACCGTCCCGAGATGTGGACGTACCGGGGCGTAGGGGTTGCGGGAGCGCCGTGCCGCCCCGACGGTGGAGTGGTCCGAGGCCCGCCCTGCGGTGCCGCGACGTTCGATGGAAGGACAGCGCTCATGCTCACCCTGACCGACAACGCCCGCTTCGCCGTGCAGGACATCGCCGCGCGCGCCGGGCTCCCGGAGGAGGGTGGTCTGCGGATCGCCGAGTCCGAGGCCCAGACCGGCGCCTTCGAGCTCTCCCTGGTGGCGGCGCCGCTCGACGGCGACGAGATCATCGACGCCGGGTCGGCGCACGTGTACGTCGAGCCGACGACGTCGGAGATCCTCGCCGACCAGAAGCTCGACGCCGTCCCGTCGCCCGAGGGCACGGGCTTCCTCCTGGCTCCCCAGGACGCGCCCGACGCCGGGGCGGACGGCGTGGCCCGCTAGCTCAGACCGTCAGCCGGCTGCGCAGCGCGGCGACGATCGCGCTCGTCTCGGCGACCGGCAGCGGCCCCGGTCGGCCCGTGAGGTAGCCCTGGACCGCCTCGGCGCCGAGCGCCGACCAGGCCACCAGGTCGTCGACGTCCTCGATGCCCTCGACGACCATGCGCGCGCCCGCGGCGTGCGCGAACTCGGTCAGCGAGGTGGCCAGCGCGCGCTTGAGCGGGCTGCTGCCGACGCCCTGCGCGAGCGAGATGTCGATCTTGATGATGTCCGGGGCCAGCTGGACGATGTGCCGCAGGCTCGAGAACCCGGCGCCGGTGTCGTCGACGGCGAGGCGGACGCCGAGGGCCCGGAGGTCGCTGAGGTGCTCCTGCAGCAGGGCGTAGTCCTCGACGACGGCGTGCTCGGTGATCTCGACGGCGAACGTCCGGTCCGGGTGGCCGGCGAGGATCGCGTGCAGACGCGGGTCCGCGAGAGTCGCCGGGGAGGCGTTCACCGCGAGGGACACGTGGCGCGGGAGGTCGCGGGCGCCGTCGGCGGCCTTCTCGATGGCGGCGATCTCGAGATCCGTGCCGAGGCCGGCGATGGCCGCCGCGCGGAACCAGACGTCGGGCGTGCGGCGGGGCTCGGCGTCGAACCGCGTGAGCGCCTCGACCGCGACGAGGCGGCCGTCCGCGAGCGAGTAGGCGGGCTGGTAGACCACGTGGAAGAGCCCCTCGGCGAGCACGCGCTCCAGAGCCGGCAGGACGGCGTCGTCGGTCTCGTCTGCGCCGTAGCTGCGAGTGACGCGGTCGCGGATCTCGGTGGTGAGCTGCTGCTCGCTGACGCGCTCGCGGATCTCCATGGCGAGCGTGGCTGCGCCCGCGACGATGCAGAACATGACCGCGCGCAGGAGCCAGCCGTTGGGCTGCTGGGCCTCGCCCGTCGCCGTGTTGAGCGGCATCAGCGGCCCGACGGCGATCGCGGACACCAGGGCGGCCGGGATCCCGCCGCGGAACCCGAAGAGCATCGCCGCGCCGATGATCGGGATGTAGAAGAGGTGAGGGAACGCCCGTTGGCTGCCGCCGGAGGCGTACGTCGCCAGCCACGCGGCGGCGATGAGGATGCCGACGCACAGCGCGGTCGCCCACCACGGCCAGGCGGCGCCGCGCCGGATCGCGCCGTCGAGCCACGACGTCGGGACGACTGTCCTCGACGGGCTCTCGGTGCGTATGGCCATCACGGTCCCCTGTCGTGTCACCACGGGCCTGTGTGCGCGGCCCTAGCCCCATCCTCATGCCCGCGAGGGCTCCGCCGGGAGGGGGTGGGTGCGTGTTCTGTCGTGTTGGTCCCTGGTCGTGTGGGGCTGGCGCCGGATTTCACCCGGCTGTGACGGGGTCCTTCGAGAGTCCAGAGTCCCGGACGGCCGGCCCGGGGACCGGGCAGACTCGGGAGGGCATGATCGCGACGAGAGAGAGGGAGAGCGATGACTGCACCCGCCATGACGAGCCCCCTGGGTGACGCCGACAAGGCGGCCACCGGAGCGGCACTCAACCGTGTGCTCGCGGACCTGATCGACCTGAGCCTCGTCGGCAAGCAGGCGCACTGGACGCTGGTCGGCCGTGGCTTCCGCAGCCTGCACCTCCAGCTGGACGAGGTGGTCGACGCCGTCCGCATCCACGCCGACGACGTCGCCGAGCGCGCCGTCACCATCGGCGTGACGCCCGACGGCCGCGCGAAGACCGTCGCTGCGGAGTCGGCCCTGCCCGAGCACCCGACCGGGTGGGCGCAGGACACCGACGTGATCGACTACTTCGTGTCCGCGCTCGGCACCGCCATCGGGCGCCTGCGCGAGGCGATCGCCGAGACCGAGAAGCACGACGTGGTCAGCCAGGACCTGCTGATCGGCATCACGGCCGCGCTCGAGAAGCACCTGTGGATGTTCCAGGCCGAGCGCTGAGACGTTCCCACCTGACGGGGAACCCGGGCCGGTCGGTGCGCGAGCGCCGGCCGGCCCTTCCCGTTCCCGCGTCCTCCACCGCCGACGGCGGCACCTGGCCGGCGTGCGCCGGGGTCACGGCTGCGCCTCGAGGTCGGTGACGTGCTCGATCGGCAACTCATTGCCTCGGCCGATCGTGGCGAGGGCGCCGTCGGGGCCGACCCGGTACAGCCCCTGCGCGGGGTTGACGAGGTCGTACGGTGCCCCGTCGTGGCGGTTCAGGACGAAGGCGTACTCCGCGTCGCCTGGCTCGACAAGAGTCGTTCCGGCCGCAGGCTGGTCCCGCGTCCCGAGTTGGCTCACCTCGATGACCTGGCCCTCGCGCACGTCGCCCTTCATCGCGCGCGTGACCTCGACCTCGGCCACGGTCACCACGATGGCCGATCCTCGATCGGCGGTCGCCGCCGCCCCGGCTTGCGGGTTCAGGCTCGGATCCGTCCCCAGATCCTGATCGGCGTAGACGTCTTCCACGCGGGTGCTCAGGACTCGTCCCGTGACGATCACGTCCGCCGCGACGACCATCTCGTCGACCGTGGCGTAGCCGGGGTAGTCGGCAGCCGGGCCCCCCGAGCTGCACGCGGCCAGCACGGGTAGCAGGAGGCCCAGCCCCATCGGTCGCACCCTGCCAGGCCGTCGTCGCGCGCGAGATCTCGATCGACTCGGTGCGGTGCCGGACCCCGTGCGGCCCCGGATGCCAGCAACCCGCGGCTCTCTCACGGCACAGCCCCCGTCCCCGTCGGCTCCCACCCTCGGCATGATGCCGCGTGGGACGGTGTGCGGGCGGGCGATCCGCATCAGGCTTGCCCCGGTGCGCCACGCGGGCCTCTGACCTCCGCGAATGCGCGGCGGGTGTGCACGGGTGGGCCCCGTGGGGATCGAACCCACAACCCGCGGATTAAAAG
Organism: Actinotalea fermentans; assembly: GCF_007991475.1. Taxonomy (NCBI): domain Bacteria; kingdom Bacillati; phylum Actinomycetota; class Actinomycetes; order Micrococcales; family Cellulomonadaceae; genus Actinotalea; species Actinotalea fermentans. The sequence continues at coordinate 45,850 of NZ_BJYK01000006.1, read as the reverse complement.
ACGCTTGTGGTGGCAGTTCGAGCGGCTGGCAAGAGGGCCGAAAGTCGGCCTGAGCTGCAGCGATGCCTTCCGACGGTTCTTGTCTTTGAGGGCCCTTTCTCGGTCAGTTGCGGACTAGGTGCGGACTGGCCGTGCATCGCCTCGCTGTTCGCCAGATGGCCGAGATGCCGTCACTCAGCCCTCTGGGCTCGCTGTGTCGGCCAGGTCCATCCGTCCAATCGACCGACGAAGTCACGATAGGGATCGCCTTCATAGCCTCGTCGAGCGGCGTGACCCCTACGAGTCTGCATTCCAGCGAGGTAGGGCCGTCTCAGGCCAGGCCAGTGCGCCGCGAGACCACGTTGGCGGGAAGTCATCGAAGTCGGTGAATTTCCCGTCGCCCAGCTCAAGGCTGTACATGTGCTCCTCCGGGAAGCGGTTCATCCGGATGAAGACTTCGCCATCGTCGATTGAAGCCTTCAGCCAGAGCTCGCGAGTCGCGTCAGGTTCCCAGTGCAGCGGCATGCGCATCAGACTCGTAAGATCGATCACCTCTGCTCCCCCAATCCGTACTGCTGGTTCACGGATGTTCGCGACCTCGATGCAGCCTGTGCAATGGCGTCGAAGTCCCCGTCATACTTCTGGAGCACCTGTTCCCAGGTGAGATTCGGATCCGACCGTGAAAGCGCGGCAGCCGCCTCCCGATCGGACATTGCGGCACGCGCCTGTGAACGTATTGCGTTTCGCGCCTCAAATGCCATCTGGGCACGGACCTCGGCGGGAACCCCGGCGGCGATCATCTCTGCGTTTCGGGCTGCGATTTGCTGCTCTTGAGCAAGATACCAAGCGCGGGCCTCCGCATTTGAGAGGGAGCCGAACGCTGGCGCGGTGTTAGCCGTGCCAGGCCCCGCCGCGCTTCCGCTGGTGCCCGGTCCGAAGAAGCCCCGTCCGGCCACCGAGAGTGTGCCGCCGATGAGAGCGCCCGTGCCGATGTACAGGGAGGCATCACCCCCGTCCCAACGATACTGCGGGGTCGACGTGGTGTAGCCAAGCGCCGCCGTTGTGGCACCGCCGGCTGCGCCGGCGATGAAGGCGCAGCCGTAGCTGCCCGCCCCTCCGGTGCCTGCTTCGCAGATCACGAAGACCCCACCAGCGACCAGCGCCCCGGCCGCCGTGGCTCCAAGGGACTCGAACGCTTCCTGGGGGCTCATGAAGTCCGTGGGCACGCCGAGCTTGAGCAGTCGCATCGCTTGGGCGACGGCGGTCGCGCGGTCGGGGCTGATGGTGCCTTGCTCCATGCCGTACTGCAGGCCGACCATCGCGGCCTGCAGGTTGGAGCGGTAGGTGTCGAGGTCCATCTGCGTCCACGTCGGCACGCCGTCGTCCTCGAAGGGCCGGCACTGGTTCTCCGCGGGGAACACCCGGCACATCGCCATGAGCCCCAGGACGTAGGCAAGTTCTTCCGCGGGCAGCCGTTGGGCCAGGATCGCCGCCTGGGCGGCCATCCGCCCGGTCGGGTCGACCAGGGTCTCCGGGGCGCCCTGGGCGTAGGTGTACCGGTTCTGCGTCGCGGCGACCGTAGCGGTGCCCGGCCAGGTGTCCTCCTGCACCCACACCCGTGATGCGGGGTCGTAGGTGCGGGTGGGCGTCTCGACCAGCCCGGCCGCCTCCAGGTGCCCGGTGTAGCCCGTGACGGTGTCCCAGCCGGGTGTGGCGACGACATTGCCGAAGGCGCCGGTCCAGGCCAGGTCGTCGGAAACCACCCCGGCCTCGGCAATGCTCAGCGGGGTGCCGAGGAGGTCGGCGAGCACGTCGACCGCCACCGGGACCGTCGTGGCGTTGCGGCCGTGACCCACGACGGTGTCCGTGGTCTCCACCAGCGCTTCGCCGGCAGGCCCGCGGGTGATCCGCGTGGGCCCGTCGGCCACGGCCAGCGACCCGTCAAACACCCGGCGTTGGGCGGTGCCGTTCTGCGTCTCGACCAGTGCCCTGCCCAGGCCGTCCCGGCCCCAGGTGGTGATGATGTCGTCGCGGGCGTTGTTGAGGTTCGCCCCGGCGTCGTGTTCGCGGACCAGCCGGTCGGCGGCGTCGTAGGCGTAGGCGATGCGTGCCTGCGTGTGCGTGGCACCGCCCGAGGTCGTCGTCGTGGTCTGCCCGGTCCGGTTCCCCCGCAAGTCATAGGTGAGCGCGACCGTCTCGGTGTGCGGGACCGGGGCGTGTGCGTAGTCGGTCACGATCGTCGTGGTTTGGTTGATCGCGTTGACCGAGCGGAGCGCGGACCATCCGTCCGCGTCGATGGGGGTGGTCGGGTCGTCCGACGTCACCTCCGCAACCAGGTTCGACGCCGCATCCCACCCGTACGTGGCGACGTACCCGCCGGTCGTGGATGACACCAGGCGGCCCAGGGCGTCGTGCGCGTACTCGGTGGTCGTAATCGCCTCGTCCGTGGTCACGGTCCGCGTGGTCACCAGGCCGCGCGGGTCGTAGGTGTAGGACACGACGAGGGTCGAGGTGGTGCAGGCAGGCTGCTGGTTCGGGTGGCCCGTCGGGTTGTCCTTGCAGTGGCCGAAGGCGTTGCCCGGCGCGTTCGCAGACGAGTTCCCCGCCGGGGAGGTCCCGGGTGCCGCGCCGCTGCCGGTGTGCGTCATCCCGGTGACGCGTCCGTTGAGGTCGCGCGTCAGCGAGGTTACGACCCCGGTCGGCCGGGATGTCACCGACAGGTTCCCGTCAGCGTCGTAGGAGAACCGAGTCGTGCCGGTGGCGTCTGCCTGCGTGGTCGCGAGGCCGCGGGCATCGAACTCCCGGGTGAGGCGTCGCGCGTCGGGGTAGGAGACCTGCACCTGGTTGCCTGCGGCGTCGTAGACGTAGCCGATGACAGCACCGGAGGCGTCCTGTGCCCTCGTGACCCGGCCCACCGGGTCGTACACCCACGAGCTGGTCCCCATCGGATCCTTCATGGAGGTGCGTCGACCAACGGCGTCGTACCCGAACGTGACGGCGTGGTCGGGGTAGGCAACCGAGGCCACCTGCCCGTCCGGCGTGTACGCCGTAGCGGTGACCTGGCCATCCGGCGCGGTCGCCGTGACCGGCCGGCCGGCGGCGTCGTACGCCGTCGCCTTGACACGCCCGGCCGCATCCGTGGTCGCCGTCACACGACCGGCAGCGTCACGAGCGTAAGCGGTGGTGTTCCCGCGGGGGTCGGTCGCCGAGGAGAGGCGGCCGGCGTCGTCGTAGGCGTATTGCGTGGTGACGTTCACCGCCGGTCCCGCCGGGGTGTCCGGGAGGGCGTTCTCGACGACGGCGGTGAGCAGGTCGCGCGGGTCGTAGGTCATGGCGCTGACGACCCCGACGGGGTCGGTCACCGTCACGGCGTTGCCCTGGCCGTCGTACACGGTCGCGGTCACCCCGCCTTCGGCGTCCGTGACCTGCACGGGCCGGTCCATCGCGTCGTACTCCCACGCGGTGACCCCGCCCCTCGGCGTCGTCCGGGTCACGAGGTTCCCGACGGAGTCGTAGGCGTAGGTGGTCGTGTTGCCCTCGGCGTCGGTGACGGAGGTTGGACGGCCGACGGCGTCGTAGGCCGTGGCCGTCGTCGCGCCGACCGGGTCCGTGGTTGCTACGACGCGTCCCGCGGCGTCGTAGGCGGTCGTGGTGGTCGCGCCGGTGGCGTCGGTGATCGTGACGGGCCGGTCGGCGGCGTCGTAGGTGCTCGACGTCGTCGCCCCGGTCGGGTCGGTCGAGGTCAGGAGGTTCCCGACGCCGTCCCACGTCTGGGTCCACGTCGCACCGGAGGGGAGCGTCATGGTGAGCTGCCGTCCGGCACCGTCATACGTGAGAGTCGTCTGGCTGCCGACGGCGTCGGTCGTCACCACGGCGAGGCCGCGAGCGTCGTAGGTCGTCTTGGTGATGCCGCCCGTCGGGTCGGTCACCGCGACGGGTCGGCCAGCGGCGTCGTACTCCGTCGTCGTGGTGCCACCGAGCGGGTCGGTGGTGGCCGTGACCATGCCTCGAGCGTCGTAGGTGGTGGCCCAGTCCTGGCCCGCCTCGTCGGTCATGGCGATGGGCCGACCAAGGGCGTCCACGACCAGCTCGATGGTGTGGCCGCGGCCATTGGTCTGGGCCACCATCTGGCCGGTCGGGTTGTACGCGGAGGTGATCGTCGTTCCGTCGGGTCGCGCCACCTCGGTGACGCGCCCGGTGCCGTCGTAGGCGTAGCGGGTGATGCGGCCGAGTGGGTCGGTCACCTTGACCACCTGGCCTGCGGCGTCATACACCGTCGTGGTCGTGGCGCCGGTCGGGTCCGTGACGGCGACGGGGCGCCCTGCGGCGTCGTACTCCGTGGTCGTGGCGTGGCCGAGCGGGTCGGTGACGCTGACGGGCCGACCTGCCACGTCGTAGGCGGTCAGGGTCGCCGCTCCGGTGCCGTCGGTGACGGACACCGGGCGGTTGGCCGCGTCGAAGACGGTCGTCGTGGTGTGGCCGTTCGCGTCCGTGACGGTGGTCGCGTTACCCGCGGCGTCGTAGGCGATCCGGGTGATGGCGCCGGTCGGATCGGTCATCGTGAGGGGCCGGCCCATCGGGTCGGACTCGACGGTGGTGCGGCCGCCCACCGGGTCGGTGACCACCGCTGCCACACCGCGCGTGTCGTAGCTGGTCGTCGTCGTCGCACCCGTGGGGTCGGTGACCTCGACTCGGCGCCCGGCGGCGTCGTAGGTGTACTCGGTGCGGGCACCCGTCGGGTCTGTCTCGGCCAACGCGCGGCCCAGGCGGTCGTACTCCGTGGTCCAGTGACCGCCGGCCGCGTCGACCATGAGGGTGCGCCGGCCGGTGGGGTCGTAGCCGTAGGTGGTGACCTGGCCTCGGGCGTCGGTGAGCTGGGCGAGGCGGCCTGCCTCGTCGTAGGCCTGCGTGGTCACCGCACCTGTGGGGTCGGTCACGGTGAGGACGCGGCCGGCTTCGTCGTAGGTGAGCGTGGTGACCCGGCCGAGCGGATCGGTGCTCGCGGTGACGCGTCCGGCGGCGTCGTACGTCGTGGACGTTGTGCCGCCGGTGGGGTCGGTGGTGGCAACCAGGTGCCCGGCCGCGTCGTAGGCGTTGGTCGTGGTGGCGCCCGTGGGGTCCGTGGTTGTGACGATGCGGCCCGCGCCGTCGTACTCCGTGGTCCAGACCGCGCCCGTCGCGTCTGTCCTGCTGACCTGCCGGCCGAGGGCGTCGTAGGCGAAGGCTGTGACGCCGCCACGAGGGTCGGTGATCGTGGCGATGTTGCCCACCGGGTCGTAGGTGTAGGTAGTGGTCGCGGCGTCCGGGGTCGTCACGCCGGTGAGCCGGCCCATCACGTCGTAGGTGCGCGCGGTCACGCCGCCGATGGCGTCCGTCTGCTGGCCCACCAGACCGCCGGGGAGCCAGGTGGTGGAGGTGGTGTGGCCGAGCGGGTCGGTCACCGAGGTGACCTGACCGAGGGCGTCGAAGCTCGACGTGGTCCTTCCGCCCTCGGCGTCCACGACCGCGACCGGGTTCCCGACGGCGTCGTACTCGGTGGTGGTCGTGGCGTCGGCCTCATCGGTGATGCTGACCTGCCGCCCGAGGGCGTCGTAGGTGAACGTGACGGTCGTGCCGTCCGGGTTGGTCCGAGTGGTGACGTGGTGCTCGTCGTCGTAGGCCAACTCGGTGCGTGCCCCGTCGGGCGCGATCTCGGCGGTGATCTGGAGGTTCGCGTTGTGCTCGAACCGGGTGACGTTTCCGAGCGGGTCGGTCGTGGACGTGCGTGTCCCGGTGGCGTCGTACTCGTGCTTGGTCACCGCGCCGATCGGGTCGGTCACCGACACGACATTGTCGTCGCCGTCGTAGGTGTAGACGGTTCGGGCTCCCGTGGGGTCGGTCGAGGCGGTGAGCCGATTGGCTAGGTCGAACTCGAAGGTGCTGGTGCCGCCCTCCGCGTCGACGGTCTGGACGCGGTTGCCGCGGGCGTCGTAGGAGTGCCGGGTGGTGTTGCCCGCAGCGTCCGTGACCGAGGTGACGTCGCCGTGCGCGTCGTACGCCGCCGTCATCACGGTGCCGTCAGGCAGGTGCGTCTCGACTGCACGGCCGTCCTCGTTGAGAACGAAGGTGGTCGTCGCGTTCGAGCCGTCCGGCGCCGTGGTGGTCCTCGAGGTCAGGTCGCCGGCGGCGTTGTAGGCGGACGTAGTGGTGTTGCCGAGAGGATCGGTGGTGGTCAGGACCCGGCCTGTGGCGTCGAAGGTCGAGTGGTGCTCGTTGCCCAGGGCGTCGACCGAGGTCACCGGGTTACGCGCATCGTCATACTCCGTGCGCGTGACTCCGCCGGCGGCGTCGATCGTGCGCTCGGGCAGGCCAGCGTCGTCGTGCACGACGGTGCTGCTGTTGCCCAGGGCGTCGGTGAGGGTGGTGGTGCCGTCGCCGTCGTAGGCGAAGGTGCGCCGCAGGCCTCTGCCGTCGACCTGGACCGCGACACGGTGGTCGAGGTCGTAGGCATTGGTGACCTCGACGACGCCGTCGGCGCGTGTGATGGAGGTGAGGTAGCCGGCGTCGTCGTAGGCGAAGGACCGGGTGTGCCCGGCGGCGTCGGTGATCGACGTCAGGTTGTCGCCGTCGTAGCCGAGGGTCCAGGCGGCGCCGTCGGGGCGGGTGAACCCGGTGATCCGCCCCGTGCTCGTGGTGGTGACGACGACCTGCTGGCCACCCTCGTCCGTGATCGAAGCCAGGGGGGCGAAAACCGCTCCCTCCCCGCCGCGCGCGCGGCTGGCGTAGGCGAGCGTGTAGGCGTTGCCCTGGCGGTCGACGACGCCAGTAAGGACGCCCGTGCCGGTGAGCGGATCGATCGTGTAGGTCTCCTGCGTGCCGTCGATGCGGGTCAGGACGACGCCGTCGGCCGTCTTGGCGAGCGTCGCCCGAGCGGCGGGCGGGGACGCGTAGCCGCCGCCATCGGGGGTGAAGTACAGGCCCTGGCCGTTCGCGCCGGTGATGAGTACCCCGCCGCCGTCGTACTTCTGCGCCCAGGCCGAGTACGCGAAGTTCCAGCCCCGACCGACGGGGGTGATGCGCCCGTCACCGCCGTTGTACGTGAGGGTGAGGTCGATCATCTGGTCGCCGACGCCGGTCAGGGCGAGCAGCTCCTCGCTCTGTGTCACGTTGCCGGTGGCCAGGTTCACCGGGTCGCCGCCGTAGATCTGCTCGTACGTCAGGCCATAGCCGGCGAGCAGCGCGAGCACGTCCCGGTCGGGCGGCAGGGGGAGGAACGGCCCCGGCGGCAGCGGGGGAGCGGCCCACGGCGCGGTCCAGGCCAGGATCGGGTCGTCGCTGGAGTTGAGCACGTAGACGTGGCCGTCCCAGTCGCCGTCGACGCGGTAGCTCACCCAGGACGAGATGTTGCCGAGCGACGAAGCGTTGCCCGTGGCTGGGTCGTACGAGAACACGGGGCTGAAGGCCGGGTAGAGCTCGAAGTCCCCGGACCCCTCGCCCAGACTCGCGACCACGATGTCCAGCCACCAGCCGACCTCGCGGATGGCCGTCCAGAACCTCGAGAGCATGTCCTGGTGCGGGTCGATGTCCCACGAGGCGTTCACCCGCACGGTTCCCGGTTCGCCCTCGGCCGGGAAGGCGGTGACCGAGTACGTCGCCGTGACGCCGCCCTCGTCGACCTCTTCGAAGCGCTGGTTCACCCCGCCCCACCAGGAGCCCTCGTCCCCCTCCGCCATCGGCAGGACGTGCGCGTCGGTCCCCCTGGAGAAGCCGTGCCCACCCGCCACGACGGTCCCGGCGGCTGCCGAAGGCCTCGGCCAGCACTCGCCGGATCGATCCAGGGTGCTGACGACGGCCCGCGCGAGGGCCTGGGCGTAGAGCTCGGGACGATGTGCGATCACCGCGTGGTCGTAGTTGTGGTCCAGGTAACCGAGCTCGACTCGGGCGTAGGTGGCGTCGGCGACCTGGGCCGCGTCGGCGACCGGCCGAGCGGTCCCAAGCTCTGTGGAGTCCACCGTTCGCGCCGGCCGACCCGTGTACGTCACGAGGGCGTCGGTCATCGCGGCGGCTAGTGCGGTGTCGGTGCTCCAGACGCGCGCGCCGCCGGTCTCGGCAGTGCCCCCGGGAAGGCCGTCGGTAGCGTCGAAGCCGAGCGTCAGAGCGAGCGTCGGGCGGGTGCGGGTGACCGCCGCGGCTCGCATGGCCGGATCCACGACGGCGGTCTCGGCCGACCGAGTGATGAGGACGTCGGCCATGCACGCGTCCTCGACGTACCCCTCGAACAGCTCCGCCACGGCCGCGGTCGTCGGGAGCTCTCCGACGACCTCGCCGTCCCACATGGCGCGTGCCGCGTCGTCGTCGAGGTCCAGCGCCACCACTGGGGCAGCCCGCGGAGCCGACGGAGCCACGACGAAGTCCCCTGTGGAGTCCGCCTGCGCCACGACTGCGCCGCGGGCCGGCAGCCAGGCCGAGGGCACGGGGGCCCACTCCGCATCGTCGGTCGTGCGGTGCCAGACCTGGAGCGTCGTCAGCGCGTCGTCACGCACCTCGAGCGCCTCGCGAGCGAACGCCACCTCCACACCGGGCGCCGACAGCTCCGCGGACCATGGTTCATCGACTAGGCCGCCCGACAAGGCGGCCGCGCCCGGCCACCGGGTGAGGGCCGCCCCCGAGGCGTCGGTCGCCGCGAACGTCGCAACCTCGGAGACGGCGCCCTCCGGGACATCCCCCGTGGTCGGCGCGAGCCTCAGCGTTGCCGTGCCGCCGGCGACGCCCGGATCGTCGGACCATACCGAAGCGGTGACGCCTCCGTTCTGCACCATGAACGGCTCCGCCGGCTTCAGGACCGGCGCCGATCCGGCGGCCGCGGCAGGTTGCACCAGGGCTCCCGTGATGAGGAGCGCGCTGGTCGCTAGCGCTGCGCAGGCGCCTCGCAGTCGGCGACTCGGGGCGGCGATGGCGGACGGGGCGTGCACGGACACGAGGGGACCCCCTGCTCGGACGGCAAGTGGGCCGAACCTTGGCAGCGTTCCCAACCGGGCGGCAATGCGCCGTCAGAGTGACGATGACTTCCAGAAAGCCAGGCGCATGACCGTGACTATTGACACGCGAACGCTCACAACGGCGCCAAACGGGCCTTTTCGGCAAGCACGGCGGTTCCCCGGGTCCGCCTGAACTACGCGGATTTCACCCCCGCCCCGCCCGAAGAATGGGACCGCGCCTGGGCTGTTCGGGTGAACGGCGCGAGCCGGGGGCGGACGTCAGAGGCGGACGGCAACATGAACACGGACGCCGTGGTCGTCTCCTGCGAGGCCGATGGGTCCGCCTCCGGCTCGCCCAAGGGAAGGGCGTCGGCGCGTCACGCGCTGAGGGCTTCGCTGCCACACCGGGGCGCGGGACTGCGGCACGAGCCCCGGGCTCGACGGGAACTGGTCAGCTTCTGGTCGCCGCCGGCGGCTTGCCCTGCAGGCTGCGGACGGAATGCGGACCAGGCGTTGCCCATCGTCGTGCCGCGTACGCGCGCCCTACAGGCTGACCTGCAGTGATGTCTGGTTTGGCGTCGGTGCGAATGCGCAACCCGTGGACCCTAGGTCCACGCGTACTCCCGTGCGACCGGTTGAAGGTCCACAGCCGCCTGACCTGCACAGACGCGCCCGAGAGTGCGAACAGGTACGCGAGGAAGGGGCCGCCTGTCGATTCCTCGGTCGAAAGAGACTCATGGTCAGCAACGCCGTGACCTGCGGCGACGTGGGCCCCGTGGGGATCGAACCCACAACCCGCGGATTAAAAGACGCTTGTGGTGGGGAGTTGGGTGGCTGGTCAGAGGGGCGAGAGCGGGGCTGACCTGCGGCGGGACCTTCGGATGGCTCTCGTCGGTTGGGGCCCATTCTCGGCCAGTTGCGGACTAGATGCGGACTGGATCGCCGCGACAAGCTCCTCCATCGTCGGCGAGCCGGCAACGCCGTTCGCCGTCCGGTACAGCCGACACGAGAGGCCTACTGGAGCGCCCGGCTGGGCGAAGGGGTCCTGGCCGTCCAAGAGCAGCGATGGAGACCCGTGAAAGGCCCAGTGCTCGGCCTGCTCCTGGGTGGTGATCAGAACCCGCTCCACCTTGGCGTCGCTGCCGACCATGCGAAGGGCTTCACGTAGGCGGGCGTCGGCGACGTGCCAGTTCGGGCACCCGTCGAAGTAGAGGAGCTGCGCGCGCATCACGTCATCCTCCACTCAGGTGACGCAGGCCGGGCGCAGGCGCGGTGCGTCGGGCCCGTCGGCGACGATCGCACCCAGGGCTCGCAGTGTGTCGGCGAACGCGCCGGGCGCGAGCCGGTACCAGGTGTAGCGGCCCTCCGGTTCGCTGGCGACGACGCCGGCCTCGCGCAGCAGGCGCAGGTGGTTGCTGATCGTGGTCTGGCGGGCGCCGGTGATGTCGACGAGGTGGCACGTGCACAGCTGCTCACGGGAGAGCGCCTCCACGATCCGCAGCCGCAGCGGGTCGGCGAGGAGCGCGAACTGGCTGGCGACCACAGGGGGCGTGGGGACCCTGGGCAGCGGGACGGCGACCGGACTCATGTCCCATACGCTACAACTCATCAGTGTGGTCTGATGTCAGCAGCAGATGATGTGCACTCGCTTCGAGGAGGACCTGATGGCTCGCGTGGAGATCTTCGACCCGGCGATGTGCTGCTCGACCGGGGTGTGCGGCACCGACGTCGACCCGACGCTCTCGCGGTTCGCCGCTGACGTCGCGTGGCTGTCGTCGCGCGGCGTCGAGGTCGACCGCGCCACGTTGTCCCAGGAGCCTGCGAAGTTCGTCGCCAACGCCGCGGTGCGGCAGGCGCTGGAGATCGACGGCGCGGCGGCCCTGCCCATGGTGGTCGTCGACGGGGCCGTGAAGGCGAAGGGGCACTACCCGAGCCGCAACGAGCTCGCGACGTGGGCGGAGGTGCCGCGCACCGCGATCCCGCTCAGCGCCGCCGTCGCGCTGGCGAGTGCCCCGGCGCAGGGGTGCTGCGGTGGGACGGGCTGCTGCTGACATGACCTCCCTGGCGCTGGGCGACACGCGACTGCTCACGGGCGTCCTGGCCGCGCCGACGCCGTACCTGTTCTTCACGGGCAAGGGGGGCGTGGGCAAGACGTCGTGCGCGGCGGCGACAGCGGTCGCGCTGGCCGACGCCGGCCGCCGGGTGCTCATCGTCTCCACCGACCCGGCGAGCAACCTCGCCGAGGTCTTCGGCATGCCCGAGCCGACATCGTCGTCCCCCGAGCCGGTGCCCGGCGTGCCGGGTCTCGACGTGGTCGACATCGACCCGGCGGCCGCGGCCGCCGAGTACCGGGAGCGCGTCGTCGGGCCCTACCGAGGGCTGTTGCCCGCCGACGCCGTCGCGTCGATCGAGGAGGAGCTGTCCGGGTCCTGCACGGTCGAGGTCGCGGCGTTCAACGAGTTCGTCACCCTCCTGACCAGCGAGGACGTCGCCGCCACCTACGACCACGTGGTGTTCGACACCGCCCCCACCGGGCACACCCTGCGCCTGCTTGCCCTGCCCGCGGCCTGGACCGGGTTCCTGGAGACCAACACCGCCGGCGTCACCTGCGTCGGGCCGGTCTCCGCGCTCGGGCACGCCCAGGAGTCCTACGCCGCCAGCCTGGCCGCCCTGCGCGATCGTGACCGCACCACGGTGGTCCTGGTCGCCCGCGCCGAGGCGTCGTCGCTGCTCGAGGCCGCGCGCGCCGCGACCGATCTGGCCGACCTGGGCATGACCCAGCAACGCCTCGTCATCAACGGCGTCCTCGCCGAACCGGCCGGCGACGACACCACCGCCATCGCGCGCCGTGCACGCGAGGCGGCAGCGCTCGACGAACTCCCCGCCGTGCTGAGCGCCGCGACCTCCGTCGACACCGTCCCGCTCCTGGCCCGTGCTCCGATCGGTGTGGCGGCCCTGCGTGCCGCGCTCGCCGGCACGCCCGCCTCCCACGACGTCGTACGCGTCGCCGCCCCCGACCTGGACCCGCTCGGGTCGCTAGTGGACGAGCTGGCCGAGGGCGAGCCCTGCATCGTCATGACGATGGGCAAGGGCGGTGTCGGCAAGACCACGATCGCCGCGGCCATCGCGCTGGCGCTCGCCGACCGCGGACTGCCGGTCACGCTCACCACCACCGACCCTGCTGCCCACATCACCGGCGTGCTGCCTGACCCCCCGGCGAACCTGGACATCACGCGCCTGGACCCGGTCGCCGAAACCGCCGCGTGGACCGAGCATGTGCTCGCGACCGCCGGGGCCGGCCTGGACGACGCCGCCCGCGACCTGCTCACCGAGGACCTGCGCTCACCGTGCACGGAGGAGGTCGCCGTCTTCCACGCGTTCGCGCGGACCGTCGCCGACGCCGCGGACCGCTTCGTCGTCATCGACACCGCACCCACCGGCCACACCCTGCTGCTGCTGGAGTCCTCCCAGAGCTTCGCCCGACAAGCGGTCCGCGGTGGGGGCAGGGACGACGCCGCGACGTCGTTGTTCGCCTCGCTCGCCGACCCGGAGCGCACCCGCATCGTCCTCGTGGCCCTTCCGGAGGCGACGCCGGTGCACGAGGCGCTGGCCCTGCAGGCCGACCTCGCCCGCTCCGGTCTGCGCCCATGGACGTGGGTGGCCAACTCCTCGCTCGCCGCCACCGGGACGACCGACCCCGTCCTGCGGGCACGCGCGGCCGACGAGGCCCGGTGGCTCAGCGAGATCACCGAGGCAAGTCCCCGCCGCCCGGTCATCGTGCCGTGGATGGCCGAGGTGCCGGCCGGCGCGGGCGGGCTGCGGCGCCTGACCGGGTAGCGCCCGCCTGACCTGTCCACCGAACTCAGTGCCGCGCCTCGCGGCGCCCCAACCGACCCGCGCTTGGAGACCCGCCCGTGCTGCTCGCCGTCGTCATCTTCGTGCTCACCTTGACCCTGGTCATCTGGCAGCCCCGCGGGCTGGGCATCGGGTGGAGCGCCCTCGGCGGTGCCGCCCTCGCCCTGATCACCGGGGTCGTTCAGCTCGGCGACGTGCCCGACGTCTGGGTGATCGTGTGGAACGCGACGCTCACGTTCGTCGCGGTGATCATCATCTCCCTCGTGCTCGACGAGGCCGGGACGTTCGAGTGGTCGGCGCTGCACGTGGCCCGGTGGGGCCGCGGCAACGGACGGATGCTGTTCAACCTCATCGTGGTCCTGGGTGCCGCGATCGCCGCGGTGTTCGCCAACGACGGCGCTGCGTTGATCCTGACGCCGATCGTCTACCAGATGCTCCTGGCGCTGAAGTTCGACCCCAAGGCGGCCTTCGCGTTCGTGATGGCCACCGGGTTCATCGCCGACACCACGAGCCTGCCGCTGGTGGTGTCGAACCTGGTCAACATCGTCTCGGCCGACTTCTTCGGCATCGGCTTCGGCCGCTACGCCCTGGTGATGATCCCCGTCAGCCTCGCCTCACTCGCCGCCAGCCTGCTCGTCCTGCGCGTGTACTTCCGCAAGGCGATCCCCGGCCGCTACGACGTCGCCGACCTGGCCCGTCCGGCCGACGTCGTCCACGACCACCTGACCTTCCGCGCGGGGTGGGTCGTCCTGGCTGTGCTGCTGGTCGGGTACTTCGTCGCCGACCCGCTCGGCGTCCCGATCGCCGCCGTCGCCGGGCTCGGGGCTGTCGCCATCGTCCTGATCGCCGCCCGCAAGCCTGCCTGGGCCTTCGCCCGCCTGGCACCCACGCTGCTGACCGTCGACGTCGAGGGCGTCGTCGAACCGGCCCACGACCACGCCCGCTCAGGCGTGGTGCACGACGACATCCACGACCACGCCCTGGACACGGGCGCCGGACATCACGAGCCGGCGCCAGCGCGGACCAAGCCGAGCGTGCACATCCCGATCGCGCCCGTGCTGCGCTCGGCGCCGTGGCAGGTCGTCCTGTTCAGCCTGGGCATGTACCTGGTCGTCTACGGGCTGCGCAACCAGGGCCTGACCGACTCCCTCGGCGAGGTGTTCGCCTGGTTCGGCGACCAGGGCCCGTTCGCCGCAGCCGGCGGCACCGGCTTCCTCGTCGCAGGCATGTCCTCGGTGATGAACAACATGCCCACCGTCCTGGTCGCCGCCCTGGGCATCGACGCGGCCGGCGCGACCGGGATCACGCACGAGCTGATGGTCTACGCGAACGTCATCGGGGCCGACCTGGGGCCGAAGATCACCCCGATCGGCAGCCTTGCGACCCTGCTGTGGCTGCACGTCCTGGACCGCAAGGGCATGCACATCGGCTGGGGCACCTACTTCAAGGTCGGCATCGTCCTGACCATCCCGGTGCTCGCCGTGACGCTCCTTGCACTGGTGGGCTGGCTCATGGTGGTCGGTGCCTAGCCTCGTTGCGGATTCGAGCCCAGTCTAATTAGACTAGCCTCGAATCCACGGGAGGACCGGATGGCGACAGGAGCACGAGAGCGGGCCATCGGCTCGGGGGTGGCGGAGGCGCTCGCCGAGGCACTGCGCGCCATCGGCGATCCGATCCGCCTGCGCGTTCTTTCGGCCATCGCCACCGCGGACGCCGGTGAGGTGTCGGCCGGTGAGCTTGCCGCGATGACGGAAGTCACCGCGCCGACCGTCTCCCACCACCTGCGGGTGCTCAAGGAGGCGGGCCTGCTCGTCTCGGACCGCCGGGCCAGCGCCGTCTACTACCGGCTGGCCACGGACGTCCAGCAGGCCGTGACCGTGCTGCTCGAGGCCTTCGCCCCAGTGGCCGCGCGCCTTGGTTCCCAGCGCCGTCCCGACGTCCCCGAGCGGCTGGGCGGGATCGACCCGTTGCGGCACGCGGACGAGCTCATCGACCGCGTCGGCGAGAAGCTGGTCGAGCGCTATGGCGACCTGACCCGCGACGTCGTCGTGCGGACGGTCCGCGAGTCCTACACGGCGCTCCTGCGCACCGCGCGCGTCACCAGATACGTCCCGGTGCTCGCCGAACGGTTCGCCAAGCAGCGCCTGGACGACCTGCGCCGGGTGGAGGGCCAGAGCGCCACGGTCCGTCGGCCGCAGGTGCTCTTCGTGTGCGTGGCCAACGCCGGGCGGTCCCAGCTGGCCGCCGCCCTGCTGCGCCACTACGTCGGCGACGCCGTCGTCATCCGCTCCGCCGGTTCGCACCCGGCGGACGAGATCCACCCCACCGTCCAGCCCCTGCTGGAGGAGATCCTGGGCCCCGACGCCGAGACCCCGTTCCCCAAGCCCTTGACTGACGACGCCGTGCGTGCCGCGGACGTGGTGATCACGATGGGCTGCGGCGACGTCTGCCCCGTCTTCCCGGGTAAGCGCTACGAGGACTGGGCGCTCGGGGACCCCGCCCTCGCGTCCCCCGAGGGGGTGCGCGCCATCCGCGACGAGATCGACGCCCGTGTGCGGGCGCTGGCCGTCGAGCTGCTCGACCAGCCGATCTCCACCGACACCTGACCCACACCCATCCAGGAGGACCCAGCGTGACCGACCAGACCGCACCGCAGACCACCCGCCCCAGCGTGCTGTTCGTCTGCGTGCACAACGCCGGACGATCGCAGATGGCGGCCGGCTGGCTGACCTACCTGTCCGGCGGCGCAGTCGAGGTCCGGTCCGCAGGGTCCATGCCCGCCGACCAGATCAACCCGGTCGCCGTCGAGGCGATGCTCGAGGAGGGCGTGGACATCCGCGCCGAGCAGCCCAAGGTGCTCACCACAGAGGCGGTCCAGGCCTCCGACGTCGTGATCACGATGGGCTGCGGCGATGTCTGCCCGATCTTCCCCGGCAAGCGCTACGAGGACTGGAAGCTGGACGACCCGGCCGGCCAGGGGATCGACTCCGTCCGCCCCATCCGCGATGAGATCCGCGGTCGGGTCGAGGCGCTGCTCGGCGAGCTCGGCGTCCCGGTGGCGCGCGCCTGAGTCGTCACACATACGCACGCCGAAGTGCGTGCACGACGGTCCGGACGATCGTGGAACGGGCTGTCAGCAGCAGGTGGCCTCCACCTGTCGGCCGAGGATGCCGAGGGCGTCCGGCTCGAGCGCGTAGTAGACGAAGACGCCGCGCTTGGAGCGCGTCACGAACCTGGCCTCGACGAGGACCTTCAGGTGATGGGAGACGGTCGGCTGACTGAGCCCGACGAGATCTGTGAGGTCGGCGACGCATGCCTCGTGGTTCTCGTGCGCTGCGATCAGCGAGAGCAGGCGGAGCCGGCCCGGCTCGGCGATCGCCCTGAGGCGGTGGGCGAGCTCGGCCGCCTCCGCGTCCGTGATCGAGCTGCCCACCAATGCGCAGGACGGACGCGGGGTCCGCGTCGCGGCGATCTCCGACTTCACTCTCAGCGTCCCTTCAAGACTCCAGCTTCGCCGCATTCACCCCGTCAGCCCACCGCCATCGTGACGATCTTCACGGCCGTCATGACGACGATGAGGATGCCGAATACCCGCTTGAGCGTGGGGCCGGAGACGAACCGGCTGGTCAGCCGGGCCCCGAGGAAGGAACCTGCGGCGCCGACGACCACCAGGACGGTGGCCACGCGCAGGTCCACCTCGGCGGTGTCCACGTGCGGGATCAGCGCGGTGAACGAGGGCATCGTCACGGCCACGGCGTTGATGCCCGCGGCAAGCTTCGGCTCGTACCCGGCGAGGATCAGCACAGGCATCAGCAGGAAGCCCGGCCCCACGCCCAGCAGGCCCGCCACGACCGAGATCGGGACCGCGAGGATCAGGGCAAGGCCGAGCCGGGGATGCTGGGCGGCACCCTCCCTCGGGCCCCCTCCCTTCTGGAACATCCGGAAGGCGAGGTACGCCACGGCGACCAGGTAGAGGCCCCACAGCCACGCCTGGCTGGTGCCCTGCGCCAGCCAGGAGCCGAGCGGGGCGCCGACGGCCGTCACCGCGGTGAGCATCAGCGCAGGCCGCCACGCGACCAGGCCGCTCTTGGCGAATCCGACCGCCGCGAAGATCGCGGTCACCCCGTTCAGGAACAGGCTCAGCGGCTGCACCTCGTGCACCAGGTCGCCCATGAAGAAGCCCAGGAACGGCACGGCGGCGAACGCGACGCCGAGCCCGAGCATCCCCGAGGCGACCGAGAGCGCGAGCAGGCCGACCGCGACGACGATGATCGTGCCGGTGTCCACGGGCTCTTCCTCCTGCCGGGTGCGACGGCTACTGCTGCTGGGCTTCGAGCCAGGCGAGGGCGTCGGCTGCGGTGTCGTTCACGGTGGCCATCTTCATCAACCGGGCGACCAGCACCGCCTCGGCGATCTCGGCGTCGCTGGCACCGGCGTTCTTGGCCTGCCGGGTCCACATGAGGGTGCACGTCGAGGACTGCAGCGCGGCGGCGACGCCGATCCCGATGAGGAGCTTGTCCTTGGTCGGCAGCGCGCTGAGCGCAGGGTTGTCCATGATCGCGGCGCGGTGCGCCAGGTAGGTGCTGGCGCCTTCGGGCGAGACCGCGCCGAGGATGTCCATCGGCGTGCGGGCGGGGGCCGTGCTGGTCATGTCTTCTCCAATTCTTCGAGGTGACCGGCCGGCGATGCCGCGCCGGGAGTCGGGCGGGTGATGCGCGGCGCGTAGTACGCGCGAACCCGGGGCGCGAGCCGGAGGAAGCCGACCATCAAGATCACCTGGAAGATCGGCATCGTGGCCGCCGGCACAGCGACCAGCGGTGAGAAGGCGGTCGCGGCGATCGCGATGGCGGTGGCGTTGTTCTTGCCCGCGGAGGCGAACACGACCGCGACCGACTGCTCGTAGCTCAGCCCGAGCCGACGGTTCACCCAGGTCGCCACACCCAAGGTCAGCGCCATGAACAGGGCGTTGGGCACGAGCAGGAGCAGGACGGTGCTCCAGCGGTCCACGATAATCGTGGCCTTGCTGAAGAAGATGCCGAAGATCGTGGCGAACATCGCGAGCATCGACGCCGCGGAGAAGGCGGGCTGAAGGCGCCCCATGACGGCCGGGCCCCGCCACCGGGCGACGCCCACCCGCGTGAGCCACCCGGCGATCATCGGCCCGATCAGCACCGTGACGATGGACACGACCATCGAGCCGATCGGCACGTCCAGGTCGTACCCGGAGGCGAAGACCGCCATCCATGCCGGCACCACGACCACGGCCAGGACGAAGCTCGTCCCGACGACCACCGTCGCCAGCTCGACGTCACCCTTGGCCAGGCCCGTGTAGGCGATGCTCATGCTCGAGCACGGCACCACCATGACCAGCAGGAACCCGAGCGCAAGCAGGTGGTCGTGCAGGAAGAGCCGCGCGAGCACGAAGCCGACCGCGGGCGCCCACACGAAGTTGTAGACCAGCGCCAGAGCGAGCCCGCGCACGTTGCGCCCGGCACGGGCCAAGGCCTCCACGCGGAGGTTGACCATCATCGGGTAGATCACCAGGAACACCGAGATCGTGGTGACCGTCCCCAGGTCGTCGGTGTGGCGGGAGGTCCAGTCCCGCAGGGGGTAGCCCACGAGGACGCCGACGAGCATCGAACCGAGCGCGTAGAGCATCAACCATCGGCTCAGATGGGCCTGGAGCCGGGCGGGGCCCACCGCAGTGGTGCGACCGGCGTCGCCGGAGGGAGCGCCGGTGGGCGTGCTCATCGGCCCCGTCACCGCGCGGCCGCCTGGGAGAGCAGCTCGCGGAGCGCCGCGGCCTTGGGGACGCGGCCCACGACCACCACGGTCCCGTCGATCGCCAGCGCGGGGGTGCTCATGATCCCGTAGCTGAGGATCGCCGCGTAGTCGGAGACGATCTCCAGCTCGGCGTCCAGGTCGAGCGCAGCGACCGCCTCGCGCATCGCCCGCTCAAGGCTCAGGCAGCTGGGACAGCCCGGGCCCAGGACGGTGATCTTCATCTCGGTCCCTCGTCAGGCCGGTCAGAGTGGGCGGGCGGGCGACGTCAGAGGCTCACCGGGCAGCGCCGGCGACGAGCGGCGCGAGGATGTCTCGCACCTGCGCTGCCGTCGGAACGCGGCCGGAGAGCACGACCTGCTCGTCGACCACGAGGCCGGGGGTGCGCATGATGCCGTAGCCCACGATGGCGGCGTAGTCGGTGACCTTCTCGATCTCGGCGTCGATGCCGAGCGCAGCGACCGCCTCGCGCGTCGCCCTCTCGAGGTTGACGCAGTTGGCGCAGCCGGGGCCCAGGACCTTGATCTTCATGGTGGTTCCCTTCGGTGGGTGGGTCACAGGACGGCGTTGAAGAAGTAGCCGACGGCGACGATTCCGACGACGACCGCGCCGAAGAAGATCGCGAGCAGCGGCGGCTTGAGGACGCGGCGGAGCATCACGGCCTCGGGGATCGACAGGGCGATCGCGCTCATCGTGAAGGCCATGACCGTGCCCAGCGGCATGCCCTTGCTCCACAGGGCTTCGGCGATCGGGACGACGCCCGCGCCGTTGACGTACAGCGGCATGCCCGCGAGCGTCACGATCGGGACCGCTAGCGGGTTGTCGGCGCCCGCGACGTCGGCGAAGAACTCCGCCGGGACCCAGCCGTGGATCGCCGCGCCGATGGCCACGCCGACCAGCACCCACTTCCAGACCTTGCCGAAGATCTCGCGGGTCTCGGCCTTGGCGGCGTCGATGCGCTCGGCCCACGTGGGCACGTGGCCGTCGGCACGCAGGGTCGCGATCCTCGTCGCGAAGACCATGTCCTCGACCCAGCGGTCCAGGCGCAGGCGGGAGAACACCCACCCGATCAGCAGCGCGACGACCGCCCCGGCGGCCACGTAGGCGGCGGCGATCCCCCAGCCGAACTGGTCGCCGATCATGATCGCTGCGATCTCACTGATCAGCGGCGAGGCGACCAGGAACGTCAGGGTCACCGACAGCGGGATGCCCGCCGCGACGAACCCCATGAACAACGGGATCGACGAGCACGAGCAGAACGGCGTCACCGCACCGAGGACCACCGCCAGGACCAGGCCCACGAACAAGCCCCTGCCCTCGAGGTAGGCGCGCGCCCGCTCCACGTCCAGGCTCGCGCGCGCCAGTCCGATGACGAACATCAGCCCCGACAGCAGGAGGAAGATCTTGGAGACGTCGTAGAGGAAGAAGTGCACGGCGCCGGGCACGCGGTCCTCGAGGTCCGCCCCCACGACGTCACCCACCAGCCACGTCCAGACGACCTCGTTGAGCGCGTAGAGACCCGCCCAGGCAGCCGCGGCCAGGCCCAGACCCACCCATCGACCGACCGGGGTCGTGACGCGCAGCCGCTCGGTGACGCTCATGCGGGCCCCTCCGCCGGGCCGCCCGGGAGGGCCGCGTGCATGAGCCGGCGGGCGTCGTCGGCGAGGGCGTAGTCGATCCACCGACCGCGTCGCGTGGCCGTCACGAGCCCGGTGTCGCGCAGCACCTTCAAGTGGTAGCTGAGCAGGTTCGCCGGCACCGGCACCCGCTTCCGGATGTCACAGACGCACTTGGTCGTGTCCGCGAGCTCCTCCAGCACCGCCCACCGCACCGGATCGGCCACGGCCTGCAGGAGCTCGATCCGCTCTGCGCGGGTCAGCGTCACATCAACCACGCTTGAATCAGTCACACTCGAAACGTACGACCGCCGATCCGGGCGGACGAGGGACCAACGTCACCGGTACATTGACACCTGTCGATGCAAACCGGCGCCCTGATCGCGGCGCCTCGCTGAGGAGGACCAGTGACCGAGACCGACGCGCTCAGGGACGAAGTCCGCGAACGCTACGCCCTGGCGGCCACCGCCGTCGGCAGCGGCTGCTGCGGGCCGGCCGACGGGGCGGCCAGCTGCTGTGCAGAGGTGGGAGCCGACGCCGACCTGTTCGGCGCCGGCCTCTATGCCGCCGACGACGTCGAGGGACTGCCGGCCGAGGCAGTCCTGGCCTCCCTCGGATGCGGCAACCCCCTGATGGTCGCCGAGCTACGCGAAGGCGACGTCGTCCTCGACCTCGGCTCCGGCGGCGGGATCGACGTCCTGCTCTCCGCCCGCCGCGTCGGACCGACCGGGTTCGCCTACGGCGTCGACATGACCCCCGAGATGCTCGACCTCGCCCGCGCCAACACCGCAAAGGCCGGAGCCACGAACGTCGAGTTCCGCGAGGGCGCCATCGAGAACCTGCCCTTCGCCGACGGCGACATCGACGTCATCATCTCCAACTGCGTCATCAACCTCTCCGTCGACAAGCCCGCCGTCCTCCGCGAGGCCTTCCGAGTCCTGGCGCCCGGCGGGCGGTTCGGGGTGTCCGACGTCGTCGCCGAGGACCACATCTCCCCCGCCCAACGCGCCGAACGCGGCAGCTACGTCGGCTGCATCGCCGGCGCACTGTCCCGCTCCGAGTACCTGGAGATCCTCGCCAGCGCCGGATTCGAGGGCGCCGACGTCACCTTCACCCATGAGGTTGCCGACGGCCTCCACGGCGCGATCGTCCGGGCGACGAAGCCCCGGGGGTAGGCAATACCGGCCAGCATCCGCGGGCGGGTGACGGCTCGCCGGCGTCACCCGCTGCTGACCAAGTGCGGACTAGATGCGGACTAGATGCGGACCCGGCCCGCGCGGCTCGACCGCGGCGAGGACGTCCGGGCCGCTGACCTGCGCAGATACCAGACTCGCCTTGAGGTTGGCATTCACAACCCGCGGACCAGATGACCACGACTTCCGAGCCGACTCGGCAAGATCAACAACGCTCTGACCTGCGGAAACGTGGGCCCCGTGGGGATCGAACCCACAACCCGCGGATTAAAAGTCGCTTGTGGTGGGGGAGGCGGCGCCTGGTCGTGGTGCCCTCTGCGGGTCTGACCTGGGGTGATGCCTCCCGACCTCTCTCGTTCGTGAGGGCCCGTTCTCGCCGAGTTGCGGACTAGATGCGGACTGCGATAGCGATGCGGGTCCGTCGAGCATGTAGCATCGCTGTATGACGATGATAGCGACCACGAGCGATCCGCATGTGGACGAGACGGCCGCCGTATCCGCTGCGGCTTGCCTGTTCCATGGCTTCAGTGATGCTTCACGGTTGGCGATCCTCCGCCATCTCGCTCTCGGGGAGCACCGCGTGGTGGACCTCACCAGGCACCTCGGTCTGGCGCAGTCGACGGTCTCCAAGCACCTGGCGTGCCTCCGTGACTGTGGGCTGGTGTCCTCCCGGGCGGAGGGTCGGGCGTCGGTGTTCTCGTTGACGCATCCCGAGGCGGTGCTGGACGTGCTCGCTGCGGCGGAGCGGCTTCTCGGGCTCACCGGTGACGCGGTCGCGCTGTGCCCGGTGTACGGCATGGGTGGCCGGGCGGCGGCGGCGCACACCGAAGGGGCTGTGTCGTGAGCGACGCCGAGCTGGCCGCACCTGAGGTCGAGCGGCTCACGCGTCGTGGGCTCCGTCTGGCGCAGTTCACCGTCGCCTACAACGTCGTCGAGGGCGTGGTCGCGATCACCGCCGGCATCCTGGCCGAGCTCGTGTCGGTGATCGGCTTCGGCATCGACTCCGGCATCGAGTCCATCGCCGCCGTCCTGGTCGGTCTGCGGCTCGCTGCCCGGTTGCGGCACGGCCACGCGGATGAGGACAAGGAGCGGCTCGTCCTCCGCGCCGTGGCCGTGACGTTCTTCGTCCTCGCGGCGTACGTGACGGTCGAGGGCGTGCGCAGCCTGGTCGACGGCGAGGCGCCGGACGCCTCGCCCTTGGCCCTCGTTCTGCTGGCCGCGTCGATCGTCGTGATGCCCGTCCTTGCGGCCGCGAAGCGTCGGGTCGGCCTGGCGCTGCGCGACAACCTGATCCTCGCCGACGCCGCCGAGACCAGGATCTGCGTCCTCCTGAGCGTGTCGACCCTGGCCGGGGTGGGCCTGTTCCAGCTCACGGGCGCGGCCTGGCTGGACCCCGTCGCGGGCTTCGTCATCGCGGCGTTCGCGATCCACGAGGGCAGGGAGGCCTGGGAAGGCGAGCTCGTCGAGGACGACGACGAGGACGAGGGCGGTCACGACGACGATGACGGCGCTGCCAGCCGCCGCGAACCTGGGCCGGCCGTGCCGACGAGTGCCGAGGTGAGGTGATGGGCGCCGGGCACGAGCACGCCCACGGCACTGCCACCGGGCGGCACCGGCGCCGCCTGGTCCTCGTGCTCGCCATGACGTTGTCGGTGGTCGGTGTCCAGGTGGTCGGTGGGCTGGTGTCGGGGTCGCTGGCGCTGCTCGCCGACGCCGGCCACATGCTCACCGATGCGACGGGGGTCGCGATCGCGCTCATCGCGTCCGTCCTGGCGGCGCGCCCGGCGACCAGCGCGCGCACGTTCGGGTTACAGCGCGCCGAGGTGCTCGCAGCGCTGGCGAACGCGGTCCTGCTCGCCGCGCTGGCCGTGTGGGTCATCGTCGAGGCGATCGGCCGCTGGAACGACCCGCCCGAGGTGGGCAGCGGGCTGATGCTGCTCGTGGCGCTCGTCGGCGCCGGGGCCAACGTCGTCAGCCTGCTGGCCCTGCGCGGGGCGCGCGACGAGAGCCTGAACGTCCGGGGCGCCTACCTGGAGGTGCTCGGCGACCTGGTCGGGTCCATCGCCGTCATCATCGCCGCCGTCATCATCGCCACCACGGGGTACGCCCGGGCCGACGTCATCGCCTCGGTCGGCATCGGCCTGTTCATCCTCCCCCGGGCCTGGGGCCTGCTGCGCGACGTCCTGGACGTGCTCCTCGAGGCCACGCCCAAGGGGCTGGACCTGGACGTGGTGCGCGAGCACATCCGCCAGACGCCAGGCGTGGTGGACGTGCACGACCTGCACGCCTGGACCATCACCAGCGGCGTCCCGGTCCTGTCGGCCCACGTCGTCGTCGACCAGGACTGCATCGACGGCGGCCGCACCGGGCTGGTCCTCGACCAGCTCGGCGCCTGCCTGGGCGAGCACTTCGAGACCGAGCACTGCACGTTCCAGGTCGAGCCCGTCGGGCACGGCGGGCACGAGTTGCGCCAGCACGCCTGAGCGCGGTGCCCGGGTCCGAGCGGCCCGCCGGGGTCAGCTGACGCAGGCCGGGCGCAGCCGGGGTGCGTCGGGGCCGTCCGCGACGACGGCGCCGAGCGCCCGCAGGGCCTCGGCGAACGCTCCGGGGGCGAGGCGGTACCAGGTGTAGCGGCCCTCGGGCTCGGCCAGGACGACGCCGGCTTCGCGCAGCAGGCGCAGGTGGTTGCTGATCGTGGTCTGGCGGGCGCCGGTGATGTCGACCAGGTGGCAGGTGCACAGCTGCTCGCGCGACAGGGCCTCGATGATCGCCAGCCGCAGGGGGTCCGCCAGGAGCGCGAACTGGCTGCCGGCGACGGGCGGCGTCGGGACCCTGGGCAGCGGGACGGCGACCGGACTCATGTCCCATACGCTACAACGCATCAGTGTGATGTGATGTCAGCAGGACGTGATGCAACGCGTGAGTGCCTGAGCCGAGGAGGACCTGATGGTGCGCGTGGAGATCTTCGACCCGGCGATGTGCTGCTCGACGGGCGTGTGCGGCACCGATGTGGACCCGACGCTGTCGCGCTTCGCCGCCGACGTCGCATGGCTCAGCGCCCGCGGGGTCCAGGTGGATCGCGCCACGCTGTCCCAGGAGCCCGCGAGGTTCATCGCCAGCGGCCCGGTCCGCCAGGCCCTGGAGATCGACGGCACCGCCGCCCTGCCGATGGTCCTGGTCGACGGCACCGTCAAGGCGAAGGGGCACTACCCGACCCGCACCGAGCTCGCCGCGTGGGCCGACGTGCCGCGGACGGCGATCCCGCTGAGCGCGGTGGTGCAGGCGACCGCCGACCAGTCGCAGTCGTGCTGCGGCGGGTCGGGCTGCTGCTGAGATGACCGCACCGGTCACGGCCGAGCCCAAGCTTCTCCCCGGGGTGTTGGGCGCGTCGACGCCGTACCTGTTCTTCACCGGCAAGGGCGGGGTCGGGAAGACCTCCTGCGCCGCCGCGACGGCGATCGCCCTGGCGGATGCCGGGCGCCGGGTGCTGATCGTGTCGACGGACCCTGCGAGCAACCTCGCAGAGGTCTTCGGCATGTCGGAGCAGGTCGTCGGGTCGCCCGCACCGCTGCCCGGGGTCTCCGGCCTGGACGTGGTGGACATCGACCCGGCTGCGGCGGCTGCGGAGTACCGGGAGCGCGTGGTGGGCCCGTACCGGGCCGTGCTGCCCGCCGACGCCGTCGCGTCGATCGAGGAGGAGCTCTCGGGTTCCTGCACGGTCGAGGTGGCGGCGTTCAACGAGTTCGTCACGCTGCTCACCAGCCCTGAGATCGCGGCCAGCTACGACCACGTCGTCTTCGACACCGCGCCCACGGGGCACACCCTGCGCCTCCTCGCGCTGCCCGCCGCGTGGACCGGGTTCCTGGAGACCAACACCGCGGGCGTCACCTGCGTCGGCCCGGTGTCGGCGCTCGGGCACGCGCAGGAGTCCTACGCCGCCAGCCTCGCCGCCCTGCGCGACCCGGACCGGACCACCGTCGTCCTCGTGACGCGCGCCGAGGCGTCGTCCCTGGCCGAGGCCGACCGGGCCAGCCGCGACCTCGCCGACCTCGGCATGACGAGCCAGCGGCTGATCGTCAACGGGGTGCTCAGCGACCCCGTGCTGAGCGACCCCATCGCCCTTGCCCGCCGCGACCGGGAGGCCGCCGCCCTCGCCGCGATGCCGGACACCCTCGGCAGCGCGGCCTCCGTCGACACCGTCCCGCTGTTCGCACGCGCCCCGATCGGCGTCGAGGCGCTGCGCGCCGCCCTCGCCGGCACCCCTGCGCCGGACGCCGACGACACCGTCGCCGCACCGGAGCTGGACCGCCTGTGCGACCTCATCGCCGACCTGGCCGACGGCGAGCCCTGCATCGTCATGACGATGGGCAAGGGCGGTGTCGGCAAGACGACGATCGCCGCCGCCATCGCCCTCGCCCTCGCGGACCAGGGGCTGCCGGTCACGCTCACCACCACCGACCCCGCGGCGCACGTCACCGGCGTCCTGCCCGACCCGCCGGCCAATCTCGAGGTGACGCGCCTGGACCCGGCGGCCGAGACCGCGGCCTGGACCGAGCACGTGCTGTCCACCGCGGGCTCCGGCCTCGATGACGCTGCGCGCGACCTGCTGACCGAGGACCTGCGCTCTCCTTGCACGGAGGAGGTCGCGGTCTTCCACGCCTTCGCCCGCACCGTCGCCGAGGCCGCGGGTCGGTTCGTTGTCATCGACACCGCCCCCACAGGGCACACGCTGCTCCTGCTGGAGTCCTCGCAGAGCTTTGCCCGCCAGGCCAGCGCCCGCCGTGACCGCGCCGACGACGCCGCGACCTCGCTGTTCGCCGCCCTCGCCGACGAGCGGCGCACCCGCATCGTCCTGGTGGCCCTGCCCGAAGCGACGCCGGTGCACGAGGCGCTGGCCCTGCAGGACGACCTCGCCCGCTCAGGCCTGCGGCCGTGGACCTGGGTCGCCAACTCCTCCCTCGCCGCCGCGTCGCCCACCGACCCCGTGCTGCGCGCCCGGGCCGCCGACGAGGCCCGCTGGCTCCTGGAGATGACCGTCGCGAGCCCCCGGCGCCCCGTCGTGGTGCCCTGGCAGGGCGAAGTCCCCACCGGCGCCGACGCCCTACGGCGCCTCACCCCCTGAGGTGCGCCTGGTCACCCGGTGACGCGGATGAAGATCGGGTTCGTCTGCCACATCTCCCGGAACTGGACGCTCTTCCCGGGCCTCGGGGAGTCGATCATCATGTTGTCTCCCGCGTAGATCCCCACGTGCCCGGGGCTCCACACCAGGTCGCCGGGCTGTGCCTGATCCCGCGGGACCTCTACGCCGTCGTACCGCTGATCCCCTGACACGCGCGACAACGTGATCCCGAGCTGCGCGTAGACGTACGCCGTGAACCCGGAGCAGTCGAAGCCGTCGGGAGTGGTCCCGCCGTAGACGTAGGCAACGCCGACGTACCTCGCGGCGATCTCGATGACGGCGCTCCCTGCCGCCGATGCCGGGATCGCTCCGCCGGACGGCGCCTGTGCGCGCACCTCGGAGCGGGAAGCAGCCGGCGGGCGCGGTGCGACCGGCTCGGGCTTCGGGTTGGCGGTGACGGTGAGCGCCGGCGCCTCGAACGTCCACGGCTGGGCCTCGGTCGGGACGGAGACGGCCACCGACGTCGCCAGTGCCGAACGAGCCTGCGCGGTGAGCTGGGCGACGTCGACCGACTGCACGCCCTCGACCGGGTGGTCGGCGGGAACGGCGGCAGTCGCGGGTGCGGCGACGGACATGATGAGGCCGGACGACGCCAGGGCGACGCCGTAGCGGCGTCCCGCAGCTGTCGCCCGGACGACGAGCGTGCGTGCCGCGTCGTCCAGGGCCGTCTGGGGGCGGGATGCGGCCCGGTGGCGCGCACGAGGGGTCGGCTCAGACACGTGGTGCCTCCTGCCGCCTGCGAGGTGAGCTGTCGGGTTCGGGTGGGAGAACACCCGGCCGGGCCCGCATGGGACGCCGGCTTCACCCCGAGGACGCTGGTGCGCCCGAGGATGGGTCCCCCGCTCCTGCCGCCTCGTGGTCGTGGGCCGGGGCGGGCGGCAGGACTCGGCGTACCGCCTCGGCGCCCCACCGAGCGGCGGGGCTGGACCACGGTAAGCAGAGGCACCGCCCCCAGCGGAAGCCCCGGAGCGGTTCCTTGAGCGAACCTTCATGAAACGTGACGCCAGTTCTCAGCCTTGGCGCCCGAGAGTCGAGACCACGCAAAGCTCGTCCTCGGAGGCACCGTGCGACCCGTCCTCTTCAGCATCCTCGGCTTCGACGTCCAGACCTACGGCGTCAGCAAGGTGCTCGCCGCAGTGATCGGGGGACTCCTCCTCGCTTGGGCATTCGAGCAGCGGAACCTGCCGCGCGACTCGGCGTACTCCCTGGCGATGTGGGCGACCGTGTGGGGGTTCGTGGGCGGCAAGATCTACTACCTGCTCGAGCAGGCGCCGAACATCACGATGCACCACCTCGGCGGGATGGGCTTCACCTGGTACGGGGGGCTCATCGGTGGGGTCGCCGCCGCACTCGTGATCGTTCGCAGGCACGGGCTCCCACTGGCGCAGGTTGCCGGCGCGATGGCGGCTCCCCTGAGCGCGGCCTACGCCGTCGGACGCCTCGGCTGCCTCATCTCGGGCGACGGAACGTACGGCAGGCCGACCGACCTGCCGTGGGGCATGGCGTTCCCGAGCGGCGTGGTCGCGACCGACGTCCCCGTCCATCCCACGCCCCTCTACGAGGCGATCGCTGCGGCCCTGCTCGCGGTCGTGCTCTGGCAGTACTGGCGCCGCGCCGACCCCACCCGGACGTTCGCCCTCTACCTCCTGGGCAGCGGCCTCTCCCGGTTCGTCGTCGAGTTCCTGCGCATCAACGACCCGGTGCTGCTCGGCCTGACCCAGCCGCAGCTGTGGGCGGTGGCGAGCATGCTCGCCGGAGTCGGTCTCTGGGCCGCCGCCGGCCGTCGGCCGGCGACCGAGAGCGCACCGACGACGCCTCGCGAGACCGCCGAGGTCCTCTCGCGGTGATCACATCGCGCCGATGCGTCCCGCTCGGGATCGCGGTCGCCCTAGTCGCCGGCCTTGCGCTGGTCGGCCCTGCATCGGCGGACGAGTACGACGATCGTCGCGCTCAGGCCGAGGCGGAGCAGGACGCTGTGACCGACGCTCTGGGCGACATCGACGAGCTGCTCGAGGACACGGATGCAGCGCTCGTCCAGGCCTTCGCCGAGCTGACGGCGATCGAGGCTCAGCTCCCCGAGGCGCAGGCCGCCTACGAGCGCGCGGCCGGAGAGCTCGCCCGACTGACCGCCGAGTCAGCGATCCTCCAGCAGCGGCTGGACGCCGCCGGGGCCGAGGAGCGCCGCGTCGCGGATGCCCTCGAGGCCAACGCTGCGCGGACCGCCGAGGTTCGCGCAGCGCTCGGGGAGACGGCGCGGCAGGCCTACCGAGGAGAGCTGTCGCTCACTCCCGTCCGCGTCGTGGTCGAGGCCGACTCGCGATCCGACTTCCTCGCGCGCGCCGAGGCGGCGAAGCTCGCGGGCCGCCTTCAGTCGACCGCCCTTCGCGAAGCGGAGCAGCTAGCGGCCGTGGAGCGGAACCAAGGTCGCCGGCTGGCGGCGGTGCGTGCCGAGATCGCCGACCTCGACGCCGCGATGGACGTGCTCGTCGAGCGGGCTGCGGAAGAGGCTGCGCGGGCGGAAGAGAGGCGCGTCGAGCTGGAACGGCTCCTCG
This sequence comes from Actinotalea fermentans, assembly GCF_007991475.1. Lineage (NCBI taxonomy): Bacteria > Bacillati > Actinomycetota > Actinomycetes > Micrococcales > Cellulomonadaceae > Actinotalea > Actinotalea fermentans. Next base: position 16,738 of record NZ_BJYK01000006.1, on the reverse strand, counting down.
TCGACCAACGCACCCGCGCTGACGCGATCGAGGCTCAACGCGACGCCCAGCTGGCCCGCAAGGCCCAGTACGAAGCGCAGCAGGCAGCACTCGCGGCCGAGATCGCTGCAGTTCTCCGGGAGCAGGCGGCCAACCGCCCCCCGGCGGCCCCGCCGAGCACGCCCTCGTCCGGATGGCCTGCCAGTGGAGGCATGCTGGGCCCGCCGGTTCCGTCGGACCCTCCGGTCATCACCTCTCCGTACGGTTGGCGGATCCACCCCATCTACGGCTACCGCAAGCTGCACGCGGGGACCGACTTTCGTGCCTATTGCGGCAACCCGATCATCGCCGCCGAGTCCGGGACGGTGCAGTGGGCCAAGCCGATGGGCGGCTTCGGCAACCAGGTGATGCTCAACCACGGGTACCGCGACGGCGCGTCGCTCCTGACGAGCTACAACCACCTGTCGAAGTTCGCAGTTCGAAGTGGCGACAGCGTGAGCCGCGGGCAGGTGATCGGTTACTCCGGGACCACGGGGACGTCGACCGCGTGTCATCTGCACTTCGAGGTCTATGTGGACGGGCGAACCGTCGACCCGGAGACCTTCCTCTAGGCACCACGGCGCGCGCGCGACGTGTCGCTCGCGCGTGGCTCCTCCGCGCGGTCATTCGGAGTGGCCGCGTCGGTGGGCGCGGAGGCCGAGCACGGTGAGCAGGAGGGCGGCGACCACAGCAGCCGTGGCGGGGGCGTCGCCGATGCGGTCGCTCAACGTCAACGTGCCGCGCAGCGGAAGGGCCGCCACCAGGCGGTCCTGCGTGAACAGTGACGTGCGCTCGATGAGTGCCCCGTCGGGCGCGATCACCGCACTGACGCCGACCGTGGAGATCTGGATGGTGGCACGGCCGTGCTCTGCCGCACGGAACCGGGACATGCCGAGCTGCTGCACGGACTCGGCGGTGAACCCGAAAGAGGCGTTGTTCGTCGGCACGACGAGCACCTCTGCGCCCTCGAGGACCGCTGCTCGAACGACCGCGTCGTAGGCGACCTCGAAGCAGATCGGGGTCGCTGCCACGACGGTGCGCCCCAGACGTGCGACGGGGACCGGAACCACGGCCGGCTCGCCGCCTCGTGCCATGTCGACGCGGACCCGATCGACATCGGCCGAGAACAGCCGGAAGAACGGCCGGAACGGGATGTACTCGCCGAAGGGGGCAGGGACCTGCTTCGCGTAGGCGAACGTCGCACCTGTGCCCGGCTCCCAGAGCACCATCTCGTTGTACCGGGCGCCGTCCGTGTGCCGATCGGTGCCCAGCAGTATCGGGGCCCCCAGGGCAGAGGCGACGTCGTCGATGGCTCGGGCGGCATCAGGGTCAACGCGCGGGTTGATGTCCGTGGCGTTCTCCGGCCATAGGACCACGTCAAGGCCGTCCGCGAGCCCGTCAGTGGCCAGGGCTCGCGTGGCGACGACATGGTTGTCGAGCACCTCGCGGGCCTGAGCGAAGGCGTCGAGCCCAGGTGTCGAGACGTTTCCCTGGACCGCAGCCACCTGCAGGGTGCCGGTCTCCGGTGCGGTCGGCAGGGGAACCAGGGCGCTGGCCGCCACGGTCACCGTCGCCGCCGCGACGACGCGGGCGAAGGCGGCTCGGTCGCTCGCACGCAACGACGTGAACGCCGCGCTCATCGCGTACCCGAGTCCGGCCACCACGAAGGAGACCAACGGTGCCCCGCCGACGGGAGCCAGCGGCAGCAGTGGTCCGTCCACCTGCGAGAACGCCAGCCGCCCCCATGGGAAGCCGCCGAACGGCCAGACCTGGCGCAGCTGCTCCGACGCCGCCCAGACCGCTCCGAACGCCGCTGCACCGAGTGCGACATGCCTCCGGACGTGGCGCAGCGTCAGGACCACCGTCGCGGCCGCTGCACCGGAAGCCACGAGGGCCGCCTCCAGTGTCGCGAGCGCGAACCATGGCAGGGGACCGACCGCCTCGTTCGCCCACCACAGGTGCGGCAGGAAGAACGCCAGCCCCCAGACAAGCCCGAGGAGCGCGCCGTGGCGGACCCGTTGGCGCGGGTCGAGTCCGTGTACGAGGAGCGCGACGCCGAGGACCGCGGCCGGCCACAGGGAGAGCTCGGAGAACGCCAGCTCCGTGACGGCACCGCCGGCCGCCGCGACGATCACCGGCTGGTGGCGGTGGATGAACCCCTGACAGTCACCCGCGGGCAGGCGTGTGGTCGCCGTGACGAGGGTGCTGACGACCATCTGGCGGCTCCCGCTTGTTGTCCGGTCTGTCGATGCTGCGGGCGTTTCCCGGCACGAATGGGTGAGAGTCGGTCAACCTTCGATGAAGGTTCACCGCAGGGGCCGCCTGGGAGGCGTTCGCCGCCTCCTGGCCAGGGACCATGGAGCGTGACCGGAAGCCGCACATCGTTCCGCAGTCCGGGCGTGATCCTCGCCCTCGTGCTCGTCCCGCTCGCGATCGCGACCGGGGTCGGCCTCATCGCCCTCTGGCCCGACGGAGAGATCCCTGACGCGGGGATCGTCGACGTCGGGGCCGAGTTCCGTGATGCGGAGGTGGTCTCCGCGCGCCCGGTGGACTGCGAGGGCGCCAACGAGGACAGGCGACCGGACGGGACGATCCCGCCGACCGTGCCCTGCGGCGACGTGGTGGCGCGCGTCACCGAGGGCGCGGAACGAGGGCTCGAGGTGCAGGTCTACTCGCCCACGACGGTGCCCGTCGGCGAGCTGTCTCCGGGCACGCCCATCGTCCTGGTCCGCTACCCGGCGACGGAGACCGAGCCTGCGATCTGGGTGTGGCAGGACTTCAACCGGGCACTGCCGCTCGGCGCCCTCTCCGGTGCGTACGCCATCGTCGTGATCGCCGTCGCCGGGATGCGGGGGCTGCGCTCGCTCCTCGGGCTGGGCTTCGCATTCGCGATCATCGGGCCGTTCATGCTCCCGGCGCTCTTGGAAGGAGGCGATCCCGCGCTGGTCGGTCTGGTCGCGTCGTCGGCGATCATGTTCGTGGTGCTCTACCTCGCCCACGGCTTCTCGCACCGCACGACGACGGCGCTGCTGGGGACTCTCGTCGGGCTCGGGGTGACCGCCGGACTCGGCACCGTCGCCGCGCGGATGGCCCACCTCGACGGGATCAACGGAGAGGACACATACCAGCTGGCCCTTCTGACCGGACACCTCACCGAGGGTGGCCTGAGGGGCATCTTCCTCGCCGGCGTCATCCTCGCCGGGCTCGGAGTCCTCAACGACGTCACGATCACCCAGGCCTCCGCAGTGTGGGAGCTGCGGGAGTCCGACCCGGGGGCGTCGCGCCGCACGCTGTTCTCGCGAGGGATGCGCATCGGCCGGGACCACATCGCGTCAACGGTGTACACGATGGCCTTCGCGTACGCGGGTGCCGCGCTGCCGGTGATGCTGCTGCTGCAGGTGTACCAGCGCCCGCTCATCCCGACGATCACGTCGGGTGAGTTCGCCGAGGAGATCGCGCGGACCGCAGTCGGGTCGATCGGCCTCGTCCTCGCGATCCCTCTGACGACGCTCATCTCGGTCCTGGTCGTCACGGCGCAGCCGGCCGTGCGTGCACGGCACAGGCACCGCGACGTGGAGCCGCACGGGCACTCCCACGCACACGCCGGGTAGGGAGGACGAAGGCCGACGCGGCGGAGGCGCGGCCGTAGGCGACTATGCCCGGCCGCGCAGTACCGCCGCGGCCGGGCATGGCGAGCTTCAGCTCCTGACGAGTCGTCCCTTCAGCCGTTCCTGGCGTCAGGCCGTCGGGTGCCCGTACCGGTGCGGGTCGGCGTCGAACGCCTTCGCGCAACCAAGCGAGCAGAAGAAGAACGTGACCCCGTCGTGCTCGCGCGTCGCCGCCGCGGTCGCTGGGTCGACGGTCATGCCGCAGACGGGGTCGACGGCCGTCGCCGCGCTGTCGTGGTCGTGGTCGTGGTGCATGGGGCACTCCTTCTCGTGATGGTCGCTTCGACCTCGGCCACCGGGGTGGTGGCCGGGACCTGGGGCGCGCCGCCGCCGGGCGACGCCGCGGTGGGGCTCCCGAGCCGGCTCAGGGGCGACATGACGGGGCGGAGGGCGCGGCCACGTACCGGTCGGGATCGGCGGCGAACGTGGCGCCGCAGTGGTTGGCGCAGAAGAAGAGCTCCTGACCTCGGTAGTACGCGGCACCGGCCGCCCGCGCCACGCGCACCACCGTTCCGCACACGGGATCCGTCGCGGTCCTGGTGGTGAAAATCGCCATCGCTGCCTCCTCGTGCTGCCTCGGAACGGGAATGAAGGGGTCGCAGAGCCATGGAGACGACGACGGCGCGGCGCCGGGCATGCCCGGGCACCGCGCCGCCGCGGGAAGGTCAGAGCTTGTCGAGCGCGATGTCCAGCAGCTCGGTCGGGTCCAGCCACATCGACGGGTAGTTGCCGTACCAGCGCTGGACGCCGTCGGCGTCGATCAGGATGAAGCCGTGACCTGGCAGGCCCTCGTGCATGCCGGTGCCCAACGTCCCGTACGCCTCGGAGACGGTGCCGTCGTCCAGGGCGAACGGAGCCTCGACGCCCAACCGCTCCCGTTCGTCGTTGATCTGGTCGGCCGAGTTCATCACGATCGGCAGCACCGCGATGCCGGCCTCGGCGAAGCCCGGCTCCTGCTCGATCTTCGCCATCTGGACCAGGCAGGAGTCGCAGCCGGCGCCCTCGTTGAAGTACAGGATCACGGGGCTGCCGGCGTAGTCGGAGAGCGAGACGGTGGAGCCGTCGCTCATCGGGAGGGTGAACGGCGTCGCGTCGATCGCCTCGCTGCTCGTCTCGGGGCGGGCTGACAGCAGGGCGGCCACGACGACGCCGATCAGTACGAGGACGGCGGACAGCGAGGCGATTCGCAGGATCAGGGTCCGTTTGCGCTGCGCCGCCTGCTGCTCCTTGCGCACCTGCTCGAGCTGCTCCTGGCGCTCGGCCTGGCGCCTGATCGCGGTTCCGGAAGTCATGTCAGTCCTTGTGGTCGGGGCCGGCGGCCGTGGCCGGGCCGGTGGTCGAGGTGGCGTGGCAGCTCGGCTCCTCGGCGGTTGCCGTGGTTGCGGCGGCGGTGGGGTCGGCTGCCTCGCGGGCGGAACGGCGCCAGGGAAGGCGTCGCTCGGCGAGCGTGGCCCAGACGAAGACGGCGGCGATCGCGAGGATGCCGGTTCCCTGGATCCACTCCGGTACCGGGCTGAGGAAGTCCTGGACGCCGGCGAAGACGTCGGTGAGGCGTTCGCTCGCCCAGGCCTGGGCGGCCGTCCCGCCCGTCATGTCCTTGGACCCGGCGAGGGCGATGACGAAGGTCCCCATGATCACGAAGGCGGCGGCCACGGCGACGTTGACCGTGTTCGTGGCGACGAGCCGTCCGGCGACGTGGAACCGGACGGGCTTGGCGCGCAGGAAGCGCTTCTCCCCGAGCTTCGCCTTGTCCCAGACCAGCGCCATCACGAACAGCGGGAACACCATGCCGAAGACGTAGGCCACGCCGAGGGCGAACCCGCCGATGGGTGAACCGGAGAGCACGGACAACGTCATGACGCCCGCCAGCACGGGGGCGCAGCAGCTCGACGCGATGCCCGAGAAGACACCCAGGGCGAAGAAGCTCGCACTGTCCCCGCGGGTCGTGTCCGGCGCGCGGAGCATCGACGGCATCGACCACATGCGTCCGGACAGCGCGAGGGCCGCGAGGGCGAACATGAGGATGCCGCCGGCCCAGTACAGAGGCTGGTGGTACTTGGCGATAGCGCCCGAAAGCAGGCTCATCCCGAGCGTGATGGGGACCAGGACCAGGCCGAGGCCCGCGGCGAAGACGAACGTCAGGGGCAGCAGCCGCCAGCGGCTGTTCTTCACGGCACCGGCCAGGTAGCTCGGCGCGAGGAACACGATGCAGCAGGGCGCGAAGAGCGCGACCCCGCCGGCGAAGAAGGCCGCGAGGATGCTGCCCGTCGTCAGGAGCTCAGATCCCATGTCAGCGGCCCGCCGTCGCCAGCCGCGCGCCGCGCGACTCAAGGAGCTTGATGAGCTTCTTGCGCGGCAGCCGGCCCGAGCTGAAGAACGCGCCGTCGACCAGGACGAGGGGGTTCATCGCCGGGCGGTGAACGGCCACGAGGGTCCGGCCGAGCGGTGAGTCGATGTACACCACCGAGACGTCGATCGCGTACTCCGCGCTCAGCTCGTGCAGCGCCTCCTCGGCGTCGTCGCAGAAGTGGCAGGCCGGGCTGTGCACGAGGGTCACCGCAATCGGCTGCGGGGTCGCGTCTGTGCTCACGAGGACTCCTTCGAGATGCTCACACCAGCACTGTCGGGCATCCGCCCCGCGCGGTTGATCTCCCTTTGATTGAGGTTCGATGAAGAGCGCTCCGCGCGGCGGTCGTGGCGGTCCCCGGCCCGTCCGGATGGCCGACAATGGCGCCGTGAGCACATCGACTGGTCCCCTCGCACCGCGCGCGTTGGTCGTCGACGACGAGCCCGCGCTCGCCGACGTCGTGACGAGCTACCTGGTCCGTGACGGGTTCGAGGTGGAGGTCGCCCTGACCGGTGAGGATGCGTTGGCGCACGCGCGCCTGCTGGACCCGGACGTCGTCGTCCTCGACCTCGGTCTGCCGGGCATCGACGGCATCGAGGTGTGCCGCCAGCTGCGCACCTTCTCCGACTGCTACGTGGTCATGCTCACGGCGCGGACCGAGGAGATCGACAAGCTCGTCGGCCTGTCCGTCGGTGCTGACGACTACGTCACCAAGCCGTTCAGTCCGCGGGAGCTCGTCGCGCGGATCCGCGCCATGCTCCGCCGGCCACGCGCCGCCGCGACGCCCCGCTCGCACGACGCCGCTCCGGCGATCGCGGTCGGCGACCTGACGGTCGACGTCGCCGCGCGCGAGGCGCGTGTCGGCGGCGACCTCGTGCCGCTGACCCGCACCGAGTTCGACGTGCTCGCATCTCTGGCGAGCCGGCCGAACGCCGTGATGAGCCGGGCGGCGCTCATCGAGGCGGTGTGGGGAGGGGCCTGGGTCGGGGACGAGCACCTCGTCGATGTGCACGTGCTGCACGTGCGGCAGAAGCTCGGTGACACGGCCGACCAGCAGCGGTACGTGCGCACGGTGCGAGGGGTGGGCTATCGCATCGGGACAGGCGCGTGAGCGTGGTGCGGGGCGGGGGGCTCGCCCGTCGGCTGCTGGCCGCGCTCGCCCTGGTCCTGGCCACCGCCGCGCTGACGGCGTGGCTCGTTGCGGGCGCCGTGGGTCCGTACATCTTCCACGACCACCTCATATACGAGGGCACCCGAACCGCGGAGGAGGCCGTGGCGCACGCCGAGGCCGCGTTCCGGACGGCCAGCGGGCTCGCGCTCTCGATCGCGCTCGGGACCGCGGTCGTGGCCGCGCTCACCGTGAGCCTCGTCCTGACGCGGCGTATCGGTACGTCGCTGGCGGCCCTGACGGCCGCGGCGCGGCAGGTCGCCGGTGGCCGCTACGAGGCGCGCGTCCCCACGCCGAACATGGGCCACGAGTTCGAGGAGCTGGTGGACGCGTTCAACCAGATGGCAGCCCGGCTCGAGTCGAGTGAGCGCCTGCGGCACAGGCTCCTCGCCGATGTGGCGCACGAGGTCCGGACTCCTGTCGCCACGCTCACCGCCTACCTCGAGGGGCTCGAGGACGGCATCACGGAGCTGACTCCAGAGACCGTCGCGCTCCTGCGCGCGCAGGGCACGCGTCTCACGAGGCTCTCGGAGGATCTCGCGGCGGTCACGAAGGCCGAGAGCGGCGAGCTGCAGCTCGCGATGGTCGAGACGCCACCGGTCGAGGTGCTCGGCCTGGCGCATCTCGCCGCCCGCGACCGCGCCGCCGCGGCGGGGGTCGATCTCTGCCTGGACAAGCCGCCCTCGGCGCTGCCCCCGATCGCCGTCGATCCCGATCGCATCGCCCAGGTGCTGGGGAACCTGGTGGACAACGCGCTGCGGCACACCCCCGCGGGCGGTCGTGTCACCTTGGCCGCGGCTCGGGTGCGGGACGGGGTGGCCCTGATGGTGGCGGACACCGGCGAGGGGATCGCAGCCGAGCACCTTCCCCACCTCTTCGAGCGCTTCTACCGGGCCGACACGGCGCGGGACCGTCACAGCGGTGGTTCCGGGATCGGGCTGGCGATCACCAAGGCGATCGTCGAGGCGCACGGAGGGAGTGTCCGCGCGGAGTCCCGGGGTCGCGGACGCGGCTCGCGCTTCGTCGTGACGTTGCCGGTCAGCGCTCCGGAACGAACGGCTCGCTGACCCGCTGCGTCGGGACGTCCGTGCCCTGCCCGTGGCAGCTCGCCGCGGTGTCGGCCGGCTGTCCGCCGTGCTGGTGGCCACCGGACGACTGGCGGCCCATGAACCACATCATGCCCATCATGCCCAGCGGGCACGCCAGGAGCAGGCCCCACGTGACGGCCTGCTGCCAGCCGACGCCGAAGGCGATGGCCAGCAGCGCGACGCCCACGCCTCCGACGAGCATGTGCTTCCCGTGGGCCTTCATGTGACCGTTCATCGGGGTCCCCTTCCTGCGGCCTCCAGGCCGTCGAGCTCTTCACGGATGAGTCGGTACGTCTCCGGGTCGATGTCGCCGCGCGCGAGGCGGGCGTCGAGCGTGGCGCGAGCACTCCCACCCGACTGGACCGGGAACAGTCGGGAGATCGCCCAGATGGCCAGGGCCACGATCACCAGCCAGAACGCCACCATCCCGACCCACCCGCCAACGCCCATCTGGCCGCACCAGGGACCCATGGCGATCTCCTCACCGCTCGACACCTCGACGCCGCGCCGTTGTTCGGCGCCAGTAGCCACGGTGCATCGGCGGGGTCAAGAACCGACGCCGGAACGATGAAGATCCGCTGAAGGTGATCCCCGGCGGGCCGGGGGTGTCCCGGACCGCCCGGCGCGGCCCGCCGGTCGATGAAGAACCCATCGCCCACCATGAAGAGTCGCTGAAGACCTGTGCCGAAAGGCCCTCGGGCCCTGATGCCGCCCCGCCGCTGCGGCCTACGGTGCGGCAGGGCGCGTCGACGCGCGCCTTCCGGCGAACGGGGAAGAGATGACTCAGCAGACGTACGCGGTGAGCGGCATGTCCTGTGCCCGGGCCGTCGCTGCTGTCGCGACCGCGATCGCGGCTCTCCCTGGCGTCGAGGACGTGAACGTTCGTCTGGCGATGGGCCAGGTGGATGTTCGCGGCCATGAGCAGCCGGCCCTCGCGGACCTGCGGGCCGCGGTCGCCCAGGCGGGCTACGAACTGATGGGAGCCGTGCGATGAACAACCCGGTCCTGCGACTGGCGGGGTACGCCCTGGTCCTCGTCGTGGTCTTCGCCGCAGCCCTCGGGCTCGGCACCGTTGTGGGGGCATGAGCCGTGACCACTGAGACCACCTCGGCACCCAGCACCGACGAGACGACCGTCGACCTCGTCGTCGGCGGCATGACATGCAGCTCCTGCGCGGCGCGCATCGAGAAGAAGCTCAACCGCATCGGCGGCGTCACGGCGAGCGTGAACTTCGCGCTCGAGTCGGCGTCGGTCCGTTTCGCGGAGCCGGTGACGGTCGCCGACCTCATTGCGGCCGTGGAAGACGCCGGCTACACCGCCGCCCTGCCCGAGCCGCCGGCGCCCACCGACGCGTCCGACGGTGAGCGCCACATGAGCGCGGAGGTGGACCCGGTCGCCGAACTCCGTCGGCGGCTCGTGATCACCACCGTGCTGACGCTGCCGACGCTGGCCATGGCCATGATCCCCGCGGCGCAGTTCGACCACTGGCAGTGGCTGTCGCTCACGCTCGCATCGCCCGTGGTCGTGTGGGGCGCGCTGCCGTTCCACCGGGCCGCGTGGAAGAACCTGCGGCACGCGACGGCCACGATGGACACCCTCATCTCGGTCGGCGTGATCGCGGCTTACGCCTGGTCGGTGTACGCGCTCTTCCTCGGCGACGCCGGGATGCCGGGGATGCGGATGGGCTTCACTCTCTTCCCCGAGCCCGGGGCGGGCAGCGACGAGATCTACCTGGAGATCGCCGCGGCACTGACGATGTTCATCCTGCTCGGCCGGTACTTCGAGGCGCACGCCAAGCGCCGGTCCGGCGCCGCCCTGAAGGCGCTCCTGGACCTCGGGGCCAAGGAGGTCGCCCTCCTGCGCGACGGCCCGGACGGGCCGGTCGAAGCACGTGTCCCGATCGACCAGCTGGCCGTGGGTGACCGGTTCGTCGTCCGGCCCGGCGAGAAGGTCGCCACCGATGGCGTCGTGCTCGAGGGCACGTCGGCGATCGACGCCGCCCTGCTCACCGGCGAGCCGGTCCCGGTCGAGGTCGGCCCCGGTGACACCGTCACGGGCGCGACGATCAACGCGGGCGGTCGGCTCGTCGTCGAGGCGACGCGCGTGGGCGCGGACACCAAGCTGGCGCAGATCGCCGCCCTCGTCCTGGCGGCACAGTCGGGCAAGGCCGCGGTCCAGCGGCTCGCGGACCGGCTGTCCGCCGTGTTCGTGCCGATCGTCATCGCCCTGTCCGTCGGCACGCTCGGCTTCTGGCTCGGCCTGTCCGGCGACGCGGTCTCGGCGTTCACCGCGGCCGTCGCGGTGCTGATCATCGCCTGCCCGTGCGCGCTCGGCCTCGCGACGCCCACGGCCCTGCTCGTCGGCACCGGCCGCGGCGCCCAGCTGGGCATCCTCATCAAGGGCCCGGAGGTGCTCGAGTCCACCCGCAAGGTCGACACGATCGTGCTCGACAAGACGGGCACCGTGACGACCGGTCAGATGGCACTGCAGCACGTCGTCCCCGCGGCCGGGGTCGACGCGACGCGGGCACTCTTCCTCGCGGCGACCCTGGAGAACGCCTCCGAGCACCCCATCGCCGCGGCCGTGGCCGACGGCGCGGTCGAGCGCGGGATCGCGCTCGGGACCGTCGCGGAGTTCCAGAACACCCCGGGCCGGGGCGTCCAGGGTGACGTCGACGGGGAGCACGTCCTTGCCGGGCGCGCCACGTGGTTGGCGGAGAGCGGTCTCGTGCTCCCTGGCGAGCTCGCCGGTGCGCTGGACGAGGCGGAAGAGGCCGGGCGGACGGCCGTCGTGGTCGGGTGGGACGGGTCGGCACGTGCCGTCATCGTGGTCGCCGACACGGTCAAGCCGACCTCGGCGGAGGCGATCTCCCAGATCCGCAGCCTCGGCCTGACCCCCGTGCTGCTGACGGGCGACAACGCCCGCGCGGCCTCGGCCGTCGCCCGACAGCTCGGCATCGACGAGGTGATCGCCGAGGTCCTGCCGGAGGAGAAGGTCGCCGTCGTGAGCCGGCTGCAGGCCGAGGGCAAGACGGTCGCCATGGTCGGTGACGGCGTCAACGACGCCGCGGCGCTCGCCCAGGCAGACCTCGGGCTGTCGATGGGCACGGGGACCGATGCCGCCATCGAGGCGTCCGACCTCACCCTCGTGCGCGGCGACCTGCGCTCTGCGGCCGACGCGATCCGCCTCGCCCGGCGGACGCTCGGCACGATCAAGGGCAACCTCTTCTGGGCGCTGGCGTACAACGTGGCCGCGATCCCCCTTGCGGCGTCCGGGCGGCTCAACCCGCTGGTCGCCGGGGCGGCGATGGCGTTCTCGAGCGTGTTCGTCGTGTCGAACTCGCTGCGGCTGCGCCGGTTCCGTGCCTGGTCGCAGGTGACCGAGCAGGACGCGTGACATCCGGCCGCACCTGGGCGTCGAGACCGCGCACGCCGGCAGAGGGCGCCTGAATGGCGCGGGTCCAGCTCGACGTGCGCGGGATGACGTGCGCGGCCTGCGAACGTCGCGTCTCCCGGGCGCTGGACAAGGTCCCGGGCGTCGTCGGTGTCGCCGTGTCAGTGCGCCGGGGGCGCGTCTCGTTACGCACACGAGGTGCGGTTCCCCACGAGCGCCTGCACGAGGCCGTCCGCCGGGCCGGGTACGACATCGGGCGCGAGGACCGGCCGTGGCTCAGCCGCGAGCCGCGCGTGTGGCGGGACGTCGCGATCGCCTGTGCGGTCCTCGCCCTGCTCGCCGTGATGCTCCGCGCGACCGGTGCGACCTCGCTGGCGAACCAGGCCGGCGCGCTGGCGGGCTCGGGTGGCCTGGCGGTGATCGTCCTCGTCGGTGTGGCGGCCGGGTTCTCGACGTGCATGGCGCTGGTGGGTGGCGTGGTCCTCGCCGTGTCCGCCCGGTACGCCGAGCAGCACCGGCACCTGACCGCGCGGCAGCGGCTCCGCCCGCAGCTGGCCTTCAACGCGGGCCGGGTGCTCGGCTTCGCGGTGCTCGGCGCGGTGCTCGGTGCCTTCGGGTCCTTCGCCGCCCTGGACGGACGCGTTCTCGCCGTGCTGCTCATCACCGTGTCGGTGGTGATGGGCCTGGTCGGCCTGCGCCTGAGCCAGGTGTCCCCGCGCCTGTCGGCGGGCGCTGCGCTCACCCTGCCGACCCACCTGTCGCGCTTGGTCCGCACGGACGCTCCCCGCAGGTACAGCGACCGCCGGACGGCGCTCCTCGGCGCGGCGACCTTCCTGCTGCCCTGCGGTTTCACCCAGGCCGTCCAGGTGTATGCGATGTCGACCGGCAGCCCGTGGCGGGCCGGGACGATCACGGGGCTGTTCGCGCTGGGCACGATGCCGGGCCTGCTCGGCGTCGGCGGGCTGACCGCCGTGGTTCGCGGAGGTGCCGCGACGGCGTTCTTCCGCTTCGCCGGCGTGGCGGTCGTGGCCCTCGCGGTCGTGAACCTCACCGGCGCGGTGCGCCTGCTGAACCCGATCGCGAGCCCCGCCCCCGCGGCATCCGGGCCCCCGCCCGCCTCGGCCGGCGCGGGGACGGACGGCACTGCGCGGACAGCCGACGACGACCGCTCCCCCCCGGTCGGTCGTTCGGTGGAGCGTGAGGCGCCGGCTCCTGACGTCTCAGACAACGTCACCATCAGCGACGGGATCCAGGTCCTGCGGACCACCCAGCTCGCGGAGAGCTACGAGCCGGCCGACGCCCGGGTCCTTGCCGGGGTGCCCGTCCAGTGGGAGATCGACTCACAGGCGCTGAGCTGTGCCGCTTCTCTCTACGCGCCGGACCTCGGCATCGACTACATGGGGCTGGAGCCCGGCGTCACCACGCTGTCCTTCACGCTCGACGAGCCGGGCGTCTACGTCTACACCTGCGCGATGGGCATGTTCGCGGGGACGATCACCGCCGTGGCCCCGCCCCAGAACGGCCCCGGCTTCAGCGAACCTTCATAGAAGGTAAGGCAATCCTCAGGGCGCATGGCCGAGGCTGGGATGACCGGGTGCCGGCGACCATCGGGCGCCCCTGACGATCCAGGAGGGTCCGTGACCGACTGCTGCAAGAGCGAGACGACCGACGCTGGCGGCTGCTGCGGAGGGGAGTCCGCCTCCGGTGCCGCCGGTGACGGGTGCTGCGCGACCCAGCACGCCTGATCCCGGTCCACAGACCACCACCGACTCCTGGGAGATCACGATGACGACCACCCGCCGCTTCGCAGCACCCGCCGCGGCCCTCGCGCTCGCGCTCACCCTCGCCGCCTGCTCGGCGGACGCCGACGAGGCCCCGGCCACGCCCGAGAGCCAGGCCACCACCGAGGACGACAGCGCCGCCGGCGCCGACGACCCGGCTGCGCACAACGGGGCCGACACCGAGTTCGCGCAGATGATGATCATCCACCACCAGGGCGCCATCGAGATGGCAGAGCTGGCGGTGGAGCAGGCCACGACGGAGGAGGTTCGAGCGCTCGGCCAACGCATCGCCGCCGCGCAGGGGCCCGAGATCGACCTGATGTCGGGGTGGCTCGACACGTGGGGCGAGGAGCAGCCCGACGAGGCCGAGATGGGTGGCATGGGTCACGAGGGCATGGACATGGACGGCATGGACCAGACGGCCGTCATGGCCGAACTCGGCGGCCTCAGCGGCGCGGAGTTCGACCGCCGGTTCCTCGAGCTCATGATCGAGCACCACAAGGGCGCGATCGTCATGGCCGAGTCCGAGCGGGGCGAGGGCGAGAACGCCGAGGCGACGGGCCTCGCTCAGAAGATCATCGACGACCAGACCGCCGAGATCACCGAGATGACCAATCTCCTGAACTCGCTGTGACGCCTCGTCCGACGGCCCTGCCCATGCCGTCGGACGAGGAAGATGGCGCGAGGGCGGGTGGCCCGGCGGAGCTCCGGGACACCCGCCCTCGTGTCGTCGTCGGCCGCTCCCGCTGAGCGGGCTCAGACGGCCGCTCAGCTGGCGGGCGTGCCCACGCCGCCGCTGCAGGGGGCTCCGGGTTCAGGCGTCTGCTCACCCTGGACGTAGCGGGTGAGGAAGGCGTCGAGCCGTTCGTCGTCGACGGAGTCCAGCTCGAGCTGCACGCCCCACGCCGTCGCGACGACGGGTGCCGCCAGGTCCTCGTACGGGCTGACGAGCACGTACGGCTCGCCCTGCGCGATCTCCCTGAGCCGGCTCACGTCAGCCTCGTCGAGGTCCGTCCGGTAGGTCAGCCAGACGGCGCCGTGCTCGAGCGAGTGCACGGCGTTCTCGTCGCGGACGGGCTGGTCGTAGAACCCGCAGTTCTGCGGCGTCGGGTCGTGGTCACCGCCCACGGGCGGGAGCGCGCTTCCCACGGCCTCCGCACCTCCTGGAGTGGGGGTCGGCGTGGTCGCCGGATAGGCGACATCGCCGGAGACGTGCCCGGCGGAGGGGACGTCGACGTCCTTCTCCCCGACGATCGGTTGCTCCGCGGCGGCGTCCCGTCGCGCGTTCTCCTGGGCGCGGTTGGCGACGACGATCGCGACCGGGACGATCAGCGCAGCAGCGACGACCGCCGTTATCAGGATGGTCAGCCGGCGCCGCCTGCGCTCCGCCTGCTCCTGCGCGGCCTTGAGGGCCGCTGCTTCCGCCCTCCTGGCCTCACGGGAGTTCTTCGAGCTCGACGTCACCACACACCCCTTCGTCGACAGGGCAGGGACACGGGTCGATCATGCGTCGATCGGACCCGCTCCGCACCTGGTCGCGCGCGGGCGCCCGTCAGTCGTGGTGGCTGTCGTCGTGCACGACGGTGGTCACCTCGTCGGGGGCCCGGTCGGACGTCCCGCTGATCCACGGCCCGACGACGAGCGAGGAGATCACGAACATGAGGGCGAAGACCGCGAGCGCGACGACGGGTGCCCACCAGCTCCCGACGCGGCGCTTCAGGCGGATGAGCATCGGTCCGGACGCCCCGAGGCCGAGGAGCCCGAAGAGCGCCGTCCCGCCCGCCCCTGAGACGAGCGCCGTCCCGACCAGTGGCCCCACGTGGTGGAGGACGTGTGGCGCGACGCCACCGACCGCACCGAGCGTGCCTGTCACGATGCTGCCCGCGGTGCGCGTGCGGCCCCGGCGCTGAGGCGCGCCGCCGACAGCGGGCCGGACGCCCCCTGGCGGAGCCGCGGTCGTTTCGGTCTCGCGTCCCGGCGCGGGCTCGTCGGTTGAAGGGACCACTCGGCCGACCGGCATCAGGTCGGCCGCCAGCCTCGATGCGGGCTCCATCACTGGATGCTCCCCGTGCTGAAGCGCTCCGCCGCGTAGACCACCCGGCCCGGGACGGGCGCAGCGCCGTCGGTCCGCGCTGGCTCGGCGACGTGGAACGAGCCCGCGGAGGACACCGCCCGCCGCAGCTCGCCGGTCTCCACCCAGCGGGCGCAGTGCACCGTCATCCGTGAGCGCCCTGCTCGGTTGAGGCTCAGCCCCACCCGGGTGACGCCGTCGACCGCACGGACCCGCTCGAGCACCTCGGCGAGGCATGCGGCGCTCATCAGCCCTTCCACCATCAGTCGCCTGCTGTGAGCCATGCCGGTCCCTTCGACGCCGTGCCCATCACCCTCAGCGTGGTCGACCCAGACTCACGTCGCGTTCATGGCCGGTGAAGATCCGACGAAGACGTCAGGCCAGGGTCTCCGCCGGCACCGCCGGTCGGGGCGAGTCGGGTGGCGCGGGCAGCCGCAGGCGCTTCAGGAGCAGGGCGTTGACCGCCACGATCACCGACGAGCCCGACATGGACAGGGCGGCGATCTCCGGGCTCAGCGAGATCCCGAAGGACGGCTCGAAGACGCCCGCGGCGATCGGTAGCGCGATCGCGTTGTAGCCGATCGCCCAGCCGAGGTTCTGCCGCATCTTGCGCAGTGTTCCCCGGCCGATCCGCAGCGCCACCGGGACGTCGAGCGGGTCGGAGCGCATGAGCACGACGTCGGCCGTCTCGATCGCCACGTCGGTGCCGGCTCCGATCGCGATCCCGATGTCAGCGGTGGCCAGGGCGGGCGCGTCGTTCACGCCGTCGCCGACCATCGCGACGCGCCTGCCCGACCGCTGGAGCTCGGCGACCTTCTCTGCCTTGTCGCCGGGGAGGACCTCGGCGATGACGGTGTCGATCCCGAGCTGCCCGGCGATCCGGCGCGCGGTGGCCTCGTTGTCGCCGGTGAGCATGACCACCTCGACGCCCAGCGCGTGCAGCGCCTCGACGGCAGCCGCGGCGGTCTCGCGGGCGGCGTCCGCCATCGCGACGACGGCGACGGCGCGCCCGTCCACGGCAGCAAGGACGGCCGTGCGGCCGGCGTCGGCCAGGCGGTCTCGGACGGCGGCGAGGGTGCCGAGATCGACCTTCTCGGCGGCCATGAGGCGCAGGTTGCCGACGAGCACGGTGTGACCGTCCACGGTGGCGGTGGCACCGTGCCCGGCGACGTTACGGAAGCTGCTCGCCCGCAGCCGGCGGGCG
>NZ_BJYK01000005.1:0-203837 GCF_007991475.1 Actinotalea fermentans | reverse complement strand
CCGCCTGGTCGGCGTGGGCGACGACGGCGCGCGCCAACGGGTGCTCCGACTCCCGCTCGACCGCCGCGACGAGGGCGAGGACCTCGGCCTCGTCGGCGCCCGGCGCCACGACGACGTCCGTGACCTCGGGGGCGCCCTTGGTGAGCGTGCCGGTCTTGTCCATGACGACCGTGTCGATGCGGGCGGAGGCCTCGAGCGCCGTAGCGTTCTTGAACAGCACGCCCCGGCGGGCGCCCAGCCCGGTACCGACCATGATCGCCGTCGGCGTGGCCAGCCCGAGCGCGTCCGGGCAGGTGATGACGACGACGGTGATGGCGAAGAGCATGGCCGTCGGAACCGATGCGCCGGCGAGCCACCAGGCCAGGAACGTGCCGGTGCCGCCGATGAGGGCGACGAAGACGAGCCAGAACGCGGCGCGGTCCGCCAGGCGCTGCCCGGGGGCCTTCGAGTTCTGTGCCTCCTGGACCATCGCGACGATCTGCGCCAGGGCGGTGTCCTCGCCGACCTTCACCGCGCGGGCCCTCAGCGTCCCGCTGACGTTGAGGGATGCTCCGATGAGCGGGTCGCCGGGGGCCTTCCCCACCGGCAGGCTCTCGCCGGTGACCATGGACTCGTCCGCCTCGGACTCACCTTCGACGACGACGGCGTCGACAGGAACCTTCGCCCCCGGCCGGATCAGCAGCGTGTCGCCGACGAGGACCTCCGCGGTGGGCACCTCGTGCTCGACGCCGTCCCGCAGCACCACCGCGCGCGGCGGCGCCAGCTCCAGGAGCGTCCGGACGGCGTCGTTCGCGCCTCCGCGGGCGCGCATCTCGAACCAGTGTCCCAGCAGCACGAAGGTGGTGAGGACCGACGCCGCCTCGTAGAAGACCTCGCCGCCGCCCGTGAGGGTCACGACGACGCTGTAGAGCCAACCGGTGCCGACGGCGACGGCGACCAGGACCATCATGTCCAGCGTCCGGGCGCGCAGGGCACGGTAGGCGCCGTCGAAGAAGATCCACGCGGAGTAGAAGACGACGGGCAACGACAGGACGAGCATGAAGACGTCGTCGCGCAGCCCGAGGGGTGCTGCGGCGCTGAACCCGAGGAACTCGCGGCCGATCATCGAGTAGAGGGTGATCGGGACGGACAGGAGCGCGGCGACCAGGAACCTGTTGCGCATGTCGCGGACCATGTCCGCCATCGAGCCGCCGCCGTGGTGCCCCCCGTGACCCATGGCCTCGTGCGGCGATGGCGCGCCCGTCGGGTGAGCGGCTGCGTGGTGCTCGTGGCCCATGTGCTCGTCGCCATGCCCGCGCTCGTGAGGCGCCGTGGGCTCGGCCTCGAGCTCGGCCGGAGGCGTGCTCGGCTCGTGGAGCGTGTGGTGCGCGTGACCGGTGACCGCCGCGCCAGCTCCAGGCATGGGCTCGCTCATGGCGTCGCAGACGTGGTCGGGCACCGAGCGTCCTGAGCAGTGGTACCCGCACGCCTCGACCCAGGACGCGAGGTCGGTCATCGAGGTGACGTCGGCATCGAAGGTGACCGTGGCGGTCTGCGCCACGGCGTTCGCCTCGACACCGAGGACACCTGGACGTCGGCCCAGCGCCCGTTCCACCCCGGGCGTCGACGTCGCCCAGTGCTGCCCGCCTACCCGAAGTACGACTCGCCGCTCATCCATCAAGGCCTCCTCGTGGCGTGATACCCCTGGGGGGTACCCATGCAACCACGGTGCAGGTGCGAGTCATACCCGCAGGCGCATCAAGGTTTGATGAAGACACCTCGCTGCGCGCTGCTTCACCGGCCCATGTGACCAGGGCCCATCATGTCGTCGGCGTCGCGGCCGCCCATCATGTCGTCGCCGTCGCGGCCACGCATCATGTCGTCGTCGCGGCTGTCCATCATGTCGTCGTCATCGACGCCGTCCATCATGTCGCCGTGGTGCCCGCCCATCATGCCGCGGGGGCCGCCGTCGCGGTGATGTGCCCGGTGCATGCCGGCCATGCCCTCGGCGTCTCCCGCCCGGTCGCGATGGTGCGCGCGGTGCATCGACGCCATCGCGGACCGCGACATGTCAGGCACGCCGTCGGAGCCCGCCTCCGGACAGACCTTGACCTTGCCTTCGCCATCCCGGGGCCCCTCGGTGACGGACCAACCGCCCGCGGGGGCGGGGCTCGCCAGAGGTGCCGCCAGCGCCGGGGAGACACCGAGGGCCAGTGCTGCGCCCCCGCCGACGAGCAGCGCGGCTCTCACGGAAGCTCGCATGATGGATCCCTTCACCAGGGTCGGCGGTCCGACCGTTCAGGTCCAGCGTGCGCCCGGACCGTTGAGGCCGGGACCCCGGGACGATGAAGATTCCGTCAAGGAAGGCGCGCGCGGGCTGAACCGGGACGGTGCCGCTCCAGGCCATGTGGTTTCATCGATGCATGCTGCGCACCACCGCCTCGTGCACGCCCGCGCCTCGCGCCCGCGTGCAGCGGTGTTGTTGTTGCCCCTCGCGCTCCTGTTGAGCCCGGCCATCGCCGCCTGACCGGCCCCGGCCGCTCGACGCCGCAGGCGATCGCCTGACGGCAGCGCCGACTCGGCGCGCCTCCCCGGCACCGCACCTCGCGTCCTTGTGAGGTGCATTCCGCGCACGACCACGAGAGGTACCTCCATGACTGCACGACGTCTCTTCACCGCCACCGCCCTGGCCCTGACGGCCGCTCTCGCCGTCAGCGCCTGCTCGTCCGACAGCGGCGACGACCAGTCGGCCGAGCCGAGCGCACCTCCCGCAGAGTCCGACACCTCGCTCACGGACGTTCAGGAGGCCGGCGTTCTCGTGGTCGGGACCGAGGGCACCTACCGTCCCTTCTCCTTCCACGAGGACGGATCCGGAGATCTGACCGGGTACGACGTCGAGGTGATCCGCGCGGTTGCCGAGGAGCTGGGCGTCGAGGTCCGGTTCGAGGAGACCCAGTGGGACGCAATCTTCGCCGGCCTCGAGGCGGGCCGTTTCGACGTGATCGCGAACCAGGTCTCCATCACCCCGGAGCGGGAGGAGGCGTACACGTTCTCCGAGCCGTACACCTACAGCCCCGGGGTGATCGTCGTCCGCGAGGGCGACGACTCCATCGGCTCCTTCGCCGACCTGGGGGGCAAGACCACCGCGCAGTCGCTGACGAGCAACTGGTACACGCTCGCCGAGGAGAACGGCGCGACGATCGAGGCCGTCGAGGGCTGGGCCCAGGCGGTGGCCCTGGTCGAGCAGGGCCGGGTCGACGCGACGATCAACGACGAGCTCACGTTCCTGGACTACAAGAAGCAGACCGGTGCCGCCGGGCTCGTCGTCGCGGCCGAGACCGACGACGTCTCCCGCAGCGCCTTCGCGTTCCGCTCCGGGTCCACCGCGCTCGCCGACGCCGTGAACGAGGCGCTCGCTGCGCTCGCCGCCGACGGCACCCTCGCCGAGATCTCCGCGGAGTTCTTCGGCGAGGACGTCTCCCAGTGACGGGCCCGCAGTGACGTCTGACCAGTGGGATCTCGTCCTCGGATCGCTCGGCCCCATCACGGGCGGGGCGATCCGAGGCACGATCCCCCTGGCGCTCGCCTCCTTCGCCGGCGGGATGGTCATCGCGGTCGCCGTCGCGCTCATGCGGCTGTCCGGGAGGCGGCTGGTCGCGGCCCTGGCGCGGGGCTACGTCTCGCTCATCCGCGGCACGCCGCTGCTCGTGCAGCTGTTCGTGGTCTTCTACGGCCTGCCGAGCCTCGGCCTCGTCATCGACCCGTGGCCGAGCGCGATCATCGCCTTCTCGCTGAACGTCGGGGGCTACGCCGCCGAGGTCGTGCGCGCGGCGATCCTCTCGGTGCCGAAGGGTCAGTGGGAGGCCGCGTACGTCATCGGCATGGCGCGTCCGACGGCGCTGCGGCGCATCATCCTGCCGCAGGCTGCCCGGGTGTCCGTGCCTCCCTTGTCGAACACGTTCATCTCGCTGGTCAAGGACACCTCACTCGCCTCGCTGATCCTGGTCACCGAGCTGTTCCGGGAGGCGCAGAAGGTAGCCGCCTTCAGCCAGGAGTTCATGCTGCTCTACCTGGAGGCCGCCCTGGTCTACTGGGTGATCTGCCTCGCCCTGTCCACCGGCCAGGGCGTGCTCGAGAAGAGGCTGGACAGGTATGTCGCCCACTGACCCCGGCGCCGGCCGCGCTGCTGACGGCCCCGCGCTGCTGGCCGTCACCGGTCTGCGGAAGTCCTTCGGCACCCATGAGGTCCTCCGCGCGGTCGACCTCACGGTGCACACCGGCGAGGTCGTCGCCATCATCGGCGCCTCCGGATCGGGCAAGACGACCGTGCTGCGGTGCCTCAACGGCCTGGAGGTCGCCGACGCAGGACGGGTGGAGGTCCACGGCTCTCTCGCCGTCGACTTCGCGACTTCGCCCGACCGGCGCCAGCTCAACGCCCTGCGCGACAGGTCCGCCATGGTCTTCCAGCACTACAACCTCTTCCCGCACAAGACGGTCCTGGAGAACGTCACGGAGGGACCGATCGTCGTGCAGCGACGACCGGTGCGTGAGGCGCGGGAGGACGCCCTGGCGCTGCTCGCCCGAGTCGGCCTGGCCGATCGGGCGGACGCCTACCCGTTCCAGCTCTCGGGTGGCCAGCAGCAGCGGGTCGGAATCGTTCGGGCGCTGGCCCTCCGCCCGGACCTGCTCCTCTTCGATGAGCCGACATCGGCGCTGGACCCGGAACTCGTCGGCGACGTCCTCACACTCATGCGCGACCTCGCCGCCGAAGGCTGGACCATGGTCGTCGTCACGCACGAGCTCCAGTTCGCCCGCGAGGTGGCCCACCGCGTGGTCTTCCTCGACGAGGGCGCCGTGCTCGAGGAGGGTCCGGCCAGGCAGGTGCTGACCGACCCTGCGCAGGAGCGGACCCGCCAGTTCATCAGGCGCCTCCTGCACCCGCTCTGACGTCCACGCGGGGGACCTTCATCAGGTCTTCATCGCACCGTGACCGAGCCTTCGCGGTCGCGGAGCGATCCTTGCGTCGGCGAGCTGAGAGGAGCGCGACGATGATGAGCTGGGGCTACGGCATGGGCGCCGGAATGTGGGTCTCCTGGATCATCCTGACCCTGGTCATGGTCCTCGTCGTTCTGCTGGTCCTGCGCGCCAGCGAGCCGCGCACTCCACCCGGCCGCTCTGCCGGGCCGCGGACGGCCTTCGAGATCCTGGCCGAGCGATACGCGCGCGGCGAGATCACCACCGACGAGTACGAAGAGCGGCTGAGTCACCTCTCGTCCTGAGGGGCGTCCGACCTCCTGAGGGGCAGCCCGGCCCCACCCGCCGGCGGTCGCACACTCGCGTACCCCTTCGTGGGCCTGCCGCGCTTCATCGAACCTTCACCGATTGATGGCCCCGTTCTCAATCCGGCTGCGCTCCACTGGAGGCCTCAAATACCCCTACGGGGTATTCGGGATCCGAGCTGATCGAAGGTGAAGCCATGGAGGCGTCGGAGACGCGCACGCAGGTTCTGCCGGGAAACGATGGCGCCTGGGGCGCCGCGACACTCCTGTCGGCGGTCGGCATCGAGAAGGCGTACCGCCGACTCGGGCGGCGTCGGAAGCGGGCGCAGGTCCTGGCGGGCGCCGGCATCGAGCTCTACCCCGGCGAGGTCGTCGGCCTGGTAGGTGAGAACGGCTCGGGCAAGAGCACCTTCATGAAGGTGCTCGTCGGCGCCCTCGACGCCGACGCGGGAACCGTCACCACCCGCGGGCGGATCGGCTACTGCCCGCAGGAGCCGCTCGTGTACAGCCGCCTCACCTGCGACGAGCACATCGAGCTCTTCGGCCGCGCCTACGGCATGCCCGACGCTGACGTACGTCGCAGCCGCAACGAGCTCTACGAGGGCCTGAACTTCGCGCGGTACGCCGGCGTTCGGGTAGACCGCCTGTCGGGCGGCACTCTGTCCAAGCTCAACCTCGCGCTCGCGCTCCTGCCGGACCCCGACGTCCTGCTCCTCGACGAGCCGTACGCGGGCTTCGACTGGGACACCTACCTGCGGTTCTGGGACCTGGTCGAGGCGCGTCGGGCTCGCGGCAAGTCCGTGCTCGTGGTGTCCCACTTCGTCGTGGACGAGCACCGTTTCACGCGCATCGTCGACGTGCGCGACGGTCGGACGTGGTCCCGATGACCTCCGCACTGCTGGCCCGGCGGTTCGTCTCCGACCACCTGCGGAACCCGGTCAACCTGTTCGTGCTCGTTGCGGTGCCTGTCGCCTTCGTGCTCGTCGCCGCCGGCCCCTTGGCCGAGGCTGGCGAGACGCTCGGGACCGGCGGAGTCTCGATCGACTCGATCACGGCTGGCTGGGCCGCAGGCTTCATCGCGGGTGTCGGCATGTACTTCCAGGTCTCGGCGGCGCGGTTCAGCGACCGCCGCCTCGTCATCGCCGGGCTTCCGCGTGCCACCCTCGTGACCGGGCGTCTCGTCTCGGGTGGGGTGCTTGCCGCACTCGCCTCGGGCTCTGCACTGGCCGCCCTGGCGATCCGCACAGGGCTCGATCAGCCTTCGACGGTGGTCGTGGGGACCGCCCTGTTCGCCGTGATCTACCTCGCGGTCGGCGCGATGGTTGGCTCTGTCGTGGCGAACCCCGTGAACGGCACCATGCTGCTGCTGTTCGTGTGGATTCTCGACGTGTTCTTCGGCCCGGCGATGACCGGAGCCGATACGGCGGCGCTGAGAGTGCTCCCTACCCACTTCGTCACTCTGTGGACCATGGGTGCAGATCCGGGTCACGGTGGACCAGACCCACTGACGTGGGCACTGGTCTGGGCCGTCGGTGCGCTCGTGGTCGCCTACGCCGCAGTCCTGCGCACGTCGGCACTGCGCCGACAACGCCCTCCGCGCCCCTCGACGGCGGCGGCTCAGCTGACCGCCGGGCTACGGATGGCCTTCCGCGCCTGGCGCCGCACCCCCGTGCTCTGGGTTCTGCTTGCAGCCGTTCCCGTGGTGTTCGTCTGGCTCGCCGACGCCGTGACGCCGAGCGGGAGCTCCCCAGTGAGACTTCGCGAGGGCGGCGTGGAGATCGTCGCGATCCTCGACCCTGCGCACATGCATGCGGGCACCATGGCGCCGATCGCCATCGGCTCGCTCGCGGCACTCGCCGGGGTCTTCATCGGCGTCGAGGGGCGCGGCGCGGACCAGCGCCTCGTCCTGGCCGGCCAACGCCGCTCCGTGGTCCTCGCCACCCGTGTCGGCGCTGCGCTCACGGCCGCCGCACTGGCGGTCGTGGCGTCCCTGGCGGTCACGGTGCCGCTCTTCGAGGCGCACCAATGGCTCCCGTATGCCATCGGGAACGCCCTGATCGCCGCGACGTTCGCGCTCATCGGCGTCATCGTCGGACCGCTGGTCGGACGACTGAGCGGCGCCTTGATCGCCTTCCTCATCCCGTTCCTCGACCTCGCCATCGGGCAGAGCCCGATGCTGCAGGACGGACCACCGGACTGGGCGCGCTTCGTGCCGGGCTATGGGGCGAGCCGGGTGGTGTTCGACGGCGCGCTGACCGAGACCTTCGACGAAGGCGGAGCGCTCCTCCTTGCACTTGGCTGGATCGTCGCGCTGCTTGTGGTCGCATCGCTGCTCATCCGTGTCGAACGGGCCGCGAAACCGGCCAGCGCCTGACACCGTCGGCCCCGGGTCGGACGGCTCGACCTTGCAGGGAGCGCGCCCAGCGGGCGGCAGACGTGGTCGCATGAACTCCATGGATGCGACTGTTGTGACTGTAGAGGATGCGGTTCAGGGCCGTAACTTGACATATCTGCGCTCCTGGCTAAAGTCGAGCTTGATCAACCGAGGCGACGTGGGAGGCGCAGGTGGACGTGAGGCACGATCCCAGCTGGTACGACGAGTTCGCCGCCGATGACCGCGCGGCGATTGAGCACGCGATTCCGCTGGCGCTGCACCTGTGCCAGGAACGAT
This sequence comes from Actinotalea fermentans, assembly GCF_007991475.1. Lineage (NCBI taxonomy): Bacteria > Bacillati > Actinomycetota > Actinomycetes > Micrococcales > Cellulomonadaceae > Actinotalea > Actinotalea fermentans. Next base: position 195,908 of record NZ_BJYK01000005.1, on the reverse strand, counting down.
CGGCGCGAGCCCAGCAGGAGTGGGCAGACCCCGATGGTGATCAGGACGTCTATGGAGTCGGCATGTCGCGCGGGGCTCCGAAGGAACTCGCTGCTCAGCTCAAGGGACTCTCCTCGTACCGCGATGTCCGGATCGCAGGTACTCGACGTTCGCTGATCCTCGTCGACGAGAAGCTCCTCTTCCTGCACCGCGTGGGCAAGTTGATGCCACGCAAGTACCAGCACATCCGCCTCCCCTACCTGCCGGACAGCCGCCGGGAACTCTTTTCGCGGACGAGTGACCGCAAGCACGTCCCTCAGGGGCTCTTCGAGCTCGAGCAGCCCGAGGACGATGTCGCCACGTTCTCCGACGTGCTTGCCGTCCTCGGGCGCGCTGCGAAGCCGGACACGCTCTACGTGCCGTACTACAGCAGCACACCGGCAGGGATCGGCGCGATCTACTGGGGGCCAGCGCGCCTCGTCGGCCACTACCTGGAGTTCACGCAGCCGAGGCGACTCGCGTACGTCAGTGCTCCCACCGCTGTCGAGGCGCCACCGGTCATTTCCCACATCGCGGGTGGCTTCGCCGATGGGCGGCGTCCTCGCACGGCGACGAAGTTGCGGCCGCGCCCCAGCCAGCACGAGGGCTCCTGACCGTGGTCAGGCCTACCTCTACCGCAGACGCCCTCCGACTCGCGGACGTCGCACGCGCCTTCGACCCGGCGAGGCTGACGCAGGCGCGGCGGATGTGTCGGATGTCCAAGAGCGAGCTGCATGACGCCGTCGGCGTCTCCGCGGCGGCCATCGGCCAGTACGAGCGCGGTGAGGTCAAGCCGCGCGCGGACACGGTCGCCGCGCTCGCACGCGCGCTTCGAGTGCCGCCGGGCTTCTTCGCACATGGTCGTCCACGTGTTCAGGTCGATATCGCCGAGGCATCCTTCCGTCGGTTGCGATCGACGACGGTCGCGCAGCAGCAGCAGGCGATCGCATACGTGGAACAGGTCTGGGAGCTCAGCTGCTACCTGGAGGAGAGCGTCATCTTCCCGTCGGTGGACCTGCCGCACTGGGCGGCGCCCGACTCCTACGACGTTCCAGACCCGATCTCCGCCGCACGACTGATGCGCAAGCACTGGGGTCTTGGCCTGGAGCCGATCAAGCATCTGGTTTACCAGCTTGAGCAGCACGGCATCCTCACCGTGCTCTTCTCCATGAAGCAGGACGGTGACCGCGACGACAAGAGCCGAATCGACGCATTCTCAACAACCGCGCTGCCCCGGCCGGTCATCGTCCTGACGCCAGACAAGGCGAACGACGTGATGCGTCACCGCTTCTCAGCCGCGCACGAGCTCGGACACGTCGTGCTCCACCACGGTCGGCAAGGCACGGACAGCCAGATGGAGCGCCAAGCCAACACCTTCGCAGCAGAGTTCCTGACACCCCGCGACGTCATCGGGGACCTGCTGCCACGCCGGATCAACTTCACACGGCTGGAGGAGCTCAGTCAGGTGTGGGGCGTGTCGGTGGACTCCCTGCTCTACCGCTTGAAGGAACTGGAGATCGTCTCGGAATCGACGCAGCGAAGGGCCTACGCGACACTCAACAGCCTTCCCCGCCGCTCACAGCCCATCTGGGACTACGCAGGCGAACGGCCCGAGCTACTCAAGAACGCCATCGAGTTGCTCGACGGAGCGGGCGTATCCCTGGCGCAGATCGCAGAGGACCTGCAGATGGCGCCGCAGCACATCCGCCGCCTTGCCGATATCGACGACCCCAAACCCCGACTCACCCTCGTCAAGACCCCCGACAACCGTCTCAGGTAGACGGCTGCCCGTGCCGAGTTGCGGGCGACACCCAGGAGAGAGAGGAGCCGCCATGGCTCACAGGTCCGCTATCACCGGTCGCTACATTTCGAACGCTGCGGCCGCGCGACATCCGAGGACGACCGTTACGGAAGCCGGGAGCAACAAGTCGGCCGGCACCCACAACAGGTCGGCTATCACGGGCCGCTACATCTCCGACGCGGCGGCCGCTCGGCATCCGAAGACGAGCGTCACGGAGACGGGCAAGTAGCGGCGCAGCAGGCGAGGGGGCGTTCGATCTCAATGCCGATGAGATCGAACGCCCCCTCAGTTCGCTGACTCTAGTTCGCCGCGGCCGTAGTCGAGGGTCAGTGTCGGTCGAGAAGCGCTTCAGCCGCACGGATGACGTCGGCAGCGCCGGTGCGTGCACGACGCGCCGCGAGCCGCGCGGCGTGGGTCGCTTGCCACCGCCGCCGCGCCGACGCCTTCCGCTCGGCGCGCCGGGCCGCCGCGACTTCCGCCGGGTCCATCCAGTCGACCAACCTCCCTGTGCTGTTGCCCAACACCACGAGCGCGAAGGAGCCAGAGGGTAGAGCCGCCTCGGACAGCCAGACGTCAGTTGATGTGCCGTCGTGGACGTCAGAGATCAGGGCGCGCTGACCAGCCGGGGAGCGCCCGAGGGTCTGCTCGATGCACAGCAGATGCGCGTGCTCTGCCGCGGCTCCCTCGCGAAGGACCTGAAGGTGCTCCGCCGCCCGGTGGTCGCGGGCCGGCCCGAGCACGGTGCGGACTGCCGTCAGGAGCAGCCAAGTGAGCGCGGCGGCCACCGTTGTGAGCCACCCAATGAAGAACGGGCCGGCGGGAACGAGGCGCATGGTGCCCGACGGCAAGAGGGCTGGCCCGAAGGTGACGGTCGCGAGCAACACGAGAGGCGCGCCAACGGCGCGCGCCCAGCGGGCGACTTCGCAGAGGATCAGCCTCGTCATATCATCACCGTCCCACGCCGCTCTGACGCTCGAGGCCCGGCGCCTGCGCCGCAGGTATCCGTGCTTCCGGGCTTGGCGTCATCGCGCCGAGACCCCGCTGGACCGACAGGGCTGCGGCGGCCGCCGCCCGTGCGTTGGCCTGCTGCCGATCGGCCACGGCGCTGGCGCCGAGGGCGCGTGCCGCATCGGTCACGCTGTGCCGCTCCCGATAGGCAGCGACGGTTCGCGCGCGCTTCTCCCACCGCGAGCGTGCAGCCGCACCGGCGGGGACCGGGCCAAGCTCTCTGAGCCACGGGGCAGCGGCTGCCCGGGCCCGCTCGACGAGTAGGTCCGCGCGTTCGTCGAGCAACCGCTCGCGCGCCATGAGCGCAGCCGCGATCTCCCCGGGTACGGCGTGTGACGCCGCAGGGATCAGTCCGCACACAAGCCGCGCGGGACGCGCTCGGTTCCCGGCGATGCTCGCCGTGGTCCATCCGTCGACTCGCTCGTGGAGCACTGACGCGATGTCGACGGCCCCGATGTCGGCCCGGTTGGCGAGGGCAGGCAGGGCGGCGTCGACGTTGAGGCCGTGCGCCTCGGCCCGGCGCAGGGACGTTGTGAGGGCTCCGAACGCGGGCGACGCCTCGATCGCTCGGACCTGATCGGACGTGAGGCCCGACTGCCCAAGCAGCGCCGTCCAGTGCGGAGCCTCAGCGAGGTGCGCGATGGTCTCGTACTCCGCGGCGAGAGTCCGGATCGAGCCGACCGCCTCCGTCTCGTCGAACCGGACTTCGTGAGCGGACGTGGCAGCGCCGACGTGGCTCAGCACGGCGGTGAGCACACCACGGCTGGTCGGGGCGACGTCGGCGAAGCCCTGCAGCGGTTCGGGGAGGACGTCGGTGCAGACGTACGCCCGGTTCGACTGGCGCGCCCGGGTGAGAGCGACGTAGAGGACCTCGCGCGTCATCGACGCTCCGCTGATGACCGCGTGCGCGGTATCGACGGTCGCGCCCTGCGCCCGGAACGCGGTGGTGGCGTAGCCGAGCTCGACGTGCTCGGCGGTGTACGTCGCGGGTAGGACGACCGCCGGTCCGCCCACCTCGCGCCGGACCGCGAGGGCGCCGTCGTCGTGGCGGGCGACGACGGTCCATGTGTCCCCGTTCTTGACCCAGCCCTCGCCGACGCCGAGGTGGCGGTCGTTCCGTCGGGTGACGATCCGGTCGCCGACGCCGGCCACGAGGCCGTCGTGCAGGACCGCCCCGTTCGCCCCGACGGCGCCGGCGGCGACAAGCTCGGCGCGGGCGCGCTCGTTGAGCAAGCGGACGGTGTCGCGGTCGCCGGCGATGAGCAGGGACCGCAGCCCGGCTCGCTCGTCGGCCGCCCACGCGAGGTATGCGGCGTCCACCATCGCGGGGTGGTCCCCGGCCGACAGGCGGTCGTGGGCGTCGTAGTCGTCGAGGCATGACGGGTCACCGACCCGCAGCCGGGTGGAGGCGTCGCGCTCCCAGGCGTGGGCGAAGCGGCGTGCGGCGCCGAGCTCGGGGACGCCGGGGCCGCAGTTCCGGGCGAGCAGGCCGAAGGCCCCGCCGGCGTCGATCGCGGAGAGCTGCGCCCAGTCGCCGACGAGCAGCAGCTTGGCGCCCGCATCGCCGACGCACGCGGCGATCCTGTCCATCGGCAGCGTGCCGGCCAGAGACGCCTCGTCGAGGATCACCAGCTGGCCGGGGTGGAACCGCCATTGCTCGACCTGAGCGGTGAGTCGCGCGAGGTGGTCGGCCAGGGTGCGGGCGGTAGCGACGTCGGGGGCTGCGTGCATGGCGGCGCGGGCGCGGTCGATGCGGTGCAGGCGGTCGGGTTGGGCGTCGTGCTCGACGAGCCACTTCGCGGTGTTCTCGCAGCCGATGCCGAGGCTCTGCGCCAGGACGTCGGCCGCCGCGGCGGACGGCGCGAGCCCGACGACCGAGCCGGGTCCGTGCTCGGACTCCCAGGCGGCGCGCAGGGCTGCCAGTGCGTGGGTCTTGCCCGATCCGGCTGCTCCGACGAGGACGTCGACGACGTGCCCCGACGTGGCGATCGCTGCAACGGCGTCGGCCTGGTCGTCGAACAGTGCGCCTGGCGCCGATTCCGGCGCGGTGGCGAGGGCGGGGCCGTTGCGGTCTCGGCCCGCGGCCAGGAGTCGTGCCTCCGCGTCGAGCAACCGCTGGGACGTGTAGCGCTCGCTGCGGTGCGGGCGGAACGCGGAGCCGCCGTCGTGCCGACGCAGGGCGGTGGGGACGGGCGCGACCTCGGGCGGGGTGAGCAGGACAGAGCGCCGGGCGACCTCGTCGGCCACCATCGCGGTGGCTGCGTCGCGCGCGTCCGACGTCGCGAAGCGGTGGGCCTTCAGGGCGCGCGACACCTCGGCGTCGACGTTCCAGCGCGTCCATGTCGAGCGCTTGCTCGCGAGTGCGGCCAGGACTGCCTCTGCGGCGTCGGCCACGAGAGCGTCTGGCCGCTCGGTCGCGGCGGGGGCCAGCGATCGTGTTGCGGCGAGGGCCTTTGCCGCCCACGCGGTAGGGCTGGCACCCACGACCTCGGCGGCGCGTGCATGCCACTGGGACGTGAGGTCTTCGAGCGAGTGGACAGCCTTCGTGTCGCGGGTGGCCAGGGTCGCGTGCTGCCGAAGGCGGAGGACGGTCACGGCGTCGGGCCGCCTGCCGTGCGCCTCGAGGTAGGCCTCGATCAGGCGGTCGGTCTCGGCGTCGATCGCGGCCGAGCGGCGGGAGAACGCGGCGACGAGCTCGGGCGGGACGGCGGCCAGCTGGTACGCGGGGTTCCGTCCCGGCCCGCGCTCGCGGTACTCCCAGTCGAGCCCCAGCCGCGCCGTGATGTGGTCGGCGAGGAGGGCGTCGTACCGCTCCGACATCGCGACCACGGCCCTCAGCGCGGCGCGGGAGTCGAGCGTGCGCCATCTGCCGTCGGGGCCCTGCGCGCGGTTGGCGATGACCACGTGGGTGTGCAGGTTCGGGTCGTTCGCGCGGGAGTCCCAGTGGTCGAATGCCGCTGCGGCGACGCCGCGAACGTCGACCTGCGCGACGCCGTTGGTGCCGATCCGGGTCTTGGCGACGTCGCGCTCGATGAGGGCGACGACGTCGGCGATCGCCTGGCGGTGGCAGGCGTAGATGAGCTCGCGGGTCGACGGGTCGGCCAGAGCCCACAGGACGGAGACCGACTTCTCGGCCGTGAACGTAAAGTCGAACCCGGCGACCGGGCGCCGAGGGTCGCCGTCGGCGTACACGTGTGGGGACCGCCCAAGCGCGGTGCCCGTGGCGGGGTCCTCGCCGTTGGCGAAGAGGCGCTCCATCTGGACCGGGGTCACGAACGAGCCCTCGGGGATGCCGCGACCGTCGGCGAGCCCGGCGAGCCCGGTGCCCAGCCAGGTTCCGGGCGGCGTGCCGTGCGCGGAGTAGTACCGCGTCATCGGCGAGCCTGCGGCGGGCCGACCGTGGTCCTTGGTCACCGAGTCGAGCAGGTACGTGTACGACTGGCCGGCGTACCGGACGCACGCGCTCATCACGCCGCGCTGCCGATGCTCTCGGCTCGCGCCTTCGCCGTCCGGGCACGGGCCGCGCGCTGACGGCACGCGTCCGAGCAGTACCGCGCCGAGGCCCGGGCATGCGGGCGGAGACGACGGCGGCACACCTGGCATCGACGGACGGCGCGACCGCGCCGCCACGCCCGCGTCTGGCAGACCCGCGAGCAGTAGACGGCGTCGCGCCGACGGGCGGTGAGGGTCGCGCCGCACTCGGGGCAGCGGCCGACGGCGGCGCCGCCGGTCGGTGTGGGCGTGGAGGATTCGGCCCACGTGCGGGTGGGCCAGCGGCGTCGGCGGCGTGGAGTGGTCGGCATGGCCTGGGGAGAGCCGGCGCCGCGCACCTCGTTACGGAACCGGCCTCACATGCCAGAGGCGTGGACGCGATCGAGCACGATGGGGTTGTCGGGACAGGGCGGTCGTCGCTGACGGCGATTGCCAACTCCAAGCACGTTCGACCGTGCTGAGCCGGTTCTGGCGGGCGTCGTCGGCGTCAGAGCGCGAGGAGCAGCAGGAAGAAGGCGATGCTGGCGTACCCGATCACCAAGCCGGCGGTGGCGAGGCCCTCCCCGTTCTCGCCCGTCTGCGCGATCTGGCCCTTCGCGACGTGACCAAGGATGACCGCCAGGACGCTTCCGCCGACGAGGGAGAGGACGAAGGAGGCGATGGCGAGTCCGTTCGTGCCCTGGTTCCGGAGCGCGCTCAGCGGGACCTGGACTGCGCGGCCGTTGGCGTCGAGCACCTGCACGTACTGTGCCGAGGACCCGCCTGGCCGAGGCGTCGTCTGGCGTCGGCGGTAGCCCTCGATCGCGGCCTCGGCCTCACGGCGCTTCCGGAACGCGGCGATCGCAGCCGCGGCCTCGTCGTCGGGAGCTTCGCCGAGCGGGCCCGGATCCGCCGGCCGCAGGTGGGGGAAGTCGCGGTAGATGCCGCGCAGCGTGTCCTGAGGGGTCGTGGGATTCGCTACGAGTGTGGGCAAGAGGTAGAAGTCCGAGGCGAGCTCGGCCAACACCTCCGGCTCCGTCCCGGGATCGGCCGCGAGCGCCTCGCGCTCCGCCTTGGACAGGGCCGCCAGGTCCATCGCCGTCTCCGCTCACCCGTCTCTACTTGCCGGTCGCCCCGTTCTACCGCGCGGAGGTGGGGACGGGGTGCCGAACCTGGGTGAAACCCGCCGGAGCCCCGTTACGACTCCTCTTCGGCGGACCGATGCCCGGCGGTGGGGTGAAGGCCGATGCGCCCCCGGGCAGGGGCCAGAGCATCGCGGCCCTGATCGGCATCGCTCGCGCTGGCGGTCCCGTCGTACCGTGACGAGGTGATAGCCGAGGCAGTGGTCGCGGGCGCTGAGAGGCATGCGGGCGAGCTTCTCGGCGTCGGCACCGCTCGCTGGCATCACTCCGCCGGCGTCGCTACCGCGGCCGCCTCCCTTTCGCGGATGTTCAGCGAGGAGGATGCCGAGCTTCTCGTCGCCGCCGCCTGGCTGCACGACATCGGTTACTGCGCCGAGCTCCTCGACACCGGCTTCCACCCGCTCGACGGCGCCCGTCACCTCCGCGCACTCGGCGCCCCTGATCGGCTCTGCCGACTCATCGCGAACCACACCGGTGCGTGGGCCGAGGCAGAGTCTCGAGGCCTTGCGGAGCTCCTGACCGCCGAGTTCCCCGCTGAGCAGTCGCCCGTCGCCGATGCGCTCACCTACGCCGACCTCACCACGGGCCCAGCCGGCCAGCCGTTGAGTGCGGAGGAGCGCATCGCCGAGATCCTCGAGCGCTACGAGGCTGGTCATGTCGTGCACCGGTCGATCCGCCAGGTGACACCTGAGCTTCTCGCGACAGTCCGCCGGGTTGAGCAGACGCTGGCCCCCGTTCAGCCGAGGTAGGGCTCTCTCCGCCCTTCGAGGAAGTGGTCGATCCGCTTCCGCATCGACGGATGGATCCTCAGCCCGTCGAGCTCCTCCGGGGCAACCCACCTCAGCTCTTGGCTCTCGGAGTCCTTCTCGAGAGTCCCACCGACCACCTGACACTCGAAGGCGAGCGTGAACTGCTGCCGCACCTCGCCGTCCGTGTAGGCGATGACGTGCTTGGGGTCGGTGTAGAGCCCGACGAGCCTGGTCACCTCGACGTCGAGCCCCGTCTCCTCGCGGACCTCGCGGACCACCGTCTCGACGATGCTCTCGCCGAAGTCGTGGGTCCCGCCCGGCAACGCCCACAGGTCGTTGTCGACGCGGTGCTCAAGGAGGATCCGGCCCTGGTCGTCAGTGATGCAGCCGACGGCCGCGGGCACGACGCTGTTCGGCGTCGGCGCATCCGGATCGTCGTAGTAGTCGGTGCGGGCCACGGGACCTCCGCTCATTCGTACGTGCGGGCGTCGTGCCAAGCGATCTCGAAGCTTCGAGCGTATCGATCGAACTGGAAGCCGCCGGGGCTCCGTCGCACGTGGAGAACCGGCGCCTGAGCGGCCGGCGTTCCGAGGATGTGGTGGTTCGCGAGCAGATCGGTGTCGGAGATGTAGAGCGATGCGTAGAGCGTCGTCGCGTGCAGGCGCACCTCGATGCCCGGGTGGCCGATCAGCGGTTCGATGATGCGGAGGCTGTTCCTCACCCGCGCGGCCATGTCGATCCCCTCTTCCTCTCCCCGCCTCGCGACGACGGGGGAGTCGGGGTCGCCCAGTGCCAGCCGGATCCGCACGCCCTCGCTCGCCCGCAGACGGAGGCAGTCGAGCACTCCGGGGTCAACCTCGAACCACGGGAGGCCGGCGTAGACCAGGACGCTGAACGACGTCGTCGGGCCCCTGACGAGGTCCGTCCACAGGTGGTGGGGCACGAGGCCGCGGTGCGCATAGAGGTGGCTCTCCTGTGGCCCTGGCGACTGCGTCGGCAGGTCGGCCGGGCTCTGCCAGAGGTAGGACGGCTCCACCTTGAGGACCTTCGACACGGCCCACTGGTTGTATGCCCGCGGGATGCGGCCGTCGCGGATCCACCGCTCGACGGTCTTCGCGTCGACCTGTGCCGCCTCGCCCAGCGTGGCGGGGTTGAGGCCGGCGGCGTGCATCGCCGTCTCGAGCTGGACGTTCTTCATGGCCGTACCTCCCTCCCGGCGGCGGGACGTCCGGTGCTCGCCGGGACGTCCCGAAGCGTCCCGACGTGACCTGCCGCCGTCCTGTGGGCCCGGCTTCCGATGGATGTCATGCGATGCCTCTCGGAAGTCCCCGACACCATGTCCACCGCGCTCATCGCCCCTGCCTCCTCGCGCTCCGGCGAAGTCGACGTCCTCGACGTCGACACCAACGAGGGCCTGCGCGCCGCGCTCGGCGAGGTGGCCACCCTTGGCTGGGAAGGCGTCGCCGGGCGAGCGGTGATGCGTGCACTCACCAAGAGGTGTGCCAAGTGGGGGGCCAACATGGCGCACAGGGACTGGGCCGGCGGTGAGACCGACCCCGGCGACGTCCTGACACTCGCCTGGATCACCCTCGACAGGTTCGCGCGCAACGTCGCGGCGGCAGAGGCGCCGTGGGCCTACCTGTGGACGGCGGTGGGCCGCGCGATGGCTGTGGAGGGCGCGGCGGCGGCGATGCTCAGTGCTCGTGCGGTCCGGCGTCCCCGCAGCGAGTGGCCCGTCGGCGTGAACCGCCTGGGCGCCGACGACGAGTGCCTGGCGACCTGCGCCGGGCTGGACGGGACCGCTTCAGATGCGGCCGGAACCGGCCGGTCTCCTGCCCTCAGGGCGCTCGTTCGACACCTTGCCGGCGCCGACCGCGCCGAGGCCGAGTTCTGGGCCGACGCCGTCGATCGTGCGCTCGACGTCATGGCTGGCGCGCGGCGGTCGTACGAGGAGGTCGCCCTTCGCCGTGACCTGTACCTGCGCGACGTCCTGAAGCTGAACGGTGCTGAGCTCGCCGCCCTGGCCGCTCTGCTCATCGGCCCGCGGCGCGGCGACCGGGCGGCGCAGTCGCTGCTCCTCGCTCTGCACCGTGACCCCGCTGCTCGCCCCGCCGACGTCGTCGGTGCCGTCGACCGGATCGCCTTCCTGACGTCGCGACAGCACGCCGCAGCCGGTGCCCTGGCTGACGCGGCGGCCGCCTGACACGTCCGAGCGTCCGGCGTGCGCACAGGGAGGCGTCCCTGAGGCACACGCCCAGCGGGAGGTCAGGATGAAGAAGGCGCTCGGGATCGCAGCTGCCATCGGCGCACTCCTCGTGGTCGTCGTCACCGCCTGGACGATGCGCGGCACGCTCGCGCCGGGTGCGGCGCCGTCGTCCGATCCCCCGAGCGCCACTGCCCCGGCCGGCCGGAACCCCGAGCGCACTCCGCGCGCCGACACGCCCAGCGGGGCGACGTCCCTGCCGCACACAGAGGAGCCCGACGCCTACGCGACGGCCGTCGCCGAGACGCTCTTCGCCGTCGACACCCGGAGCCTGGACCCAGCGGACTACCAGGACGTCCTCCTTGCCGACGCGGACCCGGGGCTCAGCGAGACCGGCCGCGCCGACCTCGAGGCACTGGTCGCCGCCCGCATCCCCGCCGACGAGCTGTGGCAGCGCATGCGCGCCAACGAGCAGCGGTCGACGTTCGAGGCGGGCGACGTTTGGGAGCCGGGCTCCTGGGCGCAGGTGGTCACGAGCGGGCAGGCCGAGCCGGGTTGGGCGATGCGGAACGTCACAGGCATCGAGACGACGACGTACGTCGAGGCCGGCGTTGAGAAGACCGCCTCCCGCGAGCGGACGGTCACCATCGGCATGCGATGCCCGGCCGACGGCGCCGACGTCGACCGCTGCCACCTGGTCCTGGTCGGCGCGACGGTCGTGCCCTGATGCTCGCGAAGGTTGGCGCCGCCGTCGTCGCGGGCGTCCTCGTCCTCACCGGCGCGCTGGCAGGTCTGGCCGGCTCCCTCCAGTCGGAGAGTGGCTGCGCCGTCGCCGCCGGGCCGGTCGTGGATCTCGACGACGAGCAGGCGGCGTCCGCGCGGGTGATCGTCGCTGTCGGCCAGCAGCGGGACGTGCCTGCGCGGGGACTCCTGATCGCGTTGATGACCGCGATGCAGGAGTCCGGCCTGCGCAACCTCGACTACGGCGACCGCGACTCGCTCGGGCTGTTCCAGCAGCGGCCGTCGATGGGCTGGGGGACGCCGGAGCAGGTGCGCGAGCCTGCGTACGCGGCCGCGGCATTCTTCGGTGGTCCGTCCTCGCCGACCGGCAACCGTGGCTTGCTCGACGTCGACGGGTGGGAGGCGATGGCGCTCACTGAGGCGGCTCAGGCCGTGCAGCGGTCGGCGTTCCCGGACGCCTACGCGAAGTGGGAGGCCGGCGCTCGTGCGTGGCTGGCGGACATCCTCGACGACCCTGCGGCTGCGGCGTCGGCAGGGTGCGCACCGGCGTCTGAGTCCGCACGTGTCGCGATCGCGGCCGCCGAGCAGTGGCTCGGCACGCCGTACGCCTGGGGCGGTGGTGACCTGAACGGCCCGACGCTCGGCTTCGGCTCGGGCGCCGGCACGGTCGGCTTCGACTGCTCGGGCCTCACGCGCTACGCCTGGGCGCAGGCGGGCGTCCTGCTGCCGAGGACGTCACGGGACCAGTGGAACGCGCCCGGCGTGCGAGTGACGACGATGGCGCAGCTCCAGCCGGGCGACCTCGTGTTCTTCGCGCATGACCTCGGCGACCCGTCGACGATCTTCCACGTGGCGATGTCGCTGGGCGGCGACGCGATGATCGAGGCGCCGCAGACGGGCGACGTGGTGAAGATCGAGCAGCGCGTGTCGCAGAGCTCGTACTGGGCGCCGAAGTTCATCGGCGGTCTCCGGCTCTCTGGAAGCTCCTGAGTCCATCACTCGACACGGGGAGTGCCTCGGACGCGATCTCTACGAGACAGTCTCCCCGAGCGTCTCAAGCGCCGGCTGGGAGTCGTTCAGTCCTCAGCGAGCCGAAGCGGCTCGTCCGTGAGTGCCCAGGCGATCCAGTCCTCGTACGTGCGAGTGTCGGTGATCTGAAGCACCCGTGGCGTGGCCCCAGCGATTCCACGGAACACGAAGTTCCAGTCCGACTCCTGTCCCGAAAGCAGTTGATAGTTGCATTCGGGGTTCCCGGGGATGCGGTAAGTCTCGAAGACCGGCGCGAGCTCGCGTTGCTCAGTGTCGAACACCTGCACGTACCAGGTCAGCACCCCCGCACACGACAGGTCCACCGTGCCGTTCGAGTTGTTGACGAAGTGCGTGTGGAAGACGACGAGTTGCTCGCCCTCCGCAGCGGTGATCGGGACACCGTCCGTGGTCGCGACTTCCTGAACAACCTCAATCGACTTCAGAGTGAGGACGCCGCCGGCGAACTCCTCGGCGGTCTCGCCCAGCATGTATGTCCCTGGCACCCGCGTCGGGGAAGGCGTAGGCGTAGGCGTCGGTGTGGACTCCGTCGTCGGTTCCGCGGTGGCGGTTCGCGTCTCCGAGGCCTCGGTGGTGTCCTCCGAGGCACTGCCCGGCTCCTGCGCTCCGCACGCCGACAGAGCCAGCACCGCCGCGAGTGCCGCAACGGACAGAGCGCTTCGCATCGCACACCCCCGGCCTTGACGCGGCGATCGCAGTTGTCGCCCGCACCATGCACCCTCCCATAGTGCGCAGACAGTGATCAGGCCCAACCGGGTGGTTGGGCCCTCTCTCCGGTCGGGCTCATCGGGACCTTCGGCGCGCCGGTGCATCGCAATGGGCGGATGCGTTCTCGCGCGGTGCTCAGCGCGACCGACGTCGGCGACGGCCAAGCATGCGCAGTCTCCTCGCTCCCTAGGAGAGAGGCGCCCTTGCCAGGAATCGGGTGGTCTTCGTCGTCGGTGCGGATCCGCATCTCGAGGGGCGCGGCGCCCCCCATTGGATTCCGGTGTGACGGTGGCGCCCGGTGGGCGCGACCGGGACTGCCGCTGGCGCGCGGTCGGGCACACTGCCGGTCATGACTGCTGAGGACAGGGAAGCGACGCGCGCCTACTACGACGAGTTCGGCGACGCCGAGTGGAACCGTCTTGTCGGCGACGTGGCAGGGCGCGTGTCCCTGGAGGTACACCGGCGCTTCCTCGCCCGGTTCGTGCAACCGGGCGCCCGCGTGCTCGAGGTCGGAGCCGGGCCCGGTCGGTTCACGACCGAGCTCGCCGCACTGGGCGCGACCGTCGTGGTGACGGACATCTCGCCGGTCCAGCTGGGTCTGAACGAGCGGTACGTCGGCTCCACCGAAGCCGAGGCCGCGGTGGAGCGGCGCGAGCTGCTGGACGTGTGCGACGTCAGCCGCTTCGCGGAGGGCGAGTTCGACGCAGTCCTGGCCTACGGCGGTCCCCTCTCGTACGCGTTCGAGGAGACCGAGGCGGCGCTTCGCGGGCTCCTGCGCATCACCGCCCGCGGCGGGGTCGTCGTCGGTTCGGTGATGTCGATGCTCGGAACGTGGCGCTACCAGCTGCCCGGGGTGGTCAAGGTCGCGGCCGCGTTCGGCGAGGAGGCGAACGACCGGGTGCTCGCGACCGGCGACCTGCGCCACCTGGCGGGGTCGGCGCACGTGTGCCAGATGTTCCGCGCCGGCGGCTTCGCTGACTTGGTCTCCGCGGCGGGCGGGCGCACGCTCGCGATGAGCGCCAGCAACTGGGCATCGCTCGGCGACCCTGACGTGCTGGCCGACCTCGAGGCGGACCCCGACCGTTGGACCCGGTTCCTGGAACACGAGGTCGCTGCGTGCGCCGAGCCCGGCGCAGCCGACGGCGGCACGCACATCCTGTTCGCCGCCGAGCACGCCTGACCTCAGCGCTCCGACGAGGAGCTGAAGACACAGCGCACAAAGCGTCAGCGGAGGGGTCCGGGTGACCGTCTTCGGTGCAGTGCCCGTCGACGATAGGCGGCGTGGCCCCATGGCGCCTATCCGCCGCGTGGCGGCCCCCCGGAGCCGCACTTGGCGGCTCACAGGAACACAGCGGTGATCAGCAGGCCCAGGACGATCAGACTCGCGAGCGCACCAGCAACGCTTTTGAGCATCGCCGCGACGACGGTGATCTTCTCTGCCGTTGCCCGACTGAGCTGGAAGGTGAAGAGCGCATCATCAGCATCACGGGGGCGTCGTGCCATGTGCCGGTCCTTTCGGAGCGAACGCATGAGTTCAGGGTGTCCTCACGCGACCGTCCCGAGGACGGCACATACAACTGTGACCATGACCTCGGACACCGCCGACACCCTGCCTGACCTGCGCATACATCCAATTGGCCGCGATCGCTCAGGTGAACATGAGACGTTTGTCAGGTGATCCCTGACGGCTGCGACTCCCACCAACGTGCCGCCGCGAGGCTCCTCAGGAGGGCTGTGGAGGAACTCGCCCGTTGCCGGCCGGACGAACCCGTTGAACTTCGCGAACTCGCGGCGGCGCTTGCAGCGGTCAAGCTCGCCAAGGAACTGGAGCGCAGGGCGGTAGCCGCGGCGCGGAGCACGAATGGCCCGTCCGCGCTGGGCTGGCCACGGTCCAGTCCCGGAAGGAGGACGTGGGCCGAGATCGGCTCGGCGACGGGGATGACGCGACAGTCGGCGCACGAGCGCTGGGCTCGAAGGCTCGACGAGGAAGCTGCCCACGACAGGTAGTGCGTCACGCGATGTCCATGGCGTGGTCTCGGTGCGCATGCACGCGCCTCCCAGTGGCGAGCCGCCCTCGCGCGGAACCTTGGCCACCCGGAGCCCACCATGTTCGCGACGCCGTACGCCCTCGCCGCCCTCCTACCGTTCGACGACCCCGGCATCTCGTCCAATACCTCGGGCCTGCCCGGCCTCGCGCAGCTCCGTGAGATCGTCGGGGCGCTCCTGACGTTCGGGCTCGTTGCCTGCGTCGCGGCGCTGGTGGTGTCGTCCGTCGTGTGGGGGTTCGGCTCCAACTCGGGGAACCCGCACCTGGCCGGCCGGGGGAAGACCGGCGTCGTTGTCGCGGCTGGGGCGGCGCTGCTCATCGGGGCGGCGAACGCGATCGTGACGTTCTTCTCGAACACCGGCTCGCTGGTCTGACGCGGCTCCCGAACGAGCGGAGCCGAGCTCATGGACATGTGCGACCTGCTGCCCATCTCGCCTGCGTGCCTCGCCTCGGACGCCGTGTCCGGCGTGGGGAGCTTCGCGGCGGGCGGGATCCTCGACTCGATCGGCGGCGCGTTCGCGTCCGCCGCCGAGAGCGTCATAAACGCGGTGTTCGACGCCATCTCGACGACGACCACCGTCGACCTCAGCGCCGAGTACGTGACCCGCAACGCGGCGGCGCTCGGCTCGGTCGCCCTCGTCGTCATCGTCGGCCTGTTCGTCGTCCAGGTCATCGCTGCGGCCATCCGTCGGGAGCCCGGCGGCCTGGCGCGCGCGGTCACCGGCGCAGGCATCGCGACGCTCGGGACCGCAGCCGCGGCCGCCGTCGTACAGGCGTTGCTCATCGCGGTCGACGGGATCTGCGACGGCATCGCCGGCCTCGCGGGCACATCCATTCAGGACGCGGCGCGAGGGCTGATCGACGTGGCGCTCCTCACCGAGGTGGCCACCGCCGGTGCCAGCGGCGCGGGCGGCGCCTTGCTGATCGTCTTCGGCTTGCTGTTCATCGTCGGCGCCGCCCTCACGCTTGGGACGCTCTTGGTCCGCCAGGCGCTGATCGTCATCGCCGTGGTCGTCGCGCCCCTCGCGCTGGCCGGAGGAGCCGCCCGGATCACCTCGGGCTGGGTGATCCGCTGGGTCCAGGTCACCCTCGCGCTGATCCTGTCGAAGCTCGCCATCGTGATCGTCCTGGTCGTCGCGGTGGGGATGGTCGGCGGGGCGACAGGCATCGGCGCCCTGCTCTCGGGCCTGATCCTGCTGCTCCTGGCGTCGCTGGCCCCATGGGCGTGCTTCAAGGTGCTGGACTTCGCGGGCACGCATGTCGCCGGGGAGTGGCACCGGTCGACCAACGGTTCGACCATCGCCGTCGCGAACCAGGGCCGCATCAGCGTCCAGTCGATGGTGCGCTCGGTCACAGCCGTCGTCGGCGGAGCGAGTGCCGGCCCGGCTGGCGCGGCTGCCGCCGGCGGCGCCGCAGCCTCTGGGTCGTCCCGGTCCAGCGCGCAGCCGATCCCCGTGCTGAGTCACGCTTGGTTCGCCCCGGCCGCGTCTCCGCCCGCCGCGCGCCAGCCGGCGTCCGCCCCGTCGACATCTGGGGAGCCCTCATGACGATCGCTGCTGCACGCCCGCGCGCCACCGGTACCGGGACGCCCGGAACCGTTCGCTTCGGCCGTCGGTCCACGCGCGGCGTCCTTCTCGGCCTCTCCGGGCCGCGTCTGGTGTCGCTCGCCGTCGCCCTGCTCATCGTGGTTCCCGCCGTGTACTCGGCAGGCATTCCGGGCGTCGTCGTCACGGCGCCCGCGTGGGGGCTCGCGGTGGCGGCTGCGTCGGTGTCGGTGGCCGGTCGGCATGCCGCCGAGTGGGTGCCCGTGTACGGGCACTGGCTGCTGCGCCGGGCCCTGCACCAGAACGTCTACGGCGTGCGGGTCCTCGCCCCGCGCCCCGCTGGGACGCTGGCACTGCCCGGCGACGCCGCCCGCCTGCGCCTGCACCACGACGAGCTCACGGGCGCGGCGATGATCCACGACCCGCACGCCAACACCCTCACGGCCGTCGCCAAGGTGCGGCACCCGTCGTTCGTCCTCCAGTCGCCCAGCGACCAGGAGCGGCGCGTCGCGGGCTGGGGTCGCGCACTCGCCACCGCGTGCGCGTCGGGGCAGATCGCCCGGGTCCAAGTGCTCGAGCGGACCTTGCCCGACTCCGGTGCGGGCGTCCGCAACCACTGGGCGGCGCGCGGAATTCCAGGCGACTCCTGGGCGTCCCGCCAGTACCGCGAGCTCCTCGAGCAGGCCGCGCCCGCGACCGAACGTCACGAGACGACGATCAGCATCAGCCTCGACATGTCCCGTGCCCGGCGGGCCGTGCGGGCCGAGGGCGGCGGCGTCGGGGGAGCGGCCGCGGTGCTGCGTCGAGAGCTGACGACGGTCGTTGCGGCGCTGCGCGCGGCCGAGATCACCGTCGAGGGCTGGGTGGACCCCGAGGACCTGTCGGTCATGCTCCGCCTCGCCTACGACCCCGAGGCTGCCCGCCGCATCGATCGCGCCGCCATCGGGCGCAGCGTGGCCACGGCCGGGCCGGTGACCGTTCAAGAGCACCTGGACCATCTACGCACCGACACCGGCGTCCACGCCGTCTACTGGATCAGCGAGTGGCCGCGCTCGGAGGTCTACCCCGGCTTCCTCTCGACCGTCCTCCTGGCTGCGGGCGTCCGCCGGGCAACCTCGATCGTCGCCCAGCCGCTGACCACCACCGAGGCGATGCGGGCGGTCCGCAAGGAGCGCGTCGAGTACCAGACCGACGCCGCGCACCGCGCCCGCATCGGCCAGATCACCGACGCCGGCGCCGAGCAGGAGTGGGCCGACGTCACCCAGCGCGAGCGGGACCTCATCGCCGGGCACGGCGACCTGCGCTTCGCCGGCTTCGTCGTCGTGACCGCGCCGGACCTCGACGCCCTGCAGGCGGCGCGGTCCGCGATCGAGCAAGCCGCCGTCCAGGCCGGGTGCGAGACGCGGCTGCTCCTCGGTCAGCAGGCACAGGCCTTCGCCGCGGCCGCGCTGCCGCTGTGTAGGGGGATCTGAGCGCCGTGGACGCCCCGCGCACGCATGCGACCCAGCTCGTCGCGCCCGCGGCCGAGCTCGCCGCAGGTCGCCGCGAGCGACGGCGCCGTCTGGCGGCGGCGCGACGCTCGGCGCACGCCGAAGCGCTCGCCGCGCGTCGTGACCGCCTTCGGGCCGACGGACAGGGCAGAAGTCCCGCCTACCTCCCGCGATCCGGCGACCCGGGCCCTGCCGCGCTGCGCTCGTGGCTCCCCTTCGCCGTCCCGCCGCACGCGGCGACATCGGCCACCCTTGCGGGCGCCTACCCCTTCCTCGCCGAGGCCGGACTTGGCTCTGACGGCGTCCTGATCGGCACTGACCTGCTCTCGGGCGGCGCGTTCGTCTACGACCCGTGGGAGCTCTACGCGCAGGGGCTGATCACCAATCCGAACGTGCTGCTCGCCGGGGTGATCGGCACCGGCAAGTCCGCCCTGGCCAAGTCGCTGGCGACCCGGTCCCTGGCCTTCGGGATCCGCGTCTACGTCCCGGGTGACCCGAAGGGCGAGTGGACCGCGGTCGCACGCGCGGTCGGTGGCGCGACCATCGCGCTGGGGCACGGGCTGCCCAACCGGCTCAACCCGCTCGACGCCGGGCGGCGCCCGGACGGGCTGCCCGACGAGCAGTGGTCCGGCCTCGTGTGGTCCCGGCGGCGCGAACTGCTCGGCACCCTCGCGGAGACCGTGCTCGTCCGGGCGCTGCGGCCGGTCGAGCACACGGCCCTCGACGCCGCCCTGGCCGACGCAGTGGCTGCTTGCACCGAGCCGACCCTGCCCGACGTCGTCGCCCTGCTCATCAACCCGCTCGGCGCCGACGACGTCGACGCCGACCAGCTGCGCACCGACGGGCGCGAGGTCGCCCACGCGCTGCGGCGGCTCGTCCGCGGCGACCTCGCGGGGATCTTCGACGGACCGTCGACCGTGGCCTTCGACCCGGACGCGCCGATGGTCACCCTCGACCTGTCGCAGGTGTCGGGCAACGACACCCTGCTCTCGCTGGTCATGACGTGCGCATCGGCGTGGATGGAGGGCGCGCTGCTCGACCCGGCCGGCGGTCGGCGGTGGGTGGTCTACGACGAGGCGTGGCGGGTCATGCGGCACCCCGCACTCATTCGTCGGATGCAGGCCCAGTGGAAGCTGTCGCGCGCGTACGGCATCGCCAACCTCATGGTGGTCCACCGGCTGTCCGACCTCGACGCCATCGGCGACCTTGGCTCAGAAGTCCGCGCCCTCGCCCAAGGCCTGCTCGCCGACTGCTCGACGCGGATCATCTACCGCCAAGAGGCCGACCAGCTCGCCGGATCCGCCCTGGCGCTCGGGCTGACCGAGACGGAGACCGAGCTGCTGCCCACGCTCGGCGTCGGGCAAGGGCTGTGGCGCATCCACGACCGGGCGTTCGTCGCCCAGCACCAGCTGACGCGCGGGGAGCTCGAGGTCTTCGATACCGCGGCGCGGATGGCGGGGCGGCCGTGAGTGCTGGCATGGGCCGCGAGCCTGGGAAACGCGTGGCGCCGCCGGGGTCGCTGACGGACGTCGCCTTCGGCGCTCTGGCCGCACTCGTGGGCGCGGCTGGTGTGCTGTGGGTAGGCGCTGCCGCGGCGGCTGTCGTGACTGGGCGCGAGGCACCGCAGGCCGGGTTGGCGGGGTCGATCGCCGTCGTTCGCGAGCCGTCGGATCCGAGCGCCGCATGGAGGACGCCGATGCCTGGGCCCGTTGGCTACTGGGCTGTGACGGGTGTGGTCGTCGTGGTGGCAATCGCTCTGGCGATCGCGCTCGCTCGATGGTCCCGCCGGGATGCGCGACGTCGTCGTGCCGACCCGCGCAACCTCCAGGGCACCGCGACCAGGGGCGAAGTGCTGGAAGCTGCTGGACCGCGGACCGTGACCCGGCGCGCACGCCATGCCCGGCCGTCGCTGCCCCACCCGCGCCCTCGTGAGGTCGGCTACCTGCTCGGCCGGTCGCACGGCGCGCAGGCGTGGGCGTCGGTGGAGGACTCGATCCTCGTCGTCGGGCCGCCGCGGTCGGGCAAGGGCCTGCACATGGTCATCCCGATGCTCTTCGACGCCCCGGGTGCCGTCGTCACGACATCGACCCGGCCGGATAACTTCGCCGTCACCTATGCGGCGAGGCGAGAGGTCGGGCCGGTCGCGGTCTTCGACCCTCAGGGTCTCGCGGCCGGTGTGCCCGACGGGCTGCGATGGTCGCCGGTGCGCGGGTGCGACGTCCCGCAGATCGCGATGATCCGCGCGCGAGGCCTGGCCGCCGGGACCGGCATCTCGCGGGGCACCGACGGCGGTGACTTCTGGCAGGCGCAGACCGAGACCGTCCTGCGCGCGCTGCTGCACGCTGCGGCGTTGGATGGCAGGGCTGCGCGCGACCTCTACCGGTGGTCGCTCGACCCGGCGGCAGCCACCGAGGCCATCACGATCCTCGGACGCCCGTCGGCGGCTCCGGGGTGGGACAACGCGCTCGAGCAGGCCGCGAACTCTGACTCCCGGACCCGCGACTCCATCTGGCTCGGCGTCCGGCAGGCGCTGTCCGCGCTGGCTGACCCCCGAGTGCTCGACGCGGTCTCGCCGCGGGAGGGCGAGGAGTTCGACCCGGCTGCGTTCCTGCGCGACCGGGGGACGCTGTACGTGCTGGGAACCGCATCCGGGGCCGGTGCCGCGGCGCCGATCGTGGCTGCGCTCGTCGAGGACATGGTGGAGACTGCCCGACGGATCGCGGCGGCGTCGCCCGGTGCGCGGCTCGACCCACCGCTGCTCCTAGCCCTGGACGAGATCGGCAACCTCGCGCCGCTGCCGTCGCTGCCCGCGTTGATGTCGGAGGGCGGCGGCTCGGGCGTCACGACGCTCGCCGTGCTCCAGTCGCTCTCGCAGGCCCGCGACAAGTGGGGCGAGCAGCAGGCAGGCACGCTCTGGGACGCCGCCATCGCCAAGGTCATCCTCGGCGGCGGCTCGAACGCCCGAGACCTGACCGACCTCGCCACGTTGATTGGCGACCGTGACGAGGAGCTGACGTCGGTCTCCCGCGACCACTACGGCGGACGGTCGACGTCGTCGAGCGTGCGGCGGGTGCCGGTCATGGACACGTCGCGGCTTCGGACGCTGCCGTTCGGGACCGGGGTGCTGCTGCTGCGGACGGCGCCGCCCGTCGTGCTGGACCTCGCGCCGTGGACCACTCGTCGCCAACTCCAGCGGTTGCCACACGGCCCCGCCTCGTGAGGGACCCGGACTTCGGTTAGGTGCGCGGGCCGCACGACATCAACGAGGACGACTCGCGTGTGCGCGCCCGCGGGCCCGGTTGGCCTTGTTCCAGGCGATGAAGCCCTCGTTCGTCATCGTCGCCTGGCCGGTCGGGACACCGAACTCCTTGGCGTAGCCACGCAGAAGTGCACGGTGCGGGTGGTTCCGGTCGACCCTGTCCCAGGCGAGACAGCCCAGAATGACGAGGCTGGTGGAGATGCCGAGCCAGGCGTCTTCGGGGGTGGGGCGCGCACTCGTCGCCAAGCGGAGCCCGACGGGCGAGGTCTTGTCCTCAACCAGGTACAGGTCGGTAAGCATCAGGCTGGGGTGGGTGTAGTTCGAGGCGATCCGGTAGTAGGCGTAGACCTTCTCGCCGCCTTGGATCTCCTTGCAGAGCGTCTCGAACACCTTGCCCGACGTTGCGTGGTCCAGTACGGCGTTGGCCACGACCTCGCGAGCTTCGGCCACCACGGGATCGTCGCTGGCGAGGATCCCCGTGCTCACCGCAGTCTCCAGGGCAAGGCGCCTCTTCTTCGCACCTTCGACGATCACCGCGCCAACGTTCTCGCGGTATCGCTCCATCCATACGCACCTCATCGCGAACTCGATGATCTGTCGCACGAGGGGCATTGCGGCGAGATGCAGCCCAGCGCGGTGGAGCGTCACAAGCCCTTCGGCGAGGGCCACGAGGTGGCAGGTATTCGCCCAGATCACGGGGACGAACTGGCGCGCGAACCGCGTGTGAACCGTCGGGCCGCCCGTGCCGACGCGCCACGTCCGGACGATGTCGTCAAGCACCTCGAGGCAGCGTTCGGGGCCTGGAACCACCGTTTGGGCGTCGTCGCTGGGCACATCGCGAGGCTAGCCACGGTGAGAGATGCGGACGTTCGTTTCGCCGTGTGCAGTCGAGACGGCATGCCATCCTCGGGCGCTCGGCGGGCGCCCGAGGACGGCGGGAGACCGAAGTCAGTCCATGTCGCGGCAGTGCTTGCAGCGCGGGTGGCCGCCGGTCCCGTCGACCTTGTTGTACCAGGGGATCTGCTGGCCGGAAGGGCAGTTGTCGTGGTCGTGGTAGACGTCGGGGTCGGACGGGTTGGACGAGTGATATGCGGCGACCTTCATAGTGGCTCCCTTGCCACGGCCTCCCGGCCGGAGGCGACGTGATCAAGGTAGGTCGCTCCTCCGACACCGCCTGCTGCGCGTGCGCGCCGGGCGGTCTCCCCTCTGCACCGGATCGGCGAGGAGGGCTGTCGTGGACGAGACCGCCGAGTCGATTGCTCGCCTGGACGACTTCCAGGTCGCTGACGTCATTGCCTCGGTGCGAGGCCTCCTCGACGTCGCGCTCGACCGATGTGCCCCAGGCTCGGCGGCAGCGCTGGAGATCTGCGCCGCATGGGAGGGGCTCGATGTCGTCGCAGCCGCATCCGTCACTGTTCAGAGGCTGCCGTCGGAGCTGAGCGCGCTGGGAGTCCTGGCGACCGCGCGACGCCTGGTGCGCGGGGCGATTCTCCGCGTCGAGCCCTTGTCGGCGGCCCTCCTCCTCGCCGAAGCCCTG
Source organism: Actinotalea fermentans (assembly GCF_007991475.1). Taxonomy (NCBI): domain Bacteria; kingdom Bacillati; phylum Actinomycetota; class Actinomycetes; order Micrococcales; family Cellulomonadaceae; genus Actinotalea; species Actinotalea fermentans. Next base: position 173,143 of record NZ_BJYK01000005.1, on the reverse strand, counting down.
CGGCACCTCGACACAGCGGCGCGGATCCTCGCGGCCGAAGAGCTTGGCGAGGCCTCGCCGTGGGCCTGATCTACGCCGGCCGGATGGAGCTGGCGACCCGCTACGCGGCCCTTGCCCTGGTCACCCCTCCCGGTGCGGCGACCGCGATGCCGGTCGGCCGGCTGCAGGACGACCTCGCGGTGCTCCTGGCGGAGATGGTGGAGACGGTGACGGGCCTCAGCATGGGCGCCGCCGTCCAGCCGGAGATCGCGGACCTGGTCCGGCATCCAGTCCGCCTGCCGCGCAGCGGCCTGGTGGCCCTGCCGCCCATCGACCGCTCCCCGGACCCTCAGCCGCCGTCGTCGCGCTGGGCGGACGTCCCGACGAGCCCGGCGCGCGCACACGGAGCGGTCCAGGTGTGGACGGGGTTGGTGGTCTCCGCCGCAACATCGGCCCAGGCCATGCGCGCCCAGGCGCACCACATGAGTGGCGCGCAGCGATGGACGGCGCTCGGCGAGGTCGCGGCGTTGGCTGAGGTCCTGGCCGTGACGAGGTCCGACCTGCTCACCGAGTTCGTGCCGGCCGGCGGCCGCGACGCGCGTGCCCGTCAGGCCGCCGCGGCGCTCGCCGTCGAGGCGCGTGAGGTTGTCCGCCTCGCCGGCGATCCTGAGGAACCCAGTGGCCCGACATGGAGCCCGATCTACCCGAGCCGCCGCATCGTCCCCGTGTCCACGCTCGCCGCACTGCCGCGGGCCGTCGAGAACGCCGGTCGGCTCCTCGCGCGGGGCGACGCTTCGATCACCGACGTGCTCTCCCTCACCAGGGTGCTCGCCCAGGCGGACCGGGGCGCGGTCGCCGTCCTGCGGGCGGCGGATGGTGCGCAGGAGGGCCCCGGCGCTCGTCTCGCGGCCCTCCTCAGCGCGCACGCCGACGAGCTGGCGGTCTCCGTCACGCAGAGCCGCGCGAACCTCGCGAGCCTCACCCCGGGCTCGGCGGCCGCTCTCGCTCAGGGTCGGGAGATCGGCGCCTCGGGACTTCCGCGGTTGCAGGCGGCCTCGCGAAGCCCCGACGACGCCCGCGCCGTCCTCACGGATGTCAGTGCGTACGCCGCCCCGACCGCGACGATGACGGTCGCCCTGCGCGATGCCGCCGCTCGGGCGGTCGCCGAGCACGGCGTGGCCGTCCGCGATCGCTCCGAGGACAGCCCGCTGCTGTGGCGGCCGGCGGCCAGCTTCGACGTCGTACCGCTGGTGCGAGCCCTGGACAGCGCCGTCGTGACCGCGCGCCGTGCGGCGATCGAGGCCACCACCGACGCGCCGGCCCCGGGAGCGGAGCGGGTCCTTCGCGCGTCCACGGCTCAGCTGCGCCATGCGCTCGCGCGTCGTCAGATCGAGCTCCGGCCCGACGCGCCGACAACCGCACCCCTGACGGCTCACTTCGAACCGGTCGGCCACGGTCGCGCCGCCAGGGGAGCGTAGGAGTGTCTGCTCCCGTCGATGACGACCACGTCGACGTGGACGCGCTCGTCGACCAGGTCCTTGGCGGTCGCCCACGGCCGGTCGTCTGGCAGCACCTGGACGCAGCCACCGCCGCGACGGCCTGGGCCGAGCTCGACACCTGGGTGCGGTGGCTCGCCAGCCGCTACAGCCTCGACCACCGCGACGTCCCACCGTGCTGGTTCGCGCATGGCCACCTGGTCGAGGAACTCTCCGCCCTGCGCACGGCGCACCGCGCATCGTTCGACCCGGCGGCGTCGCCCGTGGGGCCCGTCGAGTGGCATCAGACGTTCGCGGCCGCGCGGGGGCGGCTGCAGCTCTGGTGCGGACGGACGGGCTGCCGGCCCGGTGAGCATCGTCCCGACGCCCCGCCGGCATGGGCGACGGATCCGATGACCACCGGCTACGGGGCTCGCTTCGCCGCCCACCTCGAGGCGGACCTGTCGGCACGAGACGACTGACACGGAGACCCTGCGGTGCGCGCGGCCGGGGCTCCCTGGGTCGACCCTGCCGACGCGAGGAGGCGCACCGTGAACGACGCGGCCACGACACCGGCCCCCACGCTGCGCGACCGTGCGCTCGCCTACGCAGCCGCCGGCATCGCCGTCTTCCCGTGTGTGCCCGGCGGCAAGACGCCGCTGACGGCGAACGGCTTCCACGACGCGACGACCGACGCGGACCGCATCCGCCGATGGTGGTCGATGCGCCCGTCCGCGAACATCGCCGCACCGACCGGGGCTCCTGGTTTCGACGTGCTCGACGTCGACGTCCGGCCCGACGGCAACGGCTGGCACGCGTTCCACCGCGCCCAGGCCGCCGGGCTGGTCGACGGCTGGGTCCGGGCCGTCCTGACGCCGTCGGGCGGTCTGCACCTGCACTACCCCGGCACTGACCAGCACAACGGCAGCCTGCGCGGGCTGCACGTCGACTTCCGGGCGACCGGCGGGTACGTCCTGCTGCCGCCGTCGTTCGGCCAGACCAAGGCCTACTCCCGCGACTACCAGCTGATCGCGACGCGGCCGGGGCCTGGTCGCCCGCTGGACTGGAGCGCCGTCGTCGATCTCCTCACCCCGATCGCTGCGCGAGGCGGCGTGGGCCAGGGCATCGTCCGTCAGCGCGAGGGTGGCGACCCGACGCCGGCACTCGCCGCGCACGTGGCGCGGCAGCCCGAGGGCAACCGCGACAACGCCCTGTTCTGGGCTGCCTGTCGGGCCGCGGAGGCCGGCGTCCAGGACTTCGAGCCGCTCGTGACGGCCGCCGTGAGCGCCGGTCTGAGCGAGCGGGAGGCGGCGCGCACAGTGCTGAGCGCCCAGCGCACGGTCGGTGGCGCTGCCACCCGAACGGCCGCCGACGTCCGCCCCGTACCCGCAGCCCCCGCCCGGCTCTGAGGAGATCGCCATGCCTCGCTCGCGCACCAGTGCCGCCGCGACGACGTCGCGCGCGAGGGTGGCCGACGTCGCCCCGCCGACCGTCGAGCGGCTGTGGACCATCGGGGAGGTCTCCGCCTTCCTGGGGATCCCCATCGCGACGCTCCACCAGTGGCGGTACCTCGGCACCGGTCCGGACGCGTATCGCGTCGGCAAGCACCTGCGCTACAGCCCGGTCGCCGTGCAGGCGTGGCTGGAGAGCGAGTGCCGGCGTGAGGTGAGTGCCTGACCGTGGCCGGGAGCGTCAAGAAGCGGCCCGACGGGATGTGGCGCGCCCGGTACCGCGACGCGACCGGCAAGGAGCGCGCTCGGCACTTCGCACGGAAGGCCGACGCCGAACGCTGGCTCGCGGCGCAGGCGTCGTCCATCGCCCGGGGCGACTGGGTGGATCCGGCCAAGGCTCGGGTCACCGTCGAGGAGTGGTCGCAGGTCTGGCTCGCGACGAAGGCGCACCTGCGGCCGCGCACGCGGGAGAAGTACGAGAGCGCCCTGCGCGTGTGGGTGCTCCCGAGGTGGGGGCGGGTGGCGCTCGCGGACATCACGCACGCCGACCTCGTCAGGTGGGTCGCGGAGATCCAGGCCGACCGCAGCCCGGCGCACACGCGGCACACGCTGATCGTGATGTCGCAGATGCTCAAGCTCGCGGTCCGGGACGGGCGCCTGACCAGGAACGTCGCCGACGGCGTCCCGAAGCCGCGGCTGACGCGGCCGGTTCAGCGGTTCCTGAGCAACGAGGAGGTCGCCCGACTCGCGGCGGAGCTGCCCGAGCCGTACGACTTGCTGGTCGTGCTGCTGGCCTTCACCGGCCTGCGGTTCGGCGAGGCCGCCGGGCTCCAAGTCGGCGACGTCGACCTCGAGCGCGGCCGGGTGACCGTGAACTGGAGCATCAGTGAGCTGTCGCGCGGGGGACTCCACCGGGACGCCCCGAAGACCTACCGGCGTCGGGCCGTCCCGATCCCGGCCTTCCTCGTCGCCCGCCTGCGCGCGTACATGGCGGAGAAGCCTGCCGACGCGCCGCTGTTCACAGCGAGCAAGGGCGGCACGTTGAGGAACTCGAACTTCCGGCACTACTTCTTCGACCCCGCCGTGGAGCGCGCAGGCCTCGCGCCGCTGACGCCGCACAACCTGCGGGACACGGCCGCGAGCCTCGCCGTCGCGTCGGGGGCGAACGTGAAGGCGGTCCAGCGGATGCTCGGGCACGCGTCCGCGTCGATGACGCTGGATGTGTATTCGGGCCTGTTCGACGCGGAGCTCGACGACGTGGCGGAGCGGATGAACGCCGCCGCGACCGACGCGCTGGGTGCTTGGGGTGCGGGCGGCGGAAACGCCACAGGGGCGGACGCCGGATGAGCCCGCCCAAGCGAGGGGACGCCCCGAAGGGCAAGCCGACCCCTGTTCGCGTGACCTCGGTCAGTACCGAACGGACGCGCCGAAGGGTCCGAGAGGTCGAGCAGCCGATCATCAACATCACGCTGCAGCCGGACGAACGCCGAGTGTTCAGCGTCGTGGAGGCGGCCGCCGTCCTGGGCATCAGCCGCAGCAAGCTCTACGAGTTCATCGCCGCCGGCGAGATCCACTCGATCCGCATCGGCCGACTGCGCAAGATCCCGGTCGCTGCGATCGACGAGTTCATCACACCGCCACCGCGCCCTTGACGTTGGCCTAGACATGCGCGTTGAGCCAGTCCCAGGCCGCTTGTGTCAGCCAGCCTGAGTAGGTGTCCTTCGTGATGTCGAGCACGAGCATGCGGTCCGAAGCATCCATCGAGGGCTTCAGTCGGTCGAAGGCCTGGCTGGGGCTCAGAGACGACACGACGATCCACGTGGAGTCGAGGTAGTGCCACCAGGTGCCAAGCTCCCTGATCTTCTCGTAGAGACTGTCGTAGTTCTGTCCGGGCTTGTTGAGGTCGTAAGTGATGAGCAGTGCGGCCATTTCGCTTCTCCTTTATGGCTGGGGCGAGCCGAGGGGCCGGCGACGCGGGGATGCCGCCGGCCCATCGGGCTACTTCTCGTTGCGGACGCCCTTGTGCTGGTTCGGGCTGCCGTTGAGGATGCGGCCGGTTGCGGCGTCGCGCTTGAACCACGTGCCGCCGCGCTTGAACTCGCTGCGACCCTTGACGGCACCGATGCGGTGTCCGCGACCTGTGTTCTTGGCCATTCTTCTCGCCTCCCTTCCGACAGCCCCGGGTCCGCTTCGCGGGGGCTCTCGCTGGGTAGTCGAGATGGAGGCGGCTGGAGTTAGGTCAGGCGCGACACTCCACGCAAAGGCCGTCCACCACCAAGTGCGGACTGAACTGGAGGAAACATCGTGTGCAAGTCGCCGCATGTTTAGCGTCCCGCTCGCAACGGCAGTCGCCGCAGTTGGGGCAGAACGGCTGCCTGCACGCCTGGCATGGGTAGCCACGCCGCTGGAAGGTGGTGCCGCAGCAAGAGCCAGAGAGAAGGGGCCGGGTATCGAAGTCGCGCTGGATCGGGGCGTGAAACGTTTCGATCTTCCAGAGGTCCGAGTCGCAGAACACGGCGTAGACCCGCTTCTCGTCGCCGACGGCGTTCACGTAGAAGTCCGCCTGGGCCCCCCAAGGCGTCCACCAAGGCAACCGCTGAGACAGCGATGCCCCGGACGCAAGACCGAGAAGCGCGTGACCTTGGGTGAGTTGCTGACCGCGCCACGGGAACACTATGGGCCAGCCTTGCTCAGGGTCCGGCTTGACGCTGGCATGGGTCACTTCCTGGGTGGCCCGGTCGATGATGGCGACAGCGCCCAGGCCCGGCAAGCGCTTGGCGAGCGCGATCGCGCAGACCGGCCTGCTCGCCTGTGAAGCGTCGTAGAGGTCGATCAGATGCTGCGCCGTGAGTGGCCCCGCGCCGATGACCGTGAGGGCCGCAGCTTCTGGCAGAAGAAGGCGCTGGGCGATTCTGTCGCACGCGGTCTCAAGGAGACGACCGGGCTCATCTTGATCGGCCAGCCAGTCGTAGACGTCTGGTGCCTGGTCGACGAGCCAGTGCCCCAACTCGTGGGCAAGGGTGAAGTTCTCCCGTCGGCTCCACGGTGTCGGCGCGTAGAGGATCACGCCGTCCTGGAGAAATGACACGCCGTCACATGCACCGCCATCGTCGCGGGCATCGGAGAGGTGCTCCGCGGGTCGAACCGTCAGTTTCAAGTCCTCGCGGAGAACCGCCATCGGGCTCTCCGTGAAGCGTGCTCGCACGTCATCGGTCAGCAGGGAGAGGGCCCGTTCGACGCAAACTTCCAGGTTCATTCGAGCCTCACTCCTCATCGGCCCCTTCAACAGACGCGACGAGAGCGTCTAGCGATCGCAGAAGCTGTTCCGAGTCGGGCCGTTCGCCGCGGTGCACGGTCGCAAGCATCCGGCTTTCGAGCGTCGCGGCGGCCACGGCACGCGAGACCTGTCTGGCCTCCGCCCAGCGGTTCACGAGCTGCTCGAACTTCGGGTGTTCACGTGCGACGGAAATCGGTTCAGGCAGTGACTGAGAAATAGCGGGTGAGATCAGTCGGTCCACCGGCGTGACAAGGATCTCCGCGATTGCTTGCACGACAGCGGGGGGCACATCGATGGCGGTACGCGTCTCCCACCTGAAGACGTCGCTCCTCTCGAAGTCCCAGCCGCGCTCTCGCAGCCGTGCCGCGACGTCACTCACACTTAGGCGCGCGCGCTTTCTTGCACGTGACAACGCCGGCGAGTCGAGCCTGCATTCGCGATCGGGGACAAGTCCAAGCATTGCCGCCACCGCGTCATCCTCGAGTCTGGGTGCACTCCAGGCCGACAACCAGAGCGCGCTCGCCGTTTGGAGCAAGCTGGCCAACTCGTCTCGGTCCGGACCGCTCAGTTCGGCGGTCCGCAGAATCCGTTCGCGCTCCTCAGGCCTCTCGATCAGCTCCGACAGAAGCCGGTCGCGCTCGTCCTCATCCATCTCTTCCCTCCCTTCTACCCATCTCGTCTCGAAGGAGTGCCAGCGCTCGGGTGATCATCTGGCTGACGCGGGCCGGGCTCACGCCCAGCTCGATGGCCACGTCTGCGCGCGGTCGCTCGAGTGCCACGGTCTGCCATACGGCCGTTCGATGACGCTCGTCCAAGACCGAGAGACTGGCCCTGGCCAGCGCCGCTCGTCTACCTCGGTCGTGAGCATCGGCGACGTCTTCCGCGATGTCTGTTGTCTCAGCGCGATCATGTGCGGACGTGACGAGCTCGGGTCCGCCGTGCCGGACCTCCGCAGAGCGAACTCGATCGAGCGCCTTCCGCTTCGCAGCGGTCACGAGGAACGCTTCCCAGTTCCGCACGTCTCGCGGAGACGCCATGATCGAGACCATCGCGTCACTCACCGCGTCCGACGCCTCAGAAGCCCGACCCGCCTCTCGCAGCACGGAGGCAGCGACCCTGTGCATCGCATCCCGATGACGGAGGTACAGCGCACCAAGGTCCGGCGGGACGGTGGTCACCGTCGCCGCCTGACCTGCCCGGCCAAGCGCCGGCACGATCGAGGCTCTCTACCCATTCCGGCCATGTCCTCCTCGCCTCGAAGTCGAGACGGCTCGACTGAGCGTTAGGCCACAGGGGTGGCTGGGCTCTGTCCGGAGCGATTGTCCCGCGCCGGGTCGACACGACCCCGCATCGACACGGGCGACGGCGCCGTCGTCGAGTCGAACATCGAGTCGCGGGCCGAAGTGCGGACTGGATGCGGACTTGCGGCCCAAGTGGACGCCCTCTGCTGGCCCTCTTCGAGGCTCCTGCAAGCCTCTGACCTGCACAAACACCACGGTGGGCCCCGTGGGGATCGAACCCACAACCCGCGGATTAAAAGTCCGCTGCTCTGCCAGTTGAGCTAGAGGCCCGGCGCGCGGACCTCGATCCGCGCGGGGCCAGCGTACGGCCCGACCTCGCCCGCGCTACCGCACCCCGACGCGCGACGCCGCCCGGCCGCCCGCCTCGTACGCGGCCTCCTGGGCGGTCTTCCGCAGGAGCGCCGCGGTCTCGATGAACGCGTCCATGGCGGGGTTGACCCCGGCCAGGGTCAGCTCGCGCTCGACCACCACGAGGTCGGCGCCCCAGACGTCCGCGACGATCCGGCGCAGGTAGGCGGTGTTGTGGTCCCAGCCCTCGCGGGGGGCGCCCGGGCCGTAGCCGCCGCCGCGCGTCGTGAGGACGACCGTCGGCGTGCCGTCGAGGAGGCGCTCGCCGCTGGTGCCGCCGGCGATGGCGAGGTCGATCCACGTCTTGACGTGCTGCGACACGCCCCAGTTGTAGAGCGGCAGGGCGAGGATCGCGCCGTCGGCGTGGCGCAGCTCGTCGGCGAGGGTCGCGGCGAGCGCGATCGCGTCGCGCTGCTCGGGCGTGCGCTGGTCCTCGGGCATGAACCCGCCGAGGACGGCCGTCGACCACGCGTCGGCCGGGAGAGGGTCGGCAGCCAGGTGGCGCCGGACGAACGTCGCGCCGGGCTGGGCGGCGGTCCAGCCGGCCTCGGCGAGGTCGGCGAGCTCGCTGCTCGCGGAGTGCGGACCCTGGATGCTGGCGTCGATACGCAGGACGGACATGGCTGCTCCCTCGGCTTGAATGTTCAACCCCACTGTCACACGAAGGGCTTGAACATTCAAGCCGGGCCGTACGATGGGCGCGTGCCCGACGAGACGCCTTGGCTCGACCGCGACGAGCGCCATGCCTGGATGTCGCTCATGGCGATGCTCATGAGCCTCCCGCCGGCGGTCGACGCCCAGCTCAAGCGGGACAGCGGCCTGAACTTCTTCGAGTACTCGATCCTGTCCCAGCTCTCGGCGCCGCCGAGCCGGCGGGTGCAGATGAGCCCGCTGGCCCAACTCACCGGCGGCTCGTTGTCCCGGCTCTCGCACGCGGCGAGCCGGCTCGAGGAGCGCGGACTCGTCCGCCGGCACGTGGTCACCGACGAGGCGCGGTGCACCGAGCTGGAGCTGACCGAGGAGGGCATGGCGTTCCTCGAGGCGGCGGCACCCGGTCACGTCCGCGAGGCGCGCCGCCTGGTCTTCGACTCCCTCACACCCGACCAGGTGCGCCACCTCCGCGACATCACGCAGGCCATCACCGCGGCCGCGGCCCCCGACGTCGCCGCGGTGCTCCGCGACGCCATCGTCGCCTCCGACGACCTCTGAGGCCGCAGGCGTCAGCCGCGCAGCTCCCGACGCCGCGCGGCCCCCGCCAGCACGACGACGCCCGCCGCCGCCAGCAGCGCGCTCAGCGCCACCAGGGGCAGGGGGTCGGCGCCCGTGTCGGACAGGGCCGGGCGCGTGCCCGTCCCGCCGCCCGTCCCGCCTCCCGACGCAGCCGGTGGGACGACGACGTCGAGCGCGGTGCTCACCGTCACCGAGCCACCTGCCGTGGTGACGGTCAGGCGCACATGCGCGCCGTCGTCGGCCGCGGCCGGGGTCAGCGTGACCGAGTGCGTGGTCCGGACCGCCGGACCGGCTGCCTGCGCGGCCAGGCCGGAGCCGAGCGCTGACGGCAGGGGCGCGTTGGCCACCGAGGCACCGACCGCCGGCGCGCCGGCCACCGGTGCGCCGGCCGCCCACCCCGCGGGCAGCGGCGACCAGGTGACCCCGCCATCGCGGGAGACCTCCCACTGCGCCGTCGTGCCCGCACCCAGCACCGTCCACGTGAGCGTCCTGGGGGCGCCCGCGGTGAGCGTCGTCAGCGGCCCAGGTCCGTCGAGGACCTGTGGCGCCTCGGCGACGACCAGCTCCGCCGGCGCGCTCACGGCGTCGGTCACGCCGCTCACGAGCTCCGCGGAGGCCACGGCGCGGAAGAGCCTTCCGTCGTCGGCGAGCGTCGCGGTCAGGGTCAGCGCCAGGCCGCCGCCGACGGCCTCCCACGTCACGCCGCCGTCCGACGACGACTGCCAGACGACGTCCGGCAGCGGGCGGCCGGACACGTCGACCGAGAACGTCACGGCGCGTCCCGGCGCCGTGGCGACGTCGTGCGGGTCGGTGACGGTCGGCGGCACCAGCACCGTGAGTGTCGCGGGGGCGCTGGTCGCCGCGCCGCGTGTGCTCGTCGCGACGGCGCGGTAGCGCGAGCCGTGCGCCGCCTCCGTGGCCGGGACGACCAGGCTCGTGCCGCTCACGCCCGGCACCGCGACCCAGTCACCGGTCGCGTCGGCATCGACCTCCCACGCCACGTCGGGGGCCGGTCGGCCCGCCACCGTCACCGAGAACGTCGCGGACGTGCCCAGGTCCGCGACCGCATTCCCCGGGCCGACGGGGAAGGTCGGGGACGTGTCGATCGTGATCCGCGCGGCGCCGGACTCGGCGGAGCCCTCCGAGTTCGTCGCGACGGCGCGCACCCACAGGCCGTCGTCGGCGGCAGCGAGGGTCCGGGTGTAGGTCCACGCGGTCTCGCCCGGCACCGGCGTCCACGTCGTCCCGTCCGTCGAGGTCTGCCACGCGATGGTCGGCGCAGGGTTCGCCTCGGCGAGCGCCCGGAACGTCACCGCGTCGCCCGCCAGCCCGCTTGCGTCGACCGGTGCCAGGAGGAACGACGGCGCCCAGCGCACCGTCAGCGTCGCGACCTGGCTGGTGGCCGTGCCTGCCGCGTTGGTCGCGATCGCCCGCACCTGCGTGCCGTCGTCGGCCCGCGTCACGTCGGCGAGCAGCAGGGACGTGCCGGTACCGGCCTCGGTCCACGGGTCCGCCGCCGACGCGCGGCGCTCCCACGTGACCGTCGCCGCGGGGTACCCGCCCACGGTGACCGTGAACCCAGCGTCACCCCCGACGGCGACGTCGGCAGCCGCCGGGTTCGTGACCGTCGGCACGTCGCGGACCGTCACCACGGCGGTCCCCGAGGGCACCTGCCCCGACCTCCCGGTGACGAGTGCGCGCACGCGCAAGCCGTCGTCGGAGGTGCTCAGCGTGCGGGTGTACGTCGCGGACGTCACGTCCGGGACGGGGTCCCAGGTCAGGCCGTCGGTCGACGTCTGCCACGCCACGCCGGGCACCGGGTACCCCTCCGCGGCGACGGTGAACGACACCGCGTCGCCAGTGCTGCCCGTGACCGACGACGGCTGCGTCGTGATCGTCGGGCCGTGGAAGACGCGCAGCGTCGCGACGTCGCTCGTCGCCGTCCCGTGGGCGTTGGTGAGCAGCGCGCGAACCTCGACCCCGTCGACGTCCACCGTGACGTCCTCGAACGTGAACGTGCCCGTGGTCGCCGAGGCCGTGAGCCAGCCGCCGCCGTTCACGCGGAACTGCCAGGTGATCGACGGCGTCGGGACCCCCGTGCCGGCGACCGTGAACACCCCGTCCTGCCCGGGGTCGACGGCGGTGTCCGCCGGCGGCGTCGTGATCGCTGGGGCCGACAGGAGCGTCACCCGTGCCGAAGCGCTCTCGACGTCGCCCGTGGCGCCCGTCGCCACGGCGCGCACCCGCAGGCCGTCGTCGCCGGCGCCCAGCGTCCGGGTGTAGCTCCAGTCCGTCTCGCCCGCCACGACGGTCCAGCTCACGCCGTCGGTCGACGTCTCCCAGGCCACCGTCGGGACGGGCCGCCCCGACGCACTCACCGAGAACGTGACCGCGTCGCCGACCAGGCCGGACACGTCGGCCGGGTCCGTCAGGTCCTCCGGGCCCCAGGCGACGCGGACCGTCGCCGCGGCGCTCGTCGCGGTCCCGCTGCTGTTGGTGAAGACGGCGCGGACCTGCGTGCCGTCGTCGGCGCGCGGCAGGTCCGGCAACGTGAGCGTGGCCGACGTCGCCCCGGGAACCGGTTCCCAGGACGACGACGCGTCGGCTCGGCTCTCCCAGGCGACGGTGGGCGCGGGTGCACCGCTCGCGGCGGCGGTGAACGTCGCGTCCGAGCCCTCGACGACCTCCGTGTCGTCGGGGTCGTCGGTGACGGCGGGCGGGATGGCGACGGCCAGGTCCGCCGAGACGGCGACGCCGTCGATGCTCACCGTCACGGTCGCCGCGCCGGCTGCCGTGAAGGTCGCGGTGGCCGGACCGGCCGCGTGGAACGGCAGCGTCGACGTGAACCCGAGGCTGGCGGGCAGCCAGCTGATCGCGGCCCCGGCCATCGCGCCGCGCAGCGCCGCCGTGGCGGCTGCGCCGTCGGAGAGGCGCAGGTCGGCCGTCGCCGTGACGGCGTCCCCGACGCTCGCCGTCGCGGGTGCCAGCGTGAGCGAGGGGACCGCGTGGGGCGCGGTCGTCGCACCGCCTGCGCTGTCGCACGCCGGCCCGAGGTCCGTGCAGCCCCACCACGTGCGGACGGCGCTGCTGGCGCCGGCGACCCCGGCGCGGGTGTCCATGTCGCCGACCGTCGTGACGTTGCCGACGATGCGCGAGTCGCTGACCACCCCAGCGTTCAGGTGCACCGCCGCGGTGGAGCCGATGCCCCCGACGGCCCGGTTACCCGCGACGTCCACGCCCGTCAGCGTCGCGGAGCCGGCGGCGACGCGGACCGCGGACCCCCGCGCCGCCCGCGTCCCCGTCGTCAGCAGGTTGCGCAGGAACGTGCTGCCGGTGACCGTCGTCGCGGGCGAGCCCCAGGCGACGTCGAGCGCGCCGCCCACGTCGATGCCCGCCGTCGTCCCGTCCACCGTGTTGTCCACGAACACCGAGCCGGTGACGTCGACCGTGTCGGTGCCCCCGACACCCGTGTAGCCGATCGCGCTGCCGCCGGCGCCGTAGGACGTGTTCTGGGAGAACGTGCAGCGCGCGACGCTCAGCGTTCCGCCCGTCATCGACACGGCGCCGCCGACGTCCGTCGGGGTGCCCACGCCGGACGCGTTGCGGTTGCCCGTGAGCGCGCAGTCGAGGAGCGTCAGGGAATCCGGCGCCGCGGGATCGACGCTCCCCGCGATGATCGCGCCGCCGCCGCCCGTGCCCGGAGTCCCGACTCCGCCACGCAGGGTGACGCCCTGGACCGTGAGGTCGACGCCGCCGGTCAGGGACGCGTCGACGTCCAGGACGCGCGAGACGCCCCGCGCGTCGATCGTCGTGGTCGCGGCCCCCGCGCCGACGAGCGAGAGGATCGACGGGTGGCCGGGGTCGATGACCAGGGCACCGAGAACGAGGGCGTACGTGCCCGCGGGCAGCGCGACCACGGCACCGCCGGACGCGTCGGCGGCCTGGCAGAGCGCCTCGCGCAGGGACGTCGTGGCCAGGCCGTCGTCGCAGTCGGGTCCGATGGCGGCGTCGGCCGTCGTCGTGACGGTGATCGTGGCCGCCGCCTGCGCGGGGGCCACGACGGCGCCAGCCGTCACGGCTGCGAGGACGATGCCGACGGCGATCGGACGTGCGGGCACCCGTCGGCCAAAGATCATGGTGCGAAGGTTAGGGGGTTTCACCCGCGCTCCATGATCGGACTGCGGGTGAAGCCCTCTAGGCTCGCCCGAGCGGGCGCCGGCCCTGCCCTGCAACGAACCATCGGGAGGCCCAGGTCGTGATCGAGAGCCCCGTGGAGGCGCCCGCGGGCGTCAGTCGCCGCGCCGTCCTCGCCGCCGGCGCCGGCGTCGCCGGCGTGGTGGCGGTCGGCGTCGTGGCCGGTGTGCAGCTGGTCACCCGCGCGCTACCGCTCGACGGACTGGTGCTCGCAGGGATGGTCGGCCAGACGTTCGTCGACACGGCCACCGGCACGCACCTGACCCTCGAGTCCGTCGACGGCCTGGCCGGCGAGACGGTCGCGGCCGAGCGCTTCTCGCTCCTCTTCCTGGCCGCCGACGACCTGCCCGAGGCGATCCGCACCCTCCGCCACCCCGACGGCGACCTGCTCGTCTACCTCGGTCCGGTCACGGCGGACCCGCGCGTGCTCGAGGCGGTCGTGAACCGGACAGGGGGCGCGGCGTGACCGGGTATGTCGGCGAGGTGCGGATGTTCGGCGGCTCGTACGTGCCCCAGGGCTGGGTCGCCTGTGAGGGAGACGTGCTCCCCGTCGCGAGTTACCTGGACCTCTTCTCGGTGATCGGCTTCACCTACGGCGGCAACGGCACCAGCCTGTTCGGGGTGCCCGACCTGCGCGGGCGAACCCCGCTGGGCGTGGGCGACGGCCCCGGACTGACGCCACGCTCCTCCGGGGAGATCGGCGGTCAGGAGCGCGTCTCACTCACCTCCGCCCAGATGCCCTACCACCGGCACGACCTCCGGGCCTCCGGGGCCGAGGCCACGACGACCGATCCGGCCGGGAACACGTGGGGCGTCTCACCTGACGGCGCGCCGTACGCTCCGGCGGCGGGCTCGGCGTCGTTCGCGCCCGCGGCCGTGCGGACCGCGGGCACCGGAGCGGCGCACGAGAACCGGTCCCCCGTTCTCGGCGTGGCCTTCGGGATCTGCCACTACGCCGATCCGGGCACCGACGACGGTGACACCACGATCGGCGAGATCCGGCTCTGGGCCGGCCCGACCCCACCCGACAACTGGCGGCTGTGCGACGGAGCCACCCTCGACATCGCCGACAACGTGGCGCTCTTCAGCATCCTCGGCACCACCTACGGCGGCGACGGCATCCGGGACTTCCGCCTGCCCGACCTGCGCGGACGCGTCCCCGTGCACGTGGGGGGCAGCCGGGTCGCCGGGCAGACCGGCGGCGTCGAGCAGGTCGCGCTGACGACCGCGCAGATGCCGGCGCACACCCACGACATCACCGCGACGTCCGCCGCCGCGTCGTCGTCGTCGCCCGTCGGGGCGACCTGGGCGGTGGCGGACCGCCCGACCTACTCCTCGGCCGCGCAGGTCGCCGCTGCGCCGACGGGCATCACCGGCGGCGGGCAGGCGCACCCGAACATGCCGCCGTACCTCGCCCTCTCGTTCATCATCGCCGTGGCCGGCGTCTTCCCGAGCCGGAACTGAGGAGACGTCGTGTACCAGCCGTACCTCGGCGAGATCCGGATGTTCGCCGGGACCTTCGCGCCCCGAAACTGGGCCCTCTGCAACGGTCAGCTCGTGCCGATCCAGCAGAACACCGCGCTCTTCTCGCTCCTGGGCACCACCTACGGAGGGAACGGCCAGACGACCTTCGCGCTGCCGAACCTCCAGGGCATGAGCCCGGTCGGTGCCGGCGCCGGCGCCGGGCCGGGGCTGACGTGGATCGACCGCGGGCAGGTCGCCGGGAGCGCGACCGTCACGCTGGTCCAGTCCGAGCTGCCAGCGCACACCCACTCGATCCCGGCGGTCGATGGCGTCGGCACCAGTGCGAACCCGTCCGGGGCGGTGCCTGCGCAGTCCGGCCGGGGCCGCGCCCGCGCGCAGCTGTACGGCCCGGTCGCCTCGTCGGTCTCCATGTCGGCGGCGGTCGTCGCCCCGGCGGGCGGCGGCCAGCCGCACGAGAACATGCCGCCGTTCCTGGTCGTCAACGTCGTCATCTGCCTCGCGGGCCTCTGGCCGCCTCGGCCCTGATCCGCGGGGCCCGCCGGCGGCCCCGGACGGATCTACGCTGGACGGGTAGAGGTGATGCCCCGTGCGCACGCCCGTCGTCCGTGAACCCGCCGTCGCGGGCCGGTTCTACCCCGCCGACCCCGTCGAGCTCCGCGCCACCGTGGACGCACTGCTCGACGAGGTGCCCGCGCCGCCGCCCGATGCTCCCGTCCCGCGGGCGGTGATCGTCCCGCACGCCGGGTACGTCTACTCCGGGTCCACCGCGGCCCTGGCGTACGCCCGCGTCGCCCGCGGGCGCGGCACGCTGCGCCGCGTCGTCGTCGTCGGGCCCACGCACCGGGTCCCGGTGCGCGGTGTCGCCCTGCCGGGTGCCGACGTCTTCCGCACCCCGCTCGGCGACGTGCCCGTCCCGCACGCGTGGGCGCAGGAGCGCCTCGCCGACGTGCCCGCGACCGGCGTCGCGCCGCAGGTGCACCGCCACGAGCACTCCGTCGAGGTCCAGCTCCCGTTCCTGCAGCGCGTGCTCGACGACGTCGACGTCGTCCCCCTGCTCGCGGGCGACGCGCTCGGCGAGGAGGTCGCCGACGTGCTCGAGTCGCTGTGGGACGACCGGACGCTGGTGGTCGCCAGCTCCGACCTGTCGCACTACCTGACCTACGACGAGGCCCGGCGCGTCGACGCCGGGACGATCGCGCAGATCACCGAGCTCGACGCGCCGCTGGACCACCTGCAGGCGTGCGGCGCCACCCCGGTCAACGGCCTGCTCGTCGCGGCCCGACGCCGCGGGCTGCGCCCGATCCTGCTCGGCGCGTGCAGCTCCGGCGACACCGCGGGGGACCGGTCGCGCGTCGTCGGGTACTGCTCGTTCGCGTTCGACGGGCCCGAGGAGGGCGACGGCGATGACTGAGGCGCCGCACGCACCGGCCGCGCTCGAGGCCCTGCCCGACGACGCCGGCGACGTCCTCCTGCCGGCCGCCCGCGCCGCCATCGGGCAGGCGCTGGGTGTGCCCGCCCCGGCCCTCGGGGAGCCGCCGGCCTGGGCGCTCGAACCCGGCGCGTGCTACGTCACGCTCACCCGGGAGGGGAAGCTGCGCGGCTGCACCGGGACGCTCGTCGCGCACCGGCCGCTGCTGGCGGACGTGCAGGTCAACGCCGTGAACACCGCCCTGCGCGACCGCCGGTTCGCGCCGATGACACCGGACGAGGTGCCGCTCGTGGTCATCGAGGTGGCGGTCCTGTCGGCGTCCCGCCCGCTGGCCGCCTCGAGCCTGCCGGAGGCCTACGCCGCGCTGCGGCCCGGGGTGGACGGCGTGATCGTCGAGGCGGGCGCGTGGAACCGGGCCACCTTCCTGCCGAAGATGTGGGAACCGCTGCCGGAGCCGGCGGTGTTCCTCGAGCACCTGTGGCGCAAGGCGGGCCTGGCGCCCGGCGTCTGGCACGAGGGGACGCGGCTGCGGACCTACACGGCCCGCTCGTGGCGGGAGTCGCCCGGGCCCGCGTGAGCGCGGTCGCCCGGCGGGGGAGGTGAGCGGCATGGCGGCAGACGGCGCAGCGACCTGGCCGGACGCGCCCACCGCCCGCTGGTGGACCGCCCTGCCCGACGGCCGTCTCCAGTGCGATCTGTGTCCGCGGCACTGCCGCCTGCATCCCGGGCAGCGCGGCTTCTGCTTCGTCCGCGCCCGCGACGGCGACCGGCTGGTGCTCACCACCTACGGCCGCAGCTCGGGCTTCGCCATCGACCCGGTGGAGAAGAAGCCGCTGGCGCACTTCCACCCGGGCACGGCCGTGCTGTCCTTCGGCACCGCGGGCTGCAACCTGGGCTGCCGGTTCTGCCAGAACTGGGACATCTCGAAGTCCCGCGAGTGGGACACGCTCGCCGCGGTCGCCGCGCCCGACGCCATCGCCCGGTCCGCGCAGGCGGCCGGCTGCGACGCGGTGGCGTTCACCTACAACGACCCGGTGATCTTCGCGGAGTACGCGATCGACACGGCGCAGGCGTGCCACGAGCTCGGCCTGCACGCCATCGCCGTGACCGCGGGCTACGTCAGCCCGGCCGCGCGCGCGGAGCTCTTCGCTTCCATGGACGCCGCGAACATCGACCTCAAGGCCTTCACCGAGGACTTCTACTGGAAGCTCACCGGCGCCCACCTGCGCGACGTCCTCGACACGATCGTCTGGGTGCGCGAGCACGCCGGCACCTGGCTCGAGCTCACCACCCTGCTCATCCCCGGCCACAACGACTCCCGCGCCGAGGTCGAGCGCATGTGCCGGTGGATCCTCGCCGAGCTCGGCCCGGACGTGCCGCTGCACCTGTCGGCCTTCCACCCGGACTTCCGGATGCTCGACGTGCCGCCCACCCCGCCCGCGGCCCTGCGCGACGCGCGGGCCACGGCCCTCGACGTCGGCCTGCACTTCGTCTACACGGGCAACGTGCACGACCCGTCGGGGGAGACGACGGCGTGCCCGGCCTGCGGCCAGGTGCTCGTCGAGCGCGACTGGTACGACGTGCTGGCCTACCGCATCACGCCCGACGGTCGATGCCCGGGCTGCGGCGCCGTCGTGCCGGGGCGGTTCGGCAGCGGCGTCGGGCACTGGGGCCGGCGCAGCCTCCGGGTGCAGATCGCCTGACGGCGCCGCGCGCGCGGGGTGACCGGGGAATCGGCCCGGGCCCACGCCGGTTGAGGCCCGTGGGGCCGCCGCCCGCCGGCGCCCCGCCCGCCGCACCCGAGCCGAGGAGCCACACCGTGTCCACCGCGCCCACCGTCGCGCCCGCAGCACCCGCAGTCCCCGTGGTCGACATCTGGTTCGACCCGGCGTGCCCGTGGGCGTGGATGACGTCGCGCTGGATCACCGAGGTGGCCGAGCACCGGGACGTGGACCTGCGCTGGCACGTGATGAGCCTGTCGGTGCTCAACGAGGGCCGGGACCTGCCCGAGGAGTACCGCCGCCTCATGGACGACTCCTGGGCCGCCGTCCGCGTGCTCGTCGCGGCCGCGCGCGACCACGGCGACAAGGTGCTCGCCCCGCTCTACACCGCGATGGGCACGCGCCGGCACCCGCAGGGCCGCACGGACACGGCCGCGATCATCGCCGAGTCGCTCGAGGAGCTGAGCCTGCCGGCGGAGCTCGCCGCCGTCGGCGCCACGGACGAGGTCGACGACCTGCTGCGCGCGTCGCACGCGGAGGCGATCGCCCTGGTGGGGGACGAGGTCGGCACGCCGGTCGTGGCGATCGACGGCGTCGGCTACTTCGGCCCGGTCGTCACGCCGGCGCCCACCGGCCAGGCCGCGCTGGACCTCTTCGACGGGCTCGTCGCCATGACGCGCGTGCCCGGGTTCTACGAGCTCAAGCGCACCCGGACGGTCGGCCCGCAGCTCTGAGCGCCCGCTAGCCGCGCGTCGCGCCGTAGCGGGCGAGGGCCTCGCTGCGCTCGACCGCGTGGTCGACGACGCGGTCCGGGTAGCCCTGGGCGTACCCGTCGGCGACCGTCCACGGCTCGTGGGCCGCGGCGCCCGGCACGTGCGCGAGCTCGGGCACGTAGCGACGCACGTACGACCCGTCGGGGTCGAAGCGGCGCCCCTGGGCGACCGGGTTGAAGACGCGGAAGTAGGGGGCGGCGTCGGTCCCCGTGCCGGCCGTCCACTGCCAGCCGTGGGAGTTCGACGCCAGGTCGCCGTCGCGCAGGTGCGCCAGGAACCAGCGGGCGCCGTGCGGCCACCACACGTGCAGGTCCTTGACCAGGAAGCTCGCGGTGACCATCCGCACGCGGTTGTGCATCCAGCCGTCGTGCAGCAGCTGCCGCATCCCGGCGTCGACGAACGGGTAGCCGGTCCGTCCCGCCTGCCAGGCGGCGAGCCGGGCCGCGGCGACGTCGTCGCGGTCGGGGTCGTCGTAGGTCATCGCCGCCATCGTGGGCCGCAGGTCCGCCCACGCCGACGCCGGGTGGTGCCGCAGCACGTCCGCGTAGAACTCGCGCCAGGCGAGCTCGGAGACGAACGTCGTGGCGCCCGTCGACCGGCCCGCGGGGTGGGCGGCGACGTCGGCGAGCAGCGTGCGCGGGTGGATGGTGCCGTACTTGAGGTCCGCCGAGAGGCCCGAGGTCCCCGCGAGGTCGGGCCGGTCGCGGCGCTCCGCGTAGTCCGCCAGCCCGTCGGCGAGGAACGCCTCCCAGCGCGGGTGCGCGGCGCGTTCGCTCACCTCGGGCCCCGCCGACGCGCGGGCCGCCTCGGCTCCGGGCAGGGCGTCGTCGCCCCCGACGCCGGTCGCCCACGCCAGCCTGCGCGGGACGTCGGCCGGCCGCCGCCAGCCGTGCTCGCGCCAGGCGCGCGAGAACGGGGTGAACACCTGGTACGGCTGCCCGCTCGCGGTGAGCACGCGGCCGGGCGTCACCGCGTACGGGCTGCCGGTCGCGACCAGGTGGGCGCCGGCGTCGACGAGCGCGCGCGCGACGCGCTCGTCGCGGGCCCGCCCGTACGGCGTGGTCTCCGCGCTGACGTGCACCGACGTCGCGCCCACCTCCCGCGCGAGGGCGGGGACGACGTCGTCGGGCCGGCCGGACCGGACCACGAGCGCGTCGTCGGTCGCCTCCCGCAGGTCCGCCAGGGCCTGGTGCAGCGCGGCCAGGCGCGGCGCGCCCGCCGAGGCCAGGAGCGCGGGGTCCGCCACGAAGACCGGCACCACCGGGCCGCCGGCCTCGTGCGCCGCGACGAGCGCCGGGTGGTCGCGGACCCGCAGGTCGCGCCGCAGCCACAGGACGCTCGTCATGACACGACGATAGGTGCGCGACCGGCGTCGTGCGCAGGGCGTCGCGGGCCGCTCACACCACCAGGCGCAGGCGCCGCTCGGCGACCGCGAGGCGCACCGTCTGCCCCCAGGTGGCGGTCAGCCGGTCGGACTCCAGACCGTCGCCGAACACCACGAGCGAGTCGGACTGCACCAGCACCTCGAGCGCGTCGCCGGGGCGCAGCGCGCCCATCGTCAGCGCGACGCCCGACGTCGGCGACGGCCACGCCTCGCGCACGAACCAGGCGAGCTCCGCCGAGTCCGGCGTCGGGAGCGTGGTGCCGCCGCGGTCGTGCGCGATCGAGGCGGCCCAGCCGGTCGCGCCGGTGCCCGTGGCGACGATGAGGCCCGAGGAGGACTGCCGCTCGGTGCGGCCGTCGGCCAGGCCGAGCACGTACCGGGCGGACTGGTGGCTCTGGTGGCCCAGGTACAGGTCGTTGAGCGCGTCGAGCCCGGTCCCGTCGTCGAGCGTCGCGCGGACCATCGCGCGGTCCTGCCAGCGCGCGGTCCCGCCGGCCACCGCGGCCAGGACCGCGGCGAGCTGCGCGCTCGCGAACGTGACCAGGACGCCGGCGTTGCGGCCGGGCTCGGGGTCGACGCCCACCACCGGCTGGCCGACCAGGTACTTCGCCGTGTTCGCGACCAGCCCGTCCGGCCCGACGACGACCACGACGTCCTCCGGCCCGAACGCGAACCGGTGCAGGTCCGCCCGTTCGACACCCCCGCGGCGCCAGTCGGCCGGGATGGCCGCCGACGCGGCGCGCAGGGCGTCGTGCAGCGCGTCGTGCCGGGCCTGGACGTCCGCGAGGGTGCGACCGCGCGTGCGCAGGAAGAACTCGACCTGGCCGCGCGTGCCGTGGCGGTCCACGAGCTCGTCGAGCTCGCTGGCCCGGTGGACCACCACGGCGCGGGGCGGGAGCGTCATCTGGATCGCCCTACCTTCCGGTCATGCCGGCGAGGACGCCGGTCAGGACGTCGGGGGTGACCGTGAGCTGCCCGACCTCGGGCAGGTGCCCGGCCAGCTCGCGCAGGGCGAGCGTGCGCAGCACCTCGGTCGGGACGTCGGCGAACGCGGTGAGCCTCGCCCGCTCGGCGGCGCCCTCGGCCTCGCCCTGGACGCGGACGGCGTCGGCGGCCGCGGTCGCGAGGACCCTCTGCCGCTCGGCCTTCGCGCGGGCCTCGATGAGCGCGGCCGCGGCGGCCTCGTCGGCCCGGGCGCGGGCGTTGGCGCCCTCCTGGGCGACGAGCTGCTGCTCGCGCGTGGCCAGCTCGATGCGCGTGGCGAGCTCGTTCTCCGCGATCGCACGCTCGCGCTCGACGGCCAGGGCCCGCCGCTCGTAGGTGGAGCGGTCGGCCTCCGACTGCGCGGCCTCGCGGGCCGGCGTCTGGAGCGCGCGCTCGAGGTCGGCGTCCGCACGGATGCCGCGGACCCGCACGCCGAGCACCTCGAGGCCGGTGGCGGTGACGCGCTCGTCCGCGCGCAGCGCCGCGCCCACGCGGACGCCCAGCGCGCCGGTCGCCGTGGCGACGGCCTCGGGCAGGGTCATCTCCGCGACGGCGTCCATGACGTGGCCCGCCGCGAGCTCGCCGAGCAGGTGGGCCACCTGCTCCAGCGGGGTGGCGGTCCAGCGCCCGGTGGCCGGGTCGATACCCAGGTCCAGGCGCTGCGTCGCCAGCTCGGGATCGGCGAACCGGTAGCTCACCGTGACCTGCGCGGTGACCTCCTGCAGGTCGGCGGTGCGGGCGTGCGCCACGAGGGGCAGCTCGCGGTCGTCGACCGGCACCTCCGAGAGCACCGCCGACAGCGGCCGGAACCAGAACGCGAGCCCGACGCCGGACCGGCGCACCCGGCCGCCGGCCATCTGCACGACGTGCGCGGTGGGCGCGGCCCGCAGGTGCCGCACGAACGGGTAGCGGGTGATGGTGGCCATGGTGACCTCCTCGTCGTTGTTTTTCGTCATTACGACGATAAACCTCACCTCTGTTTCTCGTCAAGGTGACGAGATAAGGTGCCGGCATGACGTACGACCCGACCGCCTTCCCGCGGGTGGCCGTGACCGTGGACCTCGTCGTCCTCACGCTGCGCGGCGGCGCGCTGCACGTGCTCCTCGTCGAGCGCGGCGAGGAGCCGTTCCGCGGCCGGCTCGCGCTGCCGGGCGGGTTCGTGCGCCCGGACGAGACGCTCGACGACGCCGCGGCCCGCGAGCTCGCGGAGGAGACCGGTCTGCGCGACGTCCCGGGTCACCTCGAGCAGCTGCGCTCCTACGGCGACCCGGCCCGCGACCCGCGCATGCGCGTGGTCTCCGTCGCCTACCTCGCGCTCGCCCCCGACCTGCCCGAGCCCGCCGCCGGCACCGACGCCGCCGACGCGCGGTGGGTGCCCGTGGCCCGCGCCTCGGGCACGGCGCTCGCCTTCGACCACGCGGCGATCCTGGCCGACGGCGTCGAGCGCGCCCGCGCGAAGCTCGAGTACACGTCCCTGGCCACCGCCTTCTGCCCGCCGGAGTTCACCGTCGCCGACCTGCGCGGCGTCTACGAGGCGGTCTGGGGGACCGCGCTCGACCCGCGCAACTTCCACCGCAAGGTGACCAGCACGCCCGGGCTGCTCGTGGACACGGGCCGCACGCGCGCGGAGGGCCGGGGCCGCCCGGCCGCCCTCTACCGCGCCGGCGACGCGCGGGCGCTCCAGCCGCCGTTCACGCGCGAGGCCTGACCGGTCCGCACCGCTGTCTACCTGGTGGAAACGCCATACCAACACGTGGACAGTTCTCTACCATCGGTGCGAGGCCCGGTGCGCCTCGTCGACGGTGTGCCGGTCACCGCCTCGTCCACGCGACGCGACGGGCGCCCCCGCCGTCCGAAAGGAACCGCCGTGAAGCTCCACCGGTCAGCCACGCGCACCACCCTCCTTGCCGCGCTCCTCGCGCCGGCCCTCCTCCTCGCCGGGTGCTCCGGCTCGGACGACGACACCACCGACGACGCGACGCCCGCCGCCGAGGACGGCGGCGACGCCGCCGGCGAGTCCGTGTCCATTGGCATCAGCCAGATCGTCAGCCACCCCTCGCTCGATGCCGCGCGCGACGGCTTCAAGGCCGCGCTCGCCGACGCCGGCTACGACGTCGACTGGGACGAGCAGAACGCCCAGGGCGACCAGTCGATCGCCGCGTCCATCGCGGGCACGTTCGCGTCCGCGGACCTCGACATGGTCCTCGCGATCGCGACGCCGACCGCCATCGCCGCCGCGCAGGCCGTCACCGACATCCCCGTGCTGTTCACGGCCGTGACGGACCCTGTCGGCTCCGCGCTCGTGGAGAGCATGGACGCGCCCGGCGCGAACGTCACGGGCACCTCGGACGCCGTCGAGGTCGCCGACCTGCTCGAGCTGGTGACGCGCATCGCGCCCGACGCCGAGACCGTCGGCATCGTCTACAACGCGGGCGAGCCGAACGCCGTCACGCAGGTCGAGTGGGCGCAGGACGCCGCCGACGAGCTCGGCCTGACGATCGAGCTCGCCACCGCCGACACCTCCGGTGCCGTGCAGCAGGCCGCCGACTCCCTCGACGTCGACGCGTTCTTCGTGATCACCGACAACACCGTGGTGAGCGCCCTCGAGACGCTGATCCAGGTCGCCGAGGACAAGCAGATCCCGGTGATCGCGTCCGAGGGCGACTCGGTCGCCCGTGGCGCCATCGCGACCATCGGCATCGACTACTACTCGCTCGGCTACCAGACCGGCGAGATGGCCGTGCGGATCCTGTCCGGCGAGGCCGACCCGGCCACGACGCCCGTCGAGGTGCAGACCGAGCTCGCGCTCTACCTGAACACCGGCGCCGCCGAGCGCATGGGCGTCACCATCCCCGACGACCTCCTCGCCGAGGCCGACCCGGAGAACATCACCGAGTAGCGTTCTCGCCGTCGTCCCGGGCCGGGTGCGAGCCCGTCCGGGACGACGGCGCAGCGCCTTCCTTCACCCCGCCGGAGGCCGACCATGATGATCGCCGTCGAGCTCGGGCTCATCTACGCGGTGATGGCCCTGGGCGTGTACCTGACCTTCCGCATCCTCGACTTCGCGGACCTGACCGTCGACGGCAGCTTCACGACGGGCGCCTCGATCGCGGCGGTCGGCATCGTCAGCGGCATGCCGCCGGCGCTGGCGACGTCGCTCGCGCTGCTCGGCGGCATGGCCGCGGGCCTGGTCACCGGTCTCCTGCACACGCGCGGGCGCATCAACGGCCTGCTCGCGGGCATCCTCACGCAGATCGCGCTCTACTCGGTCAACCTGCGGATCATGGGCAAGGCGAACGTGCCGCTGCTGCGCGAGAGCACGCTCATCACACCCCTGAAGGACGCCGACCTCGTCGGCACCTGGGCCAGCGTCGGGATGTTCCTGGCCGTGGCCGTGGTGATCCTGGCGCTCCTCGTGTGGTTCCTGCACACGGACATCGGCCTGGCCATGCGGGCGACCGGCGACAACCCCGACATGATCCGGTCGTTCGGCGTGAACACCGACCACCAGAAGCTCCTCGGCCTGGCCCTGTCGAACGGCCTGGTGGCGCTCTGCGGCGCGATCATCGCCCAGTACCAGGGCTTCGCCGACATCGGCATGGGCATCGGCATGATCGTGGCCGGCCTCGCGTCGGTCATCATCGGCCAGGCGGTCCTCGGCCGGTCGAGCGTCGCGATCGCCGCGACCGCCGTCGTGCTCGGGTCCGTGCTCTACCGGGTGGTCATCTACCTGGCGCTCAAGGCGGGCCTGAACCCGAACGACATGAAGCTGATCTCCGCCGTGCTGGTGGTGCTCGCGCTCGTCGTGCCGCAGTGGAAGGGCTTCGCGCGGATGGGCGGCTTCATGCGGCGCCGCATGACGGCGATGGCCGAGACACCGCTGGTGGAGAAGGAGGGCTGAGCGATGCTGACCATCGAGAACGTGCGCATGACGTTCTTCCCCGGCACCCTCAACGCCCGGGTCGCGCTCGACGACGTGAGCCTGCAGCTCGCGCCCGGCGACTTCGTCACGGTGATCGGCTCCAACGGCGCGGGCAAGTCCACGCTGCTGAACGTCGTGGCGGGCACGCTGCGCGCCGACTCCGGGACCGTGCGGATCGACGGCCGCGACGTGACGCGGATGAGCGACCACCAGCGCGCCCGGTACATCGGGCGGGTCTTCCAGAACCCGGCCGCCGGCACCGCCCCGCACATGACCATCGAGGAGAACCTCGCGATGGCGCTCGAGCGCGGCAGGCGCCGCGGCCTGCGCCTGGGTGTCACGAACGCCAAGCGCGCGCGGTTCCGCCAGGAGCTCACGGCGCTCGAGCAGGGCCTGGAGACGCGGCTCGGCGACTGGGTGAGCCTGCTGTCGGGTGGTCAGCGGCAGGCGTTGTCGCTGCTCATGGCCACGTTCAGCGAGCCCAAGATCCTGCTGCTCGACGAGCACACGGCGGCCCTCGACCCGCAGCGCGCGGCCTTGGTGACACGGCTGACGGCGGAGATCGTCGAGCGCTTCGGCCTGACGACGCTCATGGTCACGCACAACATGGACCAGGCCCTCAAGCTGGGCAACCGGCTGATCATGATGCACGAGGGCCGGATCGTCCTGGACCTCGACGCCGAGGCGAAGTCGAAGATGACCGCCAAGGGCCTGCTCGCCGAGTTCGAGAAGGTCAAGGGCGACGCCCTGGACGACAGCCTGCTCCAGTAGCGCGGGCTCGGCCAGTTCCGCGGCCAGACCTCCCGCCTGCGCCGAGACCGAGGGTTTGGCGCGAGAACGAGGGATCCGACCCCTCGTTCTCGGCGCAAACCCTCGGTCTCGCGGGACCGGGTGGGCCGGTCAGACGAGCGCGGCGGCCAGGGCCTCCTCCGCCGGCTCCGGCGTCCGGCCGGCGTCCGGGTGCGCAGCCCGCGGGCGGGCGGTGATCATCAGCGCGGCGACCACGGCGGCCGCGACGAGGAACGCCGTCGAGTACCAGATCGCCACGGAGAACCCGTGCACCGTCCCGATGGCGACCGCCACCTCGTTCGCGGCGCCGTGCGTCGTGAGGTAGCTCGCGGTCGCCGACGTCGCGACCGTGTTGAGCAGCGCGATGCCGATCGAGCCACCGACCTGCTGCGCCGTGTTGACCGTCGCCGAGGCCACGCCCGCGTCGCGCGGCGCGACGCCGAGGGTCGCCGTCGCCATCGCCGGCATGAAGGTTATGCCCATGCCCAGGCCGAGGAAGACCAGCGACGGCAGCACGTGCAGCAGGTAGGAGGACCCGACCTCGATCTGGGTGAGGTACGCGAGCGCGCTTGCGGCGATGACCAGGCCGGGCACCATGATCCGGCGCGGCGCCACGCGCGGCAGCAGCCGGGCCGCGATGCCGACCGAGCCGAGCATCATGCCGGCGGTCATCGGCAGGAACGCCAGGCCCGTGCGGACGGGGGAGTACCCCTGGATCACCTGCAGGTAGTAGGTGAGGAAGAGGAACAGGCCGAACATCCCGATGGTCGACAGCCCGACGGCGAGCAGGGCGCCACCGCGGTTCCGGTCGCGCAGGACGCGCAGCGGCAGCAGGGCGTGCTCGGTCCGCCGCTCGACCACGACGAACGCGGCGAGCAGCGCCAGGCCGACGGCGAACATGGCGAGGACGAGCGGCGCGGTCCAGCCCTCCTGCTCCGCCTCGCTCAGGCCGTAGACGATGGCGAGGAGCCCGCCGCTGGCGAGCAGGGCGCCGGCGACGTCGAGCCGCGTCTCGCGCTGCTCGCGGCGGTCGCGCAGGAAGGCGACGGCGCCCGCGATGGCCAGCGCGGCGATCGGTGCGTTGACGAGCAGGGTCCAGCGCCAGTCGACGTACTGGGTGAGCAGGCCGCCGACGATGAGCCCGACGGCGCTGCCGCCGCCCGCGATGGCGCCGTAGATGCCGAAGGCGCGGGCACGCTCGTGCGGCTCGGTGAACGTCACGGTGACGAGCGACAGCGCGGCGGGGGCGAGCAGCGCCGCGAAGATGCCCTGGAGCGCGCGGGCGCCGAGCAGCATCCCGAGGTTCGCCGCGGCGCCGCCGAGGGCCGACGCCGCCGCGAAGCCGGCGAGGCCGACGATGAGCGCGCGCTTGCGGCCGATGAGGTCGCCGACGCGGCCACCCAGCAGCAGCAGGCCGCCGAACGCGAGGGTGTAGGCCGTGATGACCCACTGGCGGTCGGCGTCGCTGATGCCGAGGTCGGCCTGGGCCGAGGGGAGCGCGATGTTCACGATGGTCATGTCGAGCACGACCATGAGCTGCGCGAGCGCGATCGCGACGAGGCCCCACCAGCGGCGGGGGTCGGGTGCGGTCTCGGCCCTGGTGGTGGTCGCGGCGGCTGCCGTGCCGGGTGGTTCGAGGCGTGCAGGGTCCATGACGGAACCTTCCTGACGGGAGGACGAGCGACACCGCTCGGGAGCGTCGGCCGGGGCGGGAGCCTCGCCGGTTCCGAGGGCCCTACTTGCTAGCCGCCCGGTAAGTTACGATGGACGCTAAGCCGGTACCTAGCCGGTCGTCAAGTAAGAATCTCAGGATGCGACGGGACCGAGGACAATGGACGCCATGGCTGCCCAGACGCGACGACGCGGGGACACCCGGGGTGACATCCAGCGCACCGCCCTGCGGCTGTTCAACACCCAGGGGTACGACAAGACGTCGCTGCGCGAGATCGCCGAGGACCTCGGCCTGACCAAGGCCGCGCTCTACTACCACTTCCCGACCAAGGACGACATCCTCGAGAGCCTCCTGCGCGACGTCGCGGCCTCGCTCGACGAGCTCATCGTCTGGGCCCGGTCCGAGCCGTCGACGCGCGAGCGTCGGCTCGAGTTCCTCGAGCGCCTCGGTGCCGCCACGCGCGGCGGCACCGGTGACCTCATGCGCTGCGTGCAGCAGAA
Source organism: Actinotalea fermentans (assembly GCF_007991475.1). NCBI lineage: Bacteria > Bacillati > Actinomycetota > Actinomycetes > Micrococcales > Cellulomonadaceae > Actinotalea > Actinotalea fermentans. Next base: position 145,229 of record NZ_BJYK01000005.1, on the reverse strand, counting down.
CGAGCTCGCCATCGCGGGCATGCCCGGGGCCATGTCCATCGTCCGGCGCTACAAGAAGGAGCTCGCGGACGCGATCCTCCCGCCCGACGCCGACGTCGAGGGCCGCCTGCGCGTGCGGCTCGCGGTGATGGCGGTGCTGGTCGGCGGCCACGGCTCGGCCGACCTCGGCGGCACGGACGACGAGCGCCACGACGCCGCCCTGCGCATCGCCGCCGAGGTCATGCCCTGACGGCGGCGCACACCGGCGGCACGGGCGCCTGACGTCGCGGGAACCGGACGGCTCCCGCGGACGTTGACCCCTGGCCGGCCTCTCGGGTCGGCGTCCCGCCACGGAGGTGCTCATGACGACGTCCCCGACCCCGACGACCTCGACCCCCGCCCCGGTGCCGCCGCTGCCCCCGCTCGCCGAGCAGGTGGAGCGCCTGGTCGCGCTCGGCCTGGCCGACGCCGCGGGCGTCTCGCCCGAGCGCCTGCGCGACGCCGTCGACCGGCTCGGCCCGGTGGCCGGCCTCCTCGTGCCGCACCCGGACCGCCTGCCGCCGTCGGTCCTCGCCCCGCTGCTGCGGCTCGGCGACCGCCCGGGGTTCGTGGTCGAGGACATGACGGACGTCGACGCGTTCGCGCCGATCCCGGGCGCGGAGCCGCCGTCGTCGGCGTTCTTCCTGGTCACCGGCCTGCAGCGCGGCGACGAGATGGCCAACTGGTCGCCCGACGAGGCGCTCCCGGCGATCACGGGCGCCGGCCGGACGCCGCTGACCCTCGCCGAGGGCATCGGCTGGGCGCTCCAGGTGCCGGACGTCCTGGACCGCAACCACTGCTACATGACCATCGGCTCGCGCCTGCGCAAGCCGAACGGTCGCCTCGACGCGCGCACGCCGGCGCTGTGGATCAGCAACGGCACCGGCCGTGACGGCAAGGAGCGCCGCAACGCGCCCAAGGTCGGCTGGTGCTGGGCGGGCAACCGGCACACGTGGCTCGGCTTCGCGTCCGCCGACGCGCGGGTGCCGCTCGACGTCTGAGAGCCCGCAAATCCCTGGACCGACGGCGGCGCCACTGCCTACGGTGGCGCCGCCGTCAGAGAGAGGACCGTCGTGAAGCTGTGAGATCCGGCGCCGGGTTGGTGCCACGAGTGCCCGCACCCACCGCGAACCCTCGGGATCTCACATGTCTCTGCCTCCACGTCTTCCTGCTGCCCCCGCGCCCGCGGTCGTCGTCGACGGCCTGCGCTTCGCCTGGCCCGACGGGACGCCCGCGCTCTCCGGCGTCACGGTCACGTTCGCGGCCGCGCGGACGGGTCTGATCGGCCCGAACGGCTCGGGCAAGTCCACGCTGCTGCGCCTGGTCGCGGGCGAGCTCGTGCCAGACGCCGGCACGGTGCGCGTCAGCGGCGACGTCCGCCACCTGCGGCAGGACGCCGCCGTCGCGCCCGGCTCGACGGTCGCCGACCTGCTGGGCATCGCCCCGGTCCGGCGCGCGCTCGCCGCGATCGAGGCGGGCTCGCTCGATCCCGCGGACTTCGACGCCGTCGGCGACGACTGGGCCGTCGAGGAGCGCGCGCTCGCCGAGCTCGCCCTGCTCGGCCTCGATGCCGACCCGGCGCTGCTCGACCGCCCGGTCACCGCGCTGTCCGGCGGCGAGGCGATGCAGGTCGCGCTCACGGGGATCCGGCTGGCCCGGCCGGCGGTCACCCTGCTCGACGAGCCGACGAACAACCTCGACGCCACGGCCCGCGCCCGGCTGTACGCGGCGGTCGACGCCTGGCCGGGCGCGCTCGTCGTCGTCACGCACGACCGCGAGCTGCTCGAGCACGTCGACGCGATCGCCGACCTCGGTCGCCCAGGCACGCCGGTCTACGGCGGCACGTTCAGCGCCTACGCGCAGCGCCGTGCCGTGCTCCAGGAGGCGGCCGAGCGGGACCTGCGCGACGCCGAGGCCGCGCTGCGCGTCGCGCGTCGGGAGGCGGTCGAGGAGGAGACCAAGCTCGCCCGACGTGCGGCGGGCGGACGCAAGGCGGCGGCGTCGGGCCGGTACCCGCCGATCGTCGCGGGCGCCAAGAAGCGCGCGGCGGAGGTGACCGCCGGCCGGGTGCGCGGCGTCCACGCCGACCGCGTGGGCCGGGCCGCCGCCGAGCGCAGCCGTGCCGACCTCGCCGCCCGGGCCGGCGACGTCATCCGCATCGACCTGCCCGCCACGGCCGTGCCCGCGGGCAAGAGCGTGCTGGCGATCGAGTCCGCCGGGCGCGTGCTCAGCCTGTGGGGCGGGGAGCGGGTCCGGCTGGCCGGGGACAACGGCGCGGGCAAGTCGACGCTGCTGGAGGTCCTGCTCGGGCGGGACGTGCCGCACCGGTTCGCGGTGTTCGGGGACGCGCTGTCGGTGGTCACGCCGGTCGCGGTGCCGGTGGGCCACCTCGCCCAGCGCACCCTCGAGCTCGACGGGTTCCCCGACGCTCTCACGGCCGTGCGCTCCGCGGCCCCGGGGCGCACCCCGCACGACGCGCGGGCGATCCTCGCCCGGCTGCTGCTCCGGCGCGACGCCCCCACCCGCCCGATCGCCGCGCTCTCCGGCGGCGAGCGGTTCCGGGTCGCCCTCGCCCGGGTCCTGTTCGCCGAGCCTGCGCCACGGCTGCTCGTCCTCGACGAACCGACGAACAACCTCGACATGGCCAGCGTCGACCAGCTGGTCCAAGCGCTCGAGGACTACCGCGGTGCGCTGCTGGTCGTCACCCACGACGAGCACCTCGCGCGCGACCTGCGCGTCGACGCCACCTGGGAGGTGGCCCGCCCGGCCGGCGGCCCAGCCCTCGTCACCGAGCGCTGAGCCGCCGCCGGGTGCGGCGGTCGCCCGCTACTGGATGCCCTCCTTGACCAGGCGCCACTGCTGGCAGGCGTAGCCGTTGGCGGGCCACTGCTGCGCGACCGCGCCGTCGGCCGTCGAGCAGCCGTCGATCTCGAGGAGCTTGCCGCTGTTGGCGTTGGTGAACGTCCACCAGCCGCCGCTCGTGGCGGGCACCCAACGCTGCGTCGCGTGCCCGGTCGGTGCCCACTGCACGGCGTCGACTCCGTCGGCCGTCTGCGCCGACGGGATCTCGAGCAGCTTGCCGCTGTTGAGGTTGACGAGCTCGACGGCGCCGGCCGCGGGACGCACGGTCCACCGTTGCGTGGCATGCGCCGTCGAACCCCACTGCCCGACGGCGGCACCGTCGGTCGTGAGCGCGCTGAACACCTCCAGGAGCTTGCCGCTGTTGCGGTTGACGACCTGGAACTGCGGATCGAGCGCCGCGCTCGCGTGGACCTGGATCTGGTCGAGCTCGGCGTAGTTGGAGCCCTTCGTGAACCTGATCGTGTTCACCCCGGCGTTGAGGCTCACGGTTTTCTGGGCCCAGAGGTACCTGCCCCAGTCGACCGTCCGCGGGTAGCTGATCGACGACGACCCGCCTCCGTTGACGCTCACGCCGTGGGTCGCGGTCGAGCCGTAGCCGTTGGCGTAGCGGACGTTGAGCGTGTAGCTGCCCGCCGTCGGGACGCGCACGGTGAACTGCACGTAGCTGCCGCTGTTGTTGATGTTGCCCACCTTCGCGCCGGCCGCCGCCTGCACGTGGTTGACGACGGAGGCGTCGTTGATGGTCGCCAGCTCCGCCTCGTACTGCTGGGCGTCGAGCGGGACGGAGCCGACGCGGATGTCGTTGAGCTGCGTCGCCAGGTTCTCGACGTTGGTCGCCTGGTAGAGCGTCCGGCCGTCGACGCTCACGTCGATGCCCTGGGCGAAGCCGCTGAAGTTGCCGCCCTGCGTGTCCGTGGCGTCGTACGTCACCGGCATCGGCAGCCGCTCCCAGGGGCCTTCGCCGAGGTTGTAGTTGACGTACAGGTTCTGACCGCCGTCGATGTTGCCCGAGGCGTCGAGCGACCACTTGGACGCGATGACGACCATGCCCTTGGGCCCGCCGCTCGGCGACCAGGTGACGAAGGGCGAGGACCCGATGCCGCGGCCGTCGGCCAGCTCGACCGGCGAGCCGAGGCTCGTCGTCGATCCCCAGCTCAACCCGTCCGGCGAGGTCTTGTAGTAGACGGGTGCGGTGTTCTGGCTCTGGCTGGGGCGGTTCACCACCTCGAACGTCGCGAGGTAGCGGCCGTCCGGGAGCGTGGTGACCGTGATCATCCCCGGCCGGTCGCTGGAGTTCGTGGGAGCCGAGACGTTGACGAGCGATCCCCAGGTCTGGCCGCCGTCGGTCGAGCGGCGGTACGAGACGGCCTGCAGCACGCCGTTCGCCTTCTGTCGCTCGTCGGAGAAGTAGGCCACCAGGCCCCCGTTCGCGTCGATCGCGAGCGACGGCTCCCAGACCGTCGTCGTGGTCGACGTGGGGCTCGGGTCGTAGACGGCGGGGCCGCCGGTGTCGATGGTGCTGACGTAGCTCCAGCTCGTGCCCTGGTTGGTGCTCTTGTAGAGGACCAAACGGCTGCTCGACCGATCCTCGGGCATGACCATACCGGCGAGCAGGATGGTCCCCGCGGTCAGGTTGCCCGTGGTCTGGGTGACCTCGAAGAGGAACGGCTGGGCGGTTCGGGTGAGTGCCGGGAACGTCGCGCTCGGGTTGACGTCCGTGACGTGGGTCCAGCTCGCACCGTTGTCCGTGCTCCGGTAGATCGGGTAGACCTGCACGCCGTTCTGGAGGACCAGCTGGTCGAAGGTGACCAGCTGCGTGCCGTTCGCCGAGCCGCTGTGCTTGAGGACGACGATCTTCGCGTAGGTGGTGCCGGCCGGCGTGCCGCCCTCCGGGTTGAACGAGCTCCCTGCGGCGGGCGCGTACACGAGGGCGCCGTTCCCGGTCGTCACCGCCGAGGCCGCGCCCGGAGCGACGACTGCGGCGAGGGCGGCTGCGACGGCCGCCGTGCCCGCCGCGAAGCTCCGCCAGGTCCGTCTCGGCCGTCGGTCTCCGGCCGGGCGTGTGTGTGCTGACATGCTGCCCCTCCCTGATCGGTTACAACGTTGTAACGAGCAAGCGAGTCCAAGGTACGCGCGGGGTGGGGAGGGGTGTCAAGGGATCGGTGCCCGGTCGCCTGGGGCTACGGTGTGTGGTCATGGCGGCGACTCTTCGCGACGTGGCGCAGGTCGCCGGTGTGTCGTTCAAGACCGTCTCGAACGTCATCCACAACCATCCCCACGTCGCGCCGGAGACCCGCGCGCGGGTCATGGCGGCCATCGACCAGCTCGGTTACCGGGCGAACCGTTCGGCCCGTAGCCTGCGCTCGGGCCGCACGGGGGCGATCGGCCTCGCGGTCCCGGAGCTGAGCCTCGCGTACTTCGCCGAGCTCGCGGACGAGGTCATCACGGTCGCCGACGCGCACGGCGTCGTCGTGCTCATCGAGCAGACCGGGGGTGACCGGCGTCGGGAGCTCGAGGCGCTGTCCGGGGACCGCCGGCAGATGTCGGACGGCCTGCTCTTCAGCCCGCTCGGGCTCGGCAGCGACGACGCCGCGGCCCTCCAGGTCGACTTCCCGCTGGTCCTGCTCGGTGAGCGCATCTTCGACGGACCGGTCGACCACGTGACGATGGAGAACGTCGAGGCCGCGCGGGCGGCCACCGAGCACCTCATCGCGGGCGGGCGCCGGCGGATCGCCGTGATCGGCGCCCACGAGGGCGAGCGGATCGGTTCCGCGGGGCTGCGGGTCGCCGGGTACCGCGCCGCGCTCGAGGCGCACGGGCTCGACTACGACGATTCGCTGGTCGTCGACGCCGGCCCGTGGCACCGCGTGAACGGAGCCGAGGCGATGCAGCAGCTGCTGGCGCGCGGGGTCGCGTTCGACGCCGTCTTCGGCCTCAACGACGAGCTCGCGCTGGGCGCCCTGCGGGTGCTGCGGATGCATGAGTTCCGGGTGCCGCAGGACGTGGCGATCATCGGCTTCGACGACATCGACGAGGCGAAGTACTCGTTGCCGAGCCTGACGACCGTGGACCCGGGGCGCCGGGAGATCGCCAGGATCGCGGTCGAGCTCCTGCTCGAGCGGATCGGTGGTTCGGCGCCGGCGCCGCGCCGGGAGCTGCGCTCGCCGTTCCGCATCGTCCAGCGCGAGTCCACGGGTGCCCCGGTCCGCGTCGGCGCCTGAGGGTGCCGTTACCAGACCGAGACTTGACATCCGGCGGCCGCGGTCGCGAGACTGCCGTTACAACGTTGTAACGGGTGGGCCCCACGTACGAGTCGCCGCCCATGCAGACATCGGAGTCTCGCAAGGGAAGGAATCCGCATGACACGCTCCTCGCTCGCTACCGGCGCGCTTCTCGCGATCGCCGCACTGACCCTCGCCGGATGCTCGGGCGACGACTCGCCCGAGACCCCCGACGACACGACCGCGCCCGACACCTCGGGCGACACCGTCGAGCTGACGTTCTGGCACGGCTACACCGAGGCGGACGGTGACGTGCTCGAGCAGATCGTCGCCGACTTCAACGAGAGCCAGGAGGCCGTGCACATCGTCACGGAGATCAACCCCTGGGCAGTCATCGACGACACGCTGCTGCCGTCGCTCTCGGCGGGCGACGGCCCGGACATCGTCGCGATGCCCGCCGAGCGGCTGCCCGTCTACGCCGCGCGGGGCGCCTTCGTGGCGCTCGACGACTTCTATGCCGACGCCGCGAACAACGCTGCCGACCTGAACCCGGGTGCTGTCGACATGGTGACCGTCGACGGTGCGGTCTACGGGGTGCCTGCGGGCTTCGTCCCGCTCGCGCTCTACTACAACAAGGCGCTCTTCGACGCCGCCGGCGTGACCGAGGCACCCGCCACGTGGGACGACTGGGTCGACACGGCCACAGCGCTCACCGTCGACGAGAACGGCGACGGCACCCCCGAGCAGTACGGCGTCGTCCTTCCGGACCACGCCACCGTCGCCAACGGCCTGTGGCCGTCGCTGTTCTACGGGAACGGTGGCGACATCGTCGCCGACGGCGAGGCCGTCGTCGACTCACCCGAGAACGCCGAGACCCTCGCGTTCTGGCAGGACGCCATCGCCGGCGCCGCGATCTCGCCGACAGGCGTCGACGGCATCGGCGCCGACGAGCTCTTCTCGGGTGGCAAGGCCGCCATGACTGTCGGCGGCCCGTGGATGACCTTCATCGCCGCGGACAACGGCATCGACCTGGGCATCGCCGCGATCCCGGCCGGCCCCGAGGCGCAGGCGGCCTCCGCGATCGGCATCTCGATGGCGATCACCGCCCAGGACGACCCCGAGGTGCAGGCGGCCGCGGAGCAGTTCTTCGCCTACTTCTTCAACGACGAGAACTCCGTGGCGTGGTCGCTGGGCTCCGGCTGGCCCCCGCTCCGGACGGACATCCCGGCGGACGCCATCGCGGAGAACGCGACGGTCGCCGCCCTCACGCCGATGGCGGAGTTCGGTCGGCCCCTGCTGCCGGGCGTCGTCAACACCACCGACGTCCTGACGGCCGTCGACGAGCTCACGCAGCGGGCGATGGCGGGCGAGGGCATCGCCATGCTCCTCGCCGAGGCCCAGGACAAGGTCGAGGCGGCGCTCGCCGACCAGTGACCTCCGGTGCGGGGGCGGCGCCCGGCCGCCCCCGCACCGCCTGAGGCCCGATGCCTGTCCCGAACCTCCCAGCCAATGCGACCGGACGGACCCATGAGTACCCAGACACCCGGCAGCCGCGCTGCCTACCGCGCCCCCGCGCCGCTGGGCGGCCGGAGCAGCGGACGGCCGCCCGGTCGGTCCCTCCTTCGTGGGGAGGCGCGTCGCGGCACCACGGCCCTCGCGTTCCTGCTCCCGGCGCTCGTCGTGCTCGCCGCCTTCGTGCTGTGGCCGATGATCTCCGCGCTCCGTCTGTCGTTCACCGACGCCGCGGGCTTCGGTACCGAGAACTGGGTCGGCCTCGAGAACTACTCGGCGGTCTTCACCGATGCGGGCGTCCGCGACGCGGTGGTGAACACCGTGCTGTACGCGGCCATCTTCACCCCGACCGCCGTCGTCGCCGCGCTGGTCCTCGCCCTCGTCGTCAACAACCCGCGCCTTCCGTGGCGGGGGTTCTTCCGCACGTCGCTCTTCCTGCCGTTCGTGGTGTCCCTCGCGGTCGCGGCGTTCGCGTGGAGCTACCTGATCGATCCGCAGGTGGGCCTGGTCACCTACTGGCTCAGCGGCGTGGGGATCCAGCTCGGCGACGTCCTCGAGGACCCCACGCTCGCGATGCCGGCGGTCGCCCTCGTCGCCGTCTGGAAGAGCTTCGGCTTCTACTTCGTCATCTTCCTCGCCGGCCTGCAGGACATCCCGGCCTCGCTCTACGAGGCCGCCCGGGTCGACGGCGCGGGTGCCCTCGGCCGCTTCCGCCACGTCACGTTGCCCCTGCTGTCCAACACCTTCGCGTTCGTCGGTGTCTTCGCGATGATCGCCGCGCTCCAGGCGTTCGACCAGATCTACGTGATGACCGGGGGCGGCCCCTACGGGCACACCCAGACGATCGTCATGGAGATCTACGAGTCCGGCTTCCGAAAGCTCGAGCTCGGGTTCGCGTCCGCGCTCTCCTACGTGCTCCTCGTCGCGACGCTCCTGCTGAGCATCCTCCAGTTCGTGTTCTTCGGCCGCCGCGAGGAGGACCTGTCGTGAGCAGCGCCACCGCGACGCCGGCGTCGGGGAGCCGTGCGCCCGCCGTCACCGATCCGCCGATCCGGCGCCCCCGCCGCCGCATGCGGGCCGGAACGCTCGTCTCGATCCTCGCGATGCTCGCCGTCACCGCGTTCGTGCTGCTGCCCATCGCGATCATCGTGCTCACCGCGTTCAAGCCGACGGCCGAGGTGAACGCCTACCCGCCCACGCTGGTGCCGGACACGTGGACGCTCGACAACATGCGGCGGATCGTCACCGAGCTGCCCTTCTCGCGGCTCGTGCTGAACAGCTTCGTCTTCGCCGGCGGGGTCACGGCGTTCGCGCTGGTGTTCGACTCCTTGGCGGCGTACGCCCTGGCGCGGATCGACTTCCGGGGACGGCGCGCGCTGCTCATCGCGATCATCGCGAGCCTCATGATCCCGTTCCAGGCCACCCTGGTCCCGGTGTACCAGCTGGTCAGCGAGCTCGGCTGGGTCAACACGTTCCCCGGGCTCATCGCCCCGAGAGCCGCCGACGCCTTCGGCATCTTCTTCCTGCGCCAGTTCTTCCTCGCCCTGCCACGTGATCTCGACAGCGCTGCGCGCATCGACGGGGCGAACGAGTTCCGGATCTTCCGCAGCATCGTGCTGCCGAACGTCGTGCCGGCGCTGCTCACGCTCGGCATCTTCACCTTCGTCAACAACTGGAACGACCTGCTCTGGCCGCTCGTCTTCACGACCGAGCAGGAGATGGGGACAATCACGTCCGGCCTCACCCTGCTCACCGGGCCGGGCGGCATCATCCCCTACGGCGTGATGATGGCCGGCTCGCTCATCGCGATCCTGCCGCTGGTCGTCGCTTTCCTGCTCGTTCAGCGGCGGTTCATCGAGTCCGTGGCGACCACCGGGCTCAAGGGGTGAGCGCGATGACGGCGAGTCCCCGCGCGTCCGGCGACCGGGGGCCCGGTCCGCGGTGGTTCGAGGACGGCGCACTCCACTTCGGGCTCGGCATCGAGGACACGTTCGTACCCCAGGAGCGCGCGGGGGAGCGGGCGCTCGACGAGTACGCGCTCACCGAGCACTACGAGCACTGGCACGCCGACCTGGGCCTCGCCCGCGACGCCGGCGCCGAGCTCGTCCGCTGGGGGGTCCCCTGGTACCGGCTCCAGCCCGAACCCGGGCGGTACGCCTGGTCGTGGCTGGACGGCGTGATCGACCGCTTCGTCGAGCTGGGGCTGCGCCCCGTGCTGGACCTGATGCACTACGGCACGCCGCTCTGGCTGGACGGCCAGTTCGCGCACCGCGACTACCCGGCCCGGGTCGCCGACTACTCCGTCGCGGTCGCGGAGCGGTACGGCGATCGCGTCACGGACTACACGCCCGTCAACGAGCCGATGATCCACGCGCTCTTCTCCGGCGAGTACGCGTACTGGCCGCCCTACCTGTCGGGCCCCGCAGGCCTCGTCTCGATGTGCGCGCAGCTCACCCGTGGATTCCAGCGGGCCCAGGCGGGCATCGCCGAGGTGCTCGGTGACGCGGCGACGTTCGTGCACGTCGACGCCGGGATGCGGTTCGACGGGGACGCGGAGCACGCGGCAACGATCGGCCGGCTCCGCGAGCAGACCTGGCTGGTCGAGGACCTCGCCACGGGCCGCGTCGACGACGGACACCCTCTCGCCGCGTTCCTCGCCGAGCACGGCGTGTCCGACGCGGACCTCACAGCGTTCCGGGAGAACGCCGTCCGCCCCGACGTCGTCGGCGTGAACTACTACCCGAGGCACTCGACGGAGCTGCTCCGCGCCGGGGAGTCGCACAGTGGTGGCTTCGCCGATCCCCGGCCGACGCGCGACGACGGCACGGCCGGGCTCGCGGAGCTGCTGCGCGAGGCGGCCGCCCGCTACGGCGCTCCGGTCGCCCTGACGGAGACCTGCGTGACGGGGACGGTCGACGAGCGTCTGGCCTGGTTGGACGCGTCGGTGGCGGCGCTCCGCGACCTGCGCGCGGAGGGCCTCGACGTGGTCGCGTACACGTGGTGGCCGCTGTTCGACATGTACGAGTGGACGTGGCGGACCAGTACGGCGCCCCGGGTCGACCACCTCCTGCCCATGGGCCTGTACGCGCTCGAGGAGCGCGCACACGGGCTCGCTCGCACGAGGACGCCGCTCGTGGGCCGATTCCGCCACCACGCCCGACCCGCCCCGGCAATCGAAGGACGCGCATGACCACCGCCCACCTCGCCCTCGACCGGCGCGCCGTCGTCGGGCCTGTCCGTCGACGCCTCTTCGGTGGGTTCGTCGAGCACCTGGGCCGCCACGTGTACGACGGCATCTACGAGCCGGGTCACCCCGAGGCCGGGCCCGACGGGTTCCGGCGAGACGTCATCGCGCTGGTCCGCGAGCTCGGCGTGAGCACGATCCGCTATCCCGGCGGCAACTTCGTCTCCGGGTTCCGCTGGGAGGACAGCGTGGGTCCTCGGGCCGGGCGGCCGCGCCGCCTCGACCTGGCGTGGCACTCGACGGAGACCAACGAGGTCGGCCTGCACGAGTTCGCGACCTGGCTGGACGCCGTCGGCAGCGACCTCATGCTGGCGGTCAACCTCGGCACGCGCGGCGTCCAGGAGGCGCTCGACCTGCTCGAGTACACGAACGTCCCGGGTGGCTCGGACCTGTCGGAGTGGCGTCGGACCAACGGCCGGGACGAGCCCTTCGCCGTCGACATGTGGTGCCTCGGCAACGAGATGGACGGCCCGTGGCAGGTCGGCCACCGGTCGGCCGACGCCTACGGGGCCCTCGCCTCGCAGGCGGCCAAGGCCATGCGCATGCTCGACCCGTCCATCCGCCTGGTCGCCTGCGGGTCGTCCGGCTCCTACATGCCGACGTTCGGCGAGTGGGAGCGCGTCGTCCTGACGCACACGTACGACGACGTCGACTACATCTCCTGCCACGCGTACTACGAGGAGCGCGACGGGGACGTCGGCAGCTTCCTCGCCTCCGGCGTCGACATGGATCACTTCATCGAGACCGTCGTCGCGACGGCCGACCACGTCGGCGCCGTCCGGGGCTCGACGAAGCGGATCGAGATCTCCTTCGACGAGTGGAACGTCTGGTACCAGAGCCGGTTCGAGCAGGTCGATCAGATCCGCGGGATCGACACCTGGCCCGTGGCCCCACGGCTGCTCGAGGACGTCTACTCCGTCACCGACGCGGTCGTCTTCGGCGGGCTCCTCATCTCCCTGCTGAAGCACGCCGACCGGGTGACCAGCGCGTCGCTCGCCCAGCTGGTGAACGTCATCGCGCCGATCATGACCGAGCCCGGCGGCCCCGCGTGGCGGCAGACGACGTTCTTCCCGTTCGCGACCACGTCGCGACTCGCCCGCGGCGCAGCGCTCGACGTGCACGTCGACGCGCCCACGTACTCGACGAGCGTGTACGGGGACGTGCCGGTGGTCGACGCGGCGGTGACCTGGGACGAGGAGTCGGGCACCGGCGCGGTGTTCGTGCTCAACCGCGCCACGGCGGAGCCGACGACCCTCGAGCTGGACCTCGCCGGGCTCGGTACCGACGTGCGGGTGAGCGAGGCGGTCGTCCTCGCGGACGACGACCGGCACGCGCGCAACACGCTGGCCGACCCGGAGCGGGTGGGCCTGCGAGCCCTTGAGGTCGAGAGCGGCCCGGGGCGGGCCAGGGTGACGCTCCCGCCGGTCGCGTGGGCGGCGCTGACGGTGACGGCCACCCGCTGACGGCGGAGCGCCTGCCGAGCGTCGCGGGTCAGCGGGTGGACAGGCGGAGCATGCTCCACGACACCGGCGGCAGCTCGACGCGCAGGCGCCCGTCGGTCACTGCGGCGGTCGCGTTCGGGCGCGGGGCGAGCGCGCCGTCGTCGTCGGGGGTGGCCTTGGCGTGCGGGTCGGCGTCGGCGAGCGTGAGGGCCTCCACCAGGCGCACGGCGCCGAACGCGCGGACGTCGACCTCGACGGTCGTCGCCTCCCCGACGGACCGGTTCACGACGAACACCGACACGTCGCCGGCCTCGACGTCGTGCGTCGCGACGGCGTCGACCACGGGGGTGTCGCCGAACCTCGCGGTCTCGTGCGTCGGCGACGCGACCTCCACCCGCAGGACCTCGCCGTGCGCGTGCCGCGACGTCAGCGCGAACGGGTGGAACGTCGTCTGCCGCCAGACGCGTCCGCCCGGCTCGGTCATGATCGGCGCGATGACGTTCACCAGCTGCGCGAGGCTGGCCGAGACCACGCGGTCGCTGTGCCGCAGCAGCGAGATCAGCAGGTTGCCGACGACGACGGCGTCCGCCACGGAGTAGTGGTCCTCGAGCAGGCGCGGCGCGACGGGCCAGTCCGTGGGCACCTTCGACTCGGCCGCGTCGATGTACCAGACGTTCCACTCGTCGAACGAGATGGTGATCCGCTTGGTCGCCTTCCGGGCGGCCCGCACGGCGTCCGCCGTCGCCACGACGGCGTCCACGAACGCGTCCATGTCGAGGGCGGAGGCCAGGAAGCTCGCGAGGTCGCCGTCCGCCTCGTGGTAGTAGCTGTGCGCGGAGATGTGGTCGACGTCGTCGTAGGTCGCGGCGAGGACCGTCCGCTCCCACTCGCCGAACGTGGCCATCTGCGAGCCGGAGCTGCCGCACACCACGAGCTCGAGCCCGGGGTCGATCATGCGCATCGCGCTCGCGGTCTCCGCGGCCAGCCGCCCGTACTCCTCGGCCGTCTTGTGGCCGATCTGCCACGGACCGTCCATCTCGTTGCCCAAGCACCACATGCGGATGTCGTGCGGCTGCTCGGTGCCGTGGGCCCGGCGCAGGTCCGACCAGTGCGTGCCGCCCGCGATGTTGCAGTACTCGAGCAGGTCCAGCGCCTCCTGCACCCCGCGGGTGCCGAGGTTGACCGCCATCATCGGCTCCACCCCGGCCTTGTGGCACCAGCGCATGAACTCGTCGACGCCCACCGTGTTCGGCTCGGTCGAGTGCCACGCCAGGTCCAGACGGGCGGGCCGCTGCTCCACCGGCCCGATGCCGTCCTCCCACCGGTAGCCCGAGACGAAGTTCCCACCGGGGTAGCGCACGGTGCTCACGCCGAGCTCACGGACCAGGGCGATGACGTCCTCCCGGAAGCCGTCCGCGTCGGCCGACGGGTGCCCCGGGTCGTGGATCCCCGTGTAGACGCACCGGCCGAGGTGCTCCACGAACGCGCCGAACGTCCGTCGGCGCACCGGTGCGACCGTGAACGCGGGGTCGAGGGTGACGGTGGCGTGCAGCACGGCAGGACTCCTATGCGGGGGGACGGGTGCCTGTTCCCGCGTGCGCGCCATCGCCAGGCACGGGGACTGGCCGTGAGGCTACCCGCAGCACCCCGATGGCGAGGAGGACTTGCGCCGCGACGTACGTGAACATCACCCAGAAGCCGTGCGCGGGCAGGTCGTAGCCGCCCACGAACGCGTTCATCGCGATGAGCGAGTCCGAGAGCATGAACAGCACCCCGCCGACGGCGGCGCGGCGGTCGAACGTGGCCAGGACGGCCACGGCGGTGAGCACGGCGCCGTAGACGACGACCGGGGCGGCCAGCGCGTCCGCGCCGGGCGCGCACAGGGCCACGAGCACGACGTAGGCGATCGCGTAGGGCACGAGCAGCGCGGGCCGGCGCAGCACGCCGTCGTGCCGCAGCGGCCAGAACGCCGCCAGGTAGGTGACGTGCGCGAGCAGGAAGAACCCGAGCATCGTGAGGAACGCGAGGTCGTCGGGTGCGACGTCGGGGGCGGTGTCCCCGAGCCACGACAGCGCCAGGGCGAGCACCGTCAGCCGCACCAGGCGCGTGCGGCGGGCCGCGCCGGCGGCCAGCCACACGGTGAGGGCCAGCAGCGGCATGAGGAACCACTGCGTGACGTTCGCCGCCCCGGACGCGCCGGTCAGCTGGGCGCCCAGGTGCCAGGCGGCCGTCGCGGCCAGGGCGAGCGCGGCCGCCGCGGCCGGCCGGGTGAGCCCCAGGCGGTCCCTCACGCGTTCCGCCGCGCGTCGGCCGAGCCCGGGAGCCGGGCGTCGTCCTCGTGCCGGGCGGGGGAGACCCACTCGACGCGGTCCCGTCCGCCGCGCTTGGCCGCGTACATCCGCGCGTCGGCCCGGCGCAGGACGTCGATCGCGTCGTCGCCCGGGCGCAGGACGGTCACGCCGAAGCTCGCCGTCGTCCGGATGCCGACGGCCGCGGCGACCTCGTCGGGCAGGGCGCGGCGCAGGCGCTCGGCGAGCCCGACGGCGTCCTCCTGGCCGATGCCCGGCGCGACGATGACGAACTCCTCGCCGCCCAGGCGGGCGACCAGGTCGCCGTCGCGCACCGTGCGCGCGGCGACGTCGGCCACGACGCGCAGCACACGGTCGCCGACGTCGTGCCCGTGCGTGTCGTTGACGCGCTTGAAGTGGTCGAGGTCGAAGAACACGACGCTGACGGGGCTGCCGGGATCGGTGCGCTCGGCCTGGTGGGCGAGCTCCTCGAGCAGGCGGCGGCGGTTCGCGGCACCCGTGAGCTCGTCCCGGTAGGCCATGCCGCGCATGGCGTCGGCCGTGGCGTTGGCCCGGCTGGCGTGGTCGACGGCCCAGACCATGCGCTCCTTCGCCACCGACAGCACCACGACGAGGCCGAGGAACACCGCGCAGTAGTAGCCGAACCGCACCGCCTCGTAGACGTAGTCGCCGCCGCCGGGGCGCCGCTGCAGGGCGAGCGCGAGCACCGTGGTCGCGACGACGGCGTAGGCGAGCCCGTGCCCGAACGCCACGCGCGTGCGCTGGAACAAGAACCCGACGATCAGGCAGACGACGACGCCGAGGAGCGGCGTCGGGTACAGCGCGCCCCACGCCGCGGCGGCGTCGGGCGCCTCGGCGGACCGCCCCCAGATGATGAGCAGCCACCACAGCTCGAGCCCCACGAGCGTGGTGAGCGCGAAGACCGTCGCGAGTCGTGGGCGCCGCAGCAGCACCCAGGAGAAGAGGAGGAGGTAGACGAAGAGCAGGGGGTAGCCGACGGCGACCCAGACGTCGGTGGCGGCCTCGCGGAACCAGGAGATGGCGACGACGGGCAGGCACGGGAGGATCCCGAGGGCCACGACCCGGCGCGCGAGCACGCCGACGTCGCCGCCTCGTCGGTGCCCCAGCACCGGGATCCGGTCCACGTCCCACCTCGCTCGTCTTCGTCCTCGATCGCGCCGATGGGCAAGTCTCGCCTGGTGTGTCGGCGAACGGGGCCGTTTTCACCCGTTCGGCGGCGGGTCAAACGGCGTGTCGCTCCCGTGGCCGCGCTCCCGGCGGTGCTCGGCGGGACGCGCCATGCTGGGCGGGTGGCTGACGACCTCGCCGTCGTGGAGTCCGGGACGCCTGGCGCCCCGGCGGTCGTCCTGCTGCACGGGATCGGCGCGGGGTCGTGGATGTGGGGGCGGGTCGCGCCCGCGCTCGCGGACCTGCACGTGCTCGCCCTCGACCTGCCGGGCCACGGCGACAGTGCGCGCGTGCCGTGGCGGTCCCTGGCGGCCACCGCCGACGCCGTCGCCGCCGTGGTGGCCCGGCGCGCGGCGGGCGGCACGGCGCACGTCGTCGGGCTCTCGCTGGGCGGCTACGTGGCGCTCGAGCTCGCGCGCCGGCACCGCGCCGCCGTGCAGCGGGTGGTGGTGTCCGGCATCACCGTGGCGCCGATGCCGGGACGCGCCCTCGCGGGCGTGCAGGGCCGGGTGTTCCCCGCCCTGGCCCGACGGCCCGGCTACGCGGAGCGCGTCGCGCGCGCCACCCTCCCGGACGCCGCGCCCGCCGAGCGGGCGGCGCTGGTCGCCTCGGTGCGGGCGATGGCGCCGGCGGCGTACCGGGCAGCGCTGCGCGACGTCGCACCGTGGCGGCTGCCCGCGGACCTCGCCGGGAGCGGGGTGCCCGTGCTGGTCGCGGCCGGCTCCCGCGAGTCGGGCGCGATCCGCGAGTCCGTGACCGTGCTGCCGCGCGTCGTGCCGGGGGCGCGTGGCCTGCTCGTCCCGGGCGCCGCGCACGCCTGGCCGGCGCACGCGCCCGAGACGTTCGCGCGCGTCGTGCGGGCGTGGCTGCTGCCGCCCGAGCCGCGCGTCGCCGAGGTCTAGACCCAGATCGCGGCAGGACGGCCGTCGGAGAAGGCCTCGGGCGGGTCGGGCAGCGAGACGGCCTGGCCGGTGGCGACGCGCCGCGCCGACCAGGCGGCGGCCGCGGCGTCGAGGACGTCGTCGACACCCGCGCTGCGCCCGGCCGTGCCGAGGTCGCCGAACAGGGGGATCCCCTGGTCGGCGAGCAGCAGGCGACGGACCTCGGCGCCTGCCCACGTCGACTTGCGCTCGCGCAGCGGGCCGCCGTTCATCCGCGCGAACGACGCCTCGGGGTGCACCTCGACGACCCGCGCCGACGTGCTCGCGAGCAGCTCCTCGACCTCGAAGACCTTGTGCCGCAGGGCGAAGGCCTGCTGGGAGACGCCCTCGCCCGCGAGCTCGGAGTTCAGCGCGGAGGCGGTCGCGTGGTCGCTGGCCCGCAGGGCCGCGCGCACCGGCGTCATGAAGACCGACGCGCGGAGCGGCCCGATGGCCTGCTTGGCGAGCACGTCGGCCGTGCGCCGCCCGGCGTCGGGCAGGCCGATGGGCATGTCCACGCCGACGGCGGCCAGCGGCCCGTCCGCCTCGGCCTGCGCGACGACCGCGGCGATCGTCGCCGCGAAGAAGCAGCGCAGCCGCTCGTCGGCGAGCAGGATGCCGACCCAGCCTGCCTTGCAGGCGTCCACGCCGAGCGCGCGGGTTCGGGAGGGTGTCACGGGCACGGTGGTTACTGTGGCAGAGCAGGTGGGGTGCGTCGCAGCCCGTCGCGGACACGTTCGCCCGGGTGAAACCGCAGGCCGGACACCGCGGGGGTCGTGTGTCGGAGGGCGTGGGTAGCGTCGCGGCATGCCACCCGTGCCCCGCCGCATCCGGCTCGCCGTCGACGCCCTGGACCTGCGGCCCGACGCGCGGGTGCTCGAGGTCGGCTGCGGCACCGGCGTCGCCGCGGAGCTGCTGTGCCAGCGCGTGCCCGAGGGCCACGTGACGGCGCTCGACCGCTCGGCGACGGCCGTCGGGCACGCGGAGCGGCGGCTGGCGCGCTGGCTGGACGCGGGCGTGGCGGACGTGGCGGAGCGGGACCTCGTCGCCTTCCACGGCGACGGCCGCCCGTACGACGTGGTGCTGGCGATCAACGTGAACGTGTTCTGGGCCGGGCCGGCGCACGTGGCGGAGGCGGCGGTGGCCCGCCTCGACGAGCTCCTGGCCGACGACGGCGCCGCGCACCTGTGGTTCGAGGCGCCGCCGGGCGGGGACGCGGCCGGGCCGGGGGAGCGGGCGCGCGCGGCGCTCGTCGCCGGCGGGCTGCGCGCGGAGGTGACGCCGGTCGAGGGGCTCGCCCACGTCGTCGGGCGACGGGCCGGATGAGCGGCGCGGGCGGCTGGGACGACCCGCGCCAGGTGCGGCGGGTGCAGGCGGCGGGCGACGCCGCGTGGGATCCCGGAGCGTGGCCGTTCGCGCTCCCGCCGGTCGCACAGCTGCTGGCCGAAGGCCTGGAGCTCGCCCCGGGGGTGACCTTCCTCGTGGGCGAGAACGGGAGCGGCAAGTCGACGCTCGTCGAGGCGATCGCGGAGGCGGCCGGGCTGAACCCGGAGGGAGGCAGCCCGAACGCGCTGCACTCGACGCGGCGGACGGAGTCGCCGCTCGGGTCGATGCTGACGCTCGTCCGCGGGCACTCCGCGCGCCGGTGGGGCTACTTCCTGCGCGCGGAGACCATGCACGGCCTGTACACGTACCTGGAGTCCGTGGGCACCGGCCCGCGCCTGCACGAGATGAGCCACGGCGAGTCGTTCCTCGAGGTGCTCACCGAGCGCTTCGACCAGACGGGGTTCTACGTCATGGACGAGCCGGAGGCGGCGCTCTCCTTCACCTCGTGCCTGGCGCTGGTCGACCTGCTGGCGCGGCTCGCGACGGCGGGCGCGCAGGTGGTGTGCGCCACGCACTCGCCGCTGCTGACCGCCCTGCCCGGGGCGACGATCCTCGAGCTCGGCGAGCACGGGTTCGCGCCCGTGGGCTGGGAGGACCTCGCGCTCGTCCAGCACTGGCGCGGCTACCTCGACGATCCGCGGCGGTACCTGCGGCACGTGCTGGAGGAGGACGGGCGAGGGGCGGACGGGTAGGGCCTTCGGCCCTAGGCCCGGTCCGTGCCGTGCGTAGACTGATCGCACAGTGGACAACGGTGTCCGCTTGTCGCGACGTCGCGACGCACACGAGGAGAACAACGCCGATGGTCACCTTCGACGAGGTCGTCGACGTCGTGGTGGTGGGCTCCGGCTCCGCCGCCATGGCCACCGCGCTCGCGGTCAAGGAGTCGGGCAGGCAGCCCCTGGTGCTCGAGAGCACCGAGCTCGCCGGCGGGTCCTCCGCCATGTCCGGCGGCGGGGCGTGGATCCCGAACAACCCGCTGATGCGCGCCGCGGGGGTCGAGGACTCCTACGAGAAGGCCCGCATGTACATGGACACGGTGATCGGCGACGTCGGTCCGGCGAGCTCCCCCGAGCGGCGGCACGCGTTCCTCACGCAGGGCCCACGGATGATCGAGTTCCTCCAGGGCCTCGGCGTCGAGCTCGTGTACGCCCGCGGGTACTCCGACTACTACCCCGAGAAGCCGGGCGGGACGCCGATCGGGCGCGGCGTCGAGGGCCAGCGCTGGAACATGAAGAAGCTCGGCGACTGGCACAAGAACGTCCGTGGCTACGTGCCGATGGCGGCCCACACCACCGAGGTCGGCAGGATCAACCTCGCCTTCCGCAGCTGGCGCGGGTTCGCCACCGCCGCGAAGGTCGTCGGGTTCCACACGATCGCGCCGATGCTCGTCGGCCGGAGGCCGGCGGGCCTCGGCAACGCCCTCATGGGCCAGCTCTTCCACGCGGCCCGCACGCGCGGCATCGAGATCCGGCTGCAGACGCCGCTCGTGGAGCTCATCACGGACGACGGCGGCGCCGTCGTCGGCGTGGTGGCCGAGCGTGACGGGGTGCGCACGCGGATCGGCGCGCGGCACGGCGTCATGCTCGCCGCGGGCGGCTTCGCGAAGAACGACGCGATGCGGCAGCAGTACCACGAGCACCCGATCACCACGGCGTGGACCAACGCGAACCCGGGGGACCTCGGCGGGCCGCTGCAGGCCGGGATGGCCGTGGGTGCCGCCGTCGCGCTCATGGACGACGCCTGGTGGGGGCCGTCCGTCATCAACCCCGACGGGTCGGCCGGGTTCCTCCTCGCCGAGCGGTCGTTGCCGCACGGGATGATCGTCGACTCCTCCGGCGCGCGGTTCATGAACGAGTCGGAGTCGTACGTCGACGCAGGCCACGACCAGTACGCGCGGCACCGCACGGTCCCCGCGATCCCGGCGTTCCTCATCCTCGACTCGCGGCACCGCCGCTGGTACCCGATCGGGTTCGCCCTCCCGGGCATCACCCCGAAGAAGATGCTCGAGTCCGGCTTCATGACGAAGGCGGACTCGCTCGAGGAGCTCGCGACGACGATGGGCATCGACGCGGCCGGACTCGTCGCGACGGCGCAGCGGTTCTCGGCGTTCGCACGCGCGGGCAAGGACGAGGACTTCGGCCGCGGCGACAGCGCCTACGACCGCGTCTACTCCGACCCGCGCGTGAAGCCCAACCCGAACCTGGGCGCCATCGACAAGCCGCCGTTCTACGCGGTGCGGATCTGGCCGGGCGACCTCGGGACCAAGGGTGGCCTGCTCACCGACGAGCACGCGCGCGTACTGCGCGAGGACGGGTCCGTGATCGAGGGTCTGTACGCCGCGGGGAACACGTCGGCGTCGGTCATGGGGAACACGTACCCGGGCCCCGGGGCGACCATCGGCCCGGCGCTGACCTTCGGATACATCGGCGGTCGGCACGCGGCGGCCCAGGAGCCGCGCGCGCTGTAGCGGGCCACGGCCGCACCAGCGGCGCCACCCCGCCACCCCGCCACCCCGCCACCACCGGCGCCAGCCCTCGTTCTCGTGTGGGTCACGGTTGGATCACGGGCCTTGCCCAGCCCGGCGTTCAGTGCTTTATTTAGTTCCGAACAAAGCGCTGAACGAAGGAGTTCTCGATGCGCCCGGCCACCCGACCCGCCTCCCGCGGCGACCTCGTGCCCTCCGCGGTCCTCGGCCTGCTCGGGACGCGCGGCCCGACCTCACGCGCCGACGTCGCCCGCGCCCTCGGCGTCAGCCCGGCGACGATCACGCAGGTCACCAAGGAGCTCATCGCCCGCGGGCTGGTCGCCGAGCTCGAGACGGCGAAGTCCCAGGGCGGACGCCCCGGCCGGCTGCTCGGCCTGGTCCACACCGCGGGCGGCGCCATCGGCGTGAAGGTCACGGCCGACCACCTCGCCATCGTCGACGCGAAGCTCGACGGCACCGTCACCACCTCCTCCGTCCGGCCGTTCGACCCGGACGCCCCCGACGCGCTCGACCGGCTCGCCGGCGCCATCGGCAAGGCCGTCGCGGACCACGGCGGCAACCTGCTCGGCGTCGGCGTCGGCATCCCCGGCTCCGTGGACGCGCAGGCGTCCGGCGTCGTCACCGCGCCCACGCTCGGCTGGTCCGAGGCCCGCGTCGGCGACGTCCTGCGCGCCGCGCTCGGCGTGCCGGTCCTCGTCGAGAACGACGTCAACACCCTGGCCGTGGCCGAGGCCCTGTACGGCGCCGGCCGGGAGCACTCGACGTACGTCGTCGTGACGATCGGGCGCGGCATCGGCTGCGGGATCATCGTCGACGGCTCGGTCTTCCGCGGCGCGGCGGGCGGCGCCGGCGAGATCGGGCACATCCCGGTCGAGCCCGACGACGGTCCGGTCTGCCGCTGCGGCTCGCGCGGCTGCCTCGAGGCGCTGGTCGGCGAGGCGGCGCTGCTGCGCCAGGGCCGTGACGCGGGCATCCTCTCGGGCGGGCAGGGTGTGCGCGACCTGCGCGCGGCCGCCGACGCCGGCGACGACCGGGCGCGCGACATCTTCACGCGGGCCGGCCGCCTGCTCGGCCGCACGCTCGCCGGCGTCGTGCACACGGTGGACCCGGAGATCGTGGTCCTGCTCGGCGAGGGCATCGACGCGTGGCCGCACTGGCGCCGCGGGTTCGAGGAGTCCTTCCGCGCGCACCTCATGCCGAGCCGCCGCAGCGTCCCGGTGGTCACCGAGCCCTGGGCCGACGACCGGTGGGCGCTCGGCGCCGCGGCGCTCGTCCTCGCGTCCCCGCTAGACGCCGAGGGTGTTAGCGGCGAGCAGGGCGACCTCGTGCGCGCCCGCCTGCACGTGACGGACGGCGACGCGTCGTGACCACGGCCACCACCGCACCGACGACGGCGGGCGCCCGGCCCGCCGCGCCGGGCCGCCTCCGCGGGAGCGGCCGCCCCGGCGCCGGCCGCCGCGGCGCGCGGGCCAAGCGGGCGGGCTGGATCTGCCTGTTCCTGCTGCCCAGCGCGATCCCGCTGCTGGCCTTCACGATCGGCCCGATGCTCGGCGCCGCGTGGATCAGCCTCCACGAGTGGAACCTGCTCTCGCCCATGCAGTGGGTGGGGCTGGACAACTTCGCCGACCAGCTGGGCGACCCGGCGACGCGCAACGCGTTCGGCAACACGCTCGCGTACATCCTCGGCTACCTGCCGCTCGTCTACGTCGGCGGCCTCGCGCTCGCCCTCGCGCTGAACGCCCGGCTCAAGGGCCGGTCGCTCCTCCGCGGCATCTACTTCCTGCCGGTCGTGTCGTCGTGGATCGTCGTCGCGCTCGTGTGGCGCTGGCTGCTCAACCCGAGCGTCGGCGTCGTGAACTGGGCGCTCGGGCTGGTGGGGATCGACGGTCCCGGCTGGTGGACCGACCCCGCATGGGCGATGCCGTCGATCGTGCTCGCGTCGGCCTGGAAGGACCTCGGATTCGTCATGGTCATCCTGCTCGCCGGCCTGCAGGCGATCCCGACGGACGTCATCGAGGCCGCGCGCGTGGACGGCGCCGGCTGGTGGCGGCGGCTGCGGTCGATCGTCCTGCCCCTGCTGTCGCCGTCGACGTTCTTCGTCGTCGTCATCTCGCTGATCAACGGGTTCCAGGTGTTCGACCAGGTCTACGCGATGACCGGCGGCGGCCCGGACGCCTCGACCGAGACGGTCGTGCTCCGCGTGCACGCGCTGGCCTTCCGGTACGGCGAGGCGGGCGGCGCGGCGGCTCTGTCCTGGCTCCTGTTCGCGGTGATCCTCGCGGTCACGGTGATCCAGGTGCGCGGCCAGAAGAGGTGGGTCACCTATGCGTGAGCGACTGCTGACCCCGCGCTCGGTCGCGCTGCACGCCGTCGTCGTGCTCGGCGCGCTGGTCATGCTCTTCCCGTTCGTCTGGGCGGTCGTCACCTCGATCAGCCCCGGCAGCGGCCTCTCGGCGACGCCGCAGCTCATCCCCGAGGACCCGTCGCTCGCGGCGTACTCGCAGCTCTTCGCGGACCTGCCGTTCGGCCGCGTGGTCGTCAACAGCCTCGCGCTCGCGATCGCGGCGACGGCGGCCCAGGTGGTCACGAGCGCGATGGCCGCCTACGGCTTCAGCAGGCTGCCGTTCCGCGGCTCCGGCGTCGTCTTCGCGCTCTACCTCGTGACGATGATGATCCCGTTCCAGGTGCTCATCGTGCCGCTGTTCGTCGAGATGAAGTGGCTCGGCCTGATCGACACCTACCTCGGCGCGCTGCTGCCGTCGATCGCCTCCGGGTTCGGCGTCTTCCTGCTGCGGCAGGCGGTCAACCAGGTGCCGCGCGAGCTCGACGAGGCCGCGACCATCGACGGCGCCGGGCACCTGCGGATCTTCGCCCAGGTGGTGCTGCCGAACATCCGTCCCGCCATTGCCACGCTCACGGTCTTCGGCTTCATGTCGAGCTGGAACGCGTTCCTGTGGCCGCTGATCATCCTGCGCTCCCCGGAGCTGCAGACGCTCCCGGTCGCCCTGCAGACCCTCCAGGGCCAGTACACGACCCAGTGGGACGTGGTCATGGCCGGCTCGGTCGTCTCGATCCTGCCGATGCTCGCGCTCTACGTCTTCGCCCAGAAGTACGTGGTCCAGGGCGTCGCCTCCTCGGGCCTGAAGTAGGCCCTCCCGTCGTCGGGCGGCGCCCCCACGCCGCCCGAGCCCCCTCTCCGCACCACCGATCGAAGGAGATCCCGAAATGAACCGCAGGTCACCCCTCGTGGCGCTCGCCGCGATCACCGCAGCACTCGCCCTCGCGTCGTGCTCCTCCGGCGGCGACGCCGACGCCGGCGACGACGCCCCGGCCGAGGAGCCGGAGTCCGTCACCATCACCTACACGAACTTCATCTCGAACAACGGCAACGAGGAGAACCTCGACGCGATCGTGGCGGCCTTCGAGGAGGCCAACCCCGGCATCACCGTCGACGTGACGACGATGGCGTACGCGGACTACTTCACCGCGCTGCAGACCGACCTCGCCGCGGGCACCGTGGCCGACGTCTTCGACATCGAGTACGGCCAGTACCACGCCTACCAGGCCAACGGCGTCCTCGCCGAGCTCACGGTCGCCGACCCGTCGGCGTTCGACCCGACCCTGCTCGAGACGTACCAGACGGACGGGGCGCAGTTCGCCATCCCGACGTCGTTCAGCAACGTCGTCCTCTTCTACAACACGGCCCTGTTCGACGCCGCGGGTCTCGACTACCCGACCGCCGACTGGACGTGGGAGGACGAGCGCGCCGCGGCCGAGGCGCTGACCGACCAGGCCGCCGGGGTCTTCGGCGACTACCAGCCGATCAGCTACTACGAGTTCTACAAGGCGCTCGAGCAGAACGGTGAGAGCTTCCTGGGCGAGGACGGCAAGGCCGCGTTCAACACCCCCGGCGGCATCGAGGCCATCGAGTGGCTGGCCGGCAAGTCCGGCACCGTGATGCCGACGCCGGAGCAGGGCGCGGGCACCCCGGACTTCGACTCCGGCCTGTTCGCCGACGGCAAGCTCGCCATGTTCCACAGCGGCATCTGGATGTTCGGCACCTTCGCCGACATGGCCGACGGGTGGGACATCGCCGTCGAGCCGGGCAACACCCAGCAGGCGTCGGCCATGTTCTCCAACGCGGTCGCCGTCTCGGCGGGCTCGGAGCACGTCGCCGAGGCCACGAAGTTCGCCGAGTTCCTCGCGGGCTCCGACACCACCGCGCAGATCCGCCTCGAGGCCGGCTGGGAGCTCCCGCCGACGTCGGACGAGGCCGTCCTCGAGCAGTACCTGACCCTGGGCAAGCCGGCCAACCGTCAGGCCGTCTTCGACTCGCTCGAGAACGTGGCCCTCACGCCCGACCTGGGCGAGCGCGCGGCCGAGGTGCAGGACGTCGTCAACTCGATGCTCACCGAGGTGGCCGCCGGCCGCCTGAGCGCCGCCGACGCCGCCGCCCAGATGGCCGAGCAGGTGGACGCGATCCTCGGCTGACCTGCCCGGGCGCGCCCACGAGGGCCTGCAGACCGGGGCCCGCCCGCCTGATCACCGGGCGGGCCCCACCCGCATCAGCAACCACCGGCGGCGAGCCGCCACCGCACCAGCACGACCAGGAGCTCCACGCATGCACCCCACCACGGCCGAGCCGATCGGCACCGACGCCCTGCAGGCGCTCGCGCGCCGCAGCCACGACGTCATCGCCGAGCACCAGGCGCCGTCGGGCGCGTACCCCGCCTCGCCGACGTTCTCCGCGTACCGCGGCTACGCCTGGTACCGGGACGGTGCGTTCACGGCCGAGGGCATGTCCCGCTACGGCGCGGTCGCCTCCGTCGACGCGTTCCACGACTGGGCGACGCGGGTGCTCGTGGCGCGGGCCGACGTCGTGCGCTCGCTCGTCGCCAGGCGCGCGGCGGGGGACGAGCCCGGCAACGAGGAGATGCTGCCGACGCGCTTCACGCTGGATGGCGCCGACGGCAACGACCCCTGGTGGGACTTCCAGACGGACGGCTACGGGACGTGGCTGTGGTCCGTCGTCACGCACGCCGAGCGGCACGGCCTGGACCTCGCGCGGTGGGCCGACGGCATCGCTGTGGCCACCGACTACCTCGCCGCGTTCTGGGACCGGCCCTGCTACGACTGGTGGGAGGAGCACGTCGGCCACCGCCACGGCTCCACGTTCGGCGCGATCTTCGCGGGGCTGACGGCGGCCGCCCGCTCCGGCGCCCTCGACGCCGCCCGCGCCGACGCCGCCGCGGCCGCCGCCGAACGCATCCGCGCGACGGTGCTCGCGGAGGCCGTCGCGGACGGTCACCTCGCGAAGTGGGTCGGCTCGACGGCCGTCGACGCCTCGCTCGCCGCCTGCGCGGTCCCGTACGGGCTCGTCGCCCCCGGGTCGCCGCTCGCCGTCGGGACCCTCGACGCCATCCGCCGCGACCTCGCGACCCCCGGCGTCCACCGCTTCGCCGCCGACGTGTTCTACGGCGGCGGCCAGTGGCTGCTGCTCACCTGCCTGCTCGGCTGGAACGAGGCCGCGACCGGCGACGTCGCCGCGGCCCGCGCGCGCCTCGAGTGGGTCGCCGCGCACGCCACGCCCGAGGGCCACCTGCCCGAGCAGGTCCCCGACCACCTGCTGCACCCCGAGGCCCGGGCCGAGTGGCTCGAGCGCTGGGGCACCGTCGCGACGCCGCTGCTCTGGTCGCACGGCATGTACCTGGTCCTCGCCGACGAGCTCGGCCTGCTCCCCCCGAAGGACGAACGATGAGCCTGCGCCACCGCCCGGCCGGCATCGGGCACCCGTACGCCGCCTCCGCCGACCAGCGGACCCCCGTGCTGCCGCTCGTCGGCGAGCCGATCCGCCTCGGCGTCGAGGCCGACGACGCCACCGACGTGCGCCTGACCTGGCAGGTCACCGGGCCGGACGGCGTCGTGCGCTCGGTCGAGGTGCCCGCCCTGCCCGCGGTGACCGACGGCACCGACGCCGCCGCGCTCGCCGGTGGCGAGGGTCACCTCGCCGAGGCCCAGGCCGCCCAGCTCGCGGCCACCGGCGCGCTCGCGGTCGACGTCGGCGGCCTGGCGGACGGCGAGCGTGCCCGGTACCGCTTCACCGGGACGGGCCCCGACGGGACACCCGTCGCGACCGACTGGTTCGACGTCGCGCCGGCGACCTGGCGGCCCGACGGCGGGCGCCTCACCGTCGACGGCGCGCCCGCCGGGACCCACCCGCGCGTCGTCCCCGGGTCGATCGCGTGGCTGACCACCGCCGACGGCGTGCATCGCGTGCGGTTCGC
This sequence comes from Actinotalea fermentans, assembly GCF_007991475.1. Lineage (NCBI taxonomy): Bacteria > Bacillati > Actinomycetota > Actinomycetes > Micrococcales > Cellulomonadaceae > Actinotalea > Actinotalea fermentans. The sequence goes on along the minus strand of NZ_BJYK01000005.1, from coordinate 118,358 downwards.
GCTGCGGATCGCCGCGGACGCGCACGTGGTGGGCTTCGGCGAGCGGTACGACGCCGTGGACCAGCGCGGGCTGAGCCTCGACGCGGTCGTGTTCGAGCAGTACAAGTCCCAGGGCCGCTTCCGCCGGACCTACCTGCCGATGCCGTTCGCGCACGTCCTCCCGGGCGCGAGCGGCGGGGAGCCGTGGGGCTTCCACGTCCGCACGTCGCGCCGCTCCTGGTACGACGTCGGCGCAGCGGCGCCCACCGAGGTGCGCGTGGAGGTCGCCCTGGGCGGCACGCGCGACGAGGCGCTCGATGTCGGGGTGTACGACGGCGCCCCGCACGAGGTGCTGGACGCGTTCCTCGCGGAGGTCGGCCGGCCCGAGGTGCTGCCCGACTGGGTGCTGCGCCTGTGGGCCTCGGGGAACGAGTGGAACACCCAGGCGATCGTCACCGAGCGCATGGACACCCACGCCGAGCTCGACATCCCCGTCGGCGTGGTGGTGATCGAGGCGTGGAGCGACGAGCACGGCATCGTCATCTGGCGCGACGCCGCCTACGAGCCGCACCGCGACGGCGCCCCCTTCGCGGCGGCCGACTTCACCTGGGGGCAGGCGTGGCCGGATCCGAAGGCCATGGTCGACGAGCTCCACGCGCGCGGCGTCAAGGTGGTCCTCTGGCAGATCCCGCTGCTCAAGACGCGAGAGGACCTGCCGGCCGACACCCCCGACGACGCCCAGGTGCTGCTCGACGGCGCGGCGCTGGTCGAGGGCGGGCACGCCGTCCTCGACGCCGACGGGACCCCCTACCGCAACCGCGGCTGGTGGTTCCCGAAGGCGCTCATGCCCGACCTGTCCGCGCAGCGCACGCGCGACTGGTGGACGGCCCGGCGCCGCTATCTCGTGGAGGAGATCGGCGTCGACGGCTTCAAGACCGACGGCGGTGAGCACGCCTGGGGCGACGAGCTGCGCTACGCCGACGGCCGGCGTGGCGACGAGGCCAACAACCTCAACCCCGTGCACTACGCGCGGGCGTTCGGCGACCTCCTGCGCTCGGCGGGCAAGGCGCCGGTGACGTTCTCGCGCGCGGGCTTCACGGGCTCGCAGGCGCACGGCCTGTTCTGGGCGGGCGACGAGGACTCCACCTGGGACGCGTTCCGCTGGACGCTCAACGCGGGCATCTCCGCGGCGTCGTGCGGCATCGTCTACTGGGGTTGGGACCTGGGCGGATTCTCGGGTCCCGTGCCCGACGCCGAGCTCTACGTCCGCGCTGCGGCGGCGTCGGTCTTCATGCCGCTCATGCAGTACCACTCGGAGTTCAACCACCACCGGCCCCCGCTGCGGGACCGGACGCCGTGGAACGTCGCCGAGCAGACCGGCGACGCGGCGGTGGTCGAGGAGTTCCGGCGCCTGGCCCACCTGCGCGAGCGGCTCGTGCCCTACCTGTCCGAGCAGGCGTCGCGCACGGTGGCGACGTCGCGCCCGCTCATGCGCGGTCTGTTCTTCGACTGGCCCCACGACGCGCAGGTGTGGGCGTGGCCCGCGGAGTACCTGCTCGGCGACGACCTGCTCGTGCACCCGGTCACCGAGCCCGGCGCGACGACGTGGCGTACCTACCTGCCGGAGGGGCGCTGGGTCGACCTGTGGTCGGGGCGGGCGCACGACGGCGGCTGCGTCGTCGAGCGCGGCGTGCCGCGCGACCTGGTGCCGGTGTACGTCCGGGACGGTGCCGGCGACGGCGTCCGGCCGGCCGCGCTGCGGCGCGACCTCGGCGTCTGAGGGACGCCCGGACGCCTACCCGTGCGCCTGCGCGACCCCGCCCTTGCCGCCGTGCTTGACGCCGTACATGGCGACGTCGGCGGCCCGGAGCAGGGCGGACGGCTCGGCGGGCACGTCGGGTCCGGGGACGGCGACGCCCGCGCTGCCGCCCACCGACACGGACGTGCCGTCGACCTCCACCGGGGCGGTGATCTCGGCGAGCAGCGTGCGAGCCGTGGCCGCGGCGTCCCGGGCGGCGTCGCCGCGCAGGAGGACCGCGAACTCGTCGCCGCTCATCCGGAACGCCCTCGCGTACTGGGTCCCGCGCTCGAGCGCCGCCCCGAGGCGGCGGGCGATGGCGACGAGCACGTGGTCGCCGACGGCGTGCCCGTGCACGTCGTTGATCTGCTTGAAGTCGTCGAGGTCGAGGAAGATCACCGCGACCGGAGTGCCGTCGGCGCGGTGCTCCGCCGTGGCGGTCTCGAGGCGGTCGTGCAGGAGCGCGCGTCCGCCCAGGCCGGTCAGGGAGTCGTGCATCGCCTGGTGCCGGAGCCGGCGCTCGGTCGCCTCGAGCCGTTCGACGAGGTGGCGGTTCTCCACGAGCGTCGCCTGCTGCCGCACGATGAGCAGGACGCCCGTGACGACGGCGGTCGCGGCGACCGCCTCGGGCACCCCGTCGCCGAGGTAGTCCACGAGGATCACGGCGATCGCCGGGACGAGCGCGGCGTAGGGCGCGTACACGAGCCCGGGGTGGGTGCTCACGACCTCCCGGCGCTCCGACGTTCCGCGGTAGACGCGGGTCCCGAGGAGCACGAAGGCGAACCCCACGGCCCACAGCGGGTGCCCGGTCCGGACCCAGAGCACGTCGGACAGCGCCACCGTGGCGAGCCCGGCCATGTAGAGCCTCGGCATCGCGCGCCGGCACCGGGGGATCTCGGTGATGCTCACCGTCCCGAAGAGCGTGAGCGCGGCGACGGCGCCGAGCGGCAGCGCCACGGCCGCGGCGCCTGCGAGGCCGCCCTCGGCCGCGTCGACGGTCCCCTCGAACAGCGGGTGCCAGCCGATGATGAAGAGCGCCGCGCCGGCGATCGCGCCGTCCACGACCAGCCGCACCCGCGACGACATGGCGGGGGTCTTCGCGGTGAACCAGCACGCGGCCCCGGTGCAGAGCACGAAGCCAGTCCGGCCCGCCGTCGCGGCCGCCTCGGGCAGCGGCGAGAGCCAGGCGAGAGGCGCCAGCAGCCAGAGCGTCAGCCCGGCGGTGTCGCACCGCCAGCCGAGCCGGCTCCGGCCCGCGCGGGCGCGGTGCGCGGCATCGAGCGTGCCGATGATCGCGGCCGCGGCGAGCAGGGCGTCGAGGACCAGGCCGACCGCGCGGTCGGCCAGCAGCCAGCGCACGAGCGTGAGCGCGGCGAGGCCGACGGCTGCGCCGAGGGTCGCCCGCGGGACCGCCCGCCGGGCGGCAGGGTGCGTGCGTCCCATCGGCATCGAGGCCTCCGCCGGTGGTATCGGACCTCGCTGTCCGCAGATGAGTGTCTCGCTGGGTGAACGGCGGGTGAAGAGGGTGGAACAGGCGCGTCGGCGCCGGGGGTTGTCGCCTGCATGACGGACTACGGCCACGACATGCTGTTCGGGACGTTCATCACGCCGCTCGCCGCGGATCCCGGGCGCACCGTGGACCTCGCCGTGGCGACGGAGCGCGCCGGTCTCGACCTCGCGACGTTCCAGGACCACCCGTACCAGCCGCGGTTCCTGGACGCGTGGACCCTGATGACCTGGGTGGCCGCCCGGACGGAGCGGCTGCGCGTGGTGGCGAACGTCGCGAACCTCCCGCTGCGGCACCCGGTGGTGCTGGCCCGGTCGGTCGCGAGCCTCGACCTGCTCAGCGGCGGCCGGGCCGAGCTGGGCCTGGGTGCGGGCGCGTTCTGGGACGCGATCGCCGCGGTCGGCGGCCCGCGCCTGGCGCCGGGCGAGGCGGTGCAGGCGCTCGAGGAGGCGCTCGAGGTCGTCCGCGGGGTCTGGGACGCGGGTAACCGCGAGCGGTTCGCGGTGCCCGGGCGGTTCCACGCCGTGGACGGTGCCAAGCGCGGACCGGCGCCGGCGCACGACGTCGCGATCTGGGTCGGCGCGGTGCGGCCGCGGATGCTGCGGCTGATCGGCCGCGCGGGGGACGGCTGGCTCCCGTCGCTCGGCTACCTGGGCGGGCTGCGGCCGCTCGCGGAGGGCAACGCCGTGATCGACGACGCCGCCGCCGAGGCGGGCCGCTCGCCGTCGGACGTCCGGCGGCTGCTCAACCTCGACGGCGAGCTCACCGCTGCCCGCACGGACCGGTTCCTCGTGGGCCCTCCCGAGCAGTGGGCCGAGCAGCTCGCCGACCTCGCGCTCGGGTACGGCGTCTCCGCGTTCGTGCTCCCGGGCGACGACCCCGACGCCTACGAGGTCTTCGGCCGCGAGGTGGCGCCGGCCGTCCGCGAGCTCGTCGCCGCCGAGCGCGCCCGCTGAAGCGGGCTGCCCCGGGCCGGCGCTGCGTGCCGGCGGGATCGCCCGCGGGATGGCCCGCGGGGGCGGAGACACTTCTCGGAGATGCTTGCCGCGGCAAGGACTTCTGGAAAGTGACTCCCCCGCTCGCGGTGGTGACGGTGGTGACAGGCCGGCGCCGGGCTACCGAACCCGACCGACGCCAGGCGATCCGCCGCGCAGGGGTGGGACCGTCCGCGAGGGTCAGCGGGCTGCGGGCATCGTCGCCTTGCCGTCCAGCCACAGCGTCTCGGACGGGTCGGAGTGGGTGCCGCCCGAGCGCACGTGCTTGCCGGGCGCGACCGGCCCGTTCTTGAGCACGTACCAGAGCGCCATCGCGTGGCCGCGGCCCAGGTCGTAGTCCTCCTTGAACCACGCGACGACGTCGGCCGCCTTGGTGGTGGGGGAGTCGAAGCCCTTCTGGCGGGCGACGTCGAGGACCTGGCGCGGGGTCAGGCCGGTGCGCTCTTCGATGGTGTCGAGGTATGCCTGGAAGCTCATGTCGTGACAGACCGGCCACGCGCGGGCAACTGATCGGGCATGCTGAGGCGCGTCGAGAGGAACCGCGATGACCGTGCCCCCCGGCTCCGCGCCGCAGCCCGAGACGCGGCAGCTGCGCTGCCCGCTCTGCGACGGCGTCCATTTCCAGCGCGAGGAGGCCCGGCAGGACTCCCGGTGGGGCTGGACGTCGCACCGGATGACGCTGATGATCTGCCAGCGCTGCCGCTACGTCCTGCACTTCTACGACCAGCACTCCTTCTTCGACGTCGACTGAGGACGTCGACGTCGACTCCTCAGTCGACGTCGACCGAGCGTCGGCTCAGCCCGCGGCGCGGGACTCGTACAGGCCGACCTGGTTGCCGTCGGGGTCGGTGAAGACCGCCCAGGCGCTGTTCTCGTCGATCGGCGTCCGCTCCATCGCCACGGTGGCGCCGAGCTCGACAGCGCGGCGCAGGGCGTCGTCGATCGAGTCCACCTCGACGTAGCTGCGGGGCTGCGTGAAGCCCTCGCTGCGCGGCGCGAGCCCGCCCCCGCTGATGCCGTTCGGGGCCCGCCACATGGGGTAGTCCTCGAAGCCCGGCATCGTGTCGATCTGCCAGCCGAACAGCCCGCCGTAGAACGCGCGCCCCGCGGCCAGGTCGCTCACCGGGATGTCGATGTGCGTGATGTCGCCGTGTGCCATGTCCCGCTCCTCCGTCTGCCGGCCGCACCCGCCGCGGCCGCGAGGCGGCCCACGCTAGCCACGGCCCCCGACACCCGCGCGCGGTGCATCCCGACGGCGAACGCACCCCGACGGCGAACGCACCCCGACGGCGAACGCACCCCGACGACGAACGGCGGGCCCCCACCTCCATGAGGAGCGGGGGCCCGCCGTTCGTCGTCGTGCCGGGGCGGTCAGGCCCAGGAGGGCGGCGGGGGCGGCGCCGCGGGCTGCGCCGGGGGCTCCGTCGGGGGCTCGGGCGTCGGCGGGACCACCTCCGCTGGCGCGGCCGGGGCCGGCGGCGGGGTCATGCCGCCGGGGGCGCCCATCGGCGGCGGAGGCGTCACGCCGGCCATGCCGGGCGCGGGCGGCGGCGGGGTGGCGCCGGCCATGCCCGGCGGGGGCGGCGTCACCGGCGCACCGGCCATGCCCGGGGCCGGGGGAGGCGTGGTCTGCAGGGCGAACGACCGGATCGCGCCCTGGCCGTCGAGGTCCCGCAGGGTCGTCAGCACGCGGTCGCGCTCGGCGGCGTCGGCGGGACGGCCGCTCGCCTCGAGGTACGTCAGCACGCCCAGGTCGCGGAAGTACTTGTCCAGGTCCGCCGGGCGGGGCCCGCCCGTGGCCGTGCTGCTCATGTTGCTCATGGCCGAGTCGGCCTTGGCGGCCAGGTCGGACGCGGCCGCCTTCGCCTTGTCGAGAAGACCCATCGTCGTGCTCCTCCCGGGTGCGTGCACCGGGCGTCACGGGCGACGTGTCCCGGCTGCACGGAAAGCCTACAAAGCGGTGACCTGCGTCGTTAGAGTTCGAGCGAACCCGCTGCGCCCGCGCGGAATGACAAAGGGATCCGTCGCCATGACTATCCACGGCTCGCTGTTCGCGGACCACAAGGAGAACACCTCGCAGGACCCGTTCTCCCTGCAGAACAAGAAGATGCTGAAGATCCAGATGGGCTACGGCCCCGTCTGGGCACGGACCGGCTCGATGGTCGCCTACCAGGGCGACGTCCGCTTCCAGAACACCGGCTCGGGCGGGCTGGACAAGTGGATGAAGCAGAAGCTCACCGGTGAGGGCGTCGACATGATGCAGTGCACCGGGCAGGGCGAGCTCTTCGTGGCGGACCTCGCGAGCGAGATCCAGGTGATGTACCTGGAGAACGACATGATCTCCGTCAACGGCGCGAACGTCCTGGCGTTCTCCAGCTCGATCGAGTGGGACATCCACCGGGTCCAGGCGCGCGGCGCGATGATGACCGGCGGGCTGTACAACGTCTCCCTGCGCGGCACCGGCTACGTCGCGGTGACCACCAAGGGCGACCCGGTGGCGCTCGACGTCGCCAGCGCCCCGACGTTCGCCGACGCGCAGGCCGTCGTGCTGTGGACCTCCGGCGTGAGCATGGACATCCGCGTCGACACCGGCGGCATCAAGTCGATGATCCGTGGCGGCACCGGCGAGTTGCTGCAGATGGCGTTCGGCGGCCAGGGCTACGTGCTCGTGCAGCCGAGCGAGTCCGTGGTGCAGGGCGGCGCCCAGCAGCAGAAGTCCAGCGGCGGCGGCCTCGGCGGTCTGCTCGGCGGCTGACCGGTCGATCCCGCGAGGGCCCGGCTCCCCTGGGGGCTGGGCCCTCGCGCGTCGGCCCCCGCGTCCGGTGGTGGGGTGCCGGAGTGGGTGCAACGGCGGGGTGCGATGGCGGGGCGGGCGGCTCGACGCGCGGGGGCGGGCGCCCGGTGCGATGGTGACCACCATGAGCACGCGCGCCTCCGTCGCCGACGTCCGCGGCCGCCCGGCCTTCCAGCGTGGGGCCCGCCTGGGCTACGCCGCCAACGGTGTCCTCAACCTCGCCATCGGCTGGCTGGCGCTCCAGGTCGCCTGGGGCGCGGGGAGCGAGGAGGCGAGCGCGACGGGCGCGCTCCGGACCCTCGCGGGCACCCCGGTCGGCGGGTTCCTCCTGTGGGTGCTGCTCGTCGGGTTCGCGCTGCTCGGCCTCTGGCAGCTCACGACGGCGCTGCTCGGCGGGCGTACCGGCGAGCGGCTCAAGGCGGCCGGCAAGGGGGTCGTGTACCTGGCGCTCGCCGTCGCGGCGTACGGGGTCGTCGACCAGGGCGGGTCCGGCTCGTCCGGCTCCGGCGGCTCGAGCGAGGCCGGCTGGACGGCCGACCTCATGGCCCAGCCGCTGGGCCGGCTGCTGGTCGCCGCGGTCGGTGCCGGCGTCATCGCCGTCGGCGCCTACCACGTGCACAAGGGCTGGACGCGCACGTTCCTGCGCGACCTCCGCGAGCACCCGGGGCCCTGGGTGGTCCGCGCCGGCCGGCTCGGCTACGTGGCGCGCGGCGTCGCGTTCGGCGTCGTCGGGGGTCTGTTCGTGGCCGCCGCGGCCACCGCCGACCCCGACCGCGCCCAGGGGCTCGACGGCGCCCTGCAGACGCTGCGCGACGCGCCCTTCGGCCAGTGGCTCCTCACGATCGTCGCGCTCGGGTTCGTCGCGTACGGCGTCTACTCGTTCGTCCGGGCGCGCGTCGGCAGGGTCTGAGGCTCCGCCGCCGGCTCGCGCTGCAGGTAGCGCCAGCCGAGCGCGACGCACACCAGCCCGTTGAGCACCCCGACGCCGACGTCGGTCGCGTGGTGCATGCCGCGGTAGAGGCGCGCGTACGCGACGAGCGCGGGCACCAGGACGCACAGCGTGGTCACGAGGTAGCGCAGCCAGCGCCGGCGGATCCGCCGGGCGAGCAGCGCGAGCGAGACGTAGAACGCGACGGACGCGCCCGCGTGCCCGCTCGGGAAGCCGGACGTCGGTGGCGCCTCGTCGAGGAGCTCGACGTCGGGGCGCTCCCGGCCCACCACCAGCGCCGACAGCATGAACACCGCCGCCTGCACGGCGACCGCGATCCCCGGGATCACCGCGACCCACCACTGCCGGGTGCGCCACCAGACCAGGGCGATGACCAGCAGGCAGCCGGCGATGATGACCTCGGTGTTCCCGACGGCGGACCAGATCGCCGTGAGCTGGTTGAGCAGCGGCGTCCGCTCCTTCTGCAGCTCCTCGTTGACCACCACCTCGCCGGGCAGCGAGTCGAGCGGCCCGACGATGAGCAGCCCGACGGCGACCACGGCCGCGAACAGGCCGACGGCGGGGGCCAGCGTGCGCCGGACCAGGTCGCGGCGGGCCTGCGCGACGGTCGGCCGGCTGGGGTCGAGCTCGTACCTGTGCACGAACGCGTCGAACCGGGCGCGGACGCCCTCGGCGGCGGGGGACGACGTCGTCATCGGTGCTCCTTCGCGGGGGACGCGGGGTGGGCCCCGGGCGCGGCGGGGTGCCGGCCGAGGTAGCCGAGGTAGGAGGCGCCCGCCATCGCGCTGCCGAGCAGGACCCCCGCGACGACGTCGGTCGGGTAGTGCGCACCGAGCAGCACGCGGTCCAGGCCGGTGACGACGACGGCGGCGCCCACCGCCGTCGGGACCGCCACCCGGGCGCGCGGGCCGAGCAGCGGCCAGAGCAGGATCACGAGCGTCAGGCCGGCCGAGGCGGCGTTGGTCACGTGACCGGACGGGAAGCTGTAGCCGGGGGCGAGGGTGATCGCGTCGTCGACCACCGGCCGGGCGCGCTGCACCACGTACTTGGCGAGCAGACCGAGGTTCCACGCGACCAGGAGCGTCACGAACGCCCACAGCGCCCGCGTCCGCAGCCCGTGGCGACGCCAGGCCCCCAGGCACACCAGCGCGACGACGAGGTTGACCCAGCGCGCCTGGAACGCGGTCTGCCAGGCGAGCAGCGCGTCGCGCAGGGCTGGGTTCTCCCTGGTCAGGTCCGTCCCCGCGCGGATCGCCGCCTCGTCGAGGGTCACCAGCGGCGAGCCCTTCGCGCGGACCAGGAGCGCGAGCGCGGCGACCGGGAGGACCAGGGCGGCGGCGAACGTCACCGCGCGCGCCAGCCGGTGCCGACGCCCGGGATGGTGGCCGGGCGGGTCGGCGGGGGGCGGGGCCTCCCCGGCGGGCGTGATCATTGCCGCAGGTTAAGCACGGGTTGGCGAGCCCGCGCGTCGGGGAATCCCCGGCAGCCGGCGCGCGCACCGGCCGCCGGGGATGCCTCGGCGGACGCGCCGCCCGGCTAGCGTCGACCCATGGCCCACCGCTCGCGCGTCGTCGTCGCGCTGCTCGGCTCGTTGGCGGTCGCGGCGTGCGCCGGGTGCTCGGTGGACGACGCGGTCGCGCCGGACGTCGTCACCCTCGCGCCGTCGCCCACGTCGACCCGCGGCGCCCCGCCGGCCCCGTCGGCCCCGTCGACGCCCACGCCCGAGCCGCCCGCGACCCCGTCGCCCACCGACGACGGCGCCCCCGCCGAGCTGCTGGCCGAGATCGAGGACCAGGTGTTCGCCCTGGCCAACGACGCGCGGGCGGCCGAAGGCCTGGCGCCGCTGACCCGGATGCCGGAGCTCGGCGCCGTCGCGCGCGGGTGGTCGCAGGCGCTCGCCGACGCCGGCGACGGCATCAGCCACAACCCCGACTACAGCCGGCAGATCCCGTCGGGCTGGTCCGTCTCGGGGGAGAACGTCGGCTGGATGGGCGAGACGCGCATCGTGCCGGCCGAGGACGTGGCGCGCGCGGTGCACCAGGGCTGGATGGACTCGCCGGGGCACCGCGAGAACCTGCTCACCCCGGAGTACACGCACCTGGGCGTCGGCGTCGCGTTCGGCGCCGAGGGGTACTACCTCACGCAGAACTTCGCCGCCTACTGAGCCGCCGGGCGCGCCCGTCAGGACTACGTTCGTGATCAAGGGGGCGGCGCGGCGAACAGCAGGGGAGCCGGCCTGCATGGCGGCGGCGGGACGCGGCAGCCGTGGCGGTCCCACCCACGGCCGCCGTGCGCAGGAAGGCGCAGCCATGGCTCCGCACGGGACCGTGACCCCGGACAAGGGTTCGGCTCAGGACGACATCTCCTTCAGCTCGTACACCGCCGACGTGACCGGCGATCTTGAGGACATCTCCCGCCTCACGCCCGCGACGGGCGCGGTGACGCGGGTCTCGCAGCAGGCCTCGCCCGAGGCGCTGAGCCATCGCGGCGGCCAGTGGTCGCCGGACCGGACGCGGCTCGTCGGCTGGGGGACGCCCAGCGGCTCCGCGTCCGGCAACGCCACCCGCATCTACGACGCCGTGAGCGGCGACGTCGCCGTGGAGCTGGGCTGGGGCGAGATGGAACCGACCTGGTTCGACGACCACACGCTGCTCGTGCTCCAGCGGTGCAGCGCCCGGCTCCCCGGGCAGCAGCGACGCGACGTCGTCGAGGTGGTCGCCGTCGACGTCGCCGCGTGGACCGTGCGGCAGGTCACCCAGCTCGGCCACGACCAGGTGGTCGGGGCCGTGCGCTGGCACCCGCGCTCGGGGCTCGCGCTCGACGTCGGTCCCGACGCGCCGCAGCCCTGGATGGGGCGCCGCGTCGCGGTCGTCCCGGCCGCCCGCGTGCGGCGCGCGGTGGCGGGGACGGCGGCGCCGGTGAGCAGGTCGGAGCTCCGGTACCCGTTCGGTGACACCCCGCTGGCCTCCCCGGACTGGTCGCCCGACGGCGCCCGCCTGGTGATGGTCCGGATGCCCGGCGAGGACAGCGGGTGGGTGGCGACCGACATCGTCGTCGGGAGCGTGCGCTCGGGTCGCGTGAGCGTGCTCGTGGACGGGTCCGGGCTCCACGACGGCGACCCGGCGCAGCCCTCCGGCTACGGGATGCCCGCGTGGTCGCCGGACGGCGCCTCGATCGCCTGGGTCGAGTACTTCCGCGACGCCTGGGCCGAGATCTGGGTGATGGACGCCTCGGGCGCGCGCAAGCATCAGGTGACCTCGTTCGGCCACACGGAGGTGGTCGTCAGCCTCGACTGGTGACGCGAGCCCGGGGCGACCTGGTTCCATGACCATCGCCGGGGGAATCCGGCCGGGAGTGGTTCGCGGGTGGTGCGCGGCAGGCATCACCCGCGCGTCGTCGGCCGGTCCGCTTGGGAGCACGCTCGTGGTGCCCGATAGCACCGGGGTGAGCCCGCGACCACTCCCCGCCACCGCCGCGCCCGCCCTCGACGCGCCGCCCCGTCCGCGCGCCGCCGCCGACGACGTCGCCCGGCCCGCGGCCGACCCCCAGCGGACGGCCGACGACGACGCGCCCGTCGCGCGCCCGCGGCCCGGCCGGGACCGGCGCCGGCGTCGCCGGCCCAGCACCCGGGCGTGGGTCGCCGCCGCGGTCGTGGCCGGGATCGTCGTCGTCGGGCTCGCGGTGCTGCTGGCCCAGCCCGCGCAGCCGGCGCCCGACGAGCTGACCCTCACGGAGGGCCTCGCCGTCATCGAGAGCGGCGGGGCCGACCAGGCGCGGATCGACGACCGCGCGGGCCGGCTCACGCTCGAGCTCACCGCCGGCGGCGAGGCGGAGGTGGCCTTCCCCCAGGAGTACGCGGACGAGCTCACCGCCGCGCTGCTGGACGCCGACGTCGACCTGGACGCCGAGCCGAGCGGCGCGTCCGCGGGCGACGTCGCGCTGCGGCTGCTGCCGGTCCTGGTCATCGTGGGCGTGCTGGTGTGGGTGGTCCGCCGGGTGAACCCGAACGCTGCCGCGGGTGCGCCGCGCCGGGCGCTGGCGGAGGGCGAGGTCCCCGAGGTGACGTTCGCCGACGTCGCCGGCGCCGACGAGGCCGTGGACCAGCTGCGCGAGATGGTGGAGTTCCTGCGCGACCCGGCGCGGTTCGAGGCCCTCGGGGCCACGCGGCCGCGCGGCGCGCTGCTCGTCGGCCCGCCCGGCACCGGCAAGACGCTGCTCGCACGCGCCGTCGCGGGCGAGGCCGAGGTGCCGTTCTTCGCGCTCGCGGGCTCGGACTTCGTCGAGACGTACGTGGGCGTGGGTGCGCGGCGGGTGCGGGACCTGTTCGCGCAGGCCCGCAAGGCCGAGCGGGCGATCATCTTCATCGACGAGGTCGACGCCGTCGGGCGCACGCGGACCAGCGGCGTGCAGCAGGGCGGCGACGGCGAGCGCGAGAACACGCTGATCTCGCTGCTCAACGAGATGGACGGGTTCGGCGGGTCGCGCGTCGTCGTGCTCGCGGCCACGAACCGGCCGGACACGCTCGACCCGGCCCTGACCCGCCCGGGCCGGCTCGACCGGCAGGTGCAGGTGCCCAACCCGGACCGCCGCGGGCGGACGCTCATCCTGCAGGTGCACGCCGCGGGCCGGCCGATGGGCGCCGACGTGGACCTGGTGAGCGTGGCGCGGCAGACCCCGGGGATGTCGGGTGCGGACCTTGCGCAGGTGGTCAACGAGTCCTGCATGGAGGCCGCCCGGCGCGGGCTCGCGGAGGTGGACGCCGACTGCTTCCAGGCGGCGATCGCGACCGTCGCGATGGGCCGGGCGCGCACGTCCGCCCTGGTCACCGACGAGGACCGGCGGATCACCGCCTGGCACGAGGCCGGGCACACCCTGGCCGCGGCCCTGCTGCCCGACGCCGACGACCCGGTCTCGGTGACGATCGTGCCGCGCGGCCCGGCCGGTGGCGCGACGTGGATGGCCGGCAACGACGACGTCTTCCTGCCGCGTCGCAAGGCGCTCGCGCAGCTCACCGTCGCCCTCGCCGGGCGGGCCGCCGAGGAGTACCTGCTCGACGGCGAGCACACGCAGGGCGCGGCCGGTGACCTGCAGGGTGCCACGCGGCTCGCGACGGCGATGGTCACCCAGTACGGCATGACGGACTTCGGCTACGCGCAGGTCGACGCCGACACGCTGCGGATGGGCGGTGCGCTCGCCGCCGCGGCCCACGCGCGCATCGACGCCCTGCTGCGCGACGCCCACACCGCCGCGACGGCGCTGCTCGCCGAGCACGCCCCCGCGCTCGAGGCGCTGGCCGCGGCGCTCCTGGCGGAGGAGACCCTGTCCGGCGCGCGCGTGACGGACATCGTGGCGGCGCACCCCGCGACGTCGGCGGCCTGATCCTCAAGTGGAGCGCGGTGGCGCCATCGTGCTCCACTTGAGCCGTTTCGCCGCCGCCGTGCTCCAGTTGAGCGGTCAGGGGGTCGCCGACCGGCGCAGGACGCCGCGGGCGTAGGCGGCCTGGCCGACGTGCTGGAGGTCGTCCGACAGGACGCTGACCAGGCGCACGCCGAGCGTGACCGGCGGGTCCCAGCGCGTGTCGACGACGCGGTCGAGGTCGCCGGCGCGCACCTGCCCCAGCAGCCCGAGCGTCCGCGCGTGCACGGCGTCGTGGTAGCCGAGCAGGAGGTCGGCGGGCACGGCGGCGAGGGCGTCGACGTCGGCACGGCTCTGGCCGTAGCCGGTCGCGGACGGGTCGAAGGACAGGGCGAGGCGGTCGGCCCAGCCGTCGGCCGTCCACACCTGCTGGGTGCCGAACGCGTCCGCGACGTGGTCGTCCTGGACGCGGGTCAGGTGCCACACGAGCCAGGCGATCGAGTTCGCGCCCGGGTCCACGCGCGCGCCCAGGAGGGCCGGGTCGAGGCCGTCGAGCACGCGGTGCACCTCCTCGTGCACGCGCCCGTACGCGTCGGTGAGCAGCTCGGCCACGTCCATCTCGTCCTCCTCGGGGTCGGTCGGCCGCGTGCCGCGGACGTCAGTCGTCGCTCGCCGCGGCGACGGCGCGGCGCAGCGCCCGCAGCAACCCGGCCTCGGTGAGCGTCCCGACGGCCCGGCCCGCGCCGTCGTGCACGGGGACCGCGCCGTCGCCGCTGGCGACGAGCGCCGCCAAGGCCGCGTCGAGCCGGTCACCCAGCGCCAGGGGCGCCAGGGGTGGCTGGGCGGGTGCGGGCCCGACGGCGGAACCGGCGCGCGACGCCGCCGGGACGGGCGCGCCGTCGTGCGCGACGCCGTCGTCGGCTGCCAGGTCCTCCGCCAGGTCCTCCGCGGCGAGCTCGGTGATGGGCAGCAGCCGCGCCGTCCGGCCCGCGCCGATGAAGTCGGTGACCATGCCGGGCGCGGGCCGCGCGAGGAGCGTGACGGCGTCGGCCACCTGCTCGACGTGCCCGCCCTTGCTCATGACGACGACCCGGTCACCGAGCTTCACGGCCTCGTCGACGTCGTGCGTCACGAAGATCACCGTGGTGCCCACGCGGCGCTGGATGCGCCAGAACTCCTCCTGCAGGCGGCGGCGCCCGATCGGGTCGACGGCCCCGAACGGCTCGTCCATGAGGAGCACGGGCGGGTCGGCGGCCAGCGCCCGCGCGACGCCGACGCGTTGACGCTCGCCGCCGGAGAGCTGGTGCGGGTAGCGCCGCGCGTAGGTCGCGGGCTCCAGCCCGACCAGGTCCAGCAGCTCGGCCGTGCGCTCGCGGGTGCGCTCGCGCGACCAGCCCAGCAGCGACGGGACGGTGCCGACGTTCTGCGCGACGGTCCGGTGCGGGAACAGCCCCACGTGCTGGATGACGTACCCGATCCGGCGGCGCAGCGCGACGGGGTCGGTGCGCGCCACGTCGTCGCCCTCGACGAGCACGCGGCCGGAGGTGAGCTCGACCAGGCGGTTCACCATGCGCAGCGTCGTGGACTTGCCGCAGCCCGACGGCCCCACCAGGACCATCAGCTCGTGCCTGCGCACGGTCAGGTCGAGGCCCTCGACGGCGACGGCGCCGCCGGGGTAGACGATCCGGGCGCCCTCGAACGCGATGACGTCGTCCGTGGGTGCGCCCATGCCCGCGACGCTACCGGTGCCCGCCGACGCCCGTCCTGCTGCGCGTCCAGGCGCACGCTCGACCTCCGGCGAGGTCGAGGCTTTCGCGCGAGGTCGAGGGTGGTGACGCTCGACCTCGGGCGAGACGCTCGACCTCGGGCATGGGGACGGCGAGGGGGCGGAGGGGGAGGCCGGCCGGGAGGCCGGAGCGGGGGACGGCGTCGGGGGTGGCGGGTAGCGTGCCGGGGGTGGAGGTCATGGGGGTCGCCGCGCGCGGCGCGCTGTCCGCCGACGCCGCGCCCAACCCGTGGTTCTCCTGGGACTACGTGCAGGCCAACTGGGGCGACATCACGGAGGCGCTCGGCCAGCACGTCGGGCTGACCCTCCAGGCGATCCTCGTCGCGACGGCGATCGCCCTGCCCCTGGCCCTGCTCGCGCACGCGCGGCCGCGGCTGGTCGGCCCGGTGCTGGGACTGTCGGGCGTCCTGTACACGATCCCGTCGCTGGCCCTGTTCGCGCTGCTCAACCCCATCCTTCGGGATCGGCGTGAGTCGGTGCTGATCGGGCTGGTGATGTACGCGCTGCTCGTGCTCGTGCGCAACATCCTCGTGGGGCTCCAGGGCGTGGACCCCGCGGTCGTCGACGCCGCGCGCGGGCTCGGCTTCGGGCGGCTGCGGCTCCTGTTCACCGTGCAGCTCCCCGGCGCCCTGCCGGCCATCGTCACGGGCCTGCGGCTGGCGACGGTGACGACGATCGCCCTGGTGACCATCGGCGTCGTCATCGGGTACGGCGGGCTGGGGCAGCTGATGTACCGCGGGTTCAACTCGCAGTACCGGGCCGAGGTCGTCACGGCGACCGTGCTCACGCTCGCGCTCGCCCTGCTCGCCGACGTCGTGCTGTGGCTGGCCGGGCGCCTCGCCGCACCCTGGGCGCGCGCCGGGGGCGGGCGATGAGCGACGACGACGTCCTGCAGCTGGCGCTGCTCTGGCTCAACGACCCCCTGAACTGGCAGGGCTCCGAGGGCGTGCCCGCGCTCGTCGTCGAGCACCTGGGCATGTCGCTGGCGGCCGTGCTGCTCGCGGCGGCCGTCGCGCTGCCGCTCGGCGTCTGGCTCGGGCACCGCGACCGCGGCGGCACGGCGACGGTCGTCGCGACGAACACCTCGCGCGCGCTGCCCACGCTCGCGCTCCTGTACATCTTCGCGATGACGGGCCTCGGCTTCGGCAACCGGCCGACGGTCGTCGCGGCGGCCCTGTTCGCGGTCCCGCCGATCCTGGCGAACGCGTTCACCGGGATCCGTGAGGTGGACCCCGCCGCGCGCGACGCCGCCCGCGGGATGGGGATGTCGGGGGCGCGGGCGCTGCTGTCGGTCGAGCTGCCGCTGGCCCTGCCGCTCATCGGGGCCGGCCTGCGGACGGCCGCGGTGCAGGTGGTCGCGACGGTGCCGCTGGCGGCGCTCGTCGGGGGCGGGGGGCTGGGCACGATCATCGTCAGCGGGTTCGCGAACCGCCGGTTCGGCGAGGTGGTCGCGGGCGCCGTGCTCGTGGCGGGGCTGTGCCTGCTCGCGGAGCTCGTCCTGGCGATCGGCCAGCGGGTGCTCACCCCGCGGCCGATGCGTGTGCGGGCACGGGTCGGCTGACCTCGCCCGGCCGCCCCGGGAATCGCGTGTCGGGGCGGGTTGTTACGGTTGATCGCAATTGCCCGCCCGCGCGACCGGGGAAGCAACCAGCTGGGGGTCCGATGACGCTGCGACACACGTTCCTGGGAGTGGCCGGTGCGGCCCTCCTGCTGCTGACCGCGGGCTGCGGTGAGGCCGGCTCGTCGGGCGGGGGGTCCTCGGCGCCCGAGACGAGCGAGGCCGCCGCCGGTGGCGAGACCCTGGCCGCGTGCGCGCCGGTGGCGGACGACGCCCTGGTGGTGCTCGAGGACGACCTCGGCCTGCAGACCGTCGACAACGTGGTGCCCGCGGTGAACGCCGCCGCGGCCGAGGCGTCGCCCGGTCTGATCGAGGTCCTCGACGCCGTGTCCGCGACCCTCGACACCCCGACGCTCATCGAGCTCAACCGCGCCGTCGACGTCGACCGCCGCACGTCCAGCGAGGTGGCCGCCGAGTTCGTCGCCGAGCAGGGGCTCGACCAGCAGGAGGCGGTCGGCGGCGGCGCGTCCGTGCTGGTCGGTGCGGCGAACTTCTCCGAGAGCGCGACGCTCGCCGAGATCTACGCGGCCGCGCTCGACGCGGCCGGGTTCGACGCGAGCACCCAGACGATCGGCAACCGCGAGACCTACGAGCCGGCCCTCGAGCTCGGCGACCTCACCGTGGTGCCGGAGTACGCCGGCACGCTGACCGAGTTCCTCAACAAGAAGGTCAACGGCGCCGACGCCGAGGCGGTCGCGAGCTCGGACCTCGACGCGACGATGGCCGCGCTGGCGCCGCTCGGCGAGCAGGTCGGTCTCGTGTTCGGCCAGCCGGCCGCCGCCCAGGACCAGAACGCCTTCGCCGTCACCGTCGCGTTCGCCGAGGAGAACGGCGTCTCGACGCTGAGCGAGCTCGCCGAGACCTGCGGTGACATCGCGCTCGGCGGCCCGCCGGAGTGCCCCGACCGGCCCTTCTGCCAGCCGGGCCTGGAGAACCTCTACGGCCTCCAGATCGGCGAGTTCACCTCGCTCGACGCCGGCGGCCCGCTCACCAAGGCGGCGCTGCAGCAGGGCCAGATCGCGCTCGGCCTGGTCTTCTCCTCCGACGCCGCGCTCAGCAGCGCGGGCTGAGGCCGGCGAGCCGCTGACCGGGCGGTCGCGCCAGCACGGGCGCCCGCCCGGTCACAGGCCGTAGGCCTCCAGGAGGCGCAGCCAGATCTCGCTGCGCGTCGGGTAGGCGGGGACCGCGTGCCACAGCCGCCCCAACGGCACCTGCCCGACGACGGCGATGGTCGCCGCGTGCAGCAGCTCCGCCACCTCGGGCCCCACGAACGTCGCGCCCACGATCACCCGGCGCGCCTCGTCGACCACGATGCGCGCCGCGCCGCCGTCGTCGTGCGGGCCGGTGCCGAAGACCGTGGTGCCGCCGACGGACGAGAACGGGACGTCGACCGCGCGCACGTGCAGGCCGGCCGCGCGCGCGGCGTCCTCGGTCAGGCCGACGGCGGCCACCTCGGGGCGCGTGAAGACGACCTGCGGCATCGCCGCGTGGTCCGCCAGCGCGCGCAGCGGTGACCAGCCGTCGTCGCCGTCGGCGTCGACCGGGCCGTCGCCCGCGCGCGGGCCGAACCGCGCGGCCACCGCGTCCCCGGTGACCCGGGCGTCGTACTTGCCCTGGTGGGTGGTGTTCGTTCGCCCGGTCACGTCCCCCGCGGCCCAGAGCCAGCCGCCGTCGACAGCGCTGACGCAGCCGGCGTCGTCGACCGCGAGCGGGGCGCCGGGCTCCAGGCCGACGGTCTCCAGCCCGAGGTCGCCGGTCTGCGGCCGACGGCCCGTCGCCACGAGCAGCCGCTCCACGTCCAGCGCGGCGCCGTCGGCGAGCTCCAGGTGCGCGCCGCCGGCGTCGGTCCGGGCGGCCCTGGCGAGCCGGGCGCCGAGGCGCACGTCGACGCCCATGGCGGCCAGCGAGGCGGCGACGGCCTCGCCCGCGAACGGCTCGAAGGCCGGCAGCAGGCGGTCGCCGCGCACCAGGAGCGTGACGCGCGCGCCCAGGTCGGCGAAGGCCGTGGCCATCTCGGTCGCGACCACCCCGCCGCCGACGATCGCGAGCGACGCGGGGACGTCGCGGACCGCCGTCGCCTCGCGGCTGGTCCACGCCTCGACGTCGCCGAGCCCCGGCACGTCCGGGAGCACGGGGGTGCTGCCCGTGGCGACCACCACCGCGTGCCGCGCCTCGAGGACCACGGGTGCGCCGTCGTCGGCGGTGACCGCGACGCGGCGCGGCCCGGCCAGGCGACCGCGCCCGCGCACGAGCCGGATCCCGACGCCGTCCAGCCACTCGACCTGGGAGTCGTCGTCCCAGCCGTGCACGATGGCGTCCCGGCTCGCCAGCGTCGCGGCGACGTCCACGCCCCCGGTCACCGCACCGGCCGCGCCGGCGACGGCGCGGGCCTGCGCGAGCACGGCGCCCGGCCGCAGCAGCGCCTTGGACGGCATGCACGCCCAGTAGGAGCACTCGCCGCCGACCAGGTGCTCCTCGACGATGGCGACGCTCAGGCCGGTCCGGCCGGCGCGGTCGGCGACGTTCTCCCCGACCGCCCCGGCGCCGAGGACGACGACGTCGACCGTGAGGGTGGTGGGCTCGGACGTGGTGGGCTCGGGAGTGGTGGTCTCGGTCACGGCGGGGCTCCTCCGGCGCGGGGTGGGACCCGGCCCATGATCCGTCGCGATCGCCGCGGGCGGAACCCCCGACGACGCCGGGCCCCGGAGGACGGTCGTCCTCCGGGGCCCGGATCGGTCGGCGGGCCGGCTACTTGATCGCGCCGCCCGCGTAGGTCAGCGCGGCGCCGGTCGGCGCCGTGTTGCCCGTGAACGTCAGCGCCGTCGAGCCCGGGGCAAGGTAGCCGGAGCGGGCGTTGCCGAGCACCGAGCCGCTGACCGACAGGGCGCCGCCGCCGTTGGAGACGACGTAGTCGCCGCCGAGCAGCCGCGAGCCGGTCACCGTGACGTTGCGGTTGCCGCCGTTCGCGTTCTGCAGCATGAGCGCGACGTTCTTGCCGGCGGCGTAGGTGCCGAGGTCGACGACGGTGTTCTGCAGGCTCAGGCCGTCGACGCCGCGGGCGATGACGCCCTCGTACGAGCCGCCGGAGCTCACGACCGGGTTGTGGATCCACGAGTCCTTGATGACGACGCCGGACGCGGGCCCGCTGTCGGAGACCACGAGGACGCCGTCCTTGCCGGAGACGCCGAACACGTCGACCCGGGTCAGGCGTGCGCTCGCCGTGCCCGACAGGGCGACGGACCCGAACTCGGAGTCCTCGACGACGACGTTGTCGCCCTTGAAGACGGCCTCGCCGGTCACCCGGACGTTGCGCAGGGTCAGGTTCGAGCCCGCGAACGTGACGTTCCCCGTGATGACCTTGTTCGAGATGGTCGTGTTCGCGGTGCTCACCCAGCCACCGCTCATGGCCGTCAGCGTGGCGCCGGTCACGACGCCGGTGTTCGCGGCCGTCGGCGTCGCCGGCGTCGTGGGCGTGGGCGTCGGGGTGGGCGTGGGCGTGGGCGTCGGCGTCGGCGTCGGGGTCGGCGTGGGCGTCGGCGTCGGGGTCGGCGTCGGGTTCGTCGTCGTGACGATCGTGGTGCCGTTGCAGGCCAGCGCCTGCCCGCTCGTGTCGGTGTTGCCGGTGAAGACGACGGGCACGGGCGACGTCGGGAAGAGGATGCCCCAGTTGCCGAGACCGAACGTCGTGCCGGTCATCTGCACGTTGCTGGCGAACGTGTAGAGCACGTAGCCGCCGCCGGTGAGCCGCGAGTCCTTGACGGTGACGTTCTTGTTGCCGCCGTTGGCGTTCTCGAGGAACAGCGCCGCGTTGTACTGCGACTTCCACGTGCCGAGCTCGATGAGCGTGCGCTCGAGGGTGAGGCCGTCGACCCCGCGCACCTGCATGCCGTCGTAGTGCGACTCCGGCAGCACCTGCGGGTTGTGGATCCACGTGTCGCGGATGGCGATGTTGCGCACGGCGCCGGTGTCGGCGGTGATGTGGATGCCGTCCTTGCCGGTCGAGCCGAAGACGTCGACGCGGGCGACGGTGACGTTCTCGGTACCCGAGAACGAGAGGGCGCCGAACTCGGAGTCCTCGATGACGACGTTGTCGCCCCGGAAGATCGCCTCGCCCGTCACGCGGACGTTGCGCAGCGTGAGGTTCGAGCCGGTGAACAGGACGTTCCCGGTGATCACCTTGTTGGCGATGGTGCCGGTGGTCCCCACGGTGCCGCCCGACATCGTCGCGAGCGTGGCGCCGCTGACGACGCCGGTGGTCGCCGCCGTCGGCAGGCCGGTGGGCGTGGGCGTCGGGGTCGGGGTGGGCGTCGGCGTGGGCGTCGGCGTCGGCGTCGGGGTCGGGGTGGGCGTGGGCGTGGGCGTCGGCGTCGGGGTGGGCGTCGGAGTGGGCGTCGGAGCCGCGGTGCCGGACTCGACGATCGTCCCGCCCGAGTAGGCGAGGGCCGCGCCGGTCGCGCTGACGTTGCCCGAGAAGGTGGTGATGCCGCCCGAGCCCGGGTACAGGTAGCCGTAGTTGCCGCGGCCCAGCTGGGTGCCGGAGAACTGGACGTTGCTGGCGAAGGTGTAGAGCGTGTAGCCGCCGCCCGAGAGCCAGGAGTCCTTGACGGTGATGTTCCGGTTCCCGCCGTTCGCGTTCTCGAGGAACAGGGCGCTGTTGTGCTGCGGCACGTACGCGCTGCCCGGCTCGACGAGCGTGCGCTCGAGCGTCAGGCCGTCGACGCCGCGCACCTGGATGCCGTCGTAGTGCGAGCTGGCCGTGACCTTGGCGCCGTGGATCCACGAGTCGCGGATGACCACGTTCTGCACGGGCCCGGAGTCGGACGTGATGTGCAGGCCGTCCTGGCCGGTGTTGCCGAAGACCTCGACGCGGCTGGCCTGGACGCCGGCGGTGCCGGAGAGGGCCCACGAGCCGAACTCGGAGTCCTCGATCACGACGTTGTCGCCGGTGAACAGCACGTGCCCGGTCACCCGGACGTTGCGCACGGTGAGGTTGGAACCGGCGAACGTGACGTCCCCGGTGATGACCTTGTTGGCGATGGTGGTGCCACCGGTCGAGACCCAGCCGCCGCTCATCGCGGTCAGCGTGGCGCCGGCGGCGACGCCGGTGGTGGTGGCGTCGGGCTTGGTCGCGGCCTCGGCGGCGGTGGTCGGCACCGCCACGAGGCCGGTCAGGAGGAGTGCCAGGGCACCCCACGTACGGATCCGCATCATTGTCCCCTTACGGCTGCCGAGGGCTCGGCTGCCGCAGGGTCTTCCGGCGCTTCGATCTTGACCCTGAACGGGACCTACGTCACACCGCCGGTGCTGGGCAGGTGATTTCGCCGGGAGCAGCCGAGGAATTGGGACCTACGTCCCGGCGATGGCGTGTTCGCGCTCACATCGGCGTCGACGGCGCGGTTCTGGCGCGACACGCGACGCGCTGACGCGCATCGGGCGCGATCGCCTTGCCCGTTCACACTCGCGCCGTCCCAGGTCAGGGCGGACCGCATCGTTGCGGCGCCACCCGCGCGCGGTGTCCCGCTGGGCGCGGTCACCCGCCGGGCGCGGTCACCCCCGGGGGGTGATGTCGACGAACAGCGCGCGGTGGTCCGACAGGCCGGTGTCGCGCGCCTCGCCGGGCCCCAGGGCGACCACGTCGCCGTCGGCCAGGATGTGGTCCAGCTGCCGGCGGGGCGCGTCCGCGGGGAAGGTCTCCGCCGTCGCCAGCGCGCGCCAGCCGGTGAGCCGCTCGGGCAGGTGCCCGCGCAGGTTCAGGTCACCCATGAGCGCGACGGGGCGGTCGTGGTCGGCCAGCGACGCGACGAGCCGCCGCAGCTGCACGGCGTTCCAGCCGGGCACGAACGTCAGGTGGGTCGCGACGACGGCGAGCCGCCCGTCAGGCCCCTCGACGTCGGCGGCGAGCGCCGCGCGCGGCTCGTCGTGCACGAGGGTCGGCGGCCCGCCCCGCCGGAACGAGACGGGCACCGGGCCGGGCAGGGCGGCGAGCGTGCGCGTGTGCCAGCCCACCACCGGGTAGCGGCTGACCAGGGCGATGCCGTACGCCGCGGTGTCGGGCTGCAGCTCGCCCGTCGCTGCGGTCCACACCCCGGGCGTGCCGGCCAGCGTCGCGACGAAGCGGTGGTGCTCGGCACCAAGAGCCTCGGCGGCCACCGCCGTGAGGTCCGCGCCGTGCGAGCGGGGCTGGTCGCGGTCCACCTCCTGCAGCGCGAGGACGTCCGCGTCCAGCGCCGCGACCGCCGCGGCGAACCGGTCCAGGTCCACCTCGCCGTCGACCGGGGACCGGCCGTGCAGGATGTTGAAGGTCGCCAGGCGCATCCCCTCGAGTCTCGCGCCGGCCCGCGGCCCGCGCACCCCGGCCCGCCCGACGCGCGGAGCCGCCTCGCCTCGTGTACACACCATCCATGACCACCACCGACGCGCGCGCCGCCCTGCACGACGGCCTGCGGCTCGCCGCCGTCGCGCTCGCCGAGGCGGACATCCCGTACGCGCTCTGCGGGGGGTACGCGGCCTGGGCGCGCGGGGCGCCCGAGCCGGACCACGACGCCGACTTCGTCATCCGCGAGCAGGACATCGAGGTCGCGCGGCGCGCCATCGCCGACGCCGGCCTCGACGTCCACCAGCCCGCGGAGAACTGGCTGTTCAAGGCGTTCCACAAGGGCGCCCTCGTGGACGTCCTGTTCCGGATGTGCGGCGAGCCCGTCGACGCCGGGCTGTTCGAGCGCGCCGACACCCTCGAGGTGCTCGCGGTGCGGATGCCCGTCCTGAGCGCCACGGACGTCCTCACCGGCCAGCTGAGCGTCCTCGCGGAGCACTACTGCGACATGGGGCACCTGCTGCCCATCGCGCGGGCGCTGCGCGAGCAGATCGACTGGGCCTACGTCCGGCGGGCGGTCGAGGCGAACCCGTACGCCCGGGCGTTCCTCTTCCTCACCGACGAGCTCGGCGTCACGGCCCCGTCGGCCGCCACGCCGCCGGCCCCTGGGACCTAGATCATCGCCATCGGGCTGCTGCTACCTTCCCGCCATGCCCCCGACGCGCGGCGACCTCGCCGCGATCCTGCGCAGCCGCGTCCCGCTCGTGGTCCTCGAGACGCGCGACGAGGCGCGCGCCGTCGCCGAGGTGCTCCAGGCCGCCCGCGCCGTCAACCCGCCCCTGCCGGTCTTCGAGTGGGCCGCGACGCGCGGGCTCAAGCGGATCGACGTGGACCTCGGCGCCCCGCAGGCCTTCAACGCACCTCCCGAGAAGGTCCTGACGTTCCTGCTCGACGCGATGCCGGGCGTCTACGTCATGCTCGACCTGCACCCGTACCTGACCGAGCCGACGCTCGTCCGGGTGATCAAGGACATCTGCCTCGGCTACGACGCCAACCCGCGCACGCTCGTCCTGGTCAGCAACGAGGTCGAGCTCCCCGAGGAGCTGTCCTACCTCGCGGCGCGGGTGCAGCTGGCCTACCCGGACGTCGCGGAGCGTCGCGCGATCGTCGACGAGGTCGCGCGCGAGTGGGTCGCGCAGACCGGGACGGCGGTGCGGGCGGACGAGGCGTCGGTGGCCATGCTCGTGGAGAACCTCGCCGGGCTGGCGGTGACCGACGTGCGCCGGCTCGCCCGGACGGCCATCTTCCACGACGGCGCCGTGACGCCGGCGGACGTGCCGCTCGTCGCCAAGGCCAAGTACGAGCTGCTGGACCGCGGCGGCGTGCTGACCTTCGAGTACGACCCGGCCGGCGTCGACGACCTGGCGGGCATGAGCCGCGTCAAGGAGTGGCTGGACATCCGCCGGGCGGCGTTCGACGGCTCGGCCCCCGAGCTCGACCCGCCGCGCGGCATCCTCCTGCTCGGCGTCCAGGGCTGCGGCAAGAGCCTCGCGGCCAAGGTGGCGTCGAAGGTCCTCGGCGTGCCGCTGCTGCGGATGGACCTGGCGGCCGTGCACGACAAGTACGTCGGGGAGTCCGAGCGGCGGCTGCGCGAGAGCCTCGCGACGGCCGAGGTGATGTCTCCCTGCGTGGTCTGGATCGACGAGATCGAGAAGGGCCTGGCGACCTCCGACGGCGACGCCGGGTCGTCCCAGCGGGTGCTCGGCACGTTCCTCACCTGGCTCGCGGAGCGCGACGGGCGCGTGTTCGTCGTCGCGACGGCGAACGACATCTCGCGGCTGCCGCCCGAGCTCATCCGCAAGGGCCGGTTCGACGAGACGTTCTTCGTCGACCTGCCGACGCCCGAGGTCCGCGCCCAGGTGTTCCGGATCCACGCCGGCTCCCGCGGCATCGCCCTCGACGATGCCGCGGTGCACGCGCTCGCGCTCGCCACCGAGGGCTTCTCGGGCGCGGAGATCGAGCAGGTCGTCGTCTCGGCGGCCTACGCCGCGCACGCCGACGGCGGCACCGTCACCGCGCAGCACCTCCTGCGCGAGGTCAGCGCGACGCGGCCCTTGTCGGTCGTCATGGCCGAGCAGGTCGAGGCGCTGCGCCAGTGGGCGAGGGCCCGGACGGTCCCGGCCGACTGACCTGCCCCTGTCGCGTCCGCCGTCCGGCGGAGCATGATGGACGGGAGGTCGGCGGTCCCGCTGGAGGGTGCCATGAGAGCGTCGGTGGGCGACGAGGTCGTCGTCGAGTCGGGTCACGTCGCCGGAGCCGTCCGGCGCGGCACGGTGGTCGAGGTGCACCACCCGGACGGGACGCCACCGTTCCTGGTCGAGTGGGCCGAGAGCGGTGAGCGGACCCTCGTCTTCCCCGGGCCCGACACGCGGATCGTCCCGGCGGAGCGCCCGGCGCCCTGAGGCCGGCCGCGTAGGCGCCGGTCAGAGGTGCCCGTCAGGGCGCCGTGCCGATCAGAGCGCGATGACCACCCGCACGACGGTCCCGCGACGGCCGTCGGCGCCGTCCCCGGCGGGGAGCACCTCGAGGTCGTCCGCGAGCTGCCGGGCGATCCACAGCCCGCGCCCGCGCTCGGAGTCGGCGTGCGGCCGGGCCATGCCCATCTCCTGCCCCGCGGCGGACTCCGCGAGCGAACCCGCGTCCGACACCTCGACGACGAGCGCGTCGGCCTCCAGCCAGCCGCGCAGCGTCCCGCGCCCGCCGCCGTGGTCGACGCTGTTGGCCGCCAGCTCGTTGACGGCGACGGTCAGCTCGTCGATGCGGCGACGGGGCAACCTGGCCTCCTCGCCCAGGGCGGCGACCACGCGCCGGACCCGGCGCAGCTCGCCGCCGGCGAACGCGAGCTCGACAGCGGGGCTCGCCGGGCGCATCGCCCGGCCCGCCCGCACCACCCGCACGCTCTGCACCCGCCGCTCCCTCCGGTCCGCGTCGGACCACGGTAACCGCGGCGCACCGCGCCCGCGCGTCCAGGCGCGGGCCTGTGACCTGTCGGGCCGTTGACCTGTCGGGGCGATGACCTGTCGGGGCGATGACCTACGGTGGCGCCATGCCCGACGCCCGGCCCCTGCTGCTCCTGGACACCGCGTCGCTGTACTTCCGTGCGTTCTTCGGGGTCCCGGAGACCGTCCGGGCCGACGACGGGACGCCCGTGAACGCCGTCCGTGGGCTGCTCGACATGATGACCCGCCTGGTCACCGCCCGTCGGCCGGGCCGGCTCGTCGCCTGCTGGGACGCGGACTGGCGGCCCGCCTTCCGGGTGGCCGCGATCCCGTCCTACAAGGTGCACCGCCAGTCGCCCGACGGCGGCGAGGAGGTCCCGGCGGCGCTCGCGCCCCAGGTCCCGGTCATCGCCGAGGTGCTGGACGCGCTCGGCGTCGCGCGCATCGGCGTGCCGGGCTACGAGGCGGACGACGTCATCGGCGCGCTCACCGCGCGGGAGGCCGCGCGGCCCGCGGCCGAGCGCGCGGCGGTCGAGATCGTCACCGGGGACCGCGACCTGTTCCAGCTCGTCGACGACGACGCCGGCGTCCGCGTGCTGTACACGATCAAGGGCATCGGCGAGCTCGAGGTCGTCGACGAGGCGCGCCTGGCGGAGCGGTACGCCGTCGCCGGGGGGCAGGGGTACGCCGACATGGCGGTGCTGCGCGGCGACCCGAGCGACGGGCTCCCCGGCGTGCCCGGCATCGGCGAGAAGACCGCCGTCGCGCTGCTGCGCCGCTTCGGCGACCTGGCGGGGATCCTGGCGGCCGCCGAGTCCGGCGACCCCGGCCTCACCGCGTCCCAGCGGGGGCGGCTCCTGCAGGCGCGCGACTACCTCGCGGTGGCGCCGGGCGTCGTGCAGGTCGCCCGTGACCTGCCCCTGCCGACGGTCCGCGACGCGCTGCCGCTCGCCCCGGCGGACCCCGAGCGCCTCATGGCGCTCGCCGACCGCTGGCGCCTCGCCTCGAGCCTGACCCGCCTGGTGGACGCGCTGGCACGCTGACGCGCACCGCGTCCCGGTGGGGGGCGCGGTGCTCCTCGGCCGTGCCTGCTACTTGACGCCCGCGCCCACGAGCCGCGCCAGCGCCGAGCCCCACTCGCCGGCGGCCTGCAGCTCGCCGTCGACGAGGCCCCCGTTCTTGCCGTGCACGCCGAAGGAGCGCGGGTCGACGACCGGCCGGCCGCCCATCCGCACGAGGGCCTTGTGCGCGCCCTTCGCCGCGGACCCGGGCAGGGCTGGCCGGACGACCTTGGTGTCGAAGGCGGCGAACCGGGTGCCTCCGAGCGGCAGGCTGATCTCGGCGAGCCACTCGCGCAGCCCCTTGCCGTCCGAGATCACCTTCCCCTCCGGGGCGTCGGCGGCAGCGTCCTGCCGGGTGTTGGGACGACTGAGCCCGAAGGCGTGGGTCGGGGCACCGACGACGAGCAGGTCGATCTGGGGGGAGATCGTGCGGCCGCCGGGGGCAGCCGCGAGCGCGCTGATCTCCAGCACACGAACCGGTCCTACGGGGGCCAGACCTTCGCCGATCGCTTCCGCGATCGCCTTCGTGCTGCCGTACATGGACTCGTATACGACAAGCGCTGTCATGGGGGCCACTGTGCTCGGTCCCAGCCGTGGGCGGAAGGCTCCAGGTGGGCGAGATGTGCGATTCACCCGTTGGGGGGACCGCCGCTCACCTGCGCGACGACGTCGGGCAGCAGGATCGCCGTGCCGGCCAGCGCCGCGGCCACCGTGACGACCAGCAGGACCGCCACCCAGACGACGGCGGGCACGTGCGTCACCGTCGCGAGCTGGTCGGCGTCGGAGGTGCGGGCGCCGGCGCGGCGACGGCTCACGGCGAGCTCGAGCACGGTGCGGGGCGCCGCGAGGAGCCAGAACCAGGCCAGCGTGCAGGCGACGGCGGTCTGCACGTCCGGCGTGGCGTACCAGCTCACCGCCCAGGCGCCGACGCCGCCCGCCAGCACGACCCACAGCCCGAACAGGTTGCGGACCAGCAGCAGCATGAGGGCCAGGGCCGCGACGAGCACCCAGAGCAGGAGCACCGAGCGCCCCGCGGCGACGAGGGCGGCGGCGCCGAGCCCGAGCACCGCAGGCCCGGGGTAGCCGGCCAGGAGCATGAGCGCCATGCCTGGGCCGCGCGGCCGGCCGCGGGAGAGCGTCAGCCCCGACGTGTCCGCGTGCAGGCGGATGCCGGTGAGCCGGCGTCCGGTGAGCGCGGCGACGACGGCGTGACCGGCCTCGTGTGCGACGGTCACGGCGTGCCGCGCGACCGGCCACAGGCCCGGGACCAGGACGAGGGCCGCCGCGACGGCCGCCGTCAGCGCCAGGACGGACGTGCTGGGCGGCGGCTGGACGGCCGTCACGCGGTCCCAGATCTCTCCCACCCGGCCATCGTCGCAGGGCACGCCGGCGCGCGCGGGGTGCGACGCCCGCGCCGCGTCAGCGCTGCGTCGGGACCCTCGGGCCCAGCGGTCGGCCGAGCATGCGCCCCGCCTCCTCGCCGGGGACCGCCGCTGCGAACAGCCAGCCCTGCGCCGTCGCGCAGCCCATGGTCCGCAGCCGGTCCGCCTGCGCGGTCGTCTCCACGCCCTCGGCGACCACCTCGAGCCCGAGCGTGCGGCCCATCCCGACGATGATCCGCACGAGCTCGGTGGTCTGGTGGTCGATGTCGATCTGGTGGATGAACGACTGGTCGATCTTCAGCGCGTCCACCGGGAACGCCCGCAGGGCGTGCAGCGAGGACTGGCCCGTGCCGAAGTCGTCGATGTGCATGCGGATGCCCACCGCGTGCAGGTCGGACATGATCTGCCGCGCCGCGTCGGGGTCGGACATGATGACCGACTCGGTGATCTCCAGGATCAGGCTCTCGGGGCCGATCCCGTGCTGCTCCAGCGCCGTCGTGACGGTGCTGAGCAGCTGGGTGGCCCAGAACTCCCGGTGCGAGAGGTTCACGGCGACGGTGACGGGGCCGGCGTACTCCTGCTGCCATTGCGCGATCTGCGCGCACACCGTGTCGATCAGCCACTGCCCGAGGACGACGATCGTCCCGGTCTCGGCCATCACCGGCAGGAAGTCGGCCGGCAGGAGGATGCCGCGGTCCGGGTGGTTCCAGCGGACCAGCGCCTCCATCTGCGTGAGGGCGCCGCCGTCGAGGGCGACCACCGGCTGGTAGTGGACGACGAACTGCTCCTCGGCCAGCGCGGTGCGCAGCTCGGACTGCGCCCGCAGCCGCCCGGTCGCGCGCAGGTGCATGACCGGGTCGAAGACCGAGGCCGTCCCGCGCTCGGCCTCCTTGGCGTGGTACATCGCGATGTCGGCGTCCCGGAGCACGTCCTCGGCGCTGTCGTAGCCGGTCTCCGAGGAGGCGATGCCCACGCTGGCGGTCACCGCGACCTCGTGGTCGCCGAGGAGCACGGGTGCGGCGATCCGCCGCTGGATCCGCTCGACGATGGTGAGCACGTCCTCGGGGTGGAGCCCGTCGAGCAGGACGGCGAACTCGTCGCCGCCGAACCGCGCCGCCGTGTCGACGGAGCGCAGGCCCTCCCGGAGCCGGTCGCCGATCGTCTCCAGCAGCTGGTCGCCCATGAGGTGCCCGAGCGAGTCGTTGATCAGCTTGAAGCCGTCGAGGTCGAGGAACACGACGGCGAACCCGGCGTCCTCGCGGCGGTGCGACTGCTCGATCGCCCACGTCAGGCGCTCGAGGAACAGGCGCCGGTTGGGCAGGCCCGTGACGGTGTCGTAGAGCGCGGCCTGGCGCAGCTGCTCCTCCAGCTGCTTGCGCCCGTCGACGTCGGAGAGCGACCCCACGATGCGCTGGTGCCCGTCGTCGCCGTCGACCAGGAGGGCGCGCATCGCGAGCCAGCGCGCGACGGTGCCGGGCGGCGCGATCCGGAACTCCACCTCCACCGCCCGCCCGGCCTGGGCGACGGCGGCGACCGTCGTCTCGTGCAGGCGGAGCCGGTCGTCAGGGTGGACGCGGTCGAGCCAGTCGTCGACCGTGACGTCGGCCCCGAGGAGGTCGCGGCAGCGGTCGGACAGGTAGAGCTCGCGGGAGGTGGTGTCGTACTCCCAGAGCCCGTCCTTGGCCGCCTCGGCGGCCGCGGCGTACCGCTCCTCGCTGCGGCGGACGCTCTCGAGCAGGCGCCGCTCGCGCAGCGCGGCGCCGAGCAGCGCGGCCCAGTGGTTGTGCGTCGCACGCCCGGAGCCGAACTCCGAGTCGATCGGGCCGACCACGCAGAGCATGCCGTGGTCGCCGGTCGGGCCCCGCACGGGCACGACGTAGGCGACCTCCTCGTCGGCGCCGGTGCTCGCCTTCGGCGGCACCTCGGTGACCGCCCGGGGCGGGAACTCCTCGTACCGGCAGAGCTGACCGCGCAGGTGGTCGAGGCTGCCGGTCGGGTCGTAGACGCCCTGGATGCGCAGCAGGCCGTCCTCGGGCGGGCCCTCCCACAGGCCCAGGCACCCGGCGCTCGCGGGGACGAGGTCGAGCCAGCCGAGCTCGGCCGGCTCGCTCTCGAGCTCACCCAGCAGGGCGAGCCCGACGTCGTACTGCTGGGACAGCGACTCGGTGAGCCGGTCGACGCGACGCAGGGCCTCGCCCGTCCGCGACGCCATCAGGCCCTCGCAGACCCCGATGGTGCAGTGCTGGATGACCTCGGCCGCGTCGAGGCCCTGCTCGGCGAGCTCGCGCGCGTGCCGCGCGGCGAGCCGCACGAACGTCTCGACGAAGGCGCGGCGGTTCTCCGGTGGTTCGCGGCGGGTCTCGAGGCCGTCGATGGTGGTGCGGATCAGCGTGTCGAGGGCGTGCACGTCGACGTCGGCCAGCCCGATGCGGGCCCGGCCGTCGGAGGGGTCCAGGTCGAGGTGTGCGAGCAGGACCGTCAGCACCGCCGCGGCCTCGCGGGCGCCCTGGCTGCCCGCGTGCGCGACGCCGTCGCCCAGGCGCCGGTCGCCCCGGCGGCAGCCGCACGACTCGCGAGGGACGAAGGTGGTCGGGACCGTGTGCCGGCGGTGCTCGGTGGTCGTGCCGCGAAGGGCGTCCAGGAGCAGCTCGGCGGCGAACACGCCCTGCGCCGAGAAGTCCTGCTGCACGGTGGACAGCGGCGGCTCCGACGTCCAGCCGGCCTCGACGTTGTCGAAGCCGACGAGCGCGAGGTCCTCGGGCACGCGCTTGCCCGCCGCGCGCACGGCCGCCATGACGCCGAGGGCCACCCGGTCGGTCACGCAGAACGCGGCGGTGTAGCCGTCGTCCATCGCGGCGAGCACGCCCGGGGCCGCGGACTCCCCGCCGAGCTCGACGTGGTCGACGGCGGAGACGTGGCGGTGCGGCAGGCCGTGCTCGGCGAGGGTGGCGCGGTACGCGGCGTACCGCTCGGCCATGTCCGTCTGGCCGAGGTTGCCGACGAACAGGATCTTGCGGTGGCCGTGCGCGACGAGGTGCGTGACGGCCTGCCGCACGCTCGAGTCGTTGTCGATGACGACGGTGTCGACGTCCAGCTGCACGTCGTTGCTGACGAGCACGAGCGGCTTGCCGGTCTCGTGCAGCGTGCGCAGGTACCGCTCGGTGGCCGCCCAGGAGATCGCGACGAACCCGTCGAGGTTGGCCCAGCCGGCGGGGGTCAGGACGTTCGCCGCGGACGAGAACTGCTCGGCGGCGCGGCCGGCCTCGAGCGTCTGCACGAGAGTGACGCGGCCACCTGCCGCCGACACGGCGCGGACCACCCCGGCGAGGACCTCGCCGAAGTAGAACCCACCCGTGACGGGGGAGAGCACGCCGATGTGGATCACGCGGCCCCTCTCCGTCATTGGTCGGAACGTTTCGTCTTCGTATCGGCGACGAGCTGACGGGACGTTAGCGGTCCGGGGGCATCTGATGCTGGCACCGACGCGGCGAGCCGCGGAGCGAGCTCGGTGCCGATGAGGGTGTCGGCCTCCTCGGGAGGCAACGGGCGGGCGAAGAGCCAGCCCTGCGCCGTCGTGCAGCCGAGGTCCCGCAGCAGCGCCGCCTGCTCCGGCGTCTCCACCCACTCCGCCTGCACCTGCGTGCCCATGGCCCGGCCGAGCGCCAGCAGCGCGGAGACCAGCGCCGTCGCCTGCTCGTCGGTGCCCAGTGCGGCGATGAACGAGCCGTCGATCTTCAGCGCGTCCACGGGGAAGTGGCGCAGCAGGTGCACCGACGAGTGCCCGGTGCCGAAGTCGTCGAGACGCACCCGCACCCCCGCCTGCCGCAGCTCGGCGATGACGGCGCCCGCCGCCTCGGGGTCCGGCAGGATCACGGACTCCGTCGTCTCCAGGACCAGCGCGGAACCGGGCAGCCCGTGCCGCGCCAGGGCCTGCCGCACGGTGTCCGTGAGGTCCGCCGACCAGAACTCGCGGTGGGACAGGTTGACGGCGACCGTCACGTCCTCGCCGTGCCGGTCGCGCCACACCGCGACCTGGGCGCACACCTGGTCCAGCACCTGGTGGCCGAGCGCGACGACGGCGTGGTTGCCCTCCAGGTGCGGCAGGAACTCCGAGGGCGGCAGCAGCCCGCGCTCGGGGTGCGCCCAGCGAACGAGGGCCTCGAACTCGGTGACCCGCGGGTGGGCGAGGTCGACCACCGGCTGGTAGTGCACGACGAACTCGTGCCGTTCGAGCGCCTGCGCGAGGGCCGACCGCGTCTGCAGGCGGGCCAGGGCGCGCTCGTGCATGTACGGGTCGAAGATGCACGCGGTGCCGCGCTCGGACTCCTTGGCCCGGTACATCGCGATGTCGGCGTCCCGCAGCACGTCCTCGGCGTCCGAGTACGGCGTGGCCGACGTGGCGATGCCGATGCTGGCGGTGACCGTGACCTCCTGGTCGCCGAGGCGCACGGGCGCGCTGATCCGCTGCTGGATGCGGCGGGCGACCACGAGGAGGTCCTCGGGCACCGGGTCGGTGAGCAGCACGGCGAACTCGTCGCCGCCGAAGCGGGCCGCGGTGTCCACGCTGCGCAGGTCGGAGCGCAGGCGCTCGCCCACGACCTGCAGCAGCTCGTCGCCCATGAGGTGGCCGAGGGAGTCGTTGACGACCTTGAACCCGTCGAGGTCCAGGAAGAAGACCGCGAACCGGGCGCTGGCCCGCCGGTGCCGCTGCTCCAGCGCGTGGCTGAGCCGGTCCAGGAACAGCCGTCGGTTGGGCAGCCCGGTCACGTGGTCGAACAGGGCCGCGCGCCGCAGCTTGTCCTCGAGCGACTTGCGGTGCTCGATGTCCGACAGCGAGCCGACGAGGCCCCGCACGCGGCCCGACTCGTCGCACGAGCCGAGGGCGCGGACGACGGCCCAGCGCGTGGACCCGTCGCGGCGCACGAGGCGCACCTCGACCTCGACGGGCAGGTCGGGCGCCTGGACGGCGGTGGCGAGCGCCTCGCGGAGCTGCTCGCGGTCGTCCGGGTGCACGGACGGGATGGTGCTGGCGCGCTCGACGGGCCCCTCGACGTCGAGCAGCTCGCGCGCCCGGTCCGAGACGTAGACGCTGCCGGTCAGGGCGTCCCACTCCCACAGGCCGTCCGCGGCGGCGCGCGCGGCGAGCGAGTAGCGCACCTCGCTCTTCTGCAGGCCTTCGAGGAGGTGCTGCTCGCGCAGGGCCGCCCCGAGCAGCGCGGCGCAGTTGTCGTAGGTCGTGCGGGCCGGCCCGTACTCCGGGTCGTGCGGCGCGACGACGCACAGCACGCCGTGGTCGCCGCTGGCGCCGCGGACCGGGACGACGAACGCGACGGTGTCGCTCGTCGCCTCGGCGAGGTCGAGCACCTCGCGCGGCGGGAACTCCTCGACGGGCATCGTGGTCCCGATCAGGGAGGCCAGGCCGTGCCCGTCGACGTCCTGCACGCCCGCGATCCGCAGCGTCGTCCGGCTGTCGTCCGCCCAGAGGCCGAGGCAGCCCGTGCGCGCTCCGACGATGTCGAGCCAGTGCAGGTTCGCGGGGTCGTCGCCCAGCGGCCTGCCGAGGAGCCGCAGGCCGACGTCGAGCTGCCCGCCGAGCGCCCCTGCCAGGCCCTGCACGCGCTCGCGGTGGTGCTGCGCCTGCTCGCGGGCCAGGAGCGCGGTCAGCCGGGCGACGGTGTACTCGAGCGTCCGGCGGCCCCCCGACGTGCCGGGCAGCCGCGCGGCCGCCTGCGCGACGAGCTGGGCGCTGGTCTGGGCGAAGCCCTCGATGGTCTCGGGCGGCGGCGAGGAGGCGAGGAGCCGCCGCACCGCCCCGCTGATCGTCTCGTCGAGGCGCGCGTGGTCGACGTCGTCGAACGGGAGGACCGCGAGGGCGTCGTCGTCCACCGTGGAGGCCGGGACCGGGGCGTCCGCCGGCCCGACGACGGCCCACAGGTCGCGGGCGAGCGCCTCCGCCTCGGGCCGGCCCGCCGCGGGGACCGCGGCCCGGCTGGGGGGGCACCCGCAGGACTCCCGTCGCACGAACGTGGCCGGCACGGCGGTCCGCTCGTGCGGGACGTCCTGCCCGCCCGCCTCGGCCAGCGCGAGCTCGGCGGCCATCGAACCGACCAGGGCGAAGTCCTGCCGGACGGTCGTCAGCGGCGGGTCGGCGTACCAGCCGACCTCGGTGTCGTCGAAGCCGACGACCGCGAGGTCCTCCGGCACCCGGACGCCCAGGTCGCGCAGGCCACCGATGAGGCCCATGGCGACCAGATCGGTGCCGGCGACCGCGGCGGTCCAGCGGACGGGCGCGGCCGCGACCGCGGGGGCTGCCCCGGCGCCGCCGGAGGCCACCTGGTTGACGGACTCGACCAGCGGCAGCGGCTCGAGCCCGTGCGCGCGCATCGTGTCCTGGTAGGCGGCGTACCGCTCGGCCACGTCGCTCTGCCCGACGTGCCCGACGAACCCGATCGCGGTGTGGCCGTGCTCGACGAGGTGGTCGACGGTGGCGCGCACGCCGGCGGCGTTGTCGACGACGACCGCCGCCCCGTCCACGCCCGGCATCTGGTTGCTGGCCATGACCACCGGCAGCCCAGCCGCGCGCGCCCGGGCCAGGTACTCGTCGCCGGCCGCCCAGGCGATGGAGACGAGCGCGTCGACCTGCGACCACGCCAGGGGCAGCGTCGTGTCGCCGACCGGGGCGACGTGGATGGACCGGGCGGCGTCGACGGTCTGCAGCAGCACCACCCGGCCCGCGCCGGACCCGCGCACGGCGGAGACGATCCCGGAGAGGACCTCGCCGAAGAAGTAGCCGCCCGCCGACGGCGAGAGGACGCCGATCGTCGTCGGGCGACGGTCGGTCCGCGGCGCGGCGGGCAGCCCCTGGGGGCGTGTCGGCTCCGTCACGGCGGTTCCTTCGGACGAGGGCTGGGGGAGGTGGTTCGCATCGGCGGAAGGTCTTACCGGGGTGATCGGCAGTCGCCCCACCGCAGGTGAGTCTTGCAGGGGTGAAGTCTGGGAACGTTCCCGGACGCGCGGGGGAACAGCGGCCCCACGGCGTGCGTTGTGCGTGCGCCGGGGGACGATGGTGGAGGACGGAAGGAGACCGCGATGGCCTACGAGGTCACCAAGCCGGACGAGCAGTGGCGCGCGGAGCTCGACCCGCAGGAGTACGCCGTCCTGCGCCAGGCGGCGACGGAGCGCCCGTGGACGGGTGAGCTCCTCGACGAGAAGCGCCTCGGCACCTACCGGTGCCGCGCGTGCGGCGCCGTGCTGTTCCGTGCCGAGACGAAGTTCGACTCGCACTGCGGCTGGCCGAGCTTCTACGCCCCCACCGCCGACGACGCCGTCGAGCTGATCGAGGACCGCAGCCTCGGCATGGTGCGCACCGAGGTCCGCTGCGCCCGCTGCGGCTCCCACCTGGGCCACGTGTTCGACGACGCCCCCCAGACGCCCACGGGCGACCGGTACTGCATGAACTCCGTGTCCCTGAGCTTCGAACTGGTCGATGCACCCGCGCCCGACGACCCGACGGGCGGCCGGTGACCGAGCGTCGGCAGCCGCGCCGGCCGGCGAGCCTCGACCAGTACACGGCCGAGCAGCTGCCGGACGGCGCGGACCCGACCGAGCGCGGCGAGGTGGCGCACCGCGCCGCGCGGGCGCTCGTGGCGGGTGGCCGCGCGAGCGACGACCCGCAGGTGCACGACCGGCTCGTCCGCCTGGTCGAGGCCGAGGGCCTGGACACGGTGGCGGCGCTGTGGGCCGACAGCGCACCGGGGACGCTCCCGGGCGCGCTCTGGCGGCTGTACGCGCTGCGCGAGTGGGTGCGCCGGGACCCGCGCACCATCGCCGAGCGCTACCGGCTGGGTACCCAGCGCGCGCACGTGGCCGACGCCGTCGCCGGGGTCGCGAGCCCGCCGGGACCCGCGGAGGTGATGGCCGTGGCCGACGCGGTGCTGTCGGGGGTCTACACGGCGGACCTGGCCGTCGCGCTCGAGCGCGCGGGGGCCTTCTGCCGGGTGCTGGTCACCGGTTCGGCGCTGGACGCGGACCTGGTCGACGACGTCGACCTCGCCGGCCGCATGACGCGCGGCGCCTCGGGCCTGCTGCGGACCGCCGAGGAGCTCGAGGATGCCGCCCGTCTCTGGCGCGCGGGCCGCCTGGACTGACCCGGCCGCGGTATTCCCGGGCGGGCCGTGAAGGTTCTCACCTCGGTGCCGGGTTTCCGCCGCGGCGAGGGGCACTTACAGTGGGGGGACGACGCCGGGCCGCGGTAGCCCCGGGCTCCACTTTCCGCCGCTTCGAGCGGCCACGCGCCGAGAGGCGCTCCCGGCCCGGCGTCGTTCTCACCTCCCGCGGATGCCGTACGCCCGCGGCTGCTGCACCCCCGCAGATGCCGCCCCGCGGGCCCTGCGGGCGGCAACGCCCGGCAAGCACGAGGTGGACCGGGTATGAACAACCCGTGGCGCGGCGGTGAGAGCGCGACACCCCGGCGTTTGCGCGAGAGGCCCTCGACTGCCCTAGCCTGAGTCGACCGTGTGCTCTTCAGGACCGGGAGTCCCCTCGTGAGACTGCGCCTCACCCCGCGCAACGCTTCCTTCTTCGACCTCCTCGCCGAGTCGGCCAGCCACTTGGTGCGCGGAGCCGCGCTCCTGGCCGAGCTGCTGGGCGCGGACAAGGAGGACCGCAAGGCCATTGCCACGAAGCTCCGCGAGGCGGAACACGACGCGGACGAGGCGACGCACACGATCATGCGCAACCTCAACCAGACGTTCGTGACGCCGTTCGACCGGGACGACATCTACGGCCTCGCGAGCCGCCTGGACGACTGCATGGACGCGATGGAGGAGGCCGGGGACCTCGTCGTGCTCTACGAGCTCGGCGTGCTGCCGGAGCTGATCATCAAGCAGGTCGACGTCCTGCAGCGCTGCGCGGAGCTCACCGCCGACGCGATGCCGCGCCTGCGCTCGATGAAGAACCTCACCGAGTACTGGGTCGAGATCAACCGGCTCGAGAACGAGGGCGACCGGACCTACCGCCGGCTCGTCGCCGAGCTCTTCAACGACGGCCTCGAGCCGATCCAGGCGATGAAGCTCAAGGACGTCGTCGACACCCTGGAGGCGGCCGCCGACAGCTTCGAGCGGGTGGCCAACACGGTCGAGACGATCGCGCTCAAGGAGTCCTGAGCACGTGGAGCTCGTCCTCGTCGTCGTGGTCGTCGCGTTCGCGCTGGGGTTCGACTACACCAACGGCTTCCACGACGCCGCGAACGCCATCGCCACGTCGGTCTCGACGCGCGCGCTGACCCCCCGCGCGGCGCTCCTCATGGCCGCGGTGTTCAACCTCATCGGCGCGATGCTCGGCACCGAGGTGGCGCACACCATCGGCAGCGGCATCATCGACATCAACGAGGCTGACAGCCAGCACCTCGGGCTGGTCATGGTCCTGTCCGCCGTCATCGGCGCGATCGTGTGGAACCTCATCACGTGGTGGTTCGGCCTGCCGTCGTCGTCGTCGCACGCACTGATCGGCGCGCTCACCGGCGTCGGCATGGCCGCCGGGATCACCGTCCACTGGTCGGTGATCCTCGACAAGGTCGTCATCCCGATGGTGCTGTCCCCGGTGATCGGGTTCACCCTCGCGTTCTTCCTCATGGTCGCCCTGCTCTGGATGTTCAAGAACGCCAACCCGCACAAGGTGACCCGGCGCTTCCGCATCGCGCAGACCGCGTCCGCCGCGGCGATGGCGCTGGGCCACGGCCTGCAGGACGCGCAGAAGACGATGGGCGTCATTGTGCTCGCGCTCGTCGCGGGCGGCCTGCACGACGGCGACAGCATCCCGCTGTGGGTGAAGCTCGCCGCCGCCTCGGCGATCTCCCTGGGCACCTACTCCGGCGGCTGGCGGATCATGCGCACGCTGGGCCGCCGCGTCATCGAGCTCGACCCCGCCCGCGGGTTCGTCGCCGAGACGGTCGCCGCCTCGGTGCTCTACACGACGGCCTTCGCGTTCCAGGCGCCGGTCTCGACGACCCACACGATCACCTCGGCGATCATGGGCGTCGGCGCGACCAAGCGGGTGTCCGCGGTGCGCTGGGGCGTGGCGGGCAACATCGCGATCGCGTGGGTGCTGACCATCCCGGCCGCGGCCTCCGTCGCGGCGCTCATGTACTGGCTGCTCGCGGCCATCATCGGCTGACCGGCCCGGCCCGGCCGCCGCGACGTCCGTCCGCGACCCCTACTGGGGGTGCGGGGGCCGGTGCGTCTCCACGGCCACGACGCGCGCGTCGGGGCCGCGGCCCGCGACGTGCGCGACCAGCACCTCACCCGTGCGCAGCCACGGGTCGGCGTCGGGCACCGTGCCCGTGGTCCAGCGGCGGGTGGCGTCGGACAGCGCCGGGAGCACCGCGCCCAGCGCCGGCCGGTGCGTGCAGACGACGGCGTCCCGGGCCTCGGCGAGCAGGCCGGCGACCAGCTCTTCCGCCCGGCTCGGGTCGGTGCGCACGGCGTCCTCGGTGAGCGCGTCGACCTGCTGCGGGGTCAGCCCCGTGCGCGAGGCGTAGGGCGTCATCGTGCGCAGGCAGCGCGCCCACGGGCTCGTGACGACCTCGGCGACGCCGAACGCGGACAGGACCTCCACGAGCGCTCGCGCCTGCGCCTCGCCCTGCGCGGTGAGCGGCCGGCTGGCCTCCCCTCGCGTCCACGCGGACCGCTGCTTGGCGCGGCCGTGGCGCGCGACGGCGAGGACCCGCGTCGCGAGGCGCCCCGCGGCGTGCAGCTCGGTGACGACGGCGAGGGGCTTGCGGTCGGTCGGGCGGGTGAGCAGGTCCGCCGCCGTCGGCGCGGAGACCCACACGACGTCGTCGATCTCGGTGAGCGGGGCGCTGTGCACCAGGTCGCGGGCGTCCAGCGCGGCGGCGTCGGCGTCGGTGGCCACGCGGGCCGCCCAGTAGCGCACCTCCTTGCGGGAGCCGTCGGGCATCCGGTAGCGCAGGGTCGGCAGCGGCGCCCCGAGCACGACGGGCGTCCCGGTCTCCTCGGCCACCTCGCGGCACGCGGCCCCCGGCACGGACTCGCCGGGGTCGAGCTTGCCCTTGGGCCAGGACCAGTCGCGGTAGCGGGGCCGGTGGATGAGGGCGACCTCCAGCCGCCCGCCGCGCTCACGCCAGGGGATGGCCCCCGCGGCGTGGACGACGGGATCCGCGGCGACGCGGCCGCTCACCTGTCGCGCGCCGGACGGCGGCGCTGGTGGCGGGCGATCAACGTCTCCTGGAGGTCGCGCAGCCGGTGGCCGTGCGTGTCGCGCGCGTGCCGGCGCCACGTGCCGTCGGGCTCCAGCCGCCACGACGCGGTGTGGTCGTCCATGGAGAGGTCGAGGAGCTCGATGAGCTCGGCGGCGTGGTCCGGGCCGACGCTCAGGAGCACCTCCATCCGGCGGTCGAGGTTGCGGTGCATGAGGTCGGCCGAGCCGATGAGCACCTCTGGCTCGCCGTCGTTCGCGAAGGCGTAGATGCGCGCGTGCTCCAGGAAGCGACCGAGGATCGAGCGCACCCGGATGGTCTCCGAGAGGCCCGGGACGCCCGCGCGCACGGCGCAGATGCCCCGCACCACCAGGTCGATGGGGACGCCGGCCTGCGACGCCCGGTAGAGCGCGTCGATCGTCGCCTCGTCGACGATCGAGTTCACCTTGATCCGGATCCACGCGGGCTTGCCGGCCAGGTGGTTGACCGTCTCCCGCCCGATCCGCTCGATCAGCCCGGTGCGCATCGCGCGCGGCGCGACCAGCAGGCGGTTGAACCGCGCCTTGGGCGCGTAGCCGGAGAGCTGGTTGAACAGGCGCGTGAGGTCCTGGCCCACCTCGGGGTCGCACGTGAGGACGCCCAGGTCCTCGTACAGGCGCGCCGTCTTCGGGTTGTAGTTGCCCGTGCCGACGTGGCAGTAGCGGACGAGCCCGTCGTCCTCCTGGCGCACCACGAGCGAGAGCTTGCAGTGCGTCTTCAGCCCGACGATGCCGTAGACGACGTGCACGCCCGCCTGCTCGAGCTTGCGCGCCCAGGAGATGTTGGCCTGCTCGTCGAACCGGGCCTTGATCTCCACGAGCGCGAGGACCTGCTTGCCCGCCTCGGCCGCGTCGATGAGGGAGTCGACGATCGGGGAATCGCCCGACGTCCGGTAGAGCGTCTGCTTGAT
Source organism: Actinotalea fermentans (assembly GCF_007991475.1). Taxonomy (NCBI): domain Bacteria; kingdom Bacillati; phylum Actinomycetota; class Actinomycetes; order Micrococcales; family Cellulomonadaceae; genus Actinotalea; species Actinotalea fermentans. Next base: position 77,658 of record NZ_BJYK01000005.1, on the reverse strand, counting down.
GGCCAGCACCTGCGGGTCGGCCGCGGCCTGGGCGAGGAACGCCTGGACGCTCGTGGCGAACGAGTCGTAGGGGTGGTGCAGCAGGATGTCGCGGCGACGCATCGCGGCGAGCACGTCCGTCGCCATCGCCGTCTCCACCTCCGCGAGGCCGCGGTGGGTGCCGCCGACGAAGCGCGGGTAGGACAGGTCCGTCCGGTCGAGGTCGGCGATGAGGTCGAGGCCGGTGAGGTCCAGCGGCGCCGGGAGCTCGTACACCTCGGCGGGGTCGACGCCGAGCTCGCGCGCGAGCAGCTCGCGCACGCGCGGCGCGATGTCCTGCGCCACCTCGAGCCGCACGGCCGGGCCGAACCGCCGGCGCAGCAGCTCCTTCTCCATGGCCTGGAGGATGTTCTCGGCGTCGTCCTCCTCGACCTCCACGTCCTCGTTGCGGGTGACGCGGAAGGTGTGGTGCTCGCGCACCTCCATGCCGGGGAAGAGCTGGTCCAGGTGGACCGCGATGACGTCCTCGAGGGGCACGAACGACGTCGGCCCCTTGGCCGGGTCCGCGGCCCGCGTGCTGGGCGCGCTCGGCTTGCCCCGCGCGTCGACGGCGATGAACCGCGGCAGCAGCGGCGGCACCTTCACGCGCGCGAAGTGCTCCTTGCCGGTGGTGGGGTTCACGACGACGACGGCCAGGTTCAGCGAGAGCCCGGAGATGTAGGGGAACGGGTGCGCCGGGTCGACGGCCAGGGGCGTCAGCACCGGGAAGATCTGGCGGCGGAAGAACTTGCGCAGCCGCTCCTGCTCGGCCTCGCCGAGCTCGTCCCAGTGCACGAGCGAGATGCCCTCGGCGTCCAGCGCGGGCTGGACCGAGTCGAAGAACACCGACGCGTGCCGGTCCATCAGCCGGTGGGCCTCGGCGCTGATCGCGTCGAGGACCTGGCGCGGGGTGAGGCCGGAGGCTGCGGTGACGGCCATGCCGGTCGCGATGCGCCGCCGCAGGCCGGCCACGCGGACCATGAAGAACTCGTCGAGGTTCGAGGCGAAGATCGACAGGAAGCGCACCCGCTCGAGCAGGGGCAGCGCGGTGTCCTCGGCGAGCTCGAGGACGCGCTCGTTGAACTGCAGCCAGGACAGCTCGCGGTCGGCGAACCGGTCGGCGGGCAGCGGCTGGTCCGGCGCGAGCGCGGGGGCCAGGGCGGCGCTCAGCTCGGCCCCGGCAGCGTCGGACCCTGCGGCGTCGGCAGGCACGGTGTCGGCGAGCGCGGCGCCGTCAAGCGCAGCGTCGTCGCCGGGTGTGCCGTTGCCTCCGGGCGCGGCCGGGGTGACCGGGACGCCCTCCTCGACGAGTGCCGCGGCGTCGGCGGCCGCCGTCGCCTCCTCGGCCGCCTGGTCGGCGGACTGCTGGGGGTCGGCGTCGGGGGCGACGGCGCGGCGGGTCCGCGGCTGCGTGGTCATGGCGTCATCGTCGCATCGCCCGGGGGTGGGTGCGCCAGTGGCCCTAGCCGTACTGGACGTCCCGGCGGACGACGGCGAAGCCGGCCCGACGGTACGTGGCGACGGCGGCGTGGTTGTCGCCCTCGGTGAAGAGCACCACGCGCCGCAGCCCTCGAGCGGCGAGCCGCTGGAGCGAGACGGCGGTCAGGGCTCTCCCGAGCCCGAGCCCCTGGGCGTCGGGGTCCACGCCGAGCACGTACAGCTCGCCCTCGTCGGCCCCGGGCTCGACCTTGAGCCAGGTGAAGCCGACCACGCGGCCGGCGCGCTCGGCCAGCACCAGGTCCTCGGCGCGGAACCAGGGCTCGGCCCGACGCGCGGCGAGGTCGCTCGCGCTCAGGCGGCCCTGCTCGGGGTGCCAGTCGAACGCCCGCGCGTTGACGGCGAGCCAGGCGTCGTCGTCCAGCCCGGGGCGGTAGGCGCGCAGGGTGACGCCGTCGGGCAGCGCGGGCGACTCGAAGGGGCTGCCGAGGTCGCGCGCCATCTGCCACAGCTCGCGGCGGACGGCGAGCGCGGCACGCGCGGCGAGCGCGCGGGCGCCGACGAGGTCCCCGTGCGCCCAGACGAGGGTCGGTCCCAGGCCGAACTCGTCGCCGACCGCCCGCACGGCGGCGAGGAGCGCGCGCCCGATGCCGGCGCGGCGCGACCCCGGCACGACGGCGAGCTCTGCGCTCGCGAGCGGCCCGCGCAGGCCGACGACGGCGTACCCCGCGAGCCCGCCGTGCCTCTCGGCGACGAGGTGGACGACCTGCGCGCCGGGGTTCGCCAGGTCGAGCAGGGCCTGCTCGCCGAAGGCGGCGACCCCGTCGTGCGCCTCGACCGACTGGGCGAGCGCGCGGACCTGGTCCGCCGTCGTGACGGAGAGCGGGCCGTCGTGCCGGTGGACGGGCGCGGGCGTCGCCATGCGTCCATCACACCATGGGCGCGGCGCGATGCGTGGCTCGGTCGGTCGTCGTCAGGGGTTTCGCTTGGCGCCGCCCGGGCTTATCGTTGGCATACCAACGAACGGCGACGACGCCACTCGAGGAGGCCCCGGTGCAGCAGATGGACGGCACGGCCGACACACCCGAGCTCCAGCAGCTCTACGCCGACTTCGAGGCCGGCAACCTCTCCCCGCTCTGGACGCAGCGGGACGACCTCATGCCCTTCACGCCGTCGCCGAAGGCGGTGCCGCACGTGTGGCAGTGGCGCACGCTCTACGAGCTCGCGCGCCGCTCGGGCGACCTCGTCCCGGTCGGTCGGGGCGGCGAGCGCCGCGCCATCGGGCTCGCGAACCCGGGCCTGCCGGGCACCGCGTACGCGACCCCGACGCTCTGGTGTGCCATCCAGTACCTGGGCGGCCACGAGACCGCGCCCGAGCACCGGCACAGCCAGAACGCGTTCCGCTTCGTCGTCGAGGGCGAGGGGGTGTGGACCGTCGTCAACGGCGACCCCGTCGCGATGCGCCGCGGCGACCTCCTGCTCACCCCGGGCTGGAACTACCACGGCCACCACAACGACACCGCGGCCCCGATGGCCTGGATCGACGGCCTGGACGTGCCGTTCTCGCACTACGCCGACGTCGGGTTCTTCGAGTTCGGGTCCGAGCGGGTCACCGACGAGGCCTCGCCGCCGATCTCGCGCTCCGAGCGGCTGTGGGCCCACCCCGGCCTGCGCCCGCTGTCCGGGCTGGACGACCAGACGAGCTCGCCGCTCGCGGCGTACCGGTGGGAGTTCACCGACCGGGCGCTCACCGAGCAGCTGCGGCTCGAGGACGAGGGGCACCCCGCGACCGTCGAGCAGGGCCACGCGGCGATCCGGTACGTCAACCCGACGACCGGCGGCGACGTCATGCCCACCATCCGCTGCGAGTTCCACCGCCTCCGCGCCGGCGCCGAGACCCCGGCGCGCCACGAGGTCGGGTCCGCCGTCTGGCAGGTGTTCGAGGGCGACGGCACCGTCGTCCTGGGCGACACGGAGCACAAGGTGACCACCGGCGACCTCTTCGCGGTCCCCAGCTGGGTGCCCTGGTCGCTGCACGCGGACAGCCAGTTCGACCTGTTCCGCTTCACCGACGGCCCGATCATCGACCGGCTGCACTTCACGCGGACGTTCGTGCCGGGCCGGCGCAACGAGGACCTGCCGTGACCGAGCTCCGCCTGGGCACCCTGCGGACGGGCGGCGGCCGGACCGTCGCGGTCCGGGTGGACGCGGCGACGGCCGTCGAGACCGGGCACGACGACGTCGGCGACCTCCTGCGCGACCCCGCCTGGCGGGCGCTCGCCGCGGCCGCCGACGGGCGCCGCCACGTGCTCGCCGACCTGCCGCCGACGGCCTGGGCGCCGCCGGTCCTCCGGCCGTCGAAGATCGTCTGCGTCGGGCTGAACTACGCCCGGCACATCCGCGAGATGGGCCGCGAGCTCCCGGCGCACCCGACGCTGTTCGCCAAGTTCGCCGAGGCGCTCATCGGCCCCTACGACCCGATCGTCCTGCCGGCGCACGCCGCCGACGCGGTCGACTGGGAGGGGGAGGTCGCCGTCGTCGTCGGGGCGCGGGCGCGGCGCCTGGACGAGGCCGCGGCCGCGCGCGCGATCGCCGGCTACGCGGTGCTCAACGACGTGACGATGCGCGACTACCAGTACCGGACGCCGCAGTGGCTCCAGGGCAAGACCTTCGAGGCCACGACGCCGTTCGGGCCGTGGCTGACGGTGCCCGCCGAGGGCGGGGACGCGCCGTCCGGCGGGCCGGTGGGGGAGCTGGTGACCGCCGTCGACGGCGAGGAGGTGCAGCGCACGCAGGTCGCCGACATGGTGTTCGGGCCGGCCGCGCTCGTCGCGTACGTGTCGCAGATCGTCACGCTCAACCCGGGCGACGTCATCGCGACCGGGACGCCCGGCGGCGTCGGGCACGCGCGCACGCCCGCCCGCTACCTGCGGCCCGGTCAGGTGCTGACCACCTCGGTGACCGGCCTGGGCGAGCTGCGCAACGACGTCGTGGCGGAGGCCTAGGTGCCGGCGCGGACCGACCGGACCACCGACCCGGTGCTGCGTGCGCAGCTGCTCCTCGCGCGGCGCGGCCAGGCGTTCTTCTCCCGCGCGCTGAACGAGCTCCTGGGCGACGAGCTCGACGCGCCCTCGCTCGTGCCCGGGTGGACGCGCCGGCACGTCGCCGCGCACGTCGGGCTCAACGCGCGCGCGCTCACGCACCTGACCGAGTGGGCCGCGACCGGCGTCGAGACGCCGATGTACGCGTCGCCCGCCGATCGCGACGAGGAGATCGCGTTCGCCGCGACCCTGCCCGCCCGGGCGCTGCGCAACCTGTCCGCGCACGCGGCCGTGCACCTCGACGTCGAGTGGCGCGACCTCGCGCCCGAGGCGTGGGAGGCCCAGGTGCGCACCGCCCAGGGCCGGGTGGTCCCCGCGCGCGAGACCGTCTGGATGCGCACGCGTGAGGTCTGGGTGCACGCCGTCGACCTCGACCACGGCGCCTCGTTCCGGCAGTTCCCGCCGGAGCTCGTCGACGCCCTGCTGGCCGACGTCGTCCGCGTCTGGCGGAGCCGACCGGCGGGCGCGGCGGTCCCGCCCCTGGTGCTGGAGCCGCTCGACCGGCCGGCGGACGCGACGCTCGTCGTCGGGGACGACGGCGAGGGCGCGGTCCGGCTGCGCGGGCGCGCCGCCGACCTCGCGCAGTGGGCGACCGGCCGCGGCGCGCGCGGCGTGACGCGCGCCGACGGTGCGCCGCCGCCCCCGCCGCCCCGCTGGCTGTGAGACCCCGCCGCGCCGGGCCCCGCGCGCCGGTGCGGACCGGGGAGGATGGGGCCGTGACCGACGCCCCTGCCCTCGACGGCCCTGCTCACGGCCCTGCGCTGGATCTCGCCCACCACACCGGCTTCCTCGTGCGGCGGACCCAGCAGGCGCACCTGGCCGTGTGGGCGGCCGAGGTCGGGCCGCGGCTGAGCAACGTGCAGTTCGGCGTGCTCAACGTGCTGGCCCGGCTCGGCGAGGCCAGCCAGCGCGAGCTCTGCGACGCCCTGGACCTGGACCGGTCGACGGTCGCGGGGCTGGTCGCGCGCCTGGAGACCCGGGGGCTGGTCGCGCGCGTGCGCGCCGCGGCGGACCGCCGCCGCAACGTCGTGCGCCTGACGGACGACGGCCGTCGGACGCTGCGCGACGCCATGCCCGACGCCGCGCGCGTCGACGCCGTCCTGACCGCGCCGCTCACCCCTGACGAGCGGGCCGAGCTGCAGCGGCTCCTGACGGTGGTGCTGGCCGCGCGCCCGCCGCAGCAGGGGTCGGACGCGCGGCCAGATCTCAGGGCGTAGGAGCCGTCTCGGCGCGCTTGGCCCGCTGGATCTGCTCGTACACGTGCGTGCGCAGCTCGGTGAACCGGGGCAGCGCGCGCGTCGAGAGCTGGTCGCGCTGCGCCGGCAGGTCGATCGCCAGGTCCTCCTGGACGAACGTCGGCGAGCTCGACAGCACGAGCACGCGCTCGCCCAGGTAGACCGACTCGTCGATGTCGTGCGTCACGAAGAGCACCGTCACCCCGAGGTCCTGCCAGACCCGCCGCACGAGGTCCTCGAGATCGGCCCGCGTCTGGGCGTCCACGGCCGCGAACGGCTCGTCCATGACGAGGATCTCCGGCTGGTAGGCCACCGCGCGCGCGATGGCGACGCGCTGCTGCATGCCGCCCGACAGCTGCCACGGGTACTTGTGCAGCACCTGCGACAGGCCGACCTCCTCCAGGGCGCGCTCGACGGCCGTCGTGCGCTCGGCCCGCGGCACGCCCCGGGCGCGCAGCGGAAGCGCGACGTTGTCGCGCACCGTGAGCCAGGGGTAGAGGCTGCGCCCGTACTCCTGGAAGACCACCGCCATCGTGCGCGGGGGCTCGGTGACCGGGGCGCCGTCGAGCGTGACGCTGCCCGCGGTGGGGGCCAGGAGCCCCGACAGGCACTTGAGCAGCGTCGTCTTGCCGCAGCCCGAGGGGCCGACGATGCAGACCAGCTCGCCCGGGCGGACGTCGAACGTGATCGACCCGATCGCCTCGACGGGCCCGGTCGCGCTGACGTAGGTCTTCTTCAGGTCCTGGACGGACAGCAGGACGGAGCGCTCAGCCACGTGCCACCTCTCTCGAGCCGTGGTACCAGTGCAGGACCCGCCGCTCCACGACGGTGAAGATCGCGGCCACCACGACCCCGACGAGGCCGAGCAGCAGGGTGCCGCTCCACATCTCGGCGATCATGTACTGCCGCTGGAAGTAGACGATCTGGAAGCCCAGCCCGGACGACGACGAGAACATCTCCGAGATGACCATGAGGATGAGCCCGATCGCCAGGCTCAGCCGGACGCCCGCCATGATCTGCGGGCTGGCGGCGGGCAGGATGAAGTACCGGTACGCCAGGGGGCCGCGGATCCGGTAGGACCGCGACGTGTCCGCGAGGACCGGGTCCATCGCGCGCACGCCCTCGACGGTGTTGAGCAGGACCGGCCACACGCTGCCGGAGATGATGACGGCGAGCTTCATCGAGTCGCCGATGCCGAGCACGAGCATGAGCACCGGGACGAGCACGACCGGCGGGATGGCGCGGAAGAACTCGAGCATGGGCTCCAGGAGGGCGCGCAGCCAGGGCGTGGAGCCGATGACCGTGCCCGCCACGATGCCGATCGCGATCGAGGCCAGGACGCCGATGCCGAACCGCGCGAGGCTGGGCAGCACGTCGCCGGTGATCGTCTCGGGGTCGAGCCACGTGTCGACGAAGGCCTGCGCGACGCGCGCCGGCGACGGCAGGTACAGGTTCACGGTGTCGCGCGTGGCCAGGGCCCAGCCGAGCACGATGAGCACGGGCAGGCCCACGGCGAACGCGAACGATGCCGCGGCCCGACGGATGGTGGCGCCGCTCACTGGGGGCCCTCCCTGCGCACGGACGGGTGCCAGTGCAGGACCCGCCGCTCGATCGCGCGCGTGCCGAGGTTCACCAGGAGGCCGAGCAGGCCGGTGACCAGGACGAGCGCATACAGCCCGGGTGCGTCGGGCGCGGAGCGGTACAGGTTGATCTGCAGGCCGATGCCGGGGTTCCCGATGACGAGCTCGGCCGTGATGGTGAGCACGAGCGCGATGGACGCGGCGAGCCGGAAGCCCGTGATGACGTACGGCAGCGCCGTCGGGAGCACGAGGTGGCGCAGGCGGTGCCAGCGGCCCAGCCCGAAGCTGCGGGCGGTGTCCTGGGCCACGGTGTCGACATCGGCGATCCCGTACATGACCTGGATGAGCACCTGCCAGAACGGCGCGTAGACGACGACGATGAGCGCGGCCTCGCGCGACAGCCCGGCGAGCAGGACGGCGAGCGGGATGATCGCGACCGAGGGGATCGGCCGCAGGAACTCCACGGTGGTGTGCGTCGCCCGGCGCAGGAACGGCACCAGCCCGATGACGGTGCCGAGCACCAGCGCGGCGGACACCGAGAGGGCCAGGCCGATGGCCCAGGTGAGCACGGTGTCGCCGACCACCGACCAGAGCTTGGTGGTGCCGAGCTCGGTGACCAGCCTGCCGACCGTCGTCGTGAACGTCGGCAGGTACTCCTGCTTCACGACGCCGGACCGTGCGAACAGCTCCCACGTCGCCCCGAAGCCCAGGACGCCGAGGAAGCCCAGGAGGGCCTTGCGGCGGCGGCGGGACCGCGTGCGGGGCGGGCGTCCGGCCGGTCGCCCGGGGGCAGGCACGGCGGTGCCCGCTGTGGCTGCAGCGGGCACCGCCGTCATGGTGATGGAGCCTGTCACTCGGCGATGACCTGGGCCAGGTCGGGCGCGGAGTCGAAGTACCCGTGCTCGACCGCGAGGTCCGCCAGGCCCTGGATCAGGTCGCGGTCCAGGTCGGTCGTGAACGTGGGCAGGGGCAGGCCGGCGGCCGCCTCGGCCGGCAGGTTCAGGTTGTCGACGAGGGCCTGGCGCACGGCGTCGTCGTTCTCGGCCGCCCAGGCGAAGGCCGCGGCGAACGCCTCGCGGACCTTGGCCACGAGCTCGGGGTCGTCGGCGACCGTGGAGCCGGTGGCCTGGATGACGAGCGTCGGCAGGCCCGGCAGGACCGCCTGGTAGGGGTAGACGACGACGCTGCCGCCGGCGCCCACGATCATCGAGACGAAGGGCTCGGGCACCCAGGCGGCGTCGATGTTGCCGGCCTCGAGCTGGGCCTTGGCGTCGGGGAAGGCGACCTCGACGAACTCGATCGTGCTCGGGTCGCCGCCGTCGGCCTCGACCGCGGCGGAGATCGTCAGGTCGCCGGCCGCGCCGAGGGAGTTGACGGCGACACGCTTGCCTGCGAGGTCGGCCGGGCTGGCGATGTCGCTGCCCGCCGGCGCCACGACGGCGTTGATGTCGTCGCCCTCGGCGTAGCTCGAGGCGTAGTTGGCGATGATCTTCACGTCGAGCCCCTGCAGGCTCGCGCGCAGGGCGCCGAACGGCTGGCCGACGGAGAAGTCGACGTCGCCGTTGACCAGCGCGGGCATCGCCTGCGCGCCGCCCTGGATGGGCTGGACGGTCACGTCGAGGCCGTGCTCGGCGAAGACGCCGGCGTCGACGGCGGCCCACAGCGGGGCCGTCTCGCTGATGCTCAGGGCGCCGATGGTGATGGCGACGGGGTCGGCGTCCGCCTGGTCGGCGGCGTCCGTCTCGGTCGTGTCGGGGGTGTCGGGGGCGTCGGGCTCGGTCTCGGCGTCGGACGAGCAGGCCGCCACCCCGAGGGACAGGGCGGCGACGAGCGCGACCGCGAAGGCGGGACGTCGGGTCATGGGGGGTCCTCAATTCTGCGTTGAATCTCGGCTCGCGGAACGGCTCGTGCGTGGCCCGGCCAGGCCGGCCGCGGTGATGCGTGGCGCGCAATGCATGACACTTGAGCGGCAATCGTGCAGTCGTAATGTCACATGTGTCAATGGCGAGGTTCGCCTGCGATACTCGCGCCCATGCCGTCCGGGCTCGAGGGGGAGGGCGGGGCGGACCGCGTGCGGCGCCGCCCCGAGCAGCTGCTGCTCGCGTTCCTCGGCGAGCTGGTGCTGGGCCACGACGTCGCGCCCGTGCCGTCCGCGGTGCTCGTCGACGTCCTGGCGGAGCTCGACGTCGGTGAGCCCGCGACGCGCGCCGCGCTCGCGCGCATGGCGCGCCGCGGCCTGCTCGCGCCCGTGCGCTCGGGCCGGACCGTGGCCTACGACCTGACGCCGGCGAGCGAGCGGGTGCTGCGCGACGCGCACGGCCGGATCTTCGCGGACGACCCCTTCGCGCCCGAGGGCGCGGGCTGGACGCTCGTCACGTTCTCCGTGCCGGAGCGCCAGCGCGACCTGCGGCACCGCCTGCGCGCCCAGCTCGCGTGGGCCGGCTTCGGGCTGCTCCGCGACGGCCTGTGGATCGCGCCGGGCGAGGTGGACGTCGCCGAGGTGCTCGGCGAGGTGCCCGCCGACGCGCCGGGCCTCGACCTCGCCGCGTTCCGCGCCGTCGAGGTGCCCGGCTTCTCCGCCGCGCGCAGCGTGCGCACGGCCTGGCGCCTGGGGGAGATCCGCGAGCGGCACGACGCGTTCCAGGACCGGTGGGCTGCCTGGCCCGGGCCGGGGTCGGGCCCGACGACGGCCGTCCGGGACCTCACGGCGCTCGTGGCGGACTGGCTCGCGCTCCTGCGGGCCGTGCCCCGTCTGCCGGTGGAGCACCTGGACGTCGACTGGCCGTCGACGGCGTCGGTCGCGCTGTTCCGTGGGCTGCACGAGGCGCTCGCGGGTCCGGCGCGGGGCGAGCTGGCGCGGCGGCTGGCACCGGCGCGCGCCCGCTGACGTTCTACGTCTGGCTGACGATCGTCACGGTTTTGCTTGACGTCTGCCGTGTCTACGGCGCACGATGCCTGCGACGGGCCGTCCGCGACCCGTCCCGCGGACACGACGGCGTGACCGCGTCACGAGGAGGTGAGCGGTGACCGACGCACCCGCGACGGCCGGCCAGGACGCCACGGCGGCGTCCCCCGGCGACCTCGGCCGCGCCAACTACGCCTCGGTGTGGGACGCCGTCGCGCGCGCCGTGCCGGAGCGGCCCGCGGTGGTCGCCGAGGGGCGGGTGCTCACCTACCGCGAGTTCGAGGACGCCGCCGCGCGGCTCGCGACGACGTTCGCCCGCCACGGGCTAGGCCCGGACTCCACCGTCGCGATCTTCATGTACAACCGCGTCGAGTACCTGACCACGCTGTACGCGGCGTACAAGATCGGCGCGATCCCGGTCAACATCAACTTCCGCTACGGCGGCGCCGAGCTGGCCGAGCTACTGGACGTCTCGCGGCCGCAGGCGCTCGTGTTCCCCACGAGCCTGCGCGCCGCCGTCGTGGACGCGGCGGACCGCATCGCCCTGCCGGGCCTCGTGCTCGCGGTGCCCGACGACGACGCCCCCCTCGAGCCGGGCCTGCCGTTCGCGGGCGCGCTGACCGCGGCGCCCCTGCCGCCGCGCGCGCTGTCACCGGAGCACAAGATCTTCATGTTCACGGGCGGCACCACGGGCCGGCCGAAGGCCGTCGTCTGGACGCACGGGAACCTGTTCGACTCCCAGCAGTTCTCGATCTACGGCTCGCTGCCCGTGGACCCGCCCGCCACGCTCGACGACGTCACGCGCATCGCGGCGCGCGAGGACCTGCCGCCCACCGTCTGCCTGCCGCTGACGCCGATGATGCACGCGACCGCGCTGTTCAACGTCATGAACGCGATGGTCCTGGGCGGGGCGGTGGTCTTCCTGTCCGCGGCGAGCCTGGACCCGTGGGCGGCGCTCCGGGCGATCGCCGAGCATCGCGTGACGCGCCTGATCGTGGCGGGGAACGCCGTCGTCGGGCCGCTCGTGGAGGCGCTCGAGCAGCCCGCGGGGGCGGACCTCGACGTGTCCTCCCTCGGCACCGTCCTCAGCTCGGGGATGGCCTGGTCGGACGACCTCAAGGCCCGGCTGCTCGCGCGCGCCCCGCACGCGACGCTCATCGACATCGTCGGGGCGAGCGAGGGCGGGCCGTTCGCCTACGGCGTCGTGCGCGGGCCGGGCGACCTGCCGTGCCGGCCGCGGCTGGCGCCGGGCGCCGTCGTGCTCGACGCGGACCTCGCGGAGGTGCAGGACGTCGTCGGCGCGACCGGGACGCTCGCGTACCGCGGCCTGATGCCCCTGGGCTACCACGGCGACCCCGTGCGCACCGAGCAGTCCTACCCGACCATCCGCGGCGTCCGGCACTGCATGCCCGGCGACTACGTGCGCGTGCTCGGCGACGGGTACGTCGAGCTGCTCGGGCGCGGGTCGGGCGTGGTGAACACGGGCGGGGAGAAGGTCTACCCGGCCGAGGTCGAGGAGGTGATCCTCGCGATGCCGGACGTCACCGACGCCGTCGTGCTCGGGCTGCCCGACCAGCGGTGGGGCGAGATCGTCGCCGCGATGGTCGTCACCGTGCCGGGCTCGACGCTCACCGCCGAGGAGGTCCGCGCGGAGGTCGGGCGGCACCTGGCCGGCTACAAGAAGCCGCGGCGCGTGCTCCTCGTGGACCGCCTCGAGCGCAGCCCCAGCGGCAAGCTCAACATGCGCTCGCTGCGGGCGCAGGCCCGCGAGCTCCTGACCACCGACCCCGAGGGAGTGCAGCGATGAGGTTCACCCAGGCGTACATCCCCTTCGGCATGAGCTGGACCTCGCCGTTCGCGAAGTGGCAGGGGCCGCTCGCGGAGCTGAACAGCCTCGACATGGCCGTCGACGTGACCGGCCGCGCGCTCGCCGACCGCGGGCTGGCGCCGGAGGACATCACGCAGTGGACGCTCGGCTGCACCGTGCCGCAGCAGTACGGGTTCTACGGCGTCACGGGCATCTCGCGCCGGCTCGGCGCCGGCGACCACGGCGGGCCGTGGCTCTCGCGGGCCTGCGCGACGTCGGCGGTCGTCGTCGAGCACCTCGCCACGCAGGTGGAGCTCGGCGCGCACGCCACGACGATCGGCGTCATCACCGACCGGACCAGCAACGGCCCGCTGATGCTGTGGAGCAGCGCGCAGGGGGCGGGCGGCGCGCCCGTCGCCGAGCACTGGGTGCTCGATCCGATGAAGCTCGACCCGACCACCGGCCAGAGCATGAACGACACGGCCGAGAACACCGCGGCCGACGGCGGGTACTCCCGCCAGCAGGTCGACGACGTCGCGCTGATGCGCTACGAGCAGTACCTCACCTCGCTCGCCGACGACCGCGCGATCCAGCGCGAGTACATGGTCCCCGTGCGCATCCCGCGCCGGAAGGGCGAGGACTGGCTCGAGGCGGACCACGGCGTCTTCCCGACGACGGCCGAGGGCCTCGCGCGGCTCGCACCCGTCAAGCCCGGCGGCGTCGTGACCTACGGCGCGCAGACGCACCCGGCGGACGGGTGCGCCGGCGTCGTCGTCGCGAACGAGGGCCGGGCGCGCGAGCTGGGCCGGGGCGGGGTGACCGCGCAGGTGCTGGCCACGGGCTTCGGCCGCGCGGCGCCCGCGTACATGCCCAAGGCGCCCGTGGCGGCGGCCCGGCGCGCGCTGGCCGACGCCGGCGTCGACATCGCCGACGTCGACGTGGTGACCACGCACAACCCGTTCGCGGTCAACGACCTGTGGTTCGCCGACCAGACCGGCTACCCGCTCGAGCGGATGAACCCGTACGGGTCCTCGCTCGTGTACGGCCACCCGCAGGGTCCGACCGGCGCCCGCGCGATCACCGAGCTCGTGCACGCCCTGCACGCGCGTGGCGGCGGCCTCGGCCTCTTCACGGGCTGCGCGGCGGGCGACTCGGCGGGCGCCGTCGTCGTCCGCGTCGACGGCTGACCCCCGAACCACCACGCCCACCCGAGTGGAGCGTTCGCACCCCGAGTGGAGCGTTTCCGACCGACACGCCCGGCGTTTCTGTCGGAAACGCTCCACACCCGACCGAGAGAGAGACCGACGATGACGACCGCACCGGCCCGCGCCGACATCCCCCTCGCCGACCTGCCCAGCCACGTCGGGATGACGTTCGGTCCCTCGTCGTGGCGCGAGGTGACCCAGGACGAGGTGAACCGGTTCGCCGACCTCACCGGCGACCACAACCCCGTCCATCTCGACCCGGACTTCGCCGCGGGGACGCCGTTCGGCGGGACCATCGCGCACGGCTACCTCACGCTCGCGCTGGTGGTGCCCCTGATGGCCGACGTCGTGCAGGTGACCGGCGTCGGCACCGGCGTGAACTACGGGCTGGACCGGCTGCGCTTCCCCGCGCCGGTGCGCGTGGGCTCGCGGATCCGGCTGACGTCGACCCTCGCCGAGGTCGCCGAGGTCGCGGGTGGGCTCCAGGCGGTCTTCGAGAACGTCGTCGAGGTCGAGGGGCAGGCCAAGCCGGCCATGGCCGCCACGATGATCGTGCGGTACTACCGGTGAGCGCGGGCGTGAGCGGCGCGAGCGCGGGCGTGAGCGGCACGGACCTGACCGGCCGCGTCGCCGTCGTCACGGGCAGCGGACGCGGCCTGGGGCTGGCCTACGCGCGGGCGCTCGCCGCGGCGGGCGCGTCCGTCGTCGTGAACGACGTCGATGCGGCCACCGCGCAGGCGGCCGTCGACGCGATCACGGCCGACGGCGGTGCGGCGGTCGCGGTCGTCGCACCGGTGGGCCCGACCGAGACCGCGGACGCGCTCGTCGCCGCGGCCGTGGAGTCCTTCGGGCGGCTGGACGCGCTGGTCACGAACGCGGGCGTGCTGCGCGACCGCGTCCTGTGGAAGATGACCGACGACGACTTCGACCTCGTCGTCGCCACGCACCTGCGCGGCACGTTCACCACCGCGCGCGCCGCCGCCGTGCACATGCGCGAGCGCGGCGAGGGCGGGCGGCTGGTGCTCGTCGGCTCACCGGCCGGCCAGCACGGGAACTTCGGCCAGACGAGCTACGCGGCCGCGAAGGCCGGCATCGTCGCGATGGCGCGCACGTGGTCCCTCGAGCTCGCCCGCGCGGGGATCACGGTGAACGCCGTCGTGCCCACGGCCATCACGGCGATGACCGCCACCATCCCCGTGTACCAGGGCGTCGCCGAGGCGTACGACCGCGGGGAGCCGTTGCCGCCCGTCGTCCGCCGCGAGCACGCGCTGGGCGGCCCCGAGGACGTGGCGCCCCTGGTCGTGTGGCTCGCCTCCGCGGCGGCCGCCGACGTCACCGGGCAGGCGTTCGGCATCGGCGGCGACAAGCTGTCGCTGTACACGTACTCCGAGGAGGTCGGGGTCACCTACCACGACGGCGGCTGGACGGCCGACGCCATCGGGCAGGCGTGGGAGGGCGCGCTCGCCGCGCATCGCCAGGCCAGCGGGATCACGCTCCCCCCGCTCGACGCCCCGCTCGACGCCCCGCTCGAGCCCGCCGGCTGAGCGGTGCGCAGCCACAGCGAGCCCGTCCGCGTCGAGTTCGTCGACACCGACGCGGGCGGGCGCATCCACCACACCGCGGCGCTGCGCTGGGCCGAGCGCGCGGAGCACCAGCTGCTGCGCGGGGCCGGCTGGGGCGACCTGACGTCGTTCCCGCGGCGCCGCGTCGCGGCGGAGTTCCTGGCGCCGCTGCGGTTCGGCGACGAGGTGGTGGTCGAGATCCGGCCCACGGCGCTCGGGCGCACCTCGATCACCTACGGCTGGCGCGTGCTGCGCGAGGGCCAGGTGTGCGTCGAGGGCTCGATCACGTGCGTGCACGTGGACGACGACGGGCGCGCCGCCCCGCTGCCGGACGGGCTCCGGGCCGCGCTCGAGGGCTGAGCGCGGGGGCGCCCGCCACGCTCAGGCGACCGGCCGGGGTCCGGGCGGGTCCGCGGTGACGGAGAACTGGACGACGCGGTCGGCCAGCTCGGGCGCGTAGGTGGCGATGACCTGCCGCACGCGCACGGACGCCGGGGCGCCGAGCTGTTCGTACGTCTCGAGGAACAGCTCGCGGGCACGGTCGCGCGGCCAGTCGGCCGGCAGCAGGCGGCGCGGCAGGTCGGGGTCCAGCCCCGGGAACGCGCGCCAGGCGTCCATCAGCTCGGTGCGCTTGACCAGGGCGTCGACGGGCGTGATGGCGCCCTTGCCGAGGGCGGCGCGGGTCGGGGACCACTCGTCGACGAACGCCCGGTAGAGGTCGGCGAGCCCGTCCAGGTCCCACGCGGCCTGCGGCGGCAGCGCCTCGGTCGAGGTCTCGGGCGACGTCGCGACGAACGACGTCGCGTTGGTGACCCCGAGCTCGGCGAGCTCGGCGAGGGCCTGGGCGTGCCGCGGGTGCGGGGAGATCCACAGCGCGTCGTACAGCGGCGCGAAGCCCAGCCAGCGCAGGCGCGTGCGCAGGGCCTCGCGCGCGGAGCGGTTCGCCTCGGGCACGGAGAACGCGACGAGGCTCCAGCGGCCGTCCCAGTCCTGGCCGTCCACCTTGCCGAAGTCGGTGATGCGGACGGCGCCCTCGCGCATGACGTGCTGGCCGCGCTCGGACATCGAGTAGAAGGTGTTCCGGCCGTTGCGGGAGGACTCGAGGAGCCCGTGCTTGACCATGCGGCTCAGCGCCGCGCGGGCGGCGACGTCGCTGACCGAGAAGTCTGCGAGCAGGTCGACGAGCGCGGCCGAGGGCAACGGCTCGGTCTGCCCCCACCAGTAGTCGCCGAGGAGCGTGAGCAGGAGGCTCGGCGGCGAGCCCTGCCGCGTGCGGGGTGCGCGCCCGCGCGGGGGCTCGCCGGTTGCCGGTCCGGCCATGTCCGGCCTCCTTCCGATGGTTGACACATCCTATGGCGCTCGTCGATAGTCGTGTCACACACAAACGGTGACACGCCGAGCGGGGAGTCAACGACGATGAGGCTAGCCAGCACGGTGGACGCGCGCCTCGTCGTCGTGACCGGTGATCGGCTGGTGGACGTCACGGACGCCCTCGGCCTCGCGGCCGGCCCGGGCGTCGGGCCGGGCGGGCCGCTCCTGGCGCTCCTCGAGCGCGGCGACGCGGCCGAGGCGCTCGCGGCCCTCGACCTCGACGCCCTGCCGTCCGCGCCGTCCGCCGACGGCGCCCGCCTCGCCGCACCCCTCGCGCGCCCCGGCAAGGTGGTCGGCGCGCCGGTCAACTACGTCGACCACAAGGTCGAGATGCACGAGCAGCGGACCATCGCCGACTACGGCGTCTTCCTCAAGGCGAGCAGCTCGGTGATCGGGCCGGGGGAGGACATCCGCCTGCCGTACCGCGACGTGCGCACCGACCAGGAGGGCGAGCTCGGCGTCGTCATCGGGCGGACGGCGAGCCGGGTGCCGGCCGAGCGGGCGCTCGACCACGTCTTCGGGTACGTGCCGCTGCTGGACATCACGGTGCGCTCCGGCGAGGACCGGTCCACGCGCAAGTCGTTCGACACGTTCACGCCGATCGGCCCGTGGGTGACCACCGCGGACGAGGTCGGCGACCCCGGCGCCCTGCGCCTGCGCTGCTGGGTGGGCGACGAGCTCCGCCAGGACGTGTCGACCGGCGA
Source organism: Actinotalea fermentans (assembly GCF_007991475.1). Taxonomy (NCBI): domain Bacteria; kingdom Bacillati; phylum Actinomycetota; class Actinomycetes; order Micrococcales; family Cellulomonadaceae; genus Actinotalea; species Actinotalea fermentans. The sequence goes on along the minus strand of NZ_BJYK01000005.1, from coordinate 60,733 downwards.
GCTCATCTTCGACGTCGCGCAGCTCGTCGCGTACGCCAGCCACGTCATGACGCTGCACCCGGGCGACGTCATCGCCAGCGGAACGCCGGCCGGCGTCGGGCCGATCGCGGCGGGCCAGCGCGTCGCCGTCGAGATCGAGCGGCTCGGCCGGCTCGAGGTCGGCGTGACCGACGACGGCGCCATCGCCTACGCCGACCGCCCGGGCGCCCGGTGACGGCCGTCCGCCCGGCGGCCGACGAGGCCGTGGAGCCCGCGGGTCACGCCCTGGCGCCGCTGTTCCGGCCGGCGAGCATCGCCGTCGTCGGGGCGTCCGCGAGCCCCGGCAAGGCCGGCTACGCCATGGTCCAGGCGCTGCGGGGCTTCCCGGGCGTCCTGCACCCGGTGAACCCGCGCGGCGGGGAGGTGCTCGGCCGCCCCGCGATCGGCAGCCTGCGCGAGGCGCCCGGCACGGACCTGGCCGTGCTCGTGGTGCCGCCCGACGTCGTCCCGGGCGCCCTCGAGGACGCGGCCGCCGCCGGGGTGCGGGCCGCCGTCGTCTGTGCGGGCGGCTTCGCCGAGAGCGGGCCCGAGGGTGCCCGACTCCAGGAGCGCGCGCTCGCGGTGGCGCGCGCGGGCGGCATCCGGCTGCTCGGCCCGAACACCTCCGGGTTCATGAACCCGGTCGACCGCGCCACGGCGAACTTCATGCCGGCGGTCGCCGACCTGCTGCCCGGGACGGTGGGCGTCGTCGCGCAGTCGGGCGGGATCAACCTGGCGATCGCATTCCTGCTCGCCCGCGCGGGCGTCGGGCTGCGGCTGGGGGTCGGGCTCGGCAACGCCGCGGACGTCTCCTTCGCCGACGTCCTGGACTTCCTCGCCGCCGACGAGCGGACGACCGCCGTCGGGCTGCACGTCGAGGGCGTCGCCGACGGGCGCGCCCTCGTCACGGCGGTCCGCCGGACCGTCGCTCGCAAGCCGGTGGTCGCGTTCTGCGTCGGCCGGTCCGACGTCTCGGCCTTCGCGCGGTCGCACACCGGCGCCATGGCGGGCTCCTGGGCGCTCACGCGGGCCGCGCTCGAGCAGGCCGGCGCCGTCGTCGTCGACGGGCTCGACGACCTCGTCGCGGCGCTCGCCGTGCTGCGGGCGGTGCGCGTGCCCGCGGCGCGCGAGGTCGGGGTCGGGCTCGTCACCGGGCAGGCCGGGCCGGGCCTGGTCGTGGCCGACGCACTGGGCGCCCGCGGCATCGTGCTCCCGGCCCTGGCCCCGACGACGCGCGAGCGGCTCGCGGGCCTGCTGCCCCCGCTGACCTACCAGGCCAACCCGGTGGACACCGGCCGGCCGACCGAGACCTTCCCGGCCGTGGTCGAGGCCGTCGCGGCCGATCCGGCGATCGACGTCGTCGGCGTCTTCGCGCTCGACGAGCCCGGCGCGCTCGAGCCGTCGGCGGCAGCCCGCGGTGCGACGGCCGGCGCGGGCGCAGCGGGCCGCGTGGTGTTCGCGACCGGCGGCCCCGACGCGGCGCTGGCCGACCGGCGCCGGGCTCTGGACGCCCTCGGCGTACCCCTGCTGACCAGCCCGGGCGCCCTCGCGACCGGCCTGGCCGCGGTCGTGGCCGACGCGCGGGCCCGGGCCGTGCGCGACGTCGTGCCCGAGCCCGCCACGGCCGCCGTACCGACCCAGCCCGCCGGGCCCGCGCGCTCGATCGGCCGCACGCTCGACGAGCACGAGGCCAAGACGCTCCTGGCCGGGTACGGCCTGCGCACGCCGCGGCGCGTCGTCGCGGACGACCGCGCGGCCGCGCACGCCGCGCTGGCGGCCCTGGGCGGGCCGGTCGTGGTCAAGGTGCTCGACGCGCGGGTGCTGCACAAGTCCGACGTCGGCGGCGTGCACGTCGGCGTCCGTGACCCGGCGGCGCTCGACGCCGCCCTCGACGCGATCGACGCGATCGAGGTCCCGGGCGACGGCGGTGCGGAGGCGGGCGAGCGCCGGCGGTACCTGCTCGAGGAGCTGGCGCCGGCCGGGGTCGAGCTCATCGTCGGCGCGCTGCGGGACGCGGTCTTCGGGCCGGTCGTCCTGCTCGGGCTGGGCGGGGTGGCCGCCGAGCTCGCCGGCCCGCCGGTGCTGCGGCTCGCGCCGCTGTCGCCGGAGCGGGCCCTGGAGATGGTCGACGCGCTGCCGTCCGCGGTGCTGGCCGGGTTCCGCGGCGCGCCCGCGGTCGACCGCCCGGCGCTCGCCGCGGTGCTGCGCGCGATCGGCACACTGGTCAGCGAGCACGACGACGTCGCGGAGGTGGACTGCAACCCGGTCCGCCTCACCGCCGACGGACCGCTCGTGCTCGACGCGCTCGTGATGACGGGCCGAACCGAGGAGCGACATGGCGGGGTATGAGCAGCGCGAGGCGCTCGTCGTCGGCGCGGGACCGGTGGGGCTGACCGCGGCGCTCGCGCTGCGCTCCTACGGGGTGCCGGTGACGGTGCTGGAGGCGGGGCCCGACGGGCGTCAGCGCCCGGGCAGCCGCGCGATCTTCACGCACTCCAACACGCTCACGATCCTCGACCGGCTGAGCCCCGGCCTCGGCGCGGAGCTGTCGACGCACGGCGTCTACTGGAACACCCAGCGCACGTTCTACGAGGGCCGCGAGGTCTACGCGAAGACCTACCCCGACCCGCCGGCGGGCACGTACCCGCACTTCACGTCGCTCCCGCAGGTCCACATCGAGGCGTACCTGTACGCCCGGGCGGTCGCGGCGGGCGTCGAGTTCGCGTGGGACCAGGAGGTGGCCGACGTCGCGGCCGACGCCGAGGGCGTCACCGTGACGACCGCGGCCGGGACCGCCTGGCGCGCGCCGTACGTCATCGGCGCGGACGGGTCGCGGTCGGTGGTGCGCCGGCAGATCGGCGCGCGCATGGAGGGCAGCCGCGACGAGGGCTGGTACATCGTGGTCGACGTCGCCGAGCTCGAGCAGCCCGCGCTGCCCAACGAGCGGCACTTCCACTACGCGCACCCCGCGGTCGGCGGGCGCAACGTGCTCGTGGTGCCCTTCGCGGGCGGTTACCGCGTGGACCTGCAGCTGGTCGACGGCGACGACCCGGAGGCCCTCGCCTCGCCCGAGGGCGTGCGCGCGTGGCTCGACGCCGTCCTGCCGGCCGGGTACGCGGACCGCACCACCTGGGTCTCCACCTACCAGTTCCTCCAGCTCGTCGCGCACGACTTCGCCGACCCCACGCGCCGCGTGCTCCTCGTGGGGGAGGCCGCGCACCTGTTCGCGCCCTTCGGCGCACGCGGCCTGAACTCGGGCGTGCCCGACGCCGAGGCGGCCGCCCTCGCCGTCGTGCTCGCGCGGCAGGCGACCAACCCGGCGGCCGCGCGGTCAGCGGTCGAGACGTTCGCCCTGGCGCGGCGCTCGGCCGCGCTGTTCAACCGCGACGCCGCGGGCGAGGCGCTGGCCCACCTGCGCCCGACGCCGGAGCGCGCCGCCGAGGTGCGCGCCGCCGCCGAGCGGGCGCCGCAGGACGAGGCCGCCTCCACGTGGCTGGAGAAGGCGCCCTACGGCCCCCGGGGCGTGCCGCGCGCGGAGACGGTCTACCGCTACTGAGCCGCCCGCGCGCCGGGCAGCTGACGCGTGCCCGTGGTCGTGCCGGGCTACCCGTTGCCCGCGCGTCGGGCGGCTGACGCCCGTGCACCCACCGCCGCTCTTGTGGCAGGAGTAACCGGTGCGGCTGGTGTGGTGTCGCACGGGCCTCACGCGTCGCATCCGTACCAAGAGCGGCGGTGCGTGTTCGGGAGTGGGGTACGGGGGTGGGGTGCGGGGGTGACGGGGTGGGTCACACCAGTCCCACGGGCCACCTCAGTACCAGGAGCGGCGGTGGGTGCTCGCGTCAGCCCTCGTCGGAGCCCGCGGCCGGCTTGTCGAGGCCCGCCGAGATCAGCGCCATCACCGAGGAGTCCGCGAGCGTCGTCACGTCGCCCACCGGGCGGTGCTCGGCGACGTCGCGCAGGAGGCGGCGCATGATCTTGCCCGAGCGCGTCTTGGGCAGCTCCTGCACCACGAGGATCGTCCGCGGCTTGGCGATCGGGCCGATCTGGCTGGTCACGTGCGCGCGCAGGGTCGCGGCGACGTCGGCGCCCTCGCCCGGCTCGTCGACCTGCGAGAGGTACTCCTGGCGCAGGATGACGAACGCGACCACGGCCTGGCCGGTGGTCTCGTCGCTCGCGCCGACGACGGCGGCCTCGGCCACCATCGGGTGCGACACGAGCGCCGACTCGATCTCGGTCGTGGACAGGCGGTGGCCCGAGACGTTCATGACGTCGTCCACGCGGCCGAGCAGCCAGATGTCGCCGTCGTCGTCCTTCTTGGCGCCGTCGCCCGCGAAGTACTGCCTGTCGAACCGCGACCAGTACGTCTCGACGAACCGCTCGTGGTCGCCCCAGATGCCGCGCAGCATCGCCGGCCAGGGCTCGGTGAGGACGAGGTAGCCGCCGGAGCCGTTGGGCACGGGCTCGCCCATCTCGTCGACGACGTCCGCCGCGATGCCGGGCAGCGGCGTCATCGCCGAGCCGGGCTTGGCTGCCGTCACGCCGGGCAGCGGGGAGATCATGATGGCGCCGGTCTCGGTCTGCCACCACGTGTCGACGACGGGCGTCCGGTCGCCGCCGATGGTGCGGCGGTACCAGACCCACGCCTCGGGGTTGATCGGCTCGCCCACGCTGCCGAGCAGGCGCAGCGCGCTCAGGTCGTGCTGGGCGGGGATGTCGGCGCCCCACTTCATGAAGGTGCGGATCGCCGTCGGCGCCGTGTAGAGGATGGTCACGCCGTGCTTGGCGGCGAGCTCCCACCAGCGGCCCTTGTGCGGGGTGTCGGGCGTGCCCTCGTACATCACCTGGGTGGCGCCGTTCGTCATCGGGCCGTAGACGATGTAGCTGTGGCCGGTGACCCAGCCGACGTCGGCGGTGCACCAGTAGACGTCCGTCTCGGGCTTGAGGTCGAAGACGTTCAGGTGCGTGTAGGCGGTCTGGACGAGGTAGCCGCCCGTGGTGTGGAAGATGCCCTTCGGCTTCCCGGTGGTCCCGGACGTGTAGAGGATGAACAGCGGGTGCTCGGCCTCGACGGGCACCGGCGTGTGCTGGTCGGACGCGGCCTCGAGCGCCTCGTGCCACCAGAGGTCGCGGCCCTGCGTCCAGGCGACCTCCTGCCCGGTGCGGCGGACGACGAGCACGTTGCGGACCGTGGTCCCGCCCTCGAGCGAGGCGTCGACGGCCGGCTTGAGCGCCGACGGGTTGCCGCGCCGGTGGCCGCCGTCGGCCGTGATGACCAGCACCGCGGAGGCGTCCTCGATGCGCGAGCGCAGCGCCTCGGCGGAGAAGCCGCCGAAGACCACCGAGTGCACCGCGCCGATGCGCGCGCAGGCGAGCATCGCGATGACCGCCTCGGGGATCATCGGCAGGTAGATCGCGACGCGGTCGCCCTTGCCCACGCCGAGCGCCTCGAGCGCGTTGGCGGCGCGGGAGACCTCGCGCAGGACGTCGGCGTAGGTGAGCGTGCGCTCGTCGCCGGGCTCGCCCTCGAAGTGGAAGGCGACGCGGTCGCCGTGGCCGGCCTCGACGTGCCGGTCCACCGCGTTGTAGCAGGCGTTCAGGGTGCCGTCGTGGAACCACTTGGCGACGGGGGCGTCCGACCAGTCGAGGACCTGCGTGAACGGCGTGTCCCAGCTGACCAGGGCGCGGGCCTGCTCGGCCCAGAAGCCGAGGCGGTCCGAGGCGGCCCAGGCGTAGAGCTCGTGCCGCGCGTTGGCCTGCTCCGCGAACTCCGGGGCGGGCGGGAAGCGCCGCTCCTCGGCCAGCAGGTTCTCCAGCGGGGTGCTCGTCCCTGGCGTCTCGGTCGTCACAGGTGCCTCCGGCAGCGTCGTCGATGCGGAACGTCCGGCAGCAGGGGGGTCTCACCGGACCGGTGCGTGCTGCGGACTATAGCCGGGCCTGGGACCTAAGTCCTGTCGGAGGCGCGGCCGTGGGACGCCGGCCGGACGCCGTCCGCGTCGGTCGGGGGAGCCCGCTCAGCGCGGTGCGCGGATGCGTTCGGCGGCCGCGACCTGCTCGGCCCAGCGCCGGCCGCGACGCCGCGCGACCGCCGTCGCGATGCCGCCGGCGAGCAGCAGGGTGCCCACGACGACGAGGTAGCCGCTCATCGCCGTCTGCGCGAGCTGGTCCGCGGGCGCGGGCACGTCGCCGGTGATCGACGCGACGAGGTCCTCCATGGCGTCGGGGACGGCCAGGTACGCGATGCCCAGCCCGACGCCCCAGAGCGCGCCGCCGGTGATCGGCAGGGCCGGGCTCCAGATGCCGAGCACCGCGACGGCCGCGAGCAGCACGAGGCCCCCAACGAGGAGCCCGACGCCGAGCGCGTCCGTGCCCATGTCGTCGGTGCCGGCGATGTCCGCGAGGCGCGCGATGCCCACCCCGACCAGCAGCAGCCCGACGGGCGTCACCAGCACGCCGAGCAGGGCGGCGAGGACGTGCCGCCACGCGCCCGGCTTGGCCGGCGCCTCGGGGACGTCGCGGCGGGAGCGGTACTCCGGCGCCGGCGCGTCCTCCGGCGCCGGGACCGGCGCAGGGATCGGCGTGGGCGCGGGCTCCGGTGCGTACGCGGGCGCGGGCACGGCCGCGGGCGTCGGCACGGCCGCGGGGGTGGGCGTGGGCGCGGCCACCGGGGTGGGTGCGAAGCCGGCGGGCGGGGGCGGCGTCGTGCCGAGCGGTGCGGGCGCCGGCGTGAGCGGTGCCTCGTCGCGGGGCTCGGGCGCGCTCGGCGGGTACGGGCGCGGCGCGGCGTGCGCGCCCGGCACGGTCGCAGCCGCGGGGGCCGGCGGTGCGTCGTCGACGACCGGTGCGTCGTCGTCGACCGGCGGTGCGGCCTCGACGACGGGCGCGTCGTCGGCGGGCGGTGCTTCGGGGCCCTGCGGGGCGGGCGTCGTCGGGTCGTCCTGGCTGTCGCGGGGCGTCGTGGACATGCGTCCCCTCCTGTCGCGGATGGCCTGCGCCTCAACCTAGCGCCGACGATCTTCGGGCACGAGGGGAGCGTGCGTGCCCATCTCGCCGCGGCGCCGTGCGTCGGGCCGTGCGTGGCCCGACGGCCGTCTCGGGACGGTCAGGCGCGGGGCGCCCCGACGGCCTCGGGTGCCGGCTGCGCCGCCTGCGCGGTGACGGGCGCGGTGACGGGCGTGGTGACGGGCGCAGCGACCGGCGCGGCGACCGGCGTCGGGCGGCCCGCCGCGTAGGCGTAGCCGGCGCCGATGACGACGGCGCCCCCCACGAGGTTCCCGAGCCCGACGACGACCATGTTCTCCGCGAAGGCCGCCCACGACGTCTCCGGCAGCGCGCCGACGAGGCCCAGCGCGAACGTGGTCATGTTCGCGACGACGTGCTCGAACCCGCTGGTGATGAAGGCGAGCAGGCACCAGAAGATGACGATGAGCCGGGCGACCTCCGAGCGCATGCGGGCGCCGGCCCAGATCGCCAGGCAGACGAGCGCGTTGCAGAGGACGCCGCGCCAGAACAGCTGGCCGACGGTCTCGTGGCCCTTCGCCTCGAGCACGCCGGCGAGCATCTGCCCCGCGGCGGTGGTCGGTGCGGTCAGGCCGGTGAGGTGCACCATCGTGCCGAAGACGAAGGCGCCGGCCATGTTCCCGAGGAAGGAGAACGCCAGGGTGCCGCCCGCGCGGCCCCAGCCGAGCTCGCGGCGCAGCGCGCCCTGGGTCAGCGTCATCATGTTGGACGTCGCGAGCTCCGCGCCGGCCGCCACCACGAGCGTCAGGGCCACGCCGAACACGAGGCCCTGCACGAGGGGCGCCCAGGGGGAGTCGGCGGCGCGCAGGGGGCCCGCGGCGCTGAACATCAGCACCACGGCGACGCCGATGAACGCCCCGCCGTACATCGACTGCACGAGGTAGGCGAGCGGCCGCGCGGTGCCGCGGGCCTTGGTCGCGGCGGTGGCGGCCTGGGCGGTCATGGTGTCGGTGAGGCTCAGCACTGCTCCACTGTCCCTGGACCGGCCGGGTCAAACATGGGACGAAAGCCCGGCGGACATGGGACGAAAGGCGCCGCTGGTCCCGGTGATCATGGCGCACAGTGGATCGGTGACCCCCTCCGCCGCTCCTGCCCCCATGCCCACGACGACGCACCCGGCCCTGTTCACGCCCCTGACCCTGCGCGGGGTCACCGCCCGCAACCGCGTGTGGCTGGCGCCCATGTGTCAGTACTCGGCCGAGGGCGGGATGCCGGGCGAGTGGCAGCTCGTGCACCTGGCGGCCCGCGCGTCGGGCGGCTTCGGCCTGCTGGTCACGGAGGCGACGGCCGTCGTGCCCGAGGGGCGCATCACGCCGCAGGACGTCGGCCTGTGGTCCGACGAGCAGGCCCTGGCGTGGCGGCCCGTCGTCGACGCCGTGCACGCGCGCGGCGCGCTCGTCGCCGTCCAGCTCGCCCACGCGGGCCGCAAGGCCTCGACGTACCGGCCGTGGTCGGCGGCCCAGGGCACGGTCCCGCCCGACGACGGCGGGTGGGCCACCGTGGCGCCGTCGCCCCTGCCGTTCCCCGGCTACGCGCCGCCCACCGAGCTCGACGCGGCCGGCATCGCCGGCGTGGTCGACGCGTTCGCGGCGGCGACGCGCAGGGCGCTCGCGGCGGGGTTCGACGCCGTCGAGGTGCACGCCGCGCACGGCTACCTGCTGCACCAGTTCCTCTCGCCCCTGTCCAACGAGCGGACCGACGGCTACGGCGGCGACCTCGCCGGACGGGCGCGCCTGCTGCTCGAGGTGGTCCGGACCGTGCGGGCGGCCTGGCCCGAGGACCGGCCGCTGCTGGTCCGCCTGTCGGCCACGGACTGGACGGACGGCGGCCTGACCGTCGACGACGTCGCCACCGTCGCGACGTGGCTGGCCCCGCTGGGGGTCGACCTCGTCGACGTCTCGTCGGGCGGGAACGTCCTCGCGCCGGTCGCCGTCGGGCCGGGCTACCAGGTCCCGTTCGCGCGTGCCGTGCGCGAGGCGTCGGGGCTGGCGACGTCGGCCGTCGGGCTGATCGGGTCCGGCGCGGAGGCGGAGGCCGTGCTGACCGCGGGGAGCGCCGACGTCGTGATGATCGGGCGGCCGGCGCTCGCGGACGCGGCCTGGACGCTGCGTGCGGCGCACGAGCTGGGCGTGCCGGTCGGCCTGGACGGCGGCGCGCCGTGGCCGCCGCAGTACGTGCGCGGCGCCTGGGTCTGAGCGGACCCGTACACAAGGCGACGGCGCCCCTGCAGGGGCGCCGTCGTCGACAGCACTGGTGAACGAGGTATCAGGCGCTGCTCGATACGTACCGCAACGGGCTAGCCCGGTCGGCAGGTCCTCTCGAGGACTGGTCGCGCGTGGGTTCTCGTACCCGATGTGCTGTTGTGATTCCTTTCTACGCCACGGGTCGGCAATGCGGAAGCGTTGTCGCCGAGTTCACCCATACAGGCCTCTGACCTGCGCAGATGCGCGGCAGATGGGTCGCCAGGCGGGACGTTCCCGCTCACCATGTGACCCGCTCGTGCGACCGCGGGCGGCGTCCTCAGGCCTGCCGGCGACGCCGGTGCCGCACCAGCAGCACGAGCCCGACGGCAGCGGCTGCGATCACGGCTGCCGCGGGGACGGTGCGCCGCGGCGGCGGGAAGGACGGCCGGAGGGCGACCGGGCGCACGAAGGTCAGGGTCTCCCAGCCGTGCTCGACGGCGATCTTGCGGAGCGTGCGGTCGGGGTTGACGACGTGCCCGTGACCGACGAGGTCGAGCATCGGCGCGTCGGTCAGGGAGTCGGAGTAGGCGTAGCTCGCCGCCAGGTCGTAGCCCTTCTCCTCGGCGAGCTCGCGCACCGCCGTCGCCTTGTTCTCCCCGAACGCGTAGAAGGCGATCTCGCCGGTGTATCTCCCGTCGACGACCTCCATGCGGGTCGCGATGACGTGGTCGGCGCCGAGCATCTGGGCGATCGGCTCGACCACCTCCGAGCCCGACGCCGAGACGATGACCACGTCGCGGCCGGCGAGGTGGTGCTCGTGGATGAGCGCGATCGCCTCCGCGTACACGGTGGGCTCGATGTGCAGGTGCAGGGTCTCGGTGACGATCTGCGACACCTGCGCGACGTCCCAGCCCTTGACCATCGACGAGAGGAACTCCCGGAGCCGGTCCGTCTGCTCGCTGTCGGCGCGGCCGAGGAGGAAGAGGAACTGGGCGTAGGCCGTGCGGAGCACCTCGCGGCGGGTGATGAGGCCGCCCGCGAAGAACGGGCGCGAGAACGCGGTGACCGAGGACGTGGCGATGATCGTCTTGTCCAGGTCGAAGAACGCGGCCGCCGGCGACATCGCCCCCTCCTCTCGGCCCGGTCCGGTCCCGGTCGCGCGCCGTCGGTGCCGACCGTTCGGTCGAGCCTAGCGGGAACGCGTCGGGTGCCCGCCGGTGGGTCGCGCCTCGCCGCACGAGCCCCCGCGCGGCGTCGTCCCCAGGCGACCTGGCCGACGGCGTCGTCCCCAGCCCGGGCGGCCGGTCCGTCGCGGCGGACGGTCGGGCCGCGACGGTGGTCCCAGGCGTGGCGTCGGCGTGGCGGCGGCGGGGCGGCACCGGGGCGGTAGGACCGGGGCGCGGGGGACGGAGGGTTCGGTGCGGGGTTCAGGGCGGGGTTCAGGGCGGGGTCGGGCTCGCGGGCCCGGGCGGGCGGTCGTGGTGGTCGGGGCGGCCGGCGGCGTCGGCGCCTCGACGCTCGCTGCGCTGCTCGCGGCGCGCTGGGCGGCGGACGGCCGTCGGGTCGCGCTCGTGGACCTGGACGCGCGCGCGGGCGGGATCGAGGTGCTGCTGGGCATCGAGGGGGCCGACGGCGCCCGCTGGCCCGACCTGGCGGGTGCCCGCGGACCGGTGGGCGCGGCCGAGCTGCACGGGCTGCTGCCCAGGTGGGGCCCGGTCGAGGTGCTCGGGTCGGACCGGCGGACCGACGTCCTCGACCCGGCGGCGGTGCAGGCCGTCTGGTCAGGGCTGCTCGACAGCGGACGCACGGTCGTGGCCGACCTGCCCGCGCGAGCCCTCGGGCGCGAGGGCCTGGCGCCGTTGGCGGCGACGGGCGACGTCGTCCTCGTCACAGGTCAGGACGTGCTCGGGGTGGCCACCGCCTCCCTCGCGTGCGCATGCCTGCCGCCGCAGCCCCGCCTGGTGCTCCGGCGCCGCGCGTCGGCGCGCGTGGCACCCGCCCAGGTCGCGTCGACGCTCGGGCTCGGACTGCTCGGGCTGCTCCCCGCCGACCGTCGGGTCGCCGGAGCGGTGGACCGGGGCCTCGGGCCGGCCGTCGCCGGATGGTCGCGGCTGGCGCGGTCCGTCGCCCGGATCGCGCGGGGTCTCGAGGATGGCTGACGCCGGTGGGCTCGCGCACGTGCGGGGGGCCGGGGTGGTCGCCGCCCTGGTCGCCGACCCGGCGGTCAGCGACGTCCTCGTCAACGGGCCCCGGGAGGTGTGGGTCGATCGGGGCGCCGGCCTGGAGCGCGTCGAGTGCGACGTCGGCGACGTGCGCGGGCTCGCCGTCCGGCTCGCGGCCGCCGGTGGCGCCCGGCTCGACGACGCGGTGCCCGTGGTCGACGCCCGCCTGCCCGACGGCACGCGCCTGCACGCCGTGCTCCCGCCGGTGGCGGCCGACGGGGCGCTGGTCAGCCTGCGCACGCTGCGCCGTCGGGCGTTCGCGCTCGAGGAGCTCGTCGCGGCGGGGAGCGTGCACGCGGCGGTGGCGGGAGTGCTGCGCGGCCTGGTGCAGCGGCGCGCGAACGTCCTGGTCACGGGCGGCACGGGCACGGGCAAGACGACGCTGCTGTCGTCGCTGCTCTCGCTCGTGGGCGGCTCGGAGCGGATCGTGTGCATCGAGGAGGCGGTCGAGCTGGCGCCGGCCCACCCGCACGTCGTGCACCTCGTCGAGCGGCGGGCGAACGTCGAGGGTGCCGGCGAGGTCGGCCAGGCGGCGCTCGTCCGGCACGCGCTGCGGATGCGCCCGGACCGCATCGTGCTCGGCGAGGCCAGGGGCGCGGAGATCCGCGAGGTCCTGACGGCCCTGAACACCGGCCACCAGGGCGGGTGGGCGACCGTGCACGCGAACGCCGTCGCGGACCTGCCGGCGCGGCTCGAGGCGCTCGGGGCGCTGGCCGGCCTCGACCGGGCCGCGGTCGCCGCGCAGGCCGCCAGCGCGCTCGACGCCGTCGTGCACCTGCGGCGCGACGGGGGACGGCGGTGGGTCGCGGAGCTGGGCACCGTCCGTCGCTCCGCTGCGGGTGACGGCTGGGCCGTCGAGACCGTGCTGGCGGTCGACGCCGGCGGGGCCGTGGTGGCGGCCCCCGGGTGGGCGGCCTTCGCCAGGCGATGGGCGCCGGTCGATCCGGCCGGCGGGGGGGAGCTCGGGGGTGCGCGCGTGAGTGCGGGGGTGCGTCGGTGAGCGTGAGCGCGCGTCTGGCCGCGGTGCGGGGCCTGGGCGCCACGGCGGGTCCGCGACCCGCGGGCGGTGCGGGCCGCGTCGGCAGGGCGGGGGGCGTCGGGGGTGCGAGGGGCGTCGGGGGCGCGGGCGTCGTGGGGCGTGCGGGCGGTGCGGGCGGCGTCGGGGGCGCGGTGCTCGGCGTGGCGGCGGCGCTGCGCGCGGGCGCGTCGCCGTCCGTCGCCTGGGACCGGTGCTGGGGGATCGCTGCCCCGGACGGCATCCCTGCCCTCGCGGACGTCGCCGCGCGCTGCGGCGACCCGCGGCACGCCGCCGCGGTGGTCGCGGGGGCGCGACTCGCGGCGCGCACGGGCGCCTCGCTCGCGGTGGTGCTCGAGCGGGTCGGCGCCGCGCTCGCCGACGACGAGGCCGTCGAGGTGCAGCGGCGGGCGGCGCTCGCCGGTCCGCGGTCGACGGTGCGGGTCCTCAGCTGGCTGCCGTTGGCCGGGGTGGGGCTCGGCTGGTCACTCGGGGCCGACCCGGTCGCCGTGCTGCTGGACGGTGGGGGCGGGACAGCGCTGCTGGCCGGCGCCGCCCTGCTGACCTGGGCCGGACGCGCCTGGAGCGGCCGTCTGGTGGCAGCGGCCCGTGGCGCTGGGGTGGACCCGTGACCGGTGCGGCCGGTGCGGCCGGCGCCGAGGTGGGCGTCGCCATGCTGCTCGGCCTGCTCGAGGCTGCCTGCGCGGCCGGCGCCAGCGTGCCGGGCGCGCTCGACGCCGTGGGTGCCGCGGCGGACGGTCGCCGAGGGGCTGGGCTCATGACGGCCGGCCGACGGCTGGGGCAGGGCGCGTCGTGGCGCGAGGCGTGGGCGGGCACGGATCCCGCGCTGGCGCCGGTGGCCGTGGCCCTGCGCCCGAGCTGGGAGGACGGGGTGGCGCCCGGCGGGGCCCTGCGGGTGACGGCCGCCCACCTGCGCCGGGAGCGTCAGGCGGCCGCGCTCGATGCCGCAGGTCGGCTCGGCGTGCGGCTCGTGCTGCCGTTGGCGGTCTGCCACCTGCCGGCGTTCGTCCTGGTCGGGCTGGTGCCGGTGCTGATCTCTGTCGGTGGGGCGACGCTGCGGTGAGCGCCCCGTCCACAGGCCCCGGCCGCACCCGCCGTGCACCGCGGGCAGTGGCCCGGCCGACGGTCGACGTGCTCGGCCGCGAGGGTGGAACGGCGGGGCCGGCGGGCGCCGCCCGTCCCCGGCGGACACCCGGGAGGAGGAGGTGGCCATGACGACCCAGGTGATCGCGGACGGTCCGCAGGCGGAGTGCGTGGCGGTGGATGCTGCCGGGACGGCGTGCGGGCCGATGGCGGTCGACGTCCCCGCGACGGCGTGCGGAGCGCAGGTCGGCGGGCCCGGCCTGCGGGCGCGCGGCCGGCGGCACCCGCGTCCGCGATCGCGGGCGTGGCGGCTCGGCCGATGGACGGCGGGCCTGGGTGGCGCGGTGCGTCGGGCGGCCGCGGGGCGGTTCGCGGCGACGCGCGACGAGATCCGCGTCGCGGGCGACGCCGGCATGGCCACGGCGGAGTACGCGATCGCGACGATCGCGGCGGCGGGGTTCGCCGGGCTGCTCGTCGTCGTGCTGCGCAGCGACGAGGTTCGCGGGCTCCTGGCCGGGCTCGTCCGCACGGCCCTGTCGATGTGACCGCCTGGTCGGGCGCGGCCGTGGACCGCCGGGGTCGCCTCCGCGGGGACGACGGGACGGTGACCGCCGAGCTGGCGCTCGGTCTGGTCGCCGTGACGCTCGTCCTCGCCGCGTTGCTGGTCACGACCGCCGCTGCCTCGGCGCGGATGCGCTGCCTGGACGCCGCCAGGACGGCGGCGCGGGTCGCGGCCCTCGGTGTCGCGGACGGGGAGGTGGTCGCGGCGGCGCAGCGCGTCGTCCCGGGGGCTCGCGTGACGCTGGTGCGCGATCCGCCCTGGATGGAGGTCACCGTGACGACGGACGTCGGGGGTGCCTGGTTCACGGGCGGCTCGCTCGCGGCCTCCGGTTCCGCGACGGCGTGGGCGGAGCCGTGAGCAGCGCGTGGGTGCGCGCGCGTCCCGGCGGACGGGCGGGGACCGGGCGGGACGAGGGGTCCGGGCGGGACGAGGGGTCCGGGCGGGACGAGGGGTCCGGGCGGGACGAGGGGTCCGGGACGGTCCTGGTCGTCGGGCTCCTCGCGGTGGCTCTCGTGCTGGCGGCCGCCGTCGGAGCCCTTGGTGGCGCGCACGTCGCGCGCGGGCGGGCTCAGGCGGCTGCGGACCTCGCGGCCCTCGCCGCCGCGGACCTGCTGGCCCTTCCCGCGGGCGTGACCGCCGCCGATGCGGCGATCCGCGCAGCCGACCCGTGCGCGGTCGCGGTTGCCGTTGCCGGGCGCAACGGGGCACGCGTGACGTCGTGCGCCGTCGCGCCCGACGGGGTCGTCGAGGTGGGCGTCGCCACGGAGCGAGCCCGTGGCCCGTTCGGGGTGACGGCCACCGCGCGGGCGCGGGCGGGCCCGTCAACCGCGCGGACGACGCAGCGCTCGACCGCCGGTCAGTCCTCGTGGGCCAGGACCGCGTCCAGCACCGCGACCGCGCCGGTCTTGTCGAGCGGGTTGTTGCCGTTGCCGCACTTCGGGGACTGCACGCACGCCGGACAGCCACCGGCGCAGCCGCAGGACGCGATCGCCTCGCGCGTCGCACGCAGCCAGTCCGCGCCGAGCGCGAAGCCCCGCTCGGCGAAGCCGGCCCCGCCCGGGTACGCGTCGTGCACGAACACCGTCGCGCAGCCGGTGTCCGCGTGCATCGCCGTCGAGACGCCGCCGAGGTCCCACCGGTCGCAGGTCGCCAGCAGCGGCAGCAGCCCGATGGAGGCGTGCTCCGCCGCGTGCAGCGCACCGGGCACGTCGCCGCCCGTCAGCAGCCCGGCCTCGGCGAGCACCGGCTCGGGAGCGGTCCACCAGACGGCCGTCGTGCGCAGCGTGCGCGGCGGGAGGTCGAGCACGTCCCCGCCGATCGGACTCATGTCGGGGACCCGCCGCTTGGCGTAGTCGAGCACCTGGCTGGTGACGTCGACGTCGCCGAACCCCCAGGTCACCGGCCCGGCCCGGCGCTCGGCGCGCACCTGCACGACGTCGACCGTCGTCAGCCAGCGCGACCACGTGCGGTAGTCGACGTCGCGGGCGCTGACCAGGGCCACCGAGGCCTCCAGGTCCAGCGCGTCGACGACGAACGTCACGCCCTGGTGCACGTACACGGCGCCCTCGTGCACGCTCGCGTCGGCGGCGCCCGCGTCCACGGTGCCGAGCAGCCGCCCCGTCGCCGCCTCCACCACCCGCACGGGCTCGCCGCCCGCGCCGCGCAGGTCGGTCAGCCGCGACGCCGGCTCCGCGTGCGTCCAGTACCAGCCGGACTGCCGACGGCGCAGCCACTCCTGCTCCACGAGCGCGTCGAGCAGGCCGCGCGTCGACGGGCCGAACAACGCCAGGTCCGGGCTGCGCAGGGGGAGCTCCGCGGCCGCCGCGCACAGGTGCGGCCCGAGCACGTACGGGTTCTCCGGGTCGAAGACCGTCGCCTCGACGGGCGCGCCGAACACCGCCTCGGGGTGGTGCACCACGTAGGTGTCCAGCGGGTCCTCCCGGGCGACGAGGACGACGAGGCCGTCGCCCCCGGCGCGTCCCGCGCGTCCCGCCTGCTGCCAGAGGGACACGCGCGTGCCCGGCCAGCCCGCGATGAGCACGGCGTCCAGCCCCGAGATGTCCACGCCGAGCTCGAGCGCGTTCGTCGTGGCCAGCGCCCGCAGGTCCCCGCCGCGGATCCCGGCCTCGAGCGCGCGACGCTCCTCCGGCAGGTACCCGCCCCGGTACGCCGCCACCCCCCGGCCCAGCCCGGGCTGCACCTCGTCGAGGTGCTCGCGCGCGGTCGCGGCCACCGACTCGGCGGCGCGACGCGACCGTGTGAAGGCGAGCACGCGGGCACCGGCCGCCACCGCGTCGGCGAGCAGGTCCGCCGTCTCGGCGGTGGCCGTCCGGTGCTTGCTGGACATCGGGGCGTCCCCGCCCGCGCCCGGCCCGCCCTCCGTGCCGTCGACGTCGTCGTCGGGCGCGAACGGGTCGCGCCCCGGCATGAGCGGGGGCTCCCAGAGGACCACGGTGCGCGTGCCCGCGGGCGAGGCGTCGTCCGCGACCGCCACGACGTCCTCGGGCGGCACCCCCACCAGGCGCGCCGTGCTCGCGGCGGGGTCCGCCGTCGTGGCCGACGCCAGGATGAACGTGGGCGAGCCGCCGTGGTGCTCCGCGAGCCGCCGCAGCCGCCGCAGCACGGCGGCCACGTGCGCGCCGAACACCCCGCGGAACGCGTGCGCCTCGTCGACGACGACGTAGCGCAGGCCGCGCAGCAGCCGGTCCCACCGCGCGTGCTGGGGCAGGAGCGACCAGTGCAGGAAGTCCGGGTTGGTGAGCACGACGTCCGCGTGGTCGCGGACCCAGCGCCGCTCCGTCTGGTCCGTGTCCCCGTCGCAGGTCGCGACCCGCACGTCCCGCGTCCCCGCGGCCACGAGCAGCCGCTCGAGCCCGGCCAGCTGGTCCGCGGCGAGGGCCTTCGTCGGGCACAGGTAGAGCGTCGTCGCGCGCCGGGATGCCGCGACCTGGCCCGGCCGGCCGGCCGCGGCCGCCTCCGCCCGCACCGCGCTCAGGGCCGGCAGCCAGAACGCCAGCGACTTCCCCGAGCCCGTCGACGTCGCGAGCACGGTGTGCCGGCCCGACCACGCGGCGTCGGCGGCCGTCACCTGGTGGCGCCACGGTCTGGTCACGCCCAGCGCGCGGTAGCCCGCGACCAGGTCCGGGTCGGCCCACGACGGCCAGTCGGCCACCGTGCCCTCCCGCGGCGGCAGGTGCTCGACGTGCGTCACCCGGTCGGCGCGCCGGCCGCCGGCGAGCAGCACGTCGAGGAGGTCGGGCACGGGTCGATCCTCGCACCGGCGACCGACGCGCACGCGGCCGCAGATCGTGCCGCGAGCCTCCGCCGCCGCCCTCGTCGGCGCTCCGCCGCCGCCCTCGTCCCGCGGGCTCCCTGTTCAGGGACGTAGGTCCGAAGGCACGCCGAGCCGCGGAACCGAGACTGGAACCGGCCGTGCACGTCCTCCCGGGACGTGCCTCATGAGGGGACCGACCATGTCACCGACATCGCTGCACGCGATCCCGCCCGAGGTGCTCTGGTCCGCCGACACGCTCAAGATCAACCGGTGGACCGCCACGGCCGCTGACGACTGGCCCGGCCGGACCGTCCTCACCGTCCTCATGCAGGGCTGCCCGTGGTCCTGCACGTCGTGCGACACCCCGGACCTGCGCGATCCGCTGATCCCCGGTGCGGTGTCGTGGCGGCACGTGCGGGACATCCTCGTCCGCTCACGCAGCGGGCTCGAGGGCGTCGTCTTCTCCGGCGGCGAGCCGACCCGCCAGGACGGTCTCGCGGACGCGATGGAGCAGGTCCGCGCGCTGGGCCTGCCCGTCGGGCTGCACACCTCGGGCTCCTACCCGCAGCGCCTCGCCGCCGTCCTCTCGCTCGCCGACCGCGTGGTGCTCGAGGTCAAGGCCCCGGCGACCCTCTACCGCGCGATCACCGGCGTCGGCGCCAGCGCGCACAAGGCCTACGCGAGCTTGCGGCTGTGCCTCGACGCCGGCGTGGACCTGCAGGTCCGCACGGTCGTCGACCCGGCCGTGCTGACGCCGCAGGTGCTCGAGGCGTTCAAGGAGAACCTCGCGCAGATGGGCGTCCGCGACCACGTGATCGTGTACCCGACCGCCTCCTGACCCTGGGCCCACCGCCTCCTGACCTTCGACGTGCCCTCCCGGGTGGGTGGGCGCAGGCTTTGGTCTAATGGACCGGCGGGCGACCTGCGCCCGACGTCCTGAGGAGGCTCTCGTGGAGGTGTCCGTCACCAGCCGGCGCAGCGGCGACCGCACGGTCGTGCACGTCGTGGGCGAGATCGACGTCTACACGGCGCCGGCGCTGCGCGAGGAGCTCGCCGCGCAGCAGGAGGGTGCGCCGGTGCACCTCGTCGTGGACCTCACCGAGGTCCCGTTCATGGACTCGACGGGCCTCGGCGTCCTCGTCGGCGCCCTCAAGCGCGCCCGCACGACGGGCGGTGACCTGCGGCTCGTCATCGACCAGGAGAAGGTGCTGAAGGTCTTCCGCATCACCGCGCTCACGCAGGTCTTCCAGATCCACGCGACGCTCGACGAGGCGCTCGCGGCCGAGCAGGCCGTCGCAGCCGACGAGGACTGACGGCCTGACGCCCCTCTCGGCTCCCCTGCGGAGCGCTACGGCAGGTACTGCCCGATGACGCGCTGCACCTCGCCCTCGCGCACCTGGAGCCAGAAGAGGTATGCGCCGTGGCCGAGGTCGGCCCCGGCGGAGCACTCCTGCGACCACCCGTCGAAGAACGCGTCCACCCACTCGTCGAAGGTCCGCTCGGCGTAGGAGAGGGCGCCGCCGTCGTAGCACCAGTCCCACAGGCGGGCGTCATCGGCCAGGTCCAGGGAGCGGATGGCATCGGACTCGTTCACGAGGACGTACCCGTTCGGCGGCGGGATCTCCGCCGTCGGGTCGTGCACGAGGAGGTACTGGACCGCCGCCTCTCCGAGGAGGAGCTGCTGGACGTCGAAGGAGACGAACCTCTCGATCGGATGGAATCCGGTGACCTGCACGAAGTAGTCGCCCTCGACCAGGTCCTCGCCGGCCATCGGGACGTCGGAGGACACGCTGTCCGGCCGCTCGCCGGGGTCCCACAGCGGCAGCGTCTCGGTCGGCACGTCGCCGGCACCTGCGGCCGCGCCCTCCTCGCCGGGCCCGCCCTCGTCCGCAGGCACGTCACCGGCGTCCGCTGCCGCTCCCTCGTCGCCCTCGGTGTCGTCGGCCGCGCCCGCGGGCCCGGGGGCGTCGGTCGAGCCGGGACTGACGGCGGACGTGGCGCTGCGGGTCGCGGTGGTGGCCCCGGCGTCCGTCGCGGCGGCATCGACCGCACCGACGTCGTCGGTGGCGTCGGCGTCGTCCGGCGAGCCGCGGCAGCCGCGCATCGCCAGGATCGTGACCAAGGCCGTGAGCACCACGCCGAGCACGCCCAGGATCACCCAGGGCAGCTGATCCGATCTCCTCATGACGCACGCTCCTTCGCGTCGCGCCCGTCCTGCTAGGGCAAGTACTGCCCGATGAGGCGTTTCACCTCGCCGTCGCGCACCTGCAGCCAGTAGAGGTTCCCGGCGTGCCCGAGGCCCGCGCCCGCGGAGCACTGCTGCGAGCCGGGCGCGGGGGCGAGCCACCAGTCCATGGGGGTGCGCTCGAGGAAGGTGAGCTGGCCGTCGTCGCCCGAGCACCAGTCCCAGATGCGGACGTCGTCCGCCATCGGGACCTGCCGGACGTCGGTGGAGTCGTTGACGAGCACGAAGCCGTTCGGCGGGGGGATCTCCGCGGTCGGGTCGTGCTCGAGGAGGTACTCGTCGGCGGCCGCGCCGATGTAGAGCACCTCGACGTCGGCGCCGAGGACCATCGTGCTCAGGTCCGCGTCGGTCACGTGCGCGACGTAGTCGCCGTTGACGAGGTCCGTGCCGACCGCGGGGATGTCGGAGACGCCGTCGGCGGGCAGGTGCTCGCCCGGGTCCAGCAGCGGCAGGTCGCCCGCCGACGGGTCGTCGTCGCCCTCGTCCGCCTCGTCGCCCTCACCGGTCTCCGCCTGCTCGACCTCGGCGGTCGCCGTCGCGCTGGGGGTCTCGGCCGGCGGGGAGGTGGCTGGGGCGTCGTCGGCCGCGTCGTCGTCGCGCATGACCAGGACGACGACCAGCGCGGTGACGACCATGAGCAGCAGCGCCACCAGCACCCACGGCAGTCGACGTGACCCGCCCATGACGCACGCTCCTTCGCGCCCGGCCCCACGATGATCATCCTCCCGCGGGGCCGGGCGCGTCACGCGCTCAGGGCATCGGGCTCAGGGCACGAACTGGCCGACCACCTGCGCGATCACGCCGCCGCGGACGTCGAGCCAGTACAGGCCGCCCACGGGGATGGTCGAGGTGTCGGAGCACAGGCTCTCCCCGTCCTCGATCGGTGCGGTGGCCCACTCGGCGACGCCGCCGGTGCGCCGGACCTTCTGCTCGTTCGGCCCCCAGCACACCTCCCACACCGGGGTGTCGGTCGCGAGGGGGATGACCCGGTCCGTCTGCCCGTCGGGGTCGTCGCTGACGTAGTCGTCGAGGATCTCGGTGCCCGGCGCGTTCGCCGCCACCCACTCCTCGGCCGCGGAGCCGAAGTAGAGCACGACCACGTCGGCCGAGACCGTCCCGGCGGCGGCGTCGATGTCGCTGACGTGGGCGAGGTAGCTGCCGTCGGGCAGCGGTGCGGCCGGGTCGGAGGGCGGGACGGCGGAGGCACCGTCCGGCAGGTAGTGCGCGTCCGCAGGGGGCAAGGGGCCGGCGTCGGGCACGGTGAAGGCGACCGGCCCGCTGAGCAGCGTCGCGGGCGTCCACGCGTCGGGGCCCGTCTCGAGCTGCAGGGGCAGGTAGGCGACGAGCTCGTAGGCGCCCGGGGCGAGCGCCCGGCCGTCGCACCCGACGGCGGCGAGCCGCGCCTCGTGCGTGCGGGGGTCGCCGTCGGGCGCGTCCACCTCGCTCAGGGACGCGAGCGTGGTGCCGACCACGACGCCGTCCTGCGTGACGACGAAGCCGTAGCCCGCCGGGATGCCCCCGCCCTCGGCCGGGAGCCAGTTCTGCGTCGCCTGATCGGCGGCCGCGCCGTCGCCGGTGCTCGTGCCGAGCCACGCGAGCAGGTCGCCGGCCGAGAGCTCAGGGGTCTCCAGGCCCATGCTCAGGGTCAGGCCGGCGTCCGGTGGGACGGTCGCCACGTCGCCGAGCAGGGAGCCGCACGCGAGCGCGGCCGCGGGGTCGGTGACCGCGTCGTCCGGGGCGTCGGTGGCCGTCGGCCCGTCCGCGGGCGGCGCGGGCGTCGCGTCGAGGTTGCTCACGACGGCCGTCCCCGCGACGGCCACGCCGACGACGGCGGCCGCGGTCGCCAGGGTGACCGCCGCTACCCGCGTGCGCCTCGTGCGCCTTGTGCGGGCGATCATGGCGCCCACCGCCAGCCCGGGCCGCGCGTCGTGCGCCATCTCCGCCGCCGCGTACAGGTCCCGCAGGCCCGCGTCGAACTGCTCGCTCATCGGTTCCCCCCTCCCACGAGGTGGATATCGGCGTCGTCCCAGGCCCCGAGCATCGGTGCGAGACGACGACGCGCGTCGGACAGGTATCGCTTGACGGCGCCCTCCGAGACGTTCAGCCGGTCCGCGATGTCGCGCACGGGCAGGTCCTCGAAGTGGCGCAGGACGACGCACGCGCGCTCGCGGGGCGTGAGCCGGGCGAGGGCGGCGTGCACGTCGGCGCGGGCGGTCGCGACGGCGTCGGGCGCCGCGTGCCCCGCGCCGGCCACCCGCTCGTCGTCGGCGACGAGCCAGGCGATGCCGTCCCACCGGTCGCGCCGCCGCCGCGTGTTGAGGAAGGCGTTGAGGATCGCCCGCCGCACGTACGCCTCGAGGTGCTCGACCTGGGACGGGTGCCTGCGGGAGAACGTGGCGACCATCGCGTCCTGCACGAGGTCCTGCGCCGAGGCCTGCTCGCCCGTGAGCAGGTAGGCGTACGCGACGAGCGCCGACCCGCGGTCGCGGGCCAGCGCCGTCAGCTCGTGTTCCCAGCTCATGGGTCCTCCGCGATCGCCGGTGCCATCCTTCACCAGCTAGGACACCGGGGACCTCGGATCGGTTGGGGCGGGACTACCAGGAGGCCTCGACGAAGAAGTCGGTGTAGAAGCCCTCACCGGTCTCGTTGGAGGTGTCGACGTGCACGGTGACGGCGCCGCGCGTGAACGTGCCCGCGGTCCAGAAGGGCCGGTCGGGGTCGGTGCGCTCCTCCTCGAGGACGTACCCCGCGGCGGCCAGCGCGCCCCGGGCCCGCTCGTACGCGTCCAGGCCGTGCGCGTAGGACAGCGTGACGCGCCAGTGCAAGCCGTCCTCGTACGCCTGGCTCCGGATCACCCTGTCGCCGTCGTCGAGGGACAGGGGCAGGTCGCCCGGGACCGAGGCCGGATCGACGTCCGCCCAGCCCTCGTCGCCGACGAACCGGGCGAACCACTCCTGGTTCGCCGTGTCGCCCTGGTCGCCCTGGTCGGTCGTCCCCTCGCCGACGTGCACGACGACGAGGTTGCTCACGGCGGGCGCGGACGCCGGACCCCCGTCGACCTGCACGTCCTCCATGACCGCGACCAGGTCGAAGTCCGCCGGGCCCATCGGCGTCCGTGCCTCGGCGACGCACTCGAAGAACTGGGCGCGGACCTCCCGCGTCTCGACGCTCGCGTCCTCCCGCGACCCGGTCGGGCGCCCCTCGTCCGTCCAGCCGGGCTTCGGCCAGCCGACGACGACGCCGTCGCGCACCAGCCACACGCCGAACGTGTAGCTGTGCGGGAGCGAGGGGTCCATCACCACGGTGGTGGTGACGGTGGCCTCGATCGGGTCGCCGACGCGCACCGTCGGCTGCGCGACCTCGACCTGCACGGACACGTCGGGCGCGCCGTCGGGCTGCTCGGGCAAGGCGTCGAGCCGGGTGCCGCACCCGACGCCCGCGCGGGGCTCGGGCGTGACCGAGGTCGGCGTGGGGGTGGCGGTCTCGGCGGGCGGCGCGACGGCGTCGTCGCGCTGCAGGGCGCCCGCCGCCAGGAAGGTCACGGCGACGACGGCCGCCGCCGCCGCGCCGAGGCCCGCGTCGAACCGCGTCCGGCGGCGCCGGGCCGACGCGCGGGCCGCGCCCAGGTCGAGGCCCGCGCCCGCGGCGGTGCGCGCGTCGTGCGCGCGGGCGGCGTCCTCGACGGCCTGCTCGAGCGCCCGGCCGAGCGGACGGTGGTCGTGTGTCGTCATCGCCGGCTCCTCACGGTCTGGACCTCGACGGTCTCGACGGTCTCGACGCTCCCGATGGCGTCCGCCGTCTCCGGCGCGTGCGGCGGCTCGATCGGCTCGACCTCGCCGAGCAGCGTCTCGAGCCGCCGGACGCCGTCGGACAGGTAGCGCTTGGCTGCGCCCTCGCTGATGCCGAGGCGCTCGGCGACCGCCGGCACGGTCAGGTCGTCGTAGAAGCGCAGGACGACGCAGGCCCGCTCGCGCGGCGGGAGCGTGGCGAGGGCCGCCTGCACGTCCACGTGGTCGGCGGTGCGGGCGGCGAGCGCGTCGGCCGGGGCCGGGCCGGCGTCGTCGGTCACCGCGAACAGGTGGCGCCGCCGGCCCCACAGCCGGTCGCGGCGGTAGCCGTCGAGGAACGCGTTGAGCACCGCCCGGCGCACGTACGCCTCGGCCCAGGTGAGGTCGCCGCCCGCGCGCGGCCGGCCGTACGCGCGGGCCAGGGCCTCCTGGACCAGGTCCTGCGCGGCGTCGAGGTCGCCCGTCAGCAGGTGGGCGTAGCCCACCAGCGCGGAGCCTCGCGTCCTCGCGGGCTCGGCGAGGTCGTCCCCCCACGCCATCGCGCGCCTCCCTGTCGGCCCGGTGTCACCCTCCCAGACGAGGTGGGGCGCCGAACCGTTGGGCGCGGGTGAGCTGTCAGTGCCGCGCGTGCGGTGCGCGGCACTGACTCACGAGTCGCAGCCCATCCCGATGGCCGCTTCCTCGCCCTGGTACGTCGTGCCGAGCTCGGCCACGATGGCCGCGACGGTGCCCGGCCCGATGTCGAACTGCGGCGCGCCGGCCGGCTCGTCGGTGGTCACCTCGAACGCCAGGAGCCGGTCGTTCCCGACGAGCGCCCACACGTCCCGCCCAGGGATCGAGCCGGAGTGCTCGACGTGCCCGATGAGCTGCACGTCCGGGTGCGCGGCCTGGAGGTCGGCCAGCGTGTCGCCCACCTGGATGCCGGCGGTGGTGCGTGGCCCCGGCGCGACGACCTCGAGCCGGGTGACGACGCCGCCGTCGGTGCGGACCGCGATCGACTTGGTGTACGTCCCGTAGATGCCGGGCGTGAACGGGTAGGTCGACACCCAGGCGGACGTCGTCGTCGACGTGTCGCTCGGGTTCACGCAGACCTCGAACATCGCTCCGGGTGCCTGCGCAGGCGGCGCCCCGCCCAGCTGGATCGGACCCAGTCCCTCGCTGGAGACGACGAGCGAGTCGAGCTCCGGACGGCGACCCGCCTCGTCCACGGTGTCGCCCAGGTGCAGGACCACCGTCGTCGAGCGGAAGGGGATCGGCCAGTCCGTCGGGCCGTCCGGGAGCAGGTAGGCCACCACCGCGTACGTGCCCGGCGCGGGCGAGCCGGCGAGGGAGCCGTCGGCCTGGCAGGCCGCGAACGGGACGTCCGTCCAGGCGGTCAGCTGACGGGGGTCCGTCTGCTCGTCGAACCCCGGCGTCTCCCCACCGGTCCAGCGGTCTGCGGGCAGGCCCACGACGACGCCGTCGTCGACGAGGGCGAACGTGAGCGTCGAGCCCGTCTGCTCGGCCACCTCCGGCGTCGCCTCCGCGAAGGCGAAGAAGGGGATCTCGGCATCCGCGGGCTCGACCATCGCGATCGAGGCGTCGAGGTTGAAGGTCACGTCGGGCGCGCCGTCCGGCTGCGCGAACTCGTCGATCGATGCGCCGCACCGGATGGTCATGGCGTCCGCCAGGTCCGTCGCTGCGGGGGTGGGCTCGGGCGCGCGGCTCGCGACCTGCACCCCGCCGACGACGGCCGCCCCGGCTGCCGCCACCCCGACCGCGCCCTGGGAGGCGTAGCGGACGGTCCGGCGTCGTCGGATGCGGGTGAGGACGGGGGACGCGGGCAGCGGCTCGCGACCGGCCGTGGCGTGGTCGGCGGCCTTCCAGAGGGCGAGCGTCAGGTCGTTCATCGTCGGTCCTTCGCCATCGCTCGGACATCGGAGGTGGTCTGCACGAGCTCGACGTCGTGCGGGGGGATGGGGCCGAGCAGCGCCTCGAGGCGGTGCGTGGCCAGGGAGAGGTAGCGCTTGACGGTGCCGTCGCCGACCCCGAGGGCGTCGGCGATCTCCGCGACGGTCCGGTCCTCGTAGAACCGCAGGACGACGCACGCCCGCTGCTGGCGGGGCAGCGCCGCGAGCGCGGCGACGACGTCGACCCGGTCGCCGACGGCGTCCGCGTGGCCGGCGCGCTCGGCCGGGTCCGCGGCGGCGGGCAGCCGGCCCGACCAGCGCTTCCGCTTGCGCCAGCCGTCGAGGTAGAGCGTGAGGATCGCGCGTCGGACGTACGCCTCGGCGGAGTCGAGCGCGAGCCCGGCCCGGCGCCGCGCGAACGTCTTGACCAGGGCGTCCTGGACGAGGTCCTCGGCGTCGTGCACGTCGCCGCACAGCAGGTACGCGTACCCGGTCAGGGCCCGGCTGCGCTCGGCGAGGAGGCGGGTGACCACCTCGTCGTCCTGCGTGCGCGCCATGCGTGCCTCCTGCGCCGGGGCGGCCGGTGGCCGCTGTCAAGGAGTGTGACGCGCCAGGGGCGTCCCCGGTTGCACCCCGACGGTCACGAACCGGGCGACTCGTCGGTCGCGGCCGACTCGAGGGTGATCGGGTACGGCCCGCCGGCGAGCGTGAGCTGCTCGATCGCACCTGTGGCGTCGGCGCGTGTGAGGACCTGGAGGACGACCAGGTCGTAGTCGCCGCCGTCGAGGGGCACGGCGCCGTGGCCCTGCGTCTCGCAGCGCACCAGCTCGAGCAGCACGGGCGGGAAGCCGAGGTCGCCCGAACCACCGTAGGTCGAGCTCAGGTCGACATCCCTGTCGAGCGTGGCGACCACCACGCCGTCGCGGACGAGAAGGGGGCGGGGCAGCGAGCTCTGCAGTGCGACACCCTCCGGCGCGTGGATCGTCACGTCGAGCTGGGCGACGCCGCCGGCCACGAGCGGGGCGCCCTGCGTGATCTGCTCGATGGTGAGCTCGGGCTCGCCGTCCGGCGTCACGAGCGCGGGCATCGGGTCGCCGCACGCCGGCACCGGGCCGTCGAGCGTGACCGCGGCGGGCCAGGTGCCCGGGGTCGGCGTCGCCGTGGGGGAGTCCGCCGGCGGCAACGGCCGGTCGTCCCCGAGGCCGCCGGGGCCGAGCACGCCCATCGCGATGGCGGCGGCGGCGGCCACGCCCACGGCGGAGTAGGTGGTGCCGCGGACCGCGCGGCGGCGGTGCGCGAGGCGCCGCAGGGCTGCGACGTCGAGCGCGTCGGCGGCCGCGCGCTCGGCGGCGCCGGCGGCGGCGAACAGGTCGTGCAGGTCGCGGGGAGCGTGCAGGTCGCGCGAGCTCTGCTGGTCGGGGCTCATCGGATGCTCCCGGTGGTCGTGGCGGTCCGGGTGACCGGGACGGCGTCGTGGTCGAGGGTGAGCGGGCCGAGGCGGTCCTGCAGCTTCCCGAGCGCGTTCGACAGGTAGCGCTTGACCGTGCCCTCGGCGAGCGTCATGCGCTCGGCGATCTCGGGAACCGTCAGGTCCTCGTAGAAGCGGAGCACGACGGCGGCCCGCTCCTGCGGCGCGAGGGTGCGCAGGGCGGCCCGCAGGTCGAGGGCCGCCGCGGCGTCGGGCGACGCGGGGGCGTCGTCGCGC
The DNA here is from genome assembly GCF_007991475.1 of Actinotalea fermentans. Lineage (NCBI taxonomy): Bacteria > Bacillati > Actinomycetota > Actinomycetes > Micrococcales > Cellulomonadaceae > Actinotalea > Actinotalea fermentans. The sequence goes on along the minus strand of NZ_BJYK01000005.1, from coordinate 33,711 downwards.
ACGGCGACGAGGTGCCGCCGCTGCGTGAACCCGCGCCGCTTGCGGAAGGAGTCCACGTAGCCGTTGACGATGGCGCGGCGCACGTAGGCCTCGGCGACGTCCGGGGTGAACCCGGTGCGCATCCGCCCGAAGACCGCCACGATCGCGTCCTGGACCAGGTCCTGCGCGGCGGCGCGGTCGCCGCCGGTGATGAGCGTCGCGTACGCGAGCAGGTCCGCACCGCGGTCGCGGGCCAGCACCTCCAGCGTGCGGTCCCCCTGGCGCTCCGCCATCACGTCCCCGTCCCACCGCGCCCGGCGCCCGGTGCGCCGACCTGCCCCACTGACGGGCGAGCCGCGCGGAACGTTGTAGTCGTCAAGCCTTGTCCTCATCGGCCGGACGACGCCTCGGGATGAGGGGCCGACTCAACTGGCGCTGACGCCCTACGACTCCGGCGCCACGGTGACCGACGGCAGCTCGACGACCTCCGTGACCGGCGTCGCGGGCATGCCCGGCCAGGGCCACAGGATCGCCTGCGTGAACGCCCGGTAGGTGCCGACGAGCCGCTCGCCCGTGCGGCAGTCCAGCGGCTGCCAGGTCCAGGTCCACCCGTCGCCCACCATGGTGTCGGGGTCGTCCCAGAACGCGACCGCGCCGTCGGCGTCCACGAGGTAGGTCCGCGTGACGAGGTTGCCGTTCACGGGACGGAGCTCGCCCTCCGGGCTGACGGTGGTGGTCGTCCACAGCGCGTCGCCCGCAGGGTCGGCCACGAAGCCGCCACCGTCGGTGCGGCCGAGGAGGACCTCGGCGGTGATCTGCGTCCCAGGGTCGTCCACCGGGTCGAGTGTGAACAGGTGGCCGCAGCCCGGCATGGGGCGCGTCCCCGCGGGCTCGATGCGCAGGCCCTGCTGCTCGCCGACCAGGAACAGGTCCCCGGGCCCGCCGAACGTCCCGACGTCGTCGCGGCCCACCTCGGCCCCCGGGACGGGGGCGAACGGCTGCCACGCGAGCATCGCGTAGTCGCCTGCGGGCAGTGGCCCGCTGCCGTCGCACGCCTCGAGGACGACAGCCGTCTCGGTGGCCGGCCCGCCGCCGTCGGGCACCCGGGCGCTGAGCGTCGGCGGCACCTGCGTACCGAGGTCGACCTGCGCGACGACGGCGCCGTCGCGCAGCACGAGCAGCTGCGGCACGGCGAGCGGCCGGCCGTGGAGCTCGACGCCGTCGAGCCCGATGGCGACCGACGTCGTGAGCTCGACCGGCTCCCCCGCGACGGCGGGCCAGGCCGTGACGTAGGTGAAGAGGTTGACGTCCCGGGATCCCTCCGGGTCCGGGTCCTCGACGGCGGGCAGGGGCGCCCCGCACGTGGGCTCGGCCGTGAGGCGCGCGGCGGGCGGCCACGGCTCGTCCTCCGCCGGGGTCGGCGCCTGGGTCGGGCTCGGCTGGGCCGTGTCGTCGGGGGCCGGCGTCGTGGTCTGCGCCGGCGGGACGGTCCGCCCGTCGCCGAACGCGGTCGCGGTCAGGGCGACGCCGAGGACGGCCACGGCGGCCAGGCCGGAGGCCGCGACCGCCCGGGCGGCGCGCCGGCGGTGGGTGCGACGCAGGAGGCGGTCGACGGCGACGGGCGCGGCCGCGGCGCACGCGTGCGTCGCGATGTGGCCCAGGGCGGCGTGCAGGTCGCTCACGGCCGTCCTCCTTCCAGGATGTCGACGTCGACGGTGGGGGCCTCGACGGCGGCTAGCAGGCCTTCCAGGCGGTGCACGGCCACGCTGAGGTAGCGCTTGACCGTGCCGTCCGACAGCCCGAGCCGGTCCGCGATCTCCGGGACGGTCAGGTCGTCGTAGTAGCGCAGCACCACGCAGGTCCGCTGCTGCGGGGACAGGACCCGCAGCGCGGCCTCGACGTCGGTCCGGTCGCTCACGTGCGCCTCGTGGCTCTCGGCGCGCTCGGAGCGGGCGAGCAGGTGCCGCGCGTCGACCCACAGGCGGGCCCGGCGCACGCCGTCGATGTAGGTGGTGAGCATGGCCCGTCGGACGTACGCCTCGGCGTTGTCGAGCACCAGGCCCGACCGGCGCCGGACGAACGTCTTGATCAGCGCGTCCTGGACCAGGTCCTCGGCGTCGCGCAGGTTGCCGGTGAGCAGGTAGGCGTAGCCGGTCAGGGCCTTGCCGCGCTCGCGGGCGAGGGTCGTCATCGCCTCGTCCGCGCGTCGGCGCCATGCCTCCGCCATGCCGTCTCCCGTGACCCGTGCCCGCCTGCCCGGTGGGAAGTCCACCTTCGCAGACAAGGACGGGCGACGGCCCGGGACCGTTGCCCCCCGTGGGCCGGGCGCCCTGGGGGCCGGCCGACCCGCTACGGCATGGGCTTGCCGCCGGCGACGCCGAGGCGCTCGCCGGTGACGTAGCTCGACTCGGCCGACGCGAAGAAGACGTACGCGGGCGCGAGCTCGGCGGGCTGGGCGGGGCGGCCGAGCGGGGTGTCCGCCCCGAAGCCCTCGACGGCGTCGCCGGTCATCGTGGCCGGGATGAGCGGCGTCCAGACCGGCCCGGGCGCGACCGTGTTGACGCGGATGCCCTGCTCGGCGAGCTGCTGCGCCAGGCCCTTGGTGAAGTTCACGATGCCGGCCTTGCTGGTCGCGTAGTCGAGCAGCTGGGGGCTGGGCTGGTAGGCCTGGATCGACGAGGTGGTGATGATCGAGGACCCCGGCGCCAGGTGCGGCACGGCCGCCTTGCACAGCCAGAACATCGCGTAGAGGTTCGTCTTCAGCACGCGGTCGAGCTGCTCGGTGGTGATGTCGAGCAGGCCGCCCTCCTGCGCCATCTGGTACGCCGCGTTGCTGACCAGCACGTCGATCCCGCCCAGCTCCGCGACGGCGCGCTCGATCAGGGCGGTGCAGGCGGCCTCCTCGCGGAGGTCGCCCGGGACCAGGACGACGCGGCGTCCGGCGTCGCGCACGTGGCCCGCGGTGACCTCGGCGTCGTCGGCCTCCTCGGGCAGGTAGGAGAGGGCGACGTCGGCGCCCTCGCGCGCGAAGGCGATCGCCACCGCGCGCCCGATGCCGGAGTCCCCGCCCGTGATCACCGCGCGGCGGCCCTCGAGCCGGCCCGAGCCCACGTACGACTCCTCGCCGTGGTCCGGCTCGGTGCGCATGTCCTGCGTGTGCCCCGGGTGCTCGACGCGCGGCTCGGGGCCGGGCTGGCCGTACTCGCGGGTCGGGTCGGTCGGGGTGGTCTGGTCGGTCATGTGGTGCCCCCTTCGTCAGTGGTGCCTGCGGCCTCAGGCGGCGGTCGCTCAGTCCTCTGCGTGCTCAGTCCTCCACGTGCCAGGCGAGCGCGAGCGGGCTCTGGTCGAGGTCGGCGAGCAGCGCGGCGACGTCGCGGTAGACCGCGGCCGCGCCCGCCTCCCGCAGCTCGGCCTCGCTGACGCCGCCGGTCAGGACGGCGACGCACGGCACGCCCGCCCGGGCGGCCGCCTCGACGTCCCAGCCGGTGTCGCCGACGAGCACGGCCCGCTCGGGCGGCACGCCCGCGATGTCGAGGGCGGCCTGCACGAGGTCCGGCTCGGGCTTGGCGTTGTCCACGTCCTTGGCCGACGTGACCCCGGTCAGGACGTCGTCGAGGTCGAGCACCGTGAGCAGCTCCTCGAGCTCGGCCGGGGCCGCCGACGTCGCCAGGACCGCCCGGGCCCCGCGCTCGGCCACGGCCCGGACCAGGTCACGGGCGCCGTCGAAGGGGCGCTGCAGGTCCGCGAGCTCGCGGTAGTGGGCCGCGTGGGCGTCCTTGGCACGGTCGGCGAGGCGGTCGGCGTCGTCGCCCAGCAGGTCCGCGAGGAGCAGCGCGGACCCCATGCCGATACCGCGGTGGACGCGCCACGCGTCGACGGGCCGGGTGAGCTCCTCGCCGAGGTCCGCGAAGGCCCGCATCCAGGCGTGCACGTGCAGGTAGGTCGAGTCGACGAGGGTGCCGTCGATGTCGAACAGGACCGCGCCGGCGGCGTCGCGCGCGTCGGAGGAGGTGGGCGTCATGGTTCCCACCCTCACCCGGCGGGGCGGGGAGCGCGCGGCGAGGCGTGACCGGCCTCCGCGCCGGGTGGTGCCGTCAGCGCGTGCGGATCGCGAGCGCGGTCGAACCGAAGACGACGATCGGCTGGCGGTCGGCCGGCGCCGTGGAGTCCAGCACGGGCAGCCACGACCGCACCGTGCCCGTGGCGGTGTCCTCGATGTCGAACGCCCACGGCTGGGCGTCGCCCGGGTTCGCCGCCTCCTCGACCGTCGCCGTGTGGGAGCGGATCTCCTGGCCGTGCGTGGCGCCCACGAGCGCAGGGGCGGGACCGTACTCCCACGGCTGCTCGTCGTAGGAGCGGACCTCGCCGACGGTCGCGCCCGTGCTCGGGATCAGCCAGCCCTTCCACTCGCCGTCCGCGGTCTGCTCCAGCTCGCTGGCGCGCAGGGCGTCGTTGCCGTACCAGGCCGTCTCCGATCGGAGCGCGGCCGGCCAGGTGCGCACGACGGCGCCGCTCGCGTCCACCACGACCGCGCGAGACGTGTAGGGCTCGGCGACGTCGACCGCGCTGAGGGCGAGCAGCGAGCCGTCGGGGGAGTACTCGACGCTCCCGCCGGAGGCGAGGTCGGTGCCCTCGACCGTGAGGACGGTCGTGGCCTCGGCCGTGTCCGGGTCGACGCGGAAGAGCGTTGTCTCGCCCGGCGTCTCCTCGTCGAGGCCGCAGTTGGCGAGCACGGCGATCGTCGCGCCGCCGGGCTCGACGTCCGCCGCGCCGGGGTAGCAGAGCCGTCCGTCGACCGCGAGGCCCGTGACGGGGGTGCGGGTGCCGCTCGCGACGTCGACCAGGTCGACGCCCGGGGTGCGGTCGGCCCGGAAGACCCAGGCCACGACCGTGCGCCCGTCGGGCGACAGGGCGAAGACCTGCAGGGGCCGGCCGTCGGCCGGCCACTCCGGGCGGACCCAGGCGCCGTCGGCCGCATCCATGAGGAGGATCTGCTCCTCGTCGTCGTCCGCGCCCGCCATCGGCACCGTGACCGTCAGGGCGGCGAGCGCCTCGGTCACTGTGCGGGTCGGCACCGTGGCGACGTCGATGGACGCCCCCGGGTACAGGTCCCACGGGGCGGTGCTGCCGACGGGCACGGGCGCGTCGGTCGCGGGTGTCGCGTGGTAGTCGTTCACGGCCGCCGGGCCGCGGGACAGGTCCGGCCACCAGCCGAGGCTGCTGGTCGCGGCCGCCCCGGCGGCCACCACGCCGACGGCGGAGGTCGCCATCGTGCGCGACGCGCGGCGCTGGTGCACGCGCCGGAGCAGCGCCGTCGTCGGCGGCTCGGAGCGCGGGGCGGTCGCGGCCAGCGTGGTGAGGGCGTCGTGCAGGTCGAGGCTCATGGCAGGTCTCCTGTGGGGATGGGGGTCGCCACCGGCTCGGCGCGGACGAGGACCGGCTCGGCGGTCGCGCCCGGCGCCAGGGCGCCGAGCCGCTGCTGCAGGTCGTGCATGGCCATGCTCAGGTAGCGCTTGACGGTGCCCTCGGCGAGCCCGAGCGCGGCCGCCACCTCGGCGATCGACAGCTCGTCGTAGAAGCGCAGGACGACGCACGCGCGTTGGCGCCGCGGCAGGTGGGCGAGCGCGGCGCGCACCTCGTCGGCCTCGCCCACGGCGGCCTCGGGGCCGTCGCGGTGGTCGGGCGTCGCGATGAACGGCAGGCGTTCGCGCCAGCGTCCGCGGCGGCGGTGACCGTCGATGTAGATGGTGAGGATCGCGCGACGCACGTAGCCCTCGACCGCGCCCGGGTCCACGCGGCGGCGGGCGGTGAACGTGCGCACGACGGCCTCGGCGACGAGGTCCTCCGCCGACGCGCGGTCCCCGGCCAGGAGGTAGGCGTACCCGACGAGCGACTGCCAGCGGTCGGCGACGAGCGCGACCAGCGCGTCGTCGCGCCGCGAGCCGTCGCCCAGCGCCACGGGCCACCCCCTCCGTCGATCGTGTGCCGTCAGCCCAAGGACGAACGGCCGGCCGCGGGGGTTGTCCTGGGGCGTCGGGCGGTCAGCGGCGCGTCACTCCACGCGGAACGGGAGCGACTCGCCGACGAGCTCGGTCGCGCCCGCGTCGGCCCCGGCGTCCTCGGTGTCCCCCTCGAGCGTCGTGTCCCCCTCGAGCGTCGCCACCCGTACGCCCACGACGAGCGTGTACTCGCCGGCGGGCAGCGGCTCGCCGTCGCACCCGACCAGCGGGACGGACGTCTCGACGGTCACGCCGATGCCCGAGGGCACGGTCATCCGGTACGGGTCGGCGCGGTCGGGGTCGCGCACGTCGACGACGGCCGGCTCCCCGGTGACGACGCCGTCGCGGGCCACCACCACCGCGAGGTCGGACTCGATGCGGACCTCGACCTCGTCGCCGACGTTGACCAGCCCGGCGATGACGGGCAGGTCCGCGCCGGCGGCGTACGTCCCCGCGAGGTCGGGGTCGTTGACGTCCACCTGGGCGGTGAGGGTGCGCCGGCCGGTGCCGTCGGTGTCGGCCGGGGGAGCGGGGTCGCCGCACGCGAGCGCGGCGAGGGCCGCCTCGGCCCGCGGCCCCTCGGTCGCGTCCGGGTCGCCGCTCTGGTTGCCGACGAAGTGCGCGACCGCGGACACCGCGCCCGCGACCAGCAGCCCGACGGCGAGCCCGCCCACGAGCAGCCAGGCCACTAGCACCCCACGGCTGCGCCGCCGCTCGGGCATCGGGGCCTCGGCGCTGCGCTCGCCGTCGGCCGATGCGTCGTCGAACCAGGTCACCCGGCACCCCTCCCGTCGGACGGGCGTCAGTCAAGCACGCCGGTGCCACCGAGCGCCGCGACCAGGGCGTCCAGGTCGGCGCGGTGTGCGTCGAGGTACTCCCGCTGGAGCTCGTGCTCGACCGCCCGGCGCCGGGCGGACCAGTCGGTCGCGTCGCGGCAGTCCTGGTCGGCCAGCGCCACGCGGCGCTCGGCCTCGGCCCCCGCGTCGACCCTGCCTGCCGCCACGGGCGCATCGGGTGCGGCCTCGAACACCGCCAGCATCTCGTCGAGCAGGCGGCTCTCGGCGGCCTGGGGGGAGTCGTCGTCGTAGCCGGCGTCGCGCATGCAGGACGCCCAGGCCGCGTCGACCTCCGCCAGCCGCGGGTCGTCCCCCTCCCACAGCGACTGCAGGTAGTCCGCGACCTCCTCCTGCACGCCGCGCAGGTACTCGGCCTCGGCGCCGTCCCGCAGCTCCGCCCTCGCCGTGCATCCGGTGCCGTCGTAGCTGACCTGGCCGTCGCCCAGGTCGGTCGGCTGACCCAGGAGCGCGACGTCGTACGCCTGCTGCGCCTCGGGGCTCAGCGACTCGCGGTACGCGGTGTTCGCGCTCGTGTCGAGCATGTACGTGTACTGCCCCGGCTCGATCTCCGGCTGGCGCCACAGGCCGTAGCCGTAGGCCTCGGCGAACGCGCGGGTCCCGCGCAGCGGGTCGTCGGACGCCTCGAACGAGCCCGGGACCATGACGACCGGGGTGTACTCGAAGCCCTCGGTCGCCATGCAGGCGGCGATCGCCTCCTCGGTCTGGGCGAGCTCGGCGGCGACCTCCCGCTGCGTCCGGGCCCCGACGGCGTCGCCGAGGTAGACCTCGAGCGGCCCGGGCGTCGGCACGTCGCCTGCCTCGCCTGCCTCGCCGGGCGACGGGACGGGCTCCGTGGACGTGTCCGTGCCGCACCCGGCGAACCCCACGAGCAGGAGGGCGCCCAGCGCCGCGCGTCCCGCGCCGTGCAGCCTCGCGCGCCCTCGCCGGCAGGCCCTCACCCGTCACCGACGACGACGTCGACCGGCTCGGTCACGACCGTGCGGGTCCCGGTGACCGGGGTGGGGAAGACGTCGCCCGGGGCCTGGACCTCGCTCACGGTGACCTCGAGGAGCCCGTACGCCTGGTAGGTGCCGGGCGGCAGCGGCAGCGTGGGGCCCTCGGCGCCCGGCAGCCGGCAGATGACCGCGTCGCCGACGGCCGGCAGCTCGAGCGGCTCGTGACCGTCGACGACGAGCCGACTCGCGTAGTCCGCGTCGTACTGCCCGCGCCCGACGACGACGCCGTCGCGCGTCAGCACGAGCCGCACCGCGCTCATGGGGGCGTCGCCGACGACCGTCAGCCCGTCGCGGGACGTGAGCGAGCCGGTGCCGTAGACCGGCTCGCCGGCCTGCGCGGACGCGCCCAGCTCGACGTCGAGCCCGAGGTACGGGTCCGTCACCTCCGGCATCCGCGTCCCGCAGGTGCCGATGGCCGCGTCCGCCCGCGCCGCGTCGGCGGCGGCGACGACCTCGGCCAGGGCGACCTCGGCCTGCCGGACCGCCTCCTCGGCGCTCGCCGGGGCGGCGACGATCCGGAAGGGCGCCGGTCCTGCGGAGAGCTCGAGCGCATCGGCGCCGGGGTTCGCGTCGTCGGGCTTCGCCAGGGCGACCGTGGCGACGAGGTCGTACGCGCCCGGGGCGAGCTCACCGACGGCCGCGCAGGGCCACAGGGGGACCGTGTCCTCGGTCGTGTACCTGCCCGGCGACATGGCCTCGATGAAGGGCAGCATGCCCGTGGCGACCACGGTGCCGTCCTGCAGCACGGCGAGCTGGAGGTACTGCTCGACGTCCCACTCGAGGCGGACGGTGCCCTCGTAGGTGAGCGCGGCCGTCACGTCGACGGGCTCGCCCGCCACGACCGTCGAGTTGGCGAGCGCGGGGGCGGCCAGCGTCAGGCCCTCGCCCCGGGGCCGGATCGTGTCGGTGAGGACCACGTCGCCGCAGTGCAGCGCGGCGTCGTCGGCGTCGGCCGCGGGGTGGCGAGCGGCCCCGCGCCCGTTGGTCAGGGCCGTCGCGCCGACGGCGACCGCCACCACGGTCAGTGCGCCGAGGGCGCCCGTGGCCCCGGTCCGCACGGCCCGACGGCGGCGCACCCGGGCGGTCAGGGCGCCGACGAGCACGTCGTCGAGCGCGGTCGCGCCCCGGTCGGCGAGCACCGCAGGGGGGTCCCCCGGCCCGTCGACGACGTCGTGCAGGCGGCTGCGCAGGTCGGTCATCGCTCCTCCTCGTGCACGAGCTCGATCTCGGTCCGCGCGTCGGGCAGCGGGCCCAGGAGCGCCTCGAGGGCGCTCGCCGCGTCGGACAGGTAGCGCTTGACGGTCCCCTGCGCGAGGCCGAGCCGGTCGGCGATCTCCGGGACGGTCAGGTCGTCGTAGAAGCGCAGGACGACGCACGCCCGCGGCTGCGGCCGCAGGGTGGCCAGGGCGGCGCGCACGTCGATCCCCGTGTCCGCCGACGCCGTCGCGGACGGCACCGCGTCGGGCGCCCCGACGAGGTGCTGCAGCCGGTGCCAGTGCTGACGCCGGCGGTAGCCGTCGAGGAAGACGCGCAGGATCGCCTGGCGCACGTACTGCTCGGCCGCGGCGACCTCGCGCAGGGGCCGGCCCCGGCTGAACGTGCGGACGAGGGCCTCCTGGACCAGGTCGTCGGCGTCGCGCAGGTCGCCGCCCGTGAGCAGGGCCGCGTACCGGACCAGGGCGGGGCGGCGCTCGCGGACGAGCCGGTCCAGCACCGGCGCCCACGCGCTCTCGCCCACGGCGTCCTCCGTCCCCACTCCCGTACCGACTCCCGACGACAACCATGACGGGTGGGGTGGTCGGATCGTTGGTCGACGGGCACGGGGCGGCCGGCGCCCCGCTGTTGGCGGTCAGCGGGGCGCCGACCCTACGCCGTCCGTCGGCAGTCGGACGGCGGCTCTGGGGTCAGTCCCGGGGCGCCTCGACGATGACGTCCACGGGCTGGCTGCGCAGGACGAGCGTGTCGCTCACCGCGCGGGTGGTGCCGTCGGCCTCGGTGACCTGCTGGAGCGTGACCGGCAGCACCGCGTAGGCCTGGTAGATGCCCGGGGGCAGGTCGAGCTCGGGGGCGTCGGCACCCGGCAGGCTGCACAGCAGCACCTCCCCGGTGCCGTAGAACACCTGGGCGTCGGGGGTCGTCTCGACGGGCGTGGACGTGTCGTCGAGCTGAGCGCCCCGGCCGACGACGACGCCGTCGCGGGTGAGCACGACGGTCGCGCCGGTCTCGGGCATGGCGGCGACGACCGACGTCCGGCCACCCGTCGGCAGGAGGATCGTCACGGCGTCGATCAGGTCGCCCGGCGCGTACTGCATGCCGCTGCCGGAGTCGAGGTCGAGCTCGACTCCGGCAGCGGCTCGTCGGCGCCGCGCTCGGGCACCACCGTGCCGCACGTCCCGAAGGGCTGGGTGGCGCTGACCTGCGTCGACGCGTCGATGATCTCCTGCACGGCCGCCTCGGCCTCGGCCTGGGCCGGGGCGGCGGCGACCGCGTCCTCGACGCTGCCGATCGACAGCCCCCGCGGCCCGGTGCTCGCGCGCCACGTCTCCCCGTCGCCCGAGGTCAGCGTCACCGTGGCGACCACCTGGTAGTCGCCGGGGTCGAGCGGGGTGTCCCCGCCGCAGGCCGCTACCGGCAGGCGCGACGCGAACGCACCGAGCGTGCCGGTCTCGGTGCTGCTCAGCGGCGTCTCGGAGGCCGGCGGTTCGACCGGCCACTCGTCGGACGCGACCCCGACGACGACGCCGTCCTGCGCGACCGCGAGGTCGATGCGCGCCTCGGCGTACGTGACCTCCTCCGCCCCGGGGGCCCACCAGCGCAGCGTGGTCATGAGGTCGCCGCCGTACGGGACGGTGGTCGGCGTCTCGCCGGCCAGCGCCAGCGCGTCGTCGCTGACGAGCGCGTCCGGGACGGCGTCGCCGCACTCGAGCGCCTCGCCGTCGTGCGCGACGGGTGCGGGCGGCTCGGGCGCCTGGGTGGCCGGGCCCGGCGTCGGGCCGTCGCCGCGGTTTGCGAGCGCGACGGCGCCGACGGCCATCGCCGCGACGGTCCCCATGCTCAGGCTGCCGACGGCTGCCGTCCGCGCCGCCCGGCGGCGGCGGATGCGGCCCACCATCGGCCCGACCTGTGCGGTCAGGCGCGCGGTGAGCGCGTCGTCGTGCACCGAGCCGGCCAGGTCGGCGAGCGAGTGCTGCAGGTCGATGCTCATCGGTTCCTCCTGGTGTTGACGAGCCGGACGGAGGCCTGTGCGGCGTCGATCGCCTCGGCCGCGGGGGGCCGGACCGGCCCCAGCAACCCCTCGAGCCGCCGGACGCCGTCCGACAGGTACCTCTTCACCGCCCCCTCGGAGATGGAGAGCTCGTCGGCGATCCGTGCCACGGTCATGTCCTCGTAGAAGCGCAGGACGACGCAGGCCCGCTCGCGCGCGCCCAGCTCGCCCAGCGCCTGCCGCACCGCCACGCGGTTCCCGACGTCGGTCTCCGGGCCCGCCGTCACGTCCTCGCCCCCGGCGAGGTGCCGGACGGCGGCCCACCGCTTCCGCCGGCGGAACCCGTCGAGGAACGTGGTGAGCACGGCGCGCCGGACGTAGCCCTCGAGGTTGTCGAGCTGGGTGCCCGTGCGGGCGCGCGCGAAGGTCTTGACGAGCGCGTCCTGGACGAGGTCCTCGGCCTCGCGCCGGTCCCCGCACAGCAGGAACGCGTACCCGACCAGCGCCGGACCTCGTGCCACGACCAGCTCGTGCAGGTCGCGTTCCCAGCTCTTGGCCGCCGCGGCCATGTGTTCTCCCTCGTGCCCCTTCGACCCCCGTCACCCAGCATGACGCCGGCGGCCCTTCGAACGTTGGGGGTACCGGCGAAGGCGGGCCGCAGACGATCATGGTTCTGTGGGCCTTTGGTCCCGCGTAGACTTCCCGCCTGCGGCTAGGGGGCCGCGCGCCGTCGGTAACGGAGCCGGCGACCCGACCGGACCATGGAGGACGTATGCCCTCGCTCGCCTCGTCGAGCCTCGTGACCGTCGCCGTCATCGCCCTCATCGCCGTGGCGTCACTCGGCTTCGCCGTGTACCTGCGTCGCCAGGTGCTCGCGGCGGCCGAGGGGACCACCCGCATGCAGACGATCGCGCAGGCGGTCCAGGAGGGCGCCGCGGCGTACCTCAGCCGCATGTTCCGCACCCTCGTGCTGTTCGCCGCCGTGGTCTTCGGGCTGCTCTTCCTGCTGCCGGGCGACGCGGGCGTGCGGGTCGGTCGCTCGATCTTCTTCCTGGTCGGCGCCGGGTTCTCCGCGGCGATCGGCTACCTCGGCATGTGGCTCGCCGTGCGCGCCAACGTGCGGGTGGCGGCGTCGGCGATGGCGCCGGACGGGCGCAGCGAGGGCGCGCGGATCGCGTTCCGGACCGGCGGCGTCGTCGGCATGTCCGTGGTGGGCCTGGGCCTGCTGGGCGCGGCCGTCGTCGTGCTCATCTACCGCGGCGACGCGCCCGCGGTGCTCGAGGGCTTCGGCTTCGGCGCGGCGCTGCTGGCGATGTTCATGCGCGTCGGCGGCGGCATCTTCACCAAGGCGGCCGACGTCGGCGCGGACCTCGTGGGCAAGGTCGAGAAGGGCATCCCCGAGGACGACCCGCGCAACCCCGCGACGATCGCCGACAACGTGGGCGACAACGTCGGCGACTGCGCCGGCATGGCGGCCGACCTGTTCGAGTCGTACGCGGTCACGCTGGTCGCGGCGCTCATCCTCGGCAAGGTCGCGTTCGGCGAGCAGGGGCTCGTGTTCCCGCTCATCGTGACGGCGGTCGGGGCCGTGACCGCGGTGCTCGGCGTCCTGCTCACGCGGGTCCGCGGCACCGAGAGCGGTCTGCGCGCGATCTACCGCGGCTTCTACCTGGCCGCGCTGGCCGGCGTCGTGCTCTCCGCGATCGCCGCGTTCGTCTACCTGCCGTCGACGTTCGCCGAGCTGAACGGCGTCGGCGACGCGCTCGCGGACCACGTGGCCGACCCGCGCGTCGTGGCGACGCTGGCCGTCGCGATCGGCGTCGTGCTCGCGGGCGTGATCCTGTGGGTGACCGGCTACTTCACCGGCACCACGAGCAAGCCGACGATCCACGTCGCGCGCACCTCGCTCACCGGCCCGGCGACCGTGGTGCTCTCCGGCATCGGGGTCGGCTTCGAGTCCGCCGTCTACACGGCCGGCATCATCGCCGCCGCGATCTGCGGCGTGTTCCTCATCTCGGGCGGCTCGATCGTGCTGAGCCTGTTCCTCATCGCGCTCGCGGGCTGCGGCCTGCTGACCACCGTCGGCGTCATCGTCGCGATGGACACGTTCGGGCCGGTCAGCGACAACGCGCAGGGCATCGCGGAGATGTCCGGCGACGTCGACGCGGCGGGTGCGCAGGTGCTCACCGACCTCGACGCCGTCGGCAACACCACCAAGGCGATCACCAAGGGCATCGCGATCGCGACGGCCGTCCTGGCCGCGACCGCGCTCTTCGGCTCCTACACCGACGCCGTCCGGCAGGCCGTCGCCTCGCTGGGGCAGGCGATGGACGACTCCGGTCTGGCCGTCGCGATGATCTCCTACGAGGTGATCTCGCCGATCACGCTCGTCGGCGTGATCCTCGGTGCGGCGACCGTCTTCCTGTTCTCCGGCCTGGCCATCGACGCGGTGACCCGCGCCGCGGGCGCGATCGTGTTCGAGGTGCGGCGCCAGTTCCACACCATGCCCGGGATCATGGAGGGCACGGTCCGGCCCGACTACGGCCGCGTCGTCGACATCTGCACCAAGGACTCGCTGCGCGAGCTCGCGACGCCCGGACTCCTCGCCGCGTTCGCGCCGATCGCCGTCGGCTTCGGCCTCGGCGTCGGGCCGCTCGCCGGGTTCCTGGCCGGCTCGATCGGCGCCGGCGTGCTCATGGCCGTGTTCCTCGCGAACTCGGGCGGCACCTGGGACAACGCGAAGAAGATCGTCGAGGACGGCCGGTACGGCGGCAAGAACTCCGAGGCGCACGCGGCCGTCGTCATCGGCGACACCGTCGGTGACCCGTTCAAGGACACCGCTGGGCCGGCGATCAACCCGCTCATCAAGGTGATGAACCTGGTCGCGCTGCTCATCGCGCCCGCCGTGGTGACCGTGAGCCTGGGCGTGGACGCCAACCACCCGCTGCGCCTGACCATCGCCACGGTCGCGGCCCTCGTCGCGTTCGGCGCCGTGATCGTGTCGCGGCTGCGCGCCGCGCGCGTGGACCGCGAGGGGCGCCTCGAGCGCGAGGCGCAGGCGGCGTAGGCACGGCGGCGCAGGTCACGCCGGGGAGGGTCCGTCGGCGCAGGTCACGCCGGCGTAGGCACGCCGGGGCGGGCGGGGCCTCGGCCCCGTCAGCCCTCGCGGTGGAGCACCGTCACCATCGCGCTGGTGTCCATGCCCTCGACGACCGGGGTCAGCCGGAGCTCGTCCCCGGAGCACGTGTAGGTGCTGGTCCCGCCGGCGGCCATGCCGCTGAGCGGGATGTCCTCCAGGCCCGGGACGTCGAGCTGCTCGCCGTTGACGTACGTCTCGTAGGTCATCTCGAGCGCGCTCGAGTCGACGGCGGAGATCACCACCTGCTCGTTGGTGACCTCGATGGCCGCCGTCAGGGTGCCGGACCAGCTGTTGACCATCCGGAACTCCTGGCCCTCCATCTCCCAGCTGACCTCGACCACCTGGTCCCGGTACTGCGTGGTCATGGTGCCGTCGGCGATGGTGGTCAGGGAGTCCCCGGACACCGTGGCCTGCGCCCCGAGGTCGGACATCCCCAGCGCGGAGGTCGTCGCGGCGGCCTGCTCCTCGGCGTCGGAGACCCACACGCCCTCGACGCAGCCGGCACCGCCCGACGCCGCGGCGTCGCCGCCGTCGTCCTCGGTGGGCTCTGCGGTCGGCTCGTCGGTCTCCTCGGCCGCCGACGCCGTGGCGGTCGGCTCCTCGGCGTCGCCCCCGCCGCCGGAGCACGCGCCCAGCAGCAGCGCGGCGGCGGCGAGCGGTACGAGCACCGCGGGACGGGTCTGGCGGCGGATGGCGCGCACGTGGGTCTCCTCGCGTCGGGCGCCGCCCCTGCGACAGCGCCGCTCGGAGCGGCCATCGTGGCACGGCCGGTGAGAACCGGACCAGGGCGGGCAAGAATGGCCGGGTGACGACGCTGCGAGTGATGACCTACAACATCCGCATGCTCAAGGACGACCGGGCGGCGGTCGTGGCGGTGCTGCGCGCGTGCGCGCCGGACGTCGTCGCGATCCAGGAGCCGCCGCGCGGCGGGGTCGTGGGCCGGTGGCGGCTGCGGCGGCTCGCCGCGGAGGCCGGCCTGGAGGTCGTCGTCGCCGGGGAGGGCGCGCGCACGACGGCGCTGCTCGCCCGCCCGGAGCTCGCGATCACGGGCGCGCGCGGGATGCGGCTGCCCTCGGCGCCGGGCCGCACCCTGCGCGGGCTGGCGATCGCGGAGCACGCCGGCCTGCGGATCATCTCGGTCCACCTCGGCCTGTCCGCGCACGAGCGGTCGCGGCAGGTCGTGCGGATCATGCCGCTGGTCGCCGCCGCGCCGAACTGCCTCGTCCTCGGGGACCTCAACGAGCTCCCGGACGGGCCGAGCTGGCGCCGCCTGGGCATGAACCTGCGCGACCTCGCGGCCCACGCCGGCCCGACCTACTCGGCGACCGCGCCCGTCAAGCGGATCGACGCGGTGCTCGGCAGCCGCGGGGTCGTCGCATCCGGCGCGCGCGTCGTCAGCGACGAGCACACGGCCCGGGCGTCGGACCACCTGCCCGTCGTCGTCGACGTGCGGTGGTCATGAGCACGCCGCGCGTCGGGCCGGCGCTGGCAGAGGCGCTCGACGGCCTGCGGGCGGACCTGGCGGACGCCTTCACGGCGGAGCACGTCGAGGCGGTGCTCGGGCCGGTGGCCCGCGCCGCGCTCGGGCGCGAGCAGGCGGTGCCGGCGCTGCGTGACACTGCCGGCCGCCCCGAGCCCGCGGCGGTGCTGGTGCGGGCCTTCGTCCTCGGGGTGCCCGTGCGGCGGGCCGACCTCGACCGGGCGCTGCCGCGCGCGGGGACCGGCGGGTGCGTCGCCCTGGGTCTGGTCGAGGCCGCCGGCACCGGGCCCGACGACGAGGTCCGGCCCCTGGCCGACCTGCAGCCGGTCGTCGTGGAGGACGCGCTCGGCCGGGCCGAGTGGTGGCTGGCCTCCGACCCCGGCGAGCTGGCGACCGGGCGGCGCCTGCGGGCCGACCACGTGCTCGGCGTCGGGGGCGCGTCCCTCACGCTCGCCGGGGTGACGATGCGCAGCCCGCGCCGCCGGGTGCTCGACCTGGGCACCGGGTGCGGCATCCAGGCGCTCCTCGCCTCCCGGCACGCGCAGACCGTGGTGGCGACCGACCTCGCGCCGCGCGCCCTGGCCTACGCCGCGTTCAACGCCGCGCTCGCCGGGGTGACGCTCGACCTGCGCGAGGGCTCGATGCTCGAGCCGGTGCGGGGGTCGGGCGTCTTCGACCTCGTCGTGTCCAACCCGCCGTTCGTCATCACGCCGCGCTCGTCCGACGCCGCCGGGCCCGACCAGCGCTACGTGTACCGCGACGGCGGGGCGAGCGGGGACGACGTCGTGCGCGACCTGGTGCTCGGGGCCGGCGACGTGCTCGCGCCGGGCGGGGTGGCGCAGCTGCTCGGCAACTGGGAGCACCGGCGCGGGCAGGACTGGCGCGAGCGCGTGGGGGAGTGGGTGGACCGCGCGGGTCTGGACGCCTGGGTGGTCCAGCGCGAGGTGCAGGATCCCGCCGAGTACGCGGAGACCTGGCTGCGCGACGGCGGCACCTCGCCCGACCGCGACCCGGCGGCCTGGCGCGCGGGCGTCGACGCGTGGCTCGACGACTTCGCGACGCGCGACGTCGAGGCGGTCGGCTTCGGGCTGGTCGTGCTGCGCCGACCGACGCGCGGCGTGCCGACCCTGCGCCGGCTGGAGGAGCAGACCGGGCCGATGCACCAGCCGCTCGGCGCGCACCTGGCGGCGGCGCTCGCGGCGCACGACTGGCTCGCGGTGGCCGACGACGCCGAGCTCGCCGGGACCCGCCTGGTCCCGGCGCCCGACGTCGTCGAGGACCGGCACCACACCCCGGGCGCGGCCGAGCCGATGGTGGTCCGGCTGCGGCAGAACTCCGGGTTCGAGCGGGCGGTCACAGTGTCGCCGACGGTTGCCGCCCTGGTCGGGGCGCTGGACGGCGAGTTCGCAGTGGGCCAGGTGCTCGCGGCGATGACCGCCCTGCTCGACCTCCCGGCGGAGCTGGTCACCGCCGAGGTGACGGGCCCGCTGCGCGACCTCGTCCGCGACGGCCTGCTCGTGCGCGCCGACGACGCGGGGGCGCCCTGAGCGTCGTCGCCTAGCCCGCCGGGTCCTCCAGCCCGGCGCGGAGCCGTCCCAGCGCGCCGCGGACCCGGTCGTGGACCGACGCCGCGTCACCTGCCGCCTCGGTCCCGGCGGGACCATCGGCGCCGAGCCCGGCGCTGACCAGGCCGAACAGCGCGCCGACGACGAGGTCCACCGTCTCGGCGCGGCCGGCGTCCCGGGCACCCGTCGCCGCCCGGGCGCGCTCGCCGACGCCCTCCCAGACCTGCCACTGCGCCTCGTGCACGTACGGCCGCAGCTGGGGGTGCGCGACGGCGAGGCCGGCGACCTGCTGCAGCACCTCGAGCGTCCCCCGCTCGACCTGGTGGTCGACGAGGTGACCGACGACCTCCAGGACGTCCGCGCCGTCGGGCGGGACCCAGGAGTCCAGCGCGGCCCGCGCGCGGTGTCCGACGACCGCGGCGACGGCGGCCTCCTTGCAGGCGTAGTAGTTGGAGAAGGTCCGTCGGGAGACGACCGCCTCCTGCACGATGTCGTCGACGGTCACCTCGGCGAAGCCCCGCTCGCGGACGAGGTCGAACGCGATCGCCGCCAGGCGCTGCTCCATGGCGGCGCGCTTGGCCTCGCGCAGTCCCGGGCTCACGGCCTGAGCGTCTCACGTGCGGCGGGCAGGTCGAGGTGCGAGCCCTCGACGTCGACCTCGGGCAGCACGCGCGTGAGCCACCGCGGCAGCCACCACGCCCGCTCGCCGGCCAGGTGCAGCACGGCGGGGACGAGGGTCATCCGGACGAGGAACGCGTCGATGAGGATGCCGGCCGAGAGCGCGAAGCCGAACTGGCGGATCGTCGTGTCGGTGCTCAGCACGAAGCCGCCGAAGACCGCGATCATGATCACCGCCGCCGCGACGACGACCCTGCTGGCGTGGTGGAACCCCGCGACGACGGCACGGCGCGCGGGCGCGCCGTGCACGTGCTCCTCGCGGATGGAGGTGCCGAGGAACACCTGGTAGTCCATCGCGAGGCCGTACAGGATCCCGGTGGCCATGATCGGCAGGAAGCTGAGCATCGGCCCGGCGCGGTCGACGCCGACGAGCCGGGACAGGTCCGCGTGGCCGAACACGGCCACGACCAGACCCATCGTGGCGCCGATCGACAGCAGGAACCCGGCGGTGGCGGCCAGCGGCACGACGACGGAGCGGAACACCAGCAGCAGCACGACGAGCGAGAGCCCCGCGACGAGCACGACGTAGACCGGAATCGCCGCCGCGAGCGCCGACGACAGATCGATGTTCAGCGCGGTGAGCCCGGTCACGCCCACGGCGTCGGCGCCGGTCAGCTCGGCGTCGCGCAGGTCGGTGACGAGGTCCGCGGTGGCCTGGTCGGTGGGGCCGCCGTCCGGGACGACGGTGAACAGGACGAGGCCCGAGTCGGGCGAGCTGCCCATGAGCCGCACGTCGGCGACGTCCGCCCGGTCCCCGAGCTCGCCCTGCCACGTCTCGAGCTGGTCCAGGTTGCCGCCCGCGGGGTCGGCGGGGGTCACCGCGACGACGAGCGGGGCGTTCGCGCCCTCGCCGAGCGTGCGGGTGACGCCGTCGTAGGCGACGCGCGACGGCGAGCCGGGCTCCGCGGTGGCGCCCGACGGCATCCCGAGCTCCATGGCGGCCGCGGGCACCGCGAGCGCGCCGAGTGCGATGACGACGGCGGTGATCGTGGCGGCGGGCCGCGCCGTCACGGTCCTGACCCAGCGCTCGGCCGCGCGCCCGAACCGGCCGTGGTGGGCGGCGCCGTCGGCCGTCGGGGCGTGCGACGGCGCCCGGCCCCGGGACCCGACCAGCCCGAGGAGCGCCGGCACGGCCGTCAGCCCCAGGGCGACCGCGAGCGCCACGGTCACGGCCGCCGTGACGGCCATCGTGGTCACGAACCCCATGCCCAGGGTGAGCAGGCCGAGCAGGGCGATGACGACGGTGGAACCCGCGAACAGCACGGCGCCGCCGGCCGTCGCGGTCGCGCGCGCGGTGGCCTCGACCGGGTCGAGCCCGAGCCGGGAGCGCAGCGAGCGCTGCTTGTGCACGAGGAACAGGGCGTAGTCGATGCCGACCGCGAGCCCGAGCATGAGGCCGAGGGCCGGGGTCGACGTGGTCATGAGGAAGTTGCCGGACAGCGCGTAGGCGCCGCCGACGCCGATGAACACGCCCAGCAGCGCGGTGAGGATGGGCAGGCCCGCGACGACGAGCGAGCCGAGGGTCAGGAGGAGCACGACGGCCGCGACGGCCAGGCCGATGACCTCGGTCCCGCCGAGGGGCGCCTCGAGCGGCTGGAGCGCGCTGCTCGCGGCGGCGTCCAGACCGGCGGGTGCGACGGTGTTCTCGATACCGGTGAGCAGGTCGTCCAGCGCGCCGTCGGGCAGGTCGGACGCCTGCTCGGTGAGCTGGAGGGTCGCGACCGCCGTCGTGCCGTCCGCGGAGACCACGACGCCCGGGCGGGGGCCGTCCGGCGTGCGCAGGGGCTCGCCCCGCGGCGAGGTGCCGGCCGTGAGCGCTGCCATGCGGTCGAGCGCGGTGGCCGTGCCCTCCGCGACAGCGGACTCCACGGCGGCGACGGGGTCGGACATGGCGGGGTCGGCCTGGGGGAGCGTGACACCGGTCGGCGCCAGAGTGGCCAGGTCGGCCTGGAGCGTGCCGGCGTCGGCGAACAGCGCTCCCGTGCCCTCGATGCGGGCCCGGTCGTCGGCGGCCAGCAGCGCCTCCGCGCGTGCCGCCAGGTCGTCGAGGCGGGCGGAGGCCGCCGCGAGCGCCGTACGCCGCTCGGCGGGGACGTCGGCGCTCGGGGGGGTCGCCTGGGTCCGGGCCTGCTGCAGTCCCGCGAGCAGCTCCTCCAGGCGGGCCGACACCTCGTCGGCCACGCCGGCCTCGACCCGCGCGCGCACGGTCGCCTCGACGCGGGCGCGCTCCTCGGCGAGCCGCGCTTCGCGGTCGACGACGATGCCGCTGGTCAGCGCGCCGTCGAGGGCGGCGCCGATGGCGGACGCCCGGGCGGGTGAGTCCACGCGCCCGCCGTCGGTCGCGGTGAAGACGATCACGCCCTGGGTCCCGGCCGCCTCGGGCAGCGCGGCGGCGATGTCGTCGAGCACCTCCTGGGCGGGCGCGTCGTCGAGCGTCAGGGTCGTCGCGATGGACGGCGTCTGGGTGGCGAGCAGGGCGGCGACGCCGGCGACGACGAGGGCCCAGACCCCCAGGACGCGCCACGGGCGTGTGGCGGCGAGACGCCCCCACCGGTAGAGGAAACGCGACATGTCCTGAGCTCCGTCCGTCGTGGTGAGGTCACCACGGTAGACAGAATCTTGCGCAATGAGCAATTTTGCTTGTCAGGCAATGCGTGCGGGCGCTCCGCGTCAGGCCGTCGGGTCTCCCTCGTCCGGCGGCCGGGGCGCCGGGCCCGCGACCGGGAGGGTGACCGTGATCGTCGTGGCCCCGGGGGTCCCGTCGGCGGCGATCGTGCCGCCGTGGGCGTCCACGACAGCCTTGGCGATGGACAGGCCCAGCCCCGTGCCCGTGCCGGGGGAGCGGGCGGCGTCGCCCCTGGCGAAGCGGTCGAAGAGGCGGCCGACGAGCTCCGGGTCGATGCCGGGGCCGTCGTCGCGCACGGCGATCGTCACGCTCCCCGAGCCGCCGGAGCCGCTCGACGTGACCGACGTGGTGACCGTGGTCCCGGCCGGGGTGTGCAGGCGGGCGTTGGACAGGAGGTTCGCGAGGACCTGTCGCAGGGCGCCGTCGTCGCCGGTGACCACGACGTCGTCCGCGGTCTCCGGGACCTCCAGGCGCCAGGCGTGGTCCGGGCCGGCGACGTGGGCGTCCGCGACGAGGTCCGCCGCGAGGGAGGCCAGGTCCACGGGGCCGCGGCTGATCGGCCGGCCCGCGTCGAGGCGCGCGAGGAGCAGCAGGTCCTCGACCAGGGACGTCATCCGGCGGGCCTCGGACTCCACGCGGTCCATCGCCCGCACGACGTCCGGTGGCACGTCCTCGGGGCCCCTGTCGAGCCGGCGGACCAGCTCGGCGTACCCCCGGATCGACGCGAGCGGCGTGCGCAGCTCGTGGCTCGCGTCGGCGACGAACTGGCGCACCTGCGTCTCGGAGCGGTGCCGGGCCGCGAGCGCGTCCTCGACGTGCGAGAGGAGCTGGTTGAGCGCGGCGCCCACGCGGCCGACCTCGGTGCCGGGATCGGTGTCCGCCTCGGGCACGCGGTCGGCGAGCACGACGGCGCCCCGCGCCATCGGCGTGGCCGCGACTCGGGCCGCGGTGCCGGCGACGCGCTCGAGCGGACGCAGCTCGCGGCGGACCAGCCAGGTGCCCGCGAGCCCGACGATGAGGAGGCCCGCGAGCGTCACGGCCGCGGTCGTCGCGATGTGCTGCTGGGTCGTCGCAGCCACCTCGGTGAGCGAGAGGCCGGCGACCGTCACGACGCCGTCGCCCGCCACCGCCGTCACGCGGTACTCGCCCAGCGAGCCCAGACGTGCGGTGTGCACCGCGCCGTCGAGCGGCAGGTCGAGCAGCACGTCGCGCTGCTCGTCGTCCAGAGCGGCGCGGCCACCCGTGTCGGTGATGTGCCAGGCCACGCCGACGGAGCCGTCGGTCGCGAGGGTCACGGTCCCGGCGGCCTGGCCGGGGATGTCGACGCCGCGGTTGCCGCCCGGCAGGGGCCAGCGCGTGAAGTAGCTGAGCGAGCGGTCGGCCGCCGCTGACACCTCGGCGTCGAGCCGGTCGACGAGGGACGAGCGCAGCGCCAGCGTCGAGGCGACGCCGATGACCGTGGCAACCGTCGCGAGCAGCGCCAGCACGAGCGCGACGAGTCGCTGGCGCAGGCTCCAGCGGGCGCGCGGCTGCGCCTGCTGCGGCTGGTTCGCCGACACGTCAGCCCTGGTCGGCCGGCTTGAGCACGTAGCCGGCGCCTCGGAGCGTGTGGATCATCGGGGCGCGGCCGGCGTCGATCTTGCGCCGCAGGTAGGAGACGTACAGCTCGACGATGTTCGCCTGCCCGCCGAAGTCGTAGTGCCACACCCGGTCCAGGATCTGCGCCTTCGACAGCACGCGGCGCGGGTTGCGCATGAAGTAGCGGAGCAGCTCGAACTCGGTCGCGGTGAGCCGGATCTCCTCGCCGCCGCGGAAGACCTCGTGGCTGTCCTCGTCGAGCACGAGGTCGCCGACGACGAGCCGCGCGTCCTCCTCGGCCGTCGCGGCACCCGCGCGCCGGAGCAGGGCGCGCAGCCGGGCGACGACCTCCTCGAGGCTGAACGGCTTGGTGACGTAGTCGTCGCCGCCGGCGGTGAGCCCGGCGATGCGGTCCTCGACGGCGTCGCGCGCGGTGAGGAAGAGGACCGGGACGCGCGGGCGGGCGTCGCGCAGGCGCCGCAGGACGTCGAAGCCCGACATGTCCGGGAGCATCACGTCGAGCACGACGACGTCGGGGTCGAGCGCGGCGGCCGTCTTCACCGCGGCGCGGCCCGTGAGGGCGGACTCGACCTGCCAGCCCTCGTAGCGCAGGGCCGTCGAGAGCAGCTCGCCGAGCATCGGCTCGTCGTCGACCACCAGGACGCGCACGGGCGAGCCGTCCTCGCGGACCAGGCGGGGCGGGCCGCCGGCGCGGCTCGTCGTCCGGTCGGTCGTGCGCGGGTCTGCGCCGTGATCCATGCGGCCATTGTCGGCCCGCGCCGTGCCCGCGCGCTGTGCGAAACCTGTGCGCGACCTGTGGGTCGGTGACCTTCTGCCGAGCCCATCCTGGGATGGAGACGGCGCCCCGGTGGTCCGACCGCAGGCGCACGGCGGCTCGTGGGCCGGTCGCTTAACGTAAGGCGCGTGGCAGCCGACCTCGACCCTGCGCCCGCGCCGCCGACGTCGGTGCGGCGCGAGGTCGTCGTGCGGACGGCCGTCGTCGTGGTCGGGCTGCTCGCGGCGGCGGCGGTGTGGGCGACGTGGCGCGTGTTCGTCGGCACGTACGAGGGGCAGCTGCTGGACCAGGCCGCGTTCGAGGGCGCGGAGCTGGGGCGCAACCAGCTCTGGCGGGTCGCCGAGCCGGTGCTCGACGTGATCTCCGTGCCGTTCATCGCGGCCGTGCTCGCGATCGCGGTGATCGTCGCGCTGGTGCGCCGGCGGTGGCTGCTGGCGGCGCAGGTCGTCCTCCTCATCGCGGGCGCCAACGCGTCCGGGCAGCTCCTGAAGTACGGGGTCTTCGAGCGGCCCGACCTCGAGGTCGGCGACCGGCTCGCCAACACGCTGCCCAGCGGGCACACCATCGCGGCGACGTCGTGCGCCGTCGCCCTGGTGCTGGTGGTGCCGCGCGCCTGGCGGGCGGGGGTCGCCGTCGTCGGCGGGCTGTACGCGGCGGGCACCGGGGTGTCGACGCTGATCGGGGCGTGGCACCGGCCGGGGGACGTGGTCGCGGCGGTGCTGCTGGTGCTCGCCTGGACCTGCCTGGCGCGGGCCCTCGGGCCGAGCGGCTCGCGCGGGACCCGGGCCCAGCACCGCCGGGAGTCGACGGCCGCGAGCCTGCTCCTGGGGGCCGGCGTCGTCGCGGCCGGCGTTGCCGGACTGGCGCTGATGCGGACGCTCGAGGCCCTCGGCCAGGTGGAGGGCCAGCACCACTGCACGGGCCTCGAGACGCGCGAGGCGCTCTTCACCGCGTACGCCGGCGGGTCCCTCGGCATCGTGGCCGTGTGCGCCGCCGTGTTCGGCGTCGTGCTGGTGGTGCTGAGGATCACGGAGCCCGCGCCGGTGCCATGATCGGGACGGCCCGTCGCCCGCGGGCTTGACGCGAGGTCGTAGAGTGCGCCTCCGACGGACCGGTCGGTTCGTCGACCATCCGAGGAGAGGTCCCACCACCGTGCCAGGTCGCAAGCTCGTCATCGTGGAGTCGCCGGCCAAGGCGCGCACGATCGCTGCGTACCTGGGCGAGGGCTTCACCGTCGAGGCGTCCGTCGGGCACATCCGCGACCTGCCGCAGCCGTCCGAGCTGCCGGCGGAGATGAAGAAGGGCCCCTTCGGCAAGTTCGCCGTCGACGTCGACAACGGCTTCCAGCCGTACTACGTCGTCGACCCGGACAAGCGGAAGAAGGTCGCCGACCTGAAGAAGGCCCTCAAGGACGCCGACGAGCTCTATCTCGCCACCGACGAGGACCGCGAGGGCGAGGCCATCGCGTGGCACCTGCTCGCGGAGCTGAAGCCGAAGGTGCCGGTCAAGCGGATGGTCTTCCACGAGATCACGCGCGAGGCGATCCAGCGGGCCCTGGCCAGCCCGCGCGACCTGGACGAGCGCCTGGTCGACGCGCAGGAGACCCGGCGCATCCTCGACCGGCTGTACGGCTACGAGGTCTCGCCGGTGCTGTGGCGCAAGGTGCGTCAGGGCCTGTCGGCGGGGCGCGTGCAGTCCGTGGCGACGCGCATGGTGGTCGAGCGCGAACGCGAGCGGATGGCGTTCCGGGAGGCCGAGTACTGGGACGTCAAGGGTACGTTCCGGCTGGTCGACGGGGCGGCGGCGGCCGACGACACCGCGTTCGACGCGCGGCTGCTGTCCCTGGGCGGCACGCGCGTGGCGACCGGCCGCGACTTCGACGACCGGGGAGCGCTGCGTGGCCGCGGCGACGTCGTGCAGCTGGGCGAGGCCGAGGCGCGTGCGTGGGCCTCGGCGCTCGAGGCGGCGGCCTTCTCGGTGCTCGAGGTCGAGACCAAGCCGTACACCCGCAAGCCGGCGGCGCCCTTTACCACCTCGACGCTGCAGCAGGAGGCCGCGCGCAAGCTGCGGATGGGCTCGCGGCAGACGATGCGCGTCGCCCAGGCGCTGTACGAGAACGGCTACATCACCTACATGCGGACCGACTCGCCCGCGCTGAGCCGCGAGGCGACGGACGCCGCGCGTCGGCAGGCCGCCGACCTGTACGGGCCGGAGTTCGTGCCCGATCACCCGCGCGTGTACTCCGCGAAGAACAAGGGCGCGCAGGAGGCGCACGAGGCCATCCGGCCCGCCGGCGACCACTTCCGCACGCCCGGCCAGGTGGGGCGCGAGCTCTCCGGTGACCAGTTCCGGCTGTACGAGCTGATCTGGAAGCGCACCATCGCCTCCCAGATGGCCGACGCGCGGGGCTCCACCGCGTCGGTGCGGCTCGGCGCCGACGCGGCGCTCGCGGCGGGCGACGCGCCCACGCGGGCCGTGTTCGCGGCGTCGGGCACCGTCATCACGTTCCGCGGGTTCCTCGCGGCGTACGAGGAGTCGCGCGACGCCGAGCGGTACGCGGACGACAGCGGCGCGGGCGCTGGCGCAGGTGGCGAGCGCGGCGAGCGCGAGGCGCGGCTGCCGCAGATGGCCGCCGGCGACCCGCTCACGGCGGTGGCCCTCACGCCCGACGGGCACCGCACCTCGCCGCCGCCGCGCTACACCGAGGCGAGCCTGGTCAAGGCGCTCGAGGAGCGGGGGATCGGCCGACCGTCGACGTACGCGGCGACCATCGGCGTGATCCAGGACCGCGGGTACGTGACGGGTCGTGGGCAGGCGCTCGTGCCGAGCTGGCTCGCGTTCGCGGTGACGCGCCTGCTCGAGGAGAACTTCGACCGGCTGGTCGACTACGACTTCACCGCCGCGATGGAGGAGGACCTCGACGCCATCGCCGCCGGGCAGAAGGACCGGGTCGCCTGGCTGAGCCGGTTCTACTTCGGCGGGGGCGAGGGGGCCACGACCGCCGACGCGCTCGGCCTGCGCGACCTCGTGGAGAACCACCCGGACATCGACGCGCGCGAGGTCAACTCGATCGAGATCGGCGACGGCATCGTGCTGCGCGTGGGCCGGTACGGGCCCTACCTCGAGGACGCCGCTGCCCCGACGGGCGACGACGGCAGCCCTCGCCGCGCGTCGGTGCCCGAGGACCTCGCGCCCGACGAGCTGACCGTCGCGAAGGCGCGCGAGCTGCTCGAGACCCAGCCCGACGGCGACCGCGTCCTCGGCGAGGACCCGGCGACCGGGACGACGATCGTGGCGCGCAGCGGCCGGTACGGGCCGTACGTCACCGAGGTGCTGCCCGAGCCCGAGATCCCCGAGGGACTGTCGGCGGCCGAGAAGAAGCGGCGGCTCGCGGCCGCGCCCAAGCCCCGCACCGGGTCGCTGTTCCGCTCGATGCAGCTGCAGACCGTGACGCTCGAGGACGCCCTGCGCCTGCTCTCGCTGCCGCGCGTCGTCGGCGTGGACCCGGCGACGGGTGAGGAGATCACCGCGCAGAACGGGCGGTACGGGCCCTACCTGAAGAAGGGGACCGACTCGCGGACCCTGCCGAGCGAGGACGCGATCTTCGACACGACGCTCGAGGAGGCGCTCGCCATCTACGCGCAGCCCAAGCGCGGGCGGGGCCAGGCCGCCTCGGCGGCGGCGTTGCGGGAGCTCGGGCCCGACCCGGTGTCGACCAAGCCCATCGTCGTCAAGGACGGCCGGTTCGGGCCGTACGTCACCGACGGCGAGACCAACGCGACCCTGCGCAAGGGCGACGAGGTCGAGTCCGTGACGCTCGAGCGCGCGGCCGAGCTGCTCGCCGAGAAGCGGGCCCGCGGGCCGGTCAAGCGGACCTCGGCGCGCGGCGGGGCACGGAAGCCCGCGGCGAAGACGACCCGGAAGCCTGCAGCGAAGAAGTAGGCGTGCGGTTGGTCCGGCCCGGTCAGGGCTGGCCGGTGACCAGCGGCATCGCGATGACGGCGGGCGGCCGACCGCCGTCGGTCAGCGCGCGCAGGACCGTGAGCTCGTGCGGGACGACGGGCGTCGGGAGCGCGGCGAGCGGGAACCAGCGCATGTCCGCGCAGCGGTCCGGCTCCAGCGGCGTGGGCTCGCCCGCCCAGCGGCGGGCCCGGAAGAAGAAGTCGGCGCGCTGCTCGATCGGCGGCCCGCCCGGGATGAACCGGTGCAGGGTCGTCAGCGGCTCGAGGTCCGCCTCGGCGACGACGACGCCCGACTCCTCCGCGGCCTCCCGGACGGCGGCCGCGGTGATGGTCTCGCCGGGCTCGAGGTGGCCCGCGAGGACCGCCCAGTGCTCGTCCATGTAGCCGGTGCCGCGGCGAAGCTGCAGGAGCACCTCGTCGCCCCGCTGGGGGTCGCGCCGCTGGAGGACGACGTACGCGGCCGCCACCAGGAGCGCGCGATCGGCCGGGTCGTCGGTGTACGCCATCGGGCCAGGGTAGTGAGGGTACTGGGCTGGGTGCTGGGCTCGGGTGCTCGGCTGGGGTGCTGGACTGGGTGCTGGGCTGGCGCGCGGGGGTCAGGCGACCGACGGCTGCTCGTCGTCCGTGCGGAAGCCGATGACCTTGTGGGTGCCGTCGCAGTACGGCTTGATGCCGGACGCGCCGCACCGGCAGAGGGCCACCGTGGACCGCCGCCGGGGCGCGGGAGAGCCGTCGGACAGGAGGATCTCGACGTCGCCGCGGACGAGCAGCGGACCGTGCGGGCAGGCGGTGACGCTGGCCCACGGACCGTCGGTCGTGCGCGGCTCGGTCGTGCGCGGCTCGGTCATGCGCGGCTCGGTCATGAGGCCAGTGAAACCCGAGGCGGGCCGGGGCGCTCGTCGGGCCTCCGGATGCGGGGGTGGGCCGCAGGTGCGAACCTCGCCGGAGCGACGCGCGTCGTCGGCCGCGGGGGCGTCCCGACCGGCCGAGCGCGCGCCCGGACGAGGAGGACCATGCGCGTTCCCGCCGCACGCGGCCCGCTGAGCTCGGCCCTGGCGACCGCTCTGCGCGGCATCCCGGGGCCGGTGCCCGAGGTGCGCGCGGCTGCGGAGGCCGCCGTCGCGCGGGCCGCCGTCGGCCGGGCCGGTGCGGGCGCCGATGCCCGTGCCGGCGGTGTGCTCGCCGACGACGACGTCCAGCTCGCCCTGCTGTGCATGTACGAGCTGCACTACCGCGGGCTCGACGGCGTCGACGAGGCGTGGGAGTGGGCGCCCGACCTGCTCGCGGCGCGCGCCGTGCTCGAGGAGGCGTTCGAGGCGGCGGTGCGCGAGCTCGTGCCCGTGCCCGACACGGCGGCGCGGACCGCGGACGAGGTCGCCGAGGCCCTGTTCGAGCTCACCTCCGACGACGCGGGGCCGAGCCTGTCCGGGTACGTCGCCAAGCGGGCCAGCGACGAGCAGCTGCGCGAGTTCGTGGTGCACCGGTCGATCTACCACCTCAAGGAGGCGGACCCGCACTCGTGGGCGCTGCCGCGGCTGACCGGGCGGGCGAAGTCCGCGCTCATCGAGGTGCAGGCCGACGAGTACGGCGGCGGGCGGCCCGGGTACATCCACTCCGAGCTGTTCGCCGGGACCATGCGGGCGCTGGGACTGGACGACACCTACGGCGCGTACGTCGACGCGGTGCCGGCGCCGACGCTCGCGAACGTCAACCTCATGAGCCTCTTCGGGCTGCACCGGCGGCTGCGCGGGGCGATCGCGGGGCACCTCGCGGCCTTCGAGATGACGTCCTCGATCCCGTGCCGCATGTACGGCAACGGCTTCCGCCGGCTCGGGTACGGCGAGGACGTCACGCGGTACTTCGACGAGCACGTCGAGGCGGACGCGGTGCACGAGCAGATCGCCGGCCGTGACCTCGCGGGCGCGCTCGCGGAGGCCGAACCGCAGGTGCGCGACGACGTCCTGTGGGGCGCGGCCGCGTACCTCGCGGTGGACGGCCTGGCCGGGGCGCAGATGCTCGACGCGTGGGAGGCGGGGCGCAGCGCGCTGCGGACGCCGACGGCGGTCGCCGCCGCCTGAGCGCTGAGCGGCGGGTCGCGCCGTCCCCGTGCCCGGCGAGCGCTGCGGCCGGAGGCCGGGTCGCCGCAGTCGCAAGCAGGGTCGCGCAATCCCCGTGCCCGCGGGCGCGCACGGGGATAGGTTGCCTGCCCGTGGACACGCACGTGGCGACGAACGCTGCCTACTGGGACGGACGGGCCCCGCACTGGGTCGACGCCGGGCGGGTGAACTGGGCGGCGCAGGAGCCGCAGTGGGGCGTCTTCGGCATCCCGCAGTCGGTGGTGCCGGTGCTGCCGGAGGACGTCGACGGGCTGGACGTCGTCGAGCTCGGCTGCGGCACCGGGTACGTGTCCGCGTGGCTCGCGCGTCGGGGCGCCAGGCCCGTGGGGATCGACGTGTCGGTCGAGCAGCTCGCGACCGCGCGGGCGCTCCAGGAGGAGTTCGGGCTGGAGTTCCCCCTGGTGCACGGCAACGCGGAGGAGCTGCCCTTCCCGGACGCGTCCTTCGACCTGGCGATCACCGAGTACGGGGCCGTGACCTGGTGCGATCCCTACCGGTGGATCCCCGAGGCGGTGCGCGTGCTCCGGCCGGGCGGGCGCCTGGTGTTCCTGCGCACCGGCGTGCTCATGTCGCTCTGCGAGCCGCAGGAGGGGACGGTGGCCGCGCAGCTGCTGCGGCCCCTGTTCGGCCTGCACCGCCTGGAGTGGGACGACCCCGAGGGTCGGTGCGTGGAGTTCAACCTCCCGCACGGGGAGATGGTCCGGCTGCTCGCCTCGTGCGGGATGGTGCTCGAGGACCTCATCGAGGTCCAGGTGCCCGAGGACGCGCAGACGTCGTTCCCGTACGTCACCGCCGAGTGGGCGCGGCAGTGGCCGTGCGAGGAGGTCTGGTTCGCGCGCAAGCGCGGGTGACCGGAAGGCCGGTGCTCGAGAGCGGGCCGTTCGCGCGCTCCTCGACCTGCGGCCGATACGTTCGAGTGCGTGGACGACGTCTTCGGTCAGACCGCGTTCGCCCTCCGGATGGACTGGGGGAGCGCGGGCGCCCTGGCGTGCCTGGCCGACGTGACGGTGGTCGTCGACGTGCTGAGCTTCTCGACGGCCGTCACGGTCGCCGCCGAGCGCGGCACGCGGGTCTTCCCGTCGCCGTGGAACGACGAGCGAGCCAGGACGCTCGCCTCTGAGCAGGAGGCGGTCCTGGCCGTCGGACGCGCGGAGGCGCAGCGAGAGGGTGCGGTCCTCGCGCCGTCACTGTCGCCGGCCACCCTCCTCGAGGCGGCTCCGGTCGAGCGGTTGGTCCTGCCGTCGCCGAACGGCTCCGCCATCGCCGCGGCGACCGCGGCCAGCGGGTCCGTCGTCGTCGCCGGCTGCCTGCGGAACTCCGGGGCGGTCGCGCGCTGGCTCGCGCCGCGGCTCGACGCGGGGCTCACCGTTGCCGTCGTCGCGGCCGGGGAGCGCCGGGCCGGGGACGGGTCGCTGCGCCCGGCGCTGGAGGACCATCTCGGCGCCGGGGCGATCGTGTCCCGGCTCCGTGGGCTCGTCCCCGGTGGCGTCGCGAGCCCAGAGGCGAGGGTCGCGGCCGCTCTCTTCGACGCCTGTGCGCCTGATCTGACCGCGATCCTGCGCGAGTGCTCGGCGGCCGTGAGCTTCAGGTGGCGGGCTTCGGTGCCGACGTGGAGGTCGCGTCGGCGTTGGACGCCTCGCCGGTCGTGCCGGTTCTGGTGGACGGCGCGTTCGTCGCGCAGGTGTGACTCGACGTGCCCAGCAGCGGCCTTGGGCTCGGCGCGTGACCAGTCGGTCAGCACCGCGTCAGAACGGCGTCAGAACGGCGGCGGCTCTTCGGCGCCACCGTCTCCGGTGGTCGCATGCTCGGCTGCCGCCCCGACTGCTGTCGACTCGCCCGTCAGCGTCGCTCCGCCGAGCGAGGTGTCGGCGCCGGGCGCCTCCACCGGCTCCCGTGCGTACTCGTGCCCCGTCGGCGCGGTCCACACCGTGCGGCCGGTGGCGTCGTCGCGTCGCACCTGCCAGCCGCCGTGCGTCTTGAGGTTGTGGTGGTGCCGGCAGAGGGCGTGCAGGTTCTCGCCGACGGTCTGGTCGTCGGCGGGCAGGGCCGGGTCGAAGGGCTCGATGTGGTCGAGGTCGCACCGCATCGCCTGCACGCGGCAGCCGGGGAAGGTGCACGTGCGGTCGCGGGCGAGGACGTCGTCGGCGAGGGCTGCCGGTGGTCGGTAGCCCGCTGGTCGAGAGTCCGCTGGTCGAGAGTCCGCTGGTCGAGAGTCCGCTGGTCGAGAGTCCGCTGGTCGAGAGTCCGCTGGTCGGTTGCCCGGCGGTGCGCTGCCCCGCGTCGTCCGGCCCAAGCCGTGGTCGCGACCCTCGCGCGTCCGGGCCTCACCGGTGCGCGGGTCGATGCCGACGACCGTGCAGGTCGCGTCCCGTGCGATCTCCCGGGCCATGTCCGCGCTGATCGGGCCGTAGCCCGCGAGGTCGGCGGGTGCGTCGTCGTCGCCCGCGAGGGTGCTCGCCGCCACCGTGACCTGCAGGTGCGGCCGGCGGCGCTGGCGGCGCGGCAGGGGGGTGCCGTCGGGGCAGGTCCCGGCGTCGAGCCAGCGCGTCACGACGTCGACCAGCGCGTCCGCCCGCCGCTCGTCCACGCCGCGGGGGTCATCCGGCGCCGTGGCGTCGGCCAGCGCGGTCAGCGTGGCGTGGACCGCGATGGCGTCAGGGGCCGGGAGGTACGCGTGCAGCCAGGCCATGCCGTCCCGCACCGCCTCGAGGGAGACGTAGCGGCCGCGGCGCTCGCGCTCGTGGGCGCGCGCGGCCGAGGTCGGGTCGGCGGCCAGAGCCCGCCGGCGGATCCGGCCCCGCAGCGCCGGGATCGTCAGCCCGCCGGCCAGCGGCACGACCTCCGCCGCGACGTCGAACCGCAGCAGCGCGGGCAGTGCGAGCAGCTCGTCGCACAGCATCGCGGCCTTGCGCGGGTCGACGGCGCCCCGGTCGAGCGCGTCCCAGACCTGCGGGACCTGCTCGAGCCCCATCGCCTCGCCGACGAGGCGCTGCCCGGCCGCGCGGGTGGTGCCCAGTCGGGCGGCGACCTCGTCCGCCACGAAGCCGGCCCGGCCCTGCGCCTGGCGCCGGCGGCGGAGCTCGTTCACCGCGACCGCCTGGCGGGAGGCAGCCCACGCGGCGAGCCGGTCGAACGCGTCGATCGCCTCGAGCAGCACGGCGTCCGGCTCGACGGGCACCTCCAGTCGAGCGAGGAGCCCGGCGAGCTCCGGCCCGGGCGCCCGGTCGAGGGCCTCACGACGCGCGTCGTCCGCCTCCGCCGCGGCCGCGACCGCGCGCTCGACCGCAGCCGCGAAGGACTTCTCCACGCGAGGCCCGGGCGCACGGACGTCGAGCCGCACCTCGGGGCTCAGGACGGTCGCGCGCTGTTCGAACACCAGTACAGAGTATCGGCGGGCACCGACATGCGGTGGCCGGGGAAGGGTTGTCCACAGATGCCGTGACCTGCACGGATGCTTGCCGCCGGCGGCCTCGTTGCGTCGGGCGTGACGCGTCCGGCGGCGTTGTCCGCACCGCCATCGTGGCCTCCCACGGGCCGCGCGCGGCCCCCGCCCGCGCGGCCTCCCGCGCGCGCGGCCTCACCGCTGGTCGGCGCCCGCCCCGAGCTACGCCCCGAGCTCCGCGCCGGGCTCCGCCCCGAGCTACGCCCCGAGTTCCGCGCCGGGCTCCGCCCCGAGCTCCGCCCTGAGCTCCGTCCGCAGCCGCTGCACGAGCCCGTCGTCCGCCGCCCACCCGCGCGCCCCCGCCGCCGCGCACGACGCCGACGCGACGCCCGCCGCCCACGCCAGCGCGGTCACGACCTCGTCCAGCTGACCGCCCGGGGCGCCGTCGGCGCTCCTTCGCGTCGCCAGCCAGGCGGCCAGCGCACCGTGCAGGACGTCGCCCGCCCCCAGCGTGTCCACGACCGGCACGGCCGGCACCCGGACCGACGCGCGGCCGTCGCCCACGGCCACGTCGATCGGCCCGCCCCCGGCCGACCGCGCCCCCACCGACGGTCCGAGCCGCAGCACGGCGTCGAGCGCGTCACCCAGCGCTGGCCGCGTCCCGCCGCCGGGCCCCGTCACATCGCCGCCCCCCGCGACGCCGTCGGGCCCCGTCACATCGCCGCCCCCCGCGACGCCGTCGGGCACCGCGAAGTCCGCCGACACCACCGCGACGTCCACCCGCGCCAGCAGCGCCTCGAGCCCCGGCTTCCACGACCCGCCGTCGAGCAGCACCGGCACCCCGCGCCGCCGCGCCTCGGCCGCGACCTCCACGCCCAGGTCCAGGTGGTGCCCGTCCACGAGCACCAGCCCGACGCCGTCCCACACCTCCGCCGGCACCTCGACGGGGTGCGGGGCCGAGCCTGCGACCCCCGTCGCGTTCACGGACACGACGGCCCGCTCGCCCGTCGCGCGCGTGACCAGCACCGTCGACACGGGCGGGCTCGCCCCGGGGGCGGCGAGATCCACGACCTCCACCCCGGCCCGCGCCAGGTCCTCGCGCACCACGCCGCCGAGCGCCCCGCCGCCGATCCGCGTCACGAGCCGCGCCGATACGCCCAGCGCGGCGCAGGTCACCGCCGCGTTCGCGGCCGGCCCGCCCGCCGCGACCGCCAGCCCGGCGGCGACGACCTTCTCGTTCGCCGTCGGCACGCGCTCGACCGTCTGCACGACGTCGAGCGTCGCCAGCCCGCACACCAGCACCCGTCCGCCCGCACGCTCGCCCACGCGCCGAGGGTAGGCCCGGCGCGCCCG
>NZ_BJYK01000004.1:0-388054 GCF_007991475.1 Actinotalea fermentans | reverse complement strand
GCCCGCCACTCGCCCGCCACCCGCCCGCCCCCCGCCCACGACCCGCCACCACCCGCCCGCCACCCGCCGCCCCCGGCCCCTCCACCGCAGGTGACCGGACCCGCCCCAGCCGCACTAGCCTGGGCGGCATGACGTCGACGCCGACCTCCGCCCCCTCCGCAGCCCCCGCCGGCTCCCTGCACGCCGAGGACCCCCGCACCGCCCCGCCGCTGCGCTGGGGCATCCTGGCCGCCGGCGGCATCGCCGGCGTCTTCGCCACCGCCGTGAACCGCTACACGCGCGCGCAGCTGGTCGCCGTCGGCTCCCGCAACAAGGACCGGGGCTCCCGCTTCGCGACCCAGCACGGCATCCCGACGGTGCACGTGGGCTACGAGGCCCTGGTCAACGACCCGCACGTCGACGCCGTCTACGTCGCCTCCCCGCACTCCGAGCACCGCGAGCACGCCCTGATGGCGATCGCCGCGGGCAAGCACGTCCTGGTGGAGAAGTCCTTCACGCGCAACCTCGCGGAGGCCCAGGAGGTCGTCGACGCCGCCCGCGCCGCCGGCGTCTTCTGCATGGAGGCCATGTGGACGCGGTTCCTGCCGCACGTCGTGGCGCTGCGCGCGATGGTGCGCCGCGGCGACATCGGCGAGCCCGTGGGCTTCATCGCCGACCACGGCCAGGCCTTCGCGGACCGCCCCGCCAGCCACCGCATCCACAACCCGGAGCTCGCGGGCGGCGCCCTGCTCGACCTGGGCGTCTACCCGGTCAGCTTCGCGCACGACCTCTTCGGCGTCCCCGACCGCGTCGCCGCCGTGGGCTCGCTGACCCCGACGGGCGTCGACGGCCAGATCAGCATGGCGCTCGGCTTCGGCGCCGACGTCCAGGCGTCGCTGCACACGACGTCGCTGGCCCGGACCGCCACGACGGGCGTCATCTTCGGCAGCGAGGGCCGCATCGAGATCGACAGCGACTTCTACCGCCCGACGTCCTTCTCGGTGATCCGCAACGACGGCTCCACCTGGGACTACTTCAAGAACGTCGACGGCGGCTTCCAGTACCAGATCGCCGAGGTCGCCCGCCGGATCGCCGCCGGCGAGACCGAGTCCCCGGTCATCACCCTGGACAACACGCTCGAGGTCATGGCGACCCTGGACGAGATCCGCCGCCAGGTCGGGGTGGTGTACCCGGGCGAGTGAGGCGCACCCCGGTCACCCGCCCAGCCCTGTCCCAGCGCCCGACTAGCCTGACGCCGTGACCCCGCCCCCGGACCAGCCGCTGCCCGACGCCGTCCCGGCGCCTCGCGCGCACGCCGGCACCTTCGTCTCGTTCGAGGGTGGCGACGGCGTCGGCAAGTCGACGCAGCTGGACCTGCTGCGCGGCTGGCTGGCGGGCATCGGGCGTGAGGTCGTGGTGACGCGCGAGCCGGGTGGCACCCCGCTCGGGCTCGAGCTGCGCAACGCCGTCCTGCACGGGGACCACGTCGCCCCGCGCGCGGAGGCGCTCATCTACGCGGCCGACCGCGCGCACCACGTCGCCACGGTGGTCCGCCCGGCGCTCGAGCGCGGCGCCGTCGTCCTCAGCGACCGGTTCCTTGACTCGTCGGTCGCCTACCAGGGCGTGGGTCGCGGGCTCGGCGCCGACGCCGTCGAGCGCCTCAACCTCTGGGGCGTCGAGGGCCTGCTGCCGGACCTCACGGTCCTGCTCGACCTCGACCCGGCGGTCGGCCTCTCGCGCATCACGCGCGAGCCCGACCGCCTCGAGCGGGCCGGCGCCGACTTCCACGCCCGGATGCGCCAGGCCTACCTCGACCGGGCGGCCGCCGACCCGGCCCGCTTCCTGGTGCTCGACGCCGCCCAGCCGCCCGACGTCATCGGCGCGCAGGTCCGGACCCGCCTGGCCGCCGTCCTCGGGGTGCCCGCGTGAGCGTGTGGGACGCCGTCGTCGGGCAGCCGGACGCCGTCGCGGTGCTCCAGCGCGCCGTGGCGGACCCGTCCGCGATGACCCACGCCTGGCTGCTCACCGGCCCGCCCGGGTCGGGACGGTCGGTCGCCGCCCGCGCCTTCGCCGCGGCCCTCCAGTGCGAGCAGGGCGGCTGCGGGGTCTGCCAGGCCTGCACGACGACGATGGGCGGCACCCACGCGGACGTCACCGTGGTGGCCACGGACAAGGTCACCATCAACATCGCCGAGGTCCGCGACCTCATCGGCGTCGCGCAGCGGTCCCCGGCGTCGGGCCGCTGGCGGGTGGTCGTCCTCGAGGACGCCGACCGCATGGTCGAGCGCACCTCGAACGTGCTGCTCAAGGCCATCGAGGAGCCGCCGCCCCGGACGGTCTGGCTGCTGTGCGCCCCCAGCCCGCAGGACGTCGTCGTGACGATCCGGTCGCGGTGCCGCGGCGTCGTGCTGCGGGTGCCGCCCGTCGAGGACGTCGCGGCCCTGCTGGTGCGGCGGGACGGCGTCGACCCGGCCGTGGCCGACGCCGCCGCGCGCGCCGCGCAGAGCCACATCGGCCTCGCGCGGCGACTGGCGCGCGACCCCGAGGCGCGGGAGCGCCGGGCGCGGACGCTGCGCCTGGCGGCGCAGATCCGCGGCGTCGGCGACGCCGTCCTCGCCGCGGCCGACCTGGTGGAGGTCGCGGCGGCCGAGGCCAAGGCCGCGACCGGCGACCGGGACGCGCAGGAGAAGGCCGACCTCCTGCGCACCCTCGGCGCGGGCGAGGGGCAGCAGCTGCCGCCGACGCTGCGCGCGCAGGTGCGCCAGCTCGAGGAGGACCAGAAGCGGCGCGCCACCCGCGCCCAGCGCGACGTCCTCGACCGTGCGCTGCTCGACCTGCTCTCCCTCTACCGGGACGTCCTCGTGGTCCAGCTCGGGGCCGACGTCCCGCTGGTCAACACGGCCGAGTCGGCCGAGGTCGCGCGCCTGGCGGGCGACTCCACGGCCGAGCAGACGATCCGCCGGATGGACGCCATCGCGGAGGCTCGGGAGCGGCTCGAGGGCAACGTCGCACCCCTCCTCGCGATGGAGGCGATGGCGGTCGCACTGCGTCCCCAAGGCTGAGGTCGGCATCCCCCGAACGGGCTACGGTGGAGCCCGTGCGCCGCGCCGTCCGCCTGCCCCGTCCCGCCCGCCCGGTCGCCCTCGGCCTGACCGTCGCCCTGCTGCTCGCGGGCTGCGTCGGGGGCAAGGAGCAGTCCACGCCGTCCGACGACGGCAGCGACTCCCCTGACCAGGGCACCACCGTCGACCCGTCGCTGGGCCTCGACGCCTTCTACGGTCAGACGCTCGGCTGGGAGGACTGCGGCTCGGGCTACGAGTGCACCACCGTGCAGGCGCCGCTGGACTGGGACGACCCGACGGCGGGCGCGATCGAGCTCGCGGTGAAGCGGTCCCCGGCCACGGGCTCCGCCGACGAGCGGCTCGGCTCCCTGCTGGTCAACCCTGGCGGTCCGGGCGCCTCCGGCGTCGACTTCCTCAGCTCCGTCGTCGACTACGTGGTGGGCGACGACGTGCTGGCGGCGTACGACATCGTCGGGTTCGACCCGCGTGGCGTGGCCGGGTCCAGCCCGGTGGACTGCGGCGACGACGAGACGATCGACGCCTTCTTCACCACCGACTTCCCGATGGAGAGCCAGGCCGACGTCGAGGCCGCGCGCGAGCGCGCCCGCGCGTTCGGCGAGGCGTGCCTCGCGGCGACCGGGCCGGTGCTCGGCGAGGTCGACACCGTGAGCGCGGCGCGCGACATGGACCTGATCCGTGCGGTGCTCGGCGACGACAAGCTCTCCTACCTGGGCTTCTCCTACGGCACCTTCCTCGGCGCGACGTACGCGGACCTCTACCCGGAGAACGTCGGCCGCCTGGTGCTCGACGGCGCGCTCGACCCGTCCATGTCGAACGACGACCTCGTCGTCGGACAGGCCATCGGCTTCGAGAACGCCCTGCGGGCGTACGTCGAGGACTGCCAGCAGGACGACGCCTGCCCGCTGAAGGGCACGCTGGACCAGGGGCTCGCCCGGGTCGCCCAGCTCGTCGCCGACGCCGAGGCCTCGCCGCTGCCCGCGGGCAGCGGCGCCGAGGTCAACGGCACCCTGGCCTGGTACGGCATCGTCGTCACGCTCTACGACGACGGCTCGTGGCCCTACCTGACGATGGCGCTCGACGAGGCGATCAACTCGGGGACCGGCAGCACGCTCCTCGAGCTGGCGAACTTCTACCTCGACCGCACGCCGGACGGCTCCTACACGGCGAACAGCATGGTCGCGTTCCAGGCGATCAACTGCCTCGACTACCCGATGGTCGTGCGCGACTACGACGAGATGGTCGCCTTCGCGGACCAGGTCGCGGCGGTCGCCCCGACGTTCGGCCGCGACTTCGCCATGGCGATCGGCTGCGAGACGTGGCCGTTCCCGGCGACGGGCGAACGCCGGCCGATCACCGCCGAGGGTGCGGCACCGATCCTCGTCGTGGGCACGACCGGCGACCCCGCGACCCCCTACGAGTGGGCGGTCGCGCTCGCCGACCAGCTGGCGTCGGCGGAGCTCCTCACCTGGGAGGGCGAGGGCCACACCGCGTACGGCCGGGGCGGGTCGTGCGT
This sequence comes from Actinotalea fermentans, assembly GCF_007991475.1. Lineage (NCBI taxonomy): Bacteria > Bacillati > Actinomycetota > Actinomycetes > Micrococcales > Cellulomonadaceae > Actinotalea > Actinotalea fermentans. The sequence goes on along the minus strand of NZ_BJYK01000004.1, from coordinate 383,479 downwards.
GAGCGACGTCGTCGAGACGTACCTGCTCGAGGGCGAGCTCCCCGCGGGCGGCGCCTCCTGCTGACGGCGCCACGGGCCGGCGCGTCCTCGCTGACGACACCCGTGCGAGATCCGCTTTGGATCGCCCCGCCCAGGCTGGGTACAGTAGAGCCCGCTCGCCGTCCGGCCCTGCCGGACGTCGCGCCCGCCGCCTTAGCTCAGTCGGCAGAGCGGTTCACTCGTAATGAACAGGTCTGGGGTTCGATTCCCCAAGGCGGCTCCACCCGAGGGCCCCGTCCGGACGGACGGGGCCCTCGTCCGTCGATGGCCACAGGTCGCCCGTCGCCGGCCCTCGTTGTGTGCGCGCGCTCACGTGACCTGCACGGATGTGCGCGAACCCGCACAGGACCCTTCCGCCGAGGCCGCCCCTGCGCGTGGGCCCGCTCCCTAGCGTGAGCGCCATGACCGACGCCGACGTCCCTCCCTCCCCGGTCCCGCCGTCCCAGCCGCTGCCGTCGTCCCAGCCGCTGCCGTCCGCCCAGCCGGTGCCGCCGCCTCCACCGCCGGGCCCGACCGCGTGGGCCGCCCCGGCCGGCGGGCCGTGGCCCGCGGCCGGCGCGTGGGGGGCGCCGCCGCTCGGTGCGACCCTCCCGCCCAGCAGGCTCGCCCTGGCGATCTCGGACTTCTGGGCAGCGAAGGGCGGCGCGACGGGCGGGGTCCTCCTCGCGGCGGCGGCGGTCGGCGCGGGCGCCGGCATCCTCGCCGTCGGGCAGCGCCCGGGCCTGGGCTTCGCCGTCGTCGGGGCGGCCGTGTGGGCGCCGGCGGTGCCGGCCCTCGTCCGGCGGCGCGCGGTCGGTGCGCTGGGCCTGGTGGCCGCCGCCGTCGCGCTCGTCGGCGTGACGGCCGTCCGCGACGCCCCCTGGCTGCTCGCGCTGTGCGTCGTCGGCTCGATCGGCGCCGGCGCCGCCGCGGTGACCGACGCGCGGACCGTGCCCGCCCTGCTCGCCGTCCCGCTGTCGGCGGGCGCCGGCGTGCTCCGCGCGGTGCCGTGGCTGACCCGGGGCACGAGCGCGCGCCTCGGTGGCCGGCGCCGGCAGGTCGCCGCGATCGCGCGCAGCCTCGCGGTCACCGTCGTGCTGCTCGCCGTCTTCGGTGCCCTGCTCGTCGGCGCGGACGGCGTGTTCGCGGCCTACGTGCGCGGCATCGACGTCGACCTGGCGCCGGCGCGCCTCGTCGTCGCCGCGGTCGTGGCGGTCGCGGCCGGTGCGGCCGCCCACCTCGCCCTGGTGCCGCCGGCCTGGGGTGCGCTGCGCGCACCGACACCGCGTGCGGCCCGCCTGGGGGAGTGGCTCCTCCCGGTGGCGTCCCTGGCGGCCCTCGTGCTCGGGTTCATCGGCCTCCAGGTCAGCGCGCTGCTCGGGGGGCACCGGCACGTGCTCGCCAGCGCGGGCCTCACGTACGCCGAGTACGCGCGCCAGGGGTTCGGACAGCTCATGGCGGTCACGGTGCTCACCCTCGTCGTGGTGGCGGTCGCGGCGCGGCGCGCGCCCCGCGGCACCCGGGCCGAGCGGCTCGCGACCTCCGCAACGCTGGCCGTGCTGTGCGTGGGCACGCTCGGCGTGGTCGCGTCGGCCCTGCGCCGGATGGACCTGTACGTCGAGGCCTTCGGGCTCACCCGGCTGCGCGTCTTCGTCGTCGCGGTGGAGGCGGCGCTCGGCGTGGTGCTCCTGCTCGTGCTCCTGGCCGGCGTGCGCTGGCGCGCGCCGTGGCTGCCGCGCGCCGTCGTCGGGGTGGCAGCGGTCACCCTGCTCGCGCTGGCCGCGGTGAACCCCGACGGGCTCGTGCTGCGCCACAACGCCCAGGGCTGGCTCTCGGGCAGCCTCGCGGAACCGCTCGACGTCGAGTACCTGCGGGGACTGTCCGCGGACGCGGTGCCGGACGCGGCGGCCCTGCCCGAGCCGCTGCGCTCGTGCGTGCTCTCCGCGCAGGACGTCACGCCGGCCGTGGACCTCGCGGGCTGGAACCTCGGCCGCACGCAGGCCCTGGACGTGCTCGCCGACCACGAGCACGTCGACGACGCCTGCCACGACGTTCCGTGAGGGTCGGGTGTGAAGCCACCCGGCAAGTCGCGTGGGAGCGTCGCCACGTGCGCCTAGGCTTGGCGGGCGACCGGAAGGAGCGCCCATGGCGCGGGTGACCTTGCAGACCATCGCCGAGCAGGTCGGCGTGAGCCGGATGACGGTCTCGAACGCGTTCTCGCGTCCCGACCAGCTCTCCGCCGCCCTGCGCGAGACGATCCTCGCGACGGCGGCCGAGCTCGGCTACGTCGGCCCCGACCCCGCCGCGCGCGCCCTGGCCAAGGGCACGACGGGCGCCGTCGGGATCCTGCTGACGAACTCCATGGGCACGGCGTTCCGGGACGACGTCGCGACGTCGTTCTTCGGTGCCGTGGCCGAGGAGCTGGCGCCCACCGGGCTCGCGGTCACGCTGCTGCCGCTGTACGGCTCCGCCGAGTCCATCCCGGCGCGTGACGTGCCCATCGACGGCGCGCTCGTCTACGCGTGCCCGGACGGCGCGCCCGCGCTCGACTGGCTCGTGCGCCGCCGGCTGCCGCTGGTCTTCGTGGATCGGGAGCCGACGCCCGGGGCGGCCAGCGTCACGCTCGACGAGCGCGGCGGCGGTCGCCAGGGCGCGGAGCACCTCCTGTCCCTCGGGCACCGCCACGTCGGGCTCCTGACGTCCTCGTTCGAGGGACCGCACGGGATCGTGCCGGACGTGGCGACGGCCGGCGGCGACTTCGTCGCGCGCGAGCGGATCGCCGCCTGGACGCAGACCCTCGGCGCCGCCGGGGTGCGGATGTCCGCCGTGCAGGTCCGGGAGAACACCGACCGCGAAGGGTACGAGGGCGCACGCCTCCTGCTCGACACAGACGACCGCCCGACGGGGATCCTCTGCTTCTCCGACACCCTCGCGTGGGGGGCGGTGCGCGCCGCGCAGGACCTCGACCTGCGCGTGCCCCAGGACGTCTCGGTGATCGGCTTCGACGACGCGCAGATCGCCCGCCGCGCGCGGCCCGCGCTGACGACCGTCCGGCAGGACGTCGTGGCCAAGGGGCGTGCGGCGGCAGCCCAGCTGACCGCCGCCATCGCGCGGCACCGGGACGGCTCGGGCGACGCCGACGACGCGGTGCACGTCGTGCTGCCGACCGAGCTGGTCGTGCGGCACAGCACCGGGCCCGCGCCCGCCTGAGGCGGCGGGCGGCGGGCGGCCCGCAGGGTCCCCGGCCTGCGCAGGTCGGGTCTGCGCAGGTCGTGTCTGCGCGGCCCGGGTCTGCGCGGCCCGGGTCTGCGTCGCTGTGGCCGTCGGCACCGCCCCGGGTGCCAAGGGGGCGGACGCCCGGGTGCGGCACCGACCTGCTCAGCAGACCCCGCCGCGCTGGGCCGTGGGTGTGCGGGGCCTGTGCGGTGGCTGTGCGCGGGCGACCGGCGCAGGCGGCCAGCGCGCGCGCACAGCGCGCACGTTCAGCGCGGGCGGTCGCGGTCTCGGCTCGGCTGCACCCGCTTCGGCTCGCCCGGCATCTTCGGGTACTCCGGCGGGTAGGGGAGGTCGGCGCTGCCGTGCTCGCGCTCGTCGCGGTCGGCGAGCTCGAGCAGCGGCTCGATCGAGGAGCGAGGCCCGGCTCCGGCGACCAGCGGCGCGAACAGGTCGCCCACCGCCGCGAAGCGCTCCGGGACGGTGGTCACGGTGAAGTCGTCGGGGTGGACGTCGCCGAGCTCGTCCCAGCGCAGGGGCGTGGACACGGTGGCGCGCTTGTTCGGCCGGATCGAGTACGCCGACGCGATGGTCCGGTCGCGGGCCATCTGGTTGTAGTCGACGAAGATCTTGCGCCCGCGCTCCTCCTTCCACCACTTGATGGTCACCTGGTCGGGCAGGCGTCGCTCGAGCTCGCGGCCCAGTGCGATGGTCGCCCGGCGGGCCTGCGTGAACGTCCAGCGCGGCTCGATGGGCACGAAGATGTGCACGCCCCGGCCGCCCGATGTCTTGGGGTAGCCCTGCATCCCCAGCTCCTCGAGGATCTCGCGCACGTGCGGCGCGACCCGCGCCGCGTCGGAGAAGTCCGTGCCCGGCTGCGGGTCCAGGTCGATCCGGAGCTGGTCGGGGGAGTCGACGTCGGCGGCGGTCACCGGCCAGGGGTGGAAGGTGATCGTGCCCAGGTTCGCCGCCCAGGCGACGACGGCGAGCTCGGTCGGCGCGACCTCGTCGGCCGTGCGTCCGCTGGGGAACGCGATGGTCGACGTCTCGACGTAGTCGGGCGCGCCCTGCGGCACGCGCTTCTGGTAGAACGCGTCCCCGCGGCTGTCGGCGCGCGTCGCCATCACCGCGCCGTCGAACACGCCCTTGGGCCAGCGCTCGAGCGTGGTGGGCCGGTGCAGCAGCGCCCCGAGGATGCCGTCGCCGACCGCCACGAAGTAGCGCACGACGTCGAGCTTGGTCAGCCCGCGCTCGGGGAAGACCACGCGGTCCGGGCTCGTGACGCGCACGGTGCGTCCGGCGACCTCGAGCTCCTCCGCGGGTGCCTTGCTGGCGGCTGCCATGTCGTCACCGTAGACGCGACTTCCGACGGCGTCGACCGTTTCTGAGCGGCCGACGCCCGGCCCGCGTCAGCCCGCGAGCAGTCCCCGCCGGTGCGCGACCGCCACCGCCTCCGCCCGGCCCGTCACGCCGAGCTTGGCCAGCACGTTCGACACGTGCACGCTCACGGTCTTGCCGCTGATGAACAGGCGCTCGCCGATCTGCCGGTTGGTCAGGCCCTGCGCGACCAGCTCGAGCACCTCCGCCTCGCGCTCGGTCAGCACCTCGCCGCGGTGCGGCGCCCCCGCCTCGAGCCGGCCCCGACGCGCCAGGCCGGTCGCCGCCTCGAGCAGCGGGCGGGCGCCCATCGCGCGCGCCTCGGCGATGGCCAGGTCGAGCTCGGTGCGGGCCGCCTCGCGGTCGCCGGCCCCGAGCAGCGCCTCCGCGAGCCGCCAGCGGGAGCGCGCCACCTCGTACCGGTACCCGTAGTCGAACGCGGCGACAGCGGCCCGCCACAGCGCCGGGTCGTTCTCGCCGACGAGCCGCGAGTGCTCGGCCTCGGCCCGCCGGAGCCAGGCGACGCCCTCGGGCCCGAGCCGACCGCCCCGCGGCCGGCCGCGCTCGGCCGTCGCCCGCGCGCGCTCGAGCAGCTCGTCGCCGTGCCGCAGCTTCAGCGCCGGGTCGACGCCGACCCGCCGGTCCGCCTCCGCGCCGTCGGCGAGCGCGGAGAGGGCCAGCGCCGCGAGCCAGATGCCGCCCAGGAAGTAGTCGTCCCAGCTGCGCCCGAGGTGCTCGACCAGCGCCGTCGCGAGCTCCACCGCCTCGTCGAGGCGACCCGCCCAGGTCAGCGCGTCGATCGTCGGGCCGCCCGACAGCAGCGCCACCTGGCTGTCCCGCTCCCACATCGGCCGCAGGGCCTGCGCCCGGGCGATGGCGTCCTCGTCGCCCCGGGCCACCGCCGAGTACACGGCGACGGCGTCGAACACGGCCACGAGCGGCTCCAGGGCGGCATCGCGTTGCGCGGCCCTGGCCACCGGGTGGCCCGGGCCGATCGCCTCGGGCGGGCGCAGGTCGCCGCGGCAGTAGCGGACCAGCCGGTCGAAGAACCGCTGCGACATCCCGAACTCGGACCACTCGAGGCCCGCCTCGCGGTTGCGGGCGAACGCGACCTCGAGGTCGGCCGCCGCCTCGTCCAGGCGGCCCGCGTAGTAGTGCGTCGTGACCAGGTTGTGCTGGCACCGCTGCTCCGTGACGAGGTCGCCCGCCTCGCGCGCCCGTTCCCGGGCCTCGACGAGGAGCCGTGCGGCCGCGTCGGCGTCGTCCACGACGAGGACGGCGAGCGTCGCGAGGGCGTCCGCGGCGGCCGCGTTCTCGCAGACGGCGTCGGCCTCCTCGACCGCGCGGCGCGCGCTGTCGCGGGCGTCGTCGTCGCGGTCGCGGACCAGGCTGGCGCGGGCGTGCGTGGCCAGCGCCCACGCGCGGTCCCCGCGGGGGGCGTCGTCGGGCAGCGCGGCCAGGGCGAGCTCGGCCTGCTCGAGCGCCTCGTGCTCGCGCTCCAGGCCCAGCAGGTGCCGGGAGAGGCAGGTGTGCAGGTGCGCGCGTTCGACGGGGCCGAGGCCGGGCTCGGCAACGGCCTCCCGGCCGAGCGCGACGGCCCGCGGGAAGTCACCGGACCGGCTGGCCGCGCTCGCGGCGCGCTCGAGGACGGCGACCCGGGTCGTCCCGGCGAGCTCGGCGGCGTCGGGGACGGAGGGCCAGAGGCGGAGCGCCGTCTCGAGGTGCCGGTGCTCCTCGGCGGGCGCGACGACGCCGGCGGCCTCGTCCGCGGCGCGAAGCGAGGCGCTGAGCGCCGTCGGGAGGTCCTGGCAGCGCCGGGCGTGGTGGGCCAGGCGGGCCGACGACGCGAGGGACGGCGTCGCGAGGATCGCGTCCCGGAATGCCCGGTGGAGCGTCACCTGCTCACCGGGGAGCAGCTCGGCGTAGACCGCCTCCGCGAGCAGCGCGTGCCGGAAGGCGATGCGGCCGTCCTCCCAGCCGAGGACGTTCGCGGCCATCGCCTCGCGCAGCAGGTGCTCGAACTCGGCCGGGCAGTGCTCCTCCGCGACGGCGCGCAGCAGCGGCTCGCTCACCGTCCGCCCCGCCACCGAGGCCACGCGGGCCAGGCTCTGGACGTCGGCCGGCAGCCGCTCGAGCCGGGACCGCAGCACGTCGCCGAGCGACCAGGGCAGCGTCGCGGACGTCGGCCCGGCCGCGATGAGCTCCTCGGCGAAGTACGCGTTGCCCTCCGAGCGCTCCAGCACGGTCGCCAGCTCGGCGTCGGTCAGCGGGCTGCCGTGCACGACCGTGGCGAACTGGCGCAGCTCGGCGGGGGTGAAGGGCGCCAGGTCGAGCCGTTCGACGCGCGGGTGGCGCCACATCTCCGACAGGAACGGGCGCAGGGGGTGGGTGCGGTGCAGGTCGTCGGTCCGGTAGCTGCCGACGACGAGCAGCCGCTCGTCGCGCAGCCGGGCGACGAGGTAGCGCAGGACGTCGCGCGTCGACGGGTCGGCCCAGTGCAGGTCCTCCAGCACCAGGAGCAGCGGGCCGGTCGCCTCCGCGACCGCCGTCAGCACCGCGGCGATCCCGTCGAAGAGCTGCAGCCGGCTCGACTGGTCCTCGATCGGCGCGGGGGCGGCCCCCCCGAGCGCCGGCAGGAGGCGGACGAGGGCCGGCCGCGTGCGGGCGACCTCCTCGACCGCCTCCCGCGTCGCGGGGTGCGTGTGCAGCTGGCCGAGCGCGACGGCGAACGGCAGGTACGGCAGCCCGACGTCGCCCAGGTCGACGCACGCGCCCGTGACCGTCGTGGCGCCCCGCTCGGCGGCGATCTCGCCGACGTGCGCGAGCAGGCGCGTCTTGCCCACGCCGGCGTCCGCGCCGAGCAGGACGAGCGACGGGTCGCCGTCGTCCGCGCGCGCGAGGGCGGCGGCGAGGCGCCCGACCTCGGCCTCGCGGGCGACGAAGGGTCCGGTCGACATGCCCCCGATGGTGTCAGCCGTCACCGACGTGGTGAAGACGTGCCCACGGCGGCGACCGCCCGGTCCGGCCCCGTCACCGCGGGGACGCGGCCGTGAAGCCGGCGACGAGCGGGGCGCCGGCCCGCGGTGCGCTCGCGGCCGCCGCCCTCGCCCGCCGCTCCGCCGCTGCGCGGCCCTGCGCGCGGCGGGTCCGGCTGCTCCGCAGCGCCCGGCCGGCCCGGCGGGGTGCGGCCGCCGCGATCATGGTCGAGCGCCGGTAGTCGATCTCCGCGTCGAACGCGGGCCCCCAGATGGTGGTCATCTCTGCCTCCTTGTCGATGTCACGACTCTCGTGCTGAGGCGGGACGACGCGGATCGGGCAGATGACCGGTTTCCGGGGCAGGGTCGGAGCTGAGGTGGGCCTAAGGCGCCTCAGTACCTGTTCCAGCTGCGGGTCTCAGGCTGGGCGTCTCAGGCTGGGCGTCTCAGGCTGAGGCGGCCGAGCCCCGGGCGGCGGCGATGGCGTACCGGGCCTGGCTGCGGGCCCGGCGCTTGTCGGCCTCGACCTCGCGGTCGCGGGGCGGTGCGGTCGTGACCAGGCCGGCCAGCAGGTGCATGGTCGCGTGCGCGATCTCGTCGACGGCGCGCTCGAAGACCTCGGCGTTCGCCCGGGACGGCCGCGTCGTGCCCGCCACCTTGCGCACGTACTGCAGCGCGGCGGCGCGCACCTCGTCAGGGGTGACGGCGGGCTCGAGGTTGTTCAGGGGCACGATGTTGCGGCACATGCCTCGACGGTAAGACCTGGCGCGCGCCGGGCCAATGGTTCGCCCCCGACCCATGAGCCGGGCCCGGCGCGACGGCTCAGGCGGTCGCTGCGACCGGCGCGACGCCGAGCTCGCGCACCGCCCGGACCAGCGTGGCGGTGAAGGCCGTGGGCGCATGCGTGTTGACGTCGTGCCCCGCCCCCTTGACGACCGTCAGGCGGGCGCCGGGCCGGGCCGCGACGAGCCGCCGCTCGCCGAACCGGAGCACGTCCCACCGCCCGTTCACGAACCACACCGGCACGGGGACCGGGAGTCGCCGCAGGTCCGCGAGCGAGGAGTGCCCGTGCAGTGCCGTGAGCATGTCGGTGACCACGTGCCACGTGTCCGTCGCCTTGCGCAGGCCACGGGCGACGACCGGCGAGACGCGGCGGTAGCCGCGCAGCGGCCAGCCCTTGATCTCCGTCGAGCAGCCCGAGAGGAAGACGCCGGCCACCGCGTCCTCGTGCCGCGCCGCGTAGGCGAGCGACGTGTACCCGCCGAGCGAGAGGCCGACGAGCAGCGGCGGCGCGGGGAGGCGACGGACGGCGTCGTCGATCACGCGCAGGGCGGCCTCGAGCGTGAACCGCTCGTGGCCGCGGCGGCCGTGCCCCGGGAGGTCGACGGCGACGCAGTCGTGCCCGAGGCGCGTGAGCACCTCCACCTGGTGCGCCCAGATGGCGGACGAGGTGCTGAGCCCGTGCACGAACACCACGGGGCGCGGGCTGCCGGTGGTCGGCCCGCTGCCGACGTCGGCGCTGCTGCTCGGTGAGGTGCTGGTCGGTGAGCTGCTGGTCGGTGACATGAGGCGGTCACCCTAACCCCGGCCGGGGGTGCTCGCAGGACGGGCCCCGGTGCGGTGGTCGCCGTGCGCCAGACTGGAGCCATGAGCACTGAGGTCCCCGCAGAGGTCGAGCCGGTCAGCGCCGTGCTCCGCGACGCCAAGGCCCGTGCGCGCTCCGCGCACTACACGGTCGGCACGCTGCGCAAGGACCCGGACGGGACGGTCTGGCTCGAGTGCTCCTGCGGCACCGTGCTGCGCAACGGCCCGACCTGGACGCTCGACGAGCACGTGCGCCTCCACCGCGCCGAGGCCAAGTACCTGGAGCTCTCCGCGGCCGCGCCCCCGGGCATCCCGCGCCTCATCGAGGCCTACCCGCGTTGAGGGTCCGACGCCCGTTCTGCCCACTTCACCCACGTCTCGGCGCGCCAGCAGCGTCCGGACGGTGCACCCTGGGAGGGTGCTCAGGGGGCAGGGACGGCGTGCGTGGGGAGGAGCGGCATGAGCGGTGAGCCCGCCCGCCGGACGCCCACGGGGCGCTCGCTCCGCCTCGTCGGCGGAGTCTCCGCCACGGCCCGGTCCGACGGCGGCCCCGGGCAGCCCCCCGAGGACGACGAGGACCTCCTCTGGCTCGACCTGCCGCCCCAGCGACGGTCCGTCGGCGTCGGGCGGCACTGGGTGGTGCGCGTGGCGGCCGCGGCGGACGTCACGGGGATGGCGAACCAGGTCGTCGAGCTCCTGGCGAGCGAGCTGCTCGCCAACGCCGTCCTGCACGGCGCGGGGGACGAGGCCATCCGCATCGAGATGTCGTGCAGCGACACCGTGGTCCGCGTCGCCGTGACCGACAACCTGCCGCAGCGACCCGTGGTGCTGCACCCCGAGCCGATCGCCCCGGCCGGCCGCGGCATGGCCATCGTCGAGGCGATGTCGAACCGGTGGGGCGTCGACCCGCACCCGACGGGCGGCAAGACCGTCTGGTTCGAGATCGACCTCGACGAGTACTGACCGCCCGGCACGAGCGCGGGACGTAGTTCCCACGGCGTCGCCCGTCCGGTCTGCGGAGAATGTGGCGACGGGCCGGCGGGTCCGTGCACCCGAGGAGGTCCGACCCATGGCCGACGCCGTCCCCGCACGTCCCGTCTCCTCTCCCGGTGCCCGACGCCGCCCCTGGCGCGCGCTGCTCGCCGTCGTCGGCGCTCTGGTGGCCGTGCTGCTCCCGGCTGCGGCCGCCGTCGGCGGTGGGCTGGTGGGGGCGAGCACGGCGCCCGGCGACGAGACCGTCGACATCACGCTGTTCTGGGGGCGGGAGTGCCCCAAGTGCGAGGCGGAGCGCGAGTGGCTCGACGACCTCGCCGACGACTACGACCTCAACCGCATCGAGTACGAGGTCTGGCACGACGGCGACAACCGTGAGCTGTTCGAGCAGACCGCCGCCGACCTCGGCTTCGAGGCGGGCGCGGTGCCGACGACGATCATCGGCGAGCGCGTGTGGATCGGCTACACCGACTCCATCAGCGAGGACATCGCCGGCGCCGTCCAGCGCGTCTCCCGTGGCGAGAGCGTCTCGCCTGGCGTCTACGGGCAGCCCGGGACCGGCACGTGCGACCCCGCCGACGACTCGGGCGGCCTGTCCTGCGACGACGGCAGCGACACCGGTGCCCAGATCGACGTGCCGCTCGTCGGCACCGTCGCGCTCGACGACCAGAACCTGCTGGTCTCCACGCTCATCATCGGCTTCGTCGACGGCGTCAACCCGTGCTCGCTGTGGGTCATCTCGGTGCTGCTGACGATCGTCGTGCGGACCGCGTCGCGGCGTCGGGTGATCGCGATCGGCTCGGCGTTCCTGCTGGTCACCGCGGGCATGTACGCGCTGTACATGGCGGGCATCTACTCGGCGCTGACCGTCGTCGGCTTCCTCGGCACGATCCAGATCATCGTCGCGGTCGCCGCGGGCGTCTTCGGCCTGGTGAGCGTGAAGGACTACTTCGCGTTCAAGAAGGGCCTGTCGTTCACCATCCCCGACTCCGCCAAGCCGGGCATCTACAAGCGCATGCGCGCCGCCGCCGGCCACGAGCGGCTGCTGCCCGCACTCCTGGCGACCGGCGCGCTGGGCGTGGCGGTGTCGCTCATCGAGACCCCGTGCACGGCGGGCTTCCCGGTCCTCTGGACGGGCCTGCTCAAGGCCAACGGGATCGGGTTCGCGGAGTCGGCCCTGCTGTTCGTCGCCTACATGGTCCCGTTCCTGCTGGACGAGATGATCGTGTTCGCCATCGCCGTCTTCACGATGAAGGCGACCAAGATGCAGGAGAAGCACGGCGAGCTGCTCAAGCTCTTCGCGGGCGTCACGATGCTCGCGCTCGCGGCTGTCATGGTCGCGGACCCGACCCTCATGGAGAACCCGGTCGCGGCGGCCCTGCTGTTCGCGGCGGCGTTCGTCCTGGCGTGGGTCGTGCACGTCGTGACGATGCGCGTGCGGGCGTCCCGCGCGTCGGCCCGCGAGGCGGCCGAGGCCTGACGGCGGGACCGACCGGCGACGGGCGGACATGACGAGGGCCCGGCTCCCGCGGGGGCCGGGCCCTCGTGCTCGTCCGTCAGGGCGGACCCGTCAGGGCGACGCCGTCACCTCACCGGCGGCCGGGGCCCCGCGGTGAGGTGACCGTGACGGTCACGGTGTCGGACGACGGCGCGACCGCGTCGTTGCCGAGGTAGCTCACCGTGAGCTGGTGACGCCCGACGCCGAGCCCGTGCACCAGGGCCACGGCGACGCCGGTGCGACCCACGGTGACGACGGAGGCCGACCCGACGACGCGGTCACCCTCGCTGACCTCGATCCGGCCCGACGGCGTCGGGCCGGCGGTGCGGACCACCGCCGAGACCGGGACGGGCAGGCCGCGCAGCACCGAACGCGGGGCCACCGCGTCGATCTGCGAGGCCGCCTTCGGGTCGGCGACGGTGAGGTCGACCACCTGCGCGCGCGGCGTGCCCACGTTGTCGTTGTGGGTGTGCAGCACGAGCAGGTCGGCGTCCGTGACGTCCGCGCGGCGGTGCACCGTGACGTCCGCGCCCGGGGCGCCGACGTACCAGAGCGAGCTCTCCGCGGCCGTGGGGTCGACGTCGAACCAGACCGGCGGGTCGTACGGGTCGACCGTGAACGGGTCGACCTGGTCGACGAAGCCGCCCGAGGTCCCCTCGTACGGGGAGAACGTCGAGATGGCGAACGTCGGGGTGTCCCCGGGCTCGACGCCCAGCGCCGCGAGCGTGAACGGCACGACCATGACGTTGCTGTCGAACACGGAGCTGTCCAGCGGCGCGTCGATGCCGTTCGCCGTCCAGACGTCGACGCCCTGGCCCGTGCGCAGGTCGTAGGTCTCGACCGTCGTCAGGTCCATGTCGTCGGCGTACTTCCACACGTACGTCTCGTAGTCGTACGTGCCGTCGCCGTCGACGTCGGTATCGATCACCGGCACGATGACGCCGCCGAGGGTCGCCCACTCGCCGTACGTCGAGATGCCGAGCGCCATGACGCCGTCCTCCGCCGCGCCGCCCGCCGCCGCGATCTCCGGTGCCGTCGACGTGAACCCGACGTGCTGGACGTCGGCCGCCCGGAACGCCGTCGGCGGGGTCGCCGCGTCGGTGCCCTCCAGCGCGGGGCTGGACGCCACGAGGCCGAACGGCGCCATGAGCGAGTACCAGCCGCCGGAGGCGACCGGACGGCCCTCGACGACGAGCGGCGCCGAGGTCTGGTCGGTCGTCATCGCGACGGTCGGCGAGGTCAGCTCGCTGACCGGCCGGGGTGCCGCCTGGACGGGCACCCGCAGCTCGGGCCCGGTGCGCGGCGTGAGGACGAGCCGGCCCGAGACCGAGGTGACGTACTCGCGCGCCACGCTGCCGAGGTAGGTCGTCGCCTGGGTCGGGTCGATGTCCCGGCTCAGGGTCGCCGGGTCGACCGTCAGGGTGACCTTCACGGTGGCCGTCTTGCCCGGTCGCACCGTGACCTGCCGCGGCGAGACGGAGACGGTCGCGCTGCCCGCCGTCGTCGACTGGTCGAACGACGTGGTGAACGTCTGCTGACGGTTCCCGGTGTTGGCGACCGTGACCGTGCGCTGGAGCGTCACGCGCGTCGCGCCGACGTCGACGAGCCCGAAGGTCACCGAGACGAGCTCCGGGTTCTGGGTGTCGTAGGCGAGGACCGACGCGTTCACGGCGTCGAGCGCGTCCACCCGGCCGGAGCCGACCCGCTCGGGCCCGTAGACCGGCCCGGTCTGGCCGAGCTCGCTGTAGACGTCGTGCGTGGCCGTGTTCATCACCGCGGCCTTGACCTGCTGCGGCGACCACTCGGGGTGCGCCTGGGTGACCAGGGCGGCGATGCCGGCGACGTGCGGGGACGACATCGAGGTGCCGGAGTAGGTCACCGTGCCGTCGCCCGTGCCGGAGGCGGCCGAGCTGATGAGCGTGCCGGGCGCCGCCACGTCGGGCTTCACGACGCCGAGGGAGCCGTGCACGCCGCGCGACGACCCGCTGTTCAGCGTGTCCCCGAGGCTCGGGTCGGTGACGAACGCCGCGTTGGCCAGCGACGGCCCGAGGTGGACCACCACGGGGGCCTCGGCCGTCGCCGCCTGGATCGCCGGCAGCAGGGCGTCCGTGGACGCCGCGGTCAGCTGGGCGCCCGGGATGCCGGCGTTGCCCGCGATCCCGGCCGTGAAGACCGGCAGCTCGGTGCCGATGAGGACGCCGACGGCGCCTGCCGCCTCGGCGTTGTTCCACCGGTCGGCGCTCCCGCAGCGGCGGGCGGCGTCGTCGTCGTTCCACCAGAGCCAGGCGACGTTGCCGGCGAGCTGGTCCGCGTACGCCAGGAGCGGGTTGGTGGTGCTGCCGTCGGGGTTGCGGACCGTGCAGCCGTCCACGTCGGCGCCCACGTACGCCACGGGCGCCGTGACGTCGTCGCCGCCCGCGTAGTTCTGCGAGTTCTGCGCGGCGTGCGTGCCGACGAGCGCCGGGTCGGGCGCCGCGGTGACCTCGACGGCGTCGAAGGTCTGGGTCGAGGCCACCGAGTTGGCGACCGTCAGCGCGCTGGCCGCGTTGCCCGGCGAGCCGCCGACGTCGGTCACGTCGCCGCCGTTGCCGGCCGAGGTGACCGTGAGGACGCCGAGCTCGGTGAGCCGGTCGACGAAGAGGCTCTCCGGGTCGTCCGCGGGGCTCAGGTCCGAGCCCAGCGACATGTTCACGACGTCCAGGTGGTCGGAGTAGTCGCCGTCGCCGTTCGGGTCGGCCGCCCAGTCGAGCGCCTGCACGACGAGGCCGGTGCTGCCGCCCACGTCGCCGAAGACCTTGAGCGCGTACACGCCGGCCTCGGGCGCGGTGCCCGGCCCGACCTGCCAGTCGCTGATGTCCTCGAGCGCGGCGTAGTCGCCGCGGAAGGTCGCGCCGTCGGCGGTCACGCCGAAGCCGGTCGCGGTGCCCGCGACGTGCGAGCCGTGCCCGCCGCCCGCGGTGTGCGGGGCGTCGATCGGGTTCTCGTCCGGCTGGGGGACCAGCTCCGCCTCGGTGGTGCCGCCGGCGTCGTACAGCGGGCCGGCGAAGTCGTGGCCGCCGAGGAACTTGGTAGGGTCGAACAGCCCGGCCGGGACCGGCCCGGTGCCGTCCGCGCCGTACGCCTCCGCGTACGCCTCGGTCGTCCCCGGCCCGCCGAACGTCGCGTGCGTGTAGTCCAGGCCCGTGTCGATGACGCCGATCGTGACGCCCTCACCGGTCGCGCCGGCCGACGTCCAGGCGTCGATGGCCCGCGTGAACACGTCGGTGCCCTTGTTGTCGAGGGTCTTGGGCACCACCAGGTGCACCGCGGTGACGGCCGGGTCGGCCGCGAGCGCGGCGATCTCCTGCGCGTCGCCGGTGACCACGACGCCGGACACCACGTTCGCCGTCACGGCCACCTTGGCGGGGGTCTCGGGGTCCGCGGGCTCGCCCGCGTCCGCCGGGACGACGTCCTCGGCGACCTGCTCGACCTCGGCCACCGCGGCGGCCACGTCGGCGCTGTCGCCGCCCGCCTCGGCCGTCTCGACGCCGGACGGTGCCTCGAGCTCCACGAACGCCGTCACGACGCCGTCGGCCTCCCGCAGGGCGCGGCTGATCCGGTCCTCGGCGCGGTCGGTGCCGGCCAGGTCCGGGTCGCCCGCCGCGGGCAGGCCGGCGGCCAGCTCCGGGGACGGCGCGCTCGGGACGGTCGGGCCGTCGTCGTCGGGGGGCGCGGCGGCCGCGGCCCCCATGCTCAGCGGCACCGCCAGGGCGGCTGCCGCCACCCCGGCGACGACGACTCGGAGCTGTCTGGTTCGGGACATGAGGCACTCTCCTCGTTCGCGAGTCAGGCGACCTTCGATCGGCTGCCTCACCGCGAGCGGGGGCCTCGGCGGCAGGACGGCGTGGCCGCACCCTAGCCCCGGGTGAAGTTCCGGGTGAAGTGTCCGGACACGCCGACCTGCGGATTCGTGCTGGAGATCACTCCGGTGGCGTCAGGCGCGCCCGACGTCGCCGGACCCGTCGATGTCCTCCGAGACCTGCGGGTCGCCGGTGTAGCGGACCTCGCCGGAGCCGTCGATGCGGACGTCGAGGGTGCGCTCGGCGTGCACGCGCGCGTCGCCGGAGCCCTCGATGGCGACCCGGACGTCGGCCGCGAGGAGGCCGTCGGCGTCGACCTCGCCGGACCCGGGGATGCTCACGTCGAGGGACGCGGTCGTCCCGGCGAGCCGGACCGAGCCCGACCCGTCGATGGCGACGGTCACGGCCTGCGCGTCGAGGTCGTCCAGCGCGACGTCCCCGGAGCCCTCGATGTCGACCAGCACCTCGTCCGCGCCGTCGGCGCCGGTCACGTCCACGTCGCCGGAGCCCTCGATGGACACCGCGACGGGCCCGGCCGGGGCGATCTCACCGGACACGTCGACCGAGCCGCGCACCGAGATCGACGAGAGCGCCGGCAGCACCAGCTCGTACTCGATCCGGCCGGTGTTGAACCACGCCCCGGGCAGGTCGATGTCCAGGGTGTCGCCGTGCACGACGGCGGTGATCTCCCGGATCACCTGGTCGCCGGCCGTGATGGTCAGGCTCGGCTCGTCGCCGACGACGACCGTCATCGTCCCGGAGGTGCCGATGTCGACCTTGGTGACGGGCGAGGACAGCTCCTGCGTGATCGTCTGGCGCGGCCCGGCGTCGCCGTCGCCGATGACGACCGACCCCTCGCACCCGGCGAGCGCGCCGGCGGCCAGCAGGGCGCTCGCCCCCACCAGGGCCGCGGTCACGGCGCGGGGGCGCGCGGTCCGGGGACGGGCGGCACGGGGACGACGGGCGATGGCGGCACGGCGGGGGCGCATGGGGGTTCCTCGGTCCTGCTCGGGTCTGGTGACGATCATGAGCATCCCGTCAGCGGCGGTGCGCGCGCATCGGGGTCCCCCCGGGGGCGACCCTGGTCCTGCGGCCCGGCGCCCCAGGGGCGGCTCAGGGCCCACGCCGCCGGCGCGGGCGGTGCGCCCGGCCGCACAACGATCGCCCCTCGAGAGACGTTCATCTCGTAGGTCCGCCTGACAGGATCGGACCTGACGGCACGGGCAGGGAGCGGCCATGGCTGCGTGGCACGAGCGTCTCGAGGAACTTCTCCGCACACGGCGGCCGGCGCTCGTGGCCTACGCCGCGCTCCTCACCGGCGATCGTGGCGAGGCCGAGGACCTCGTGCACGACGCGCTGGTGCGGACCTTCGCGAGACCGCGGCGGTTCCCGTCCCTCAACGCGGCGGACGCGTACGTGCGCCGCGCCATCGCGACGACGTACGTCGACCACGGCCGCGCCCGCGGCCGGTGGCTGACCCTGCTGCCCCGGCTCGCCGGGGCGACCGCGGCGACGGAGGCGGACGTCGCCGGCCGGCTCGACCTGCGCGCCGCCCTCGCGCGCCTGCCGCGGCGGCAGCGTGCGTGCGTGGTGCTGCGGTTCTACGAGGACCTCACCGTGCCCGACATCGCCGACGCCCTGGGGGTCAGCGACGGTGCGGTGAAGCGCTACCTGAGCGACGGCGTCGGGCACCTCGGCGCGCTCCTGGGGGTGCCGCCGGCGACGCTGACGGGCGACGTGGACGCGACGGTGGAGACCGTCGCGGGACGCCCGCCCGACCATGCCCGGACCCGAGCGGCGACGTGACCGCCGGGCCGGCCGACCTGAACGCTGACGCGACCCCTGACGCGGACCCGGAGGTGGATCCCATGGGCGAGGACCTGACGACGATGCTGCGCACGGCCGGGCGGGCCGAAGAGCTCGCGGTTGCGGCCGAGCGCCCTGACGGCCCCGACCTGCTGGCGGGGCTCGTCGGCGACGTGCGCCGTCGGCGGGTGGCGTACGGCTCGGTGCTGGCGCTCGGCGGGGTCGCCGCGATCGGCCTGGGTGCGGCGGGTGCGCTGGCGCTCGGCGGCGCCGGGGACGAGGACGTCGAGCCGCCGGCCGTGACGGTGACGCCGACGCCGGCCCCGGTGTCGTGGGCGCCGCCGTGGGCCGGGACCCCGCTGTACCTCCAGGCGCCGTCCCAGGCCACCTGGCCCTGCGGGATGGCGCGGGGGTATGCCGGGGCGCTGCCGACGTGGCTCGCCTGGGACGTCGGCCTCGACGTCGGCCAGATCGACCTCTCGACCGTCGACCCGGCTGCCGTCCCGCTCGCGGTGCACGGCACGCTGGCGCCCGCGGACGACACGGACGACTCCTGGTACGCCGTCGAGCACCCGGCCCTGCCCGACGTCGTCCTGGTGCAGGACGGGTTCGTCGTCGGGACCGGCACGGGCTCCGCCGAGCGCAGCCGGACGACCTTCGCGGGGGCGCAGCCCGTGCGGACGGTGCCGTCCGACGCCGTGTCGGGTGAGATCGCGGACGCGGTGGTCCAGGACGCCACGGTGACGCTGGCCGGCTGCGGCGGCGCGCCTCTCGCGCCCGGCGTCTACGAGGTGTGGGTGGTGCAGGGCCTGATGCTGTGGGGTCCGGAGGACGGATCGGCGGCCGGGCCGCCGCAGTCGGTGTTCCCGTGGGTCGTGCGCGCCGCGAGCGGTCCGTTCCCCCTCGAGCTGACGACGCCCCCGCCCCCGCAGGGCGAGGACGACGAGGGTGGCGGCGGTGGCGGTGCCGGCGGGACCGGCGGTGGCGACCGGGTGGTCCCGCCCGTCACCGAGGCGCCCTCGGCCAGCGGCGACGTCGACGGCGCCGGCTCCGGCGAGGTCCTGATGAGCTGGACGGGCGTGCCGAACGCGACGTCGTACCGCGTGTACCGCTCGGCGTCGCCCGACGGCCCGTTCAGCCCGGCGGCGGAGTACGAGGTCGCGACGGCCGAGGACCGGATGATCGCGGGTCAGGCGAAGAAGATCTGGGACGCCTCGGCCTACCTCGAGTACGTCGAGGAGTCCTACCCCGGTCCCGTGTACTTCCGCGTGGCGGGCTACAACGCGGCCGGCGAGGGGCCGTGGTCGGGGGTCGTGTGCAGCACGCCGTTCGGCGGCACGCCGTGCTGACGGGGTGGCCGTGCTGACGGTGCGGCGGTGCCAGGGTCAGCGCGCGTAGCGCTCGACGAACGAGCGGAGCACCAGCGGCGGCGAGGCGACGTCCGCACGGCTCACCTGGGCCGTGAGGGCGTCGACCTCGTCGGGCGCGAAGTACCCCGCGTGCCGGTAGACGTCGATGCGCGTGACGATCCCGGCCACGTCGAGCTCGGGGTGGAACTGGGTCGCGTACTGGTGGCTCCCGAGCCGGAAGGCCTGCACCGGGCAGCCGGGCGAGGTGGCGAGCACGACGGCGCCCGGCGGCGGCACGGTGACCGCCTCCTTGTGGCCCACGAAGGCGTCGAACGTGCGGGGGAGGACGCCGAACACCGGGTCCGCCCGGCCGGCGTCGGTGAGCGTGACGGGCACCGCACCCACGGGCTCCGCGTACGTGCCGTCGACGACGCCCCCGGCGACCACGCCGAGCGTCCCCACGCCGTAGCAGGCGCCCAGGAACGGCGTCTCGCGTGCGAGGACCTCGCGCGTGAGAGCGGCCAGCTCGGCCTCGACGCGCACCTGGACCTGGGTCTTCTTCTCCGGCGGGTCGCTCGTGGTGAACGGGCTGCCGCCGACGATGACGCCCGAGACCTCGGCCAGGTCGATCGGGGGCATCGGGCCGGCCTCGAGCCGGATGCGGCGCAGCTGCGCGGACGAGAGACCGCCGAACCGGAGCATCGCCTCGTACTCGTCGTCGGCGGCCTCGTCCTCGGCGCGCGTGGCCAGGAGGACGAACGGCTTCACGCCGCGACACTAGCCGTCGCGGCGCCGGACCCAGGGGTCGATCAGCGGTTGAGCATGCTGCCGGGGTCGTCGTCGGAGGGCGAGGTCTCCAGGCCCGAGCGCAGCTCGTACGGGTCGGCGTCGTCGCCCTCGCGGTCCGGGTCCGCCGCGGCGATCTCGTCCGCCTCGGGCGGTGCGCCGGTCAGGGCGTCGGGCTGGCCGGGCGTGCTCTCGTCGGGCTGGTCGTTCTCGGGCCGGTCGTCGTCGGGCCGGTCGTTCTCGGGCCGGTCGTTCTCGGGCAGAGGTGGGGTGTGGGTGCTCATGCCTGCCACGGTAGGTCGGGGGCGCGGGCCCGGCGCGGCGAGCGGCCGGCCGCGACGTCGTGCGCCTGCGTGGGTGTGTCCGTGCAAGATCGCACCGGCGGGCCACACATACTGACCGGATGAGCGGGCCGGAGGGAGCCGTGGTGCGCGACGACGCCTGGTTCGACGCGCTCTTTCGCGCGCACTCGACGGCCGTCCTGAGGTACTTCCTGCGGCGCGGCGCGGGCGACGACGCGCAGGACCTGACGGCTGACGTCCTGGCCACCGCCTGGCGGCGCCGCGACGACGTGCCCGAGGGCGCCGAGCTGCCCTGGCTCTACCGGACCGCGGGCTTCGTGCTGGCCAACCACCGGCGCAAGGGCCGCCCGGTGCCGGTGGCCGAGATCGCGGACGAGGCCACCGACGACGAGCCGGAGGACCTGGCGGTCGCCGACGACGAGGTCCGCGCGGTGCTGGCGGCCCTGTCGCCACGGGACCGGCGGATCCTCGTGCTGCACGCGTGGGAGGGTCTCGACGGGGCCGGGCTCGCGGAGGTCCTCGGGATCTCCCGCGGCGGCGCGGACGCGGCGCTCTCCCGGGCCCGCGCGCGCCTGCGCGAGGCCTTCGCCGCGCACGAGGACGGCGCCCTGCGCGCTCCGTGAACCCTCGCCCGCGCACCCGTGGGTGTGGCGGGCGGCTCGAGCGCGATCCTGCAAGCGGCCCGGGCGCCGGGACACAAGCAGGTCGGGCACCGAACAGACCCGCGCTCCGCGGGCGGAGGAGGTAGTCGTGGACGAGAAGCTCCCGCTCGACCGGCAGGCCGAGGACGACGCCGTCGCCCGGGTGCGCGACGCCGACCCCGCCGTGCACGCGAGCCTGACCGACGCCGACCTGACGGCGCTCCGGGCGGCGGTCGACCGGCGGCGCGGGGCGGCGGACGGTGCGACCGACGAGCTGGCCGCGCGCCGGTGGCGGCGGCTGACGAGCTGGCCGGCGCGCGCCGCGGCCGTCGCCGCCGTCGCCCTGGTCGCGGGTGGCGGGGGCGGCTACGCGCTCGGCGCCGCCGGTGGCGACGAGGGCACCGGCGGTGCGGACCTGACCGCGGAGGCGCCGATCTCGCTCTCGGCGCCGGAGTCGGCCGCCGCCGAGGGCGGCGCCGACATGGCGGCGACGGACGGCGCCGCGGTGGCGGGCCCCGCCCGGATGGCGGGGGCGGACACCTACTGGGGCGGCTGGTACGGCCGCACGGTCTTCAGCTCGGACGGGCTCTCGGACGCGCCCGCGACCGGGCGGGCGTGGGCGCTGGACGCCGGCGCGGTCTCCTCCGCGGGGGCGTCGGCGGCCGCGGCCGCGCTCGGCGTGAGCGGTGAGCCCCGGCTCGAGTACGGGTCGTGGGTGGTGGGCTCGACGGACGGCACCGGCCCGACGGTCTCCCTGAGCGCCGACGGCCTGGGCAGCCTGTCCTACTGGGACCCGACCATGGAGACCTGGGCCTGCGCCGCGACGCTCGAGGGCGGGACCGACGCGGTCGAGCCCGGGCTCGTGGATCCCGTCGCCCCGCAGACCTGCGAGGAGCGCGACCTGGGGGACGCGCCGACCGGTGAGGCCGCCGCGGACGTGCTGCGCGAGCGGATGTCGGCGCTCGGCGTCGACCCCGCCGGGTACGAGGTCGTGGTCGAGGACTCGGGCGACCCCGCCTACGCGTACGTGGTCGGGCACCAGGTCGTCGACGGCCAGCGCACGGGCCTGACCTGGAACGCGACCTTGACCGGGGCCGGCGTCAGCGGCCTGTACGGGTTCACGGCCGCGCTCGTGGACCTCGGCGAGTACGACGTCATCAGCCCGGCGGCCGCCGTCGAGCGGCTCAACGACCCCCGCTTCGGCGCGAGCGTGTCCGGGCCGGTGCGGATGGCCGAGTCGGCTGCGTCCGTGAGCGTCGCACCCGAGGAGCCGGACGGGACGCCGCCGGCGCCGCTGACGCCGGGCTCGGCGTTCGCCTGGCCGGTGCAGTTCGTGACGATCACGCAGGCGCGCCTCGGCGTCGCCGTCGTGACGGGCGCGGACGGGGCGACCGCGCTCGCGCCGTCGTACGAGCTGACGGGTGCCGACGGCTCGGTGTGGTCGGTGATCGCGGTCGACGAGGCCCAGCTGCAGTTCGCCACCGACTGAGGCATGACCGGCCCCCGCCGGGTCAAACCGGCCCGCGACGGGCGCAATGTCCCAGTTCGTGCGCGTCGTGCCTGTGCACTCCTCACCCGTACGGCGTAGGTTCGGGTCCCACACGGCACCGGCGCGCGGGAGCGAGACAGTGGACGGACGCGAAGGCCACGAGGCCCCGACGGCGGGGGAGCGACCGCTCACCCGCCGCGAGCTGAGGGCGGCGCAGGCCGCTGCGGCACCGTCCGGCGACGGGTCGCCGGACGTCCCGCTCGACGGCCCCGTCAGCGGTCCCCGCGAGGCGGACTCCTGGGAGGCCGCCGTCGGGTGGGCGCTGCGCGGCGAGCTCCCGGCCCTGCCGCCGGAGCCCGTCGAGCCCGACGACGTCCGCTGGGAGACCGCGACCATCGGCACGACGAGCGACCCGCGCGACCTCGACCCGCGCGACGTCGACCCGCGCGACCTCGACCCGCGCGACCTCGACGAGCCGGCGATCCACGCGCTGCCGGCCGAGGTGGCCGACGACCGGCGCCCCTGGGGCCCGGGCTCGGGGTCGGGCCTGTGGGGCGCCGAGGAGCCCGACGCCGGTGCGCCCGGGGACGCCGAGGGCCAGCCGCGGCGCGTGTCGGTGTTCGGGGCGGCCGTCACGGGCGCCGCCTTCCCGGCGCGGGCCTGGACACCCACGACCGCGGTGCCGACCCAGGTGGGGGAGCCGGTCGTGCCCTCGCGCGACGAGGACGCCCCCACCGGTGAGTCGGCCGACATCGTGCACCTCGACGTCGTGCACCTCGACGTCGAGCCCCTCGACATGGGTCCCCTCGACATGGGCCTCCTCGGCATCCGGCCGGTCGACCTCCAGCGCATCGACCTCCAGCCGACCGACCTCCAGCCGACCGACCTCCAGCCGACCGACCTCCAGCCGACCGACCCCCAGGCCGTCGACGAGGACACCCACGAGCGCGAGCCCGTCCAGCGGGACCTCCCCGTGATCGCGTCCACCGGCGCGGTGCCCCTGCCCCCGCCCACGCTCGACGACCTCATGTCCACCCGGCCCGCCCCGGCCGACGGCCCGGCCGAGTGGGGCTGGCGCGCCGTCGTGCGCCGGGTGAGCGGCGGGCTTCTGGCCCCCGAGCCGGGTCCGGCCGAGCGCGCGGAGCGGGCGGCGGTGGCCGCGGTCCAGCGGCCGCTCGACGGTCCCCGCACGATCGTCGTCATCAACCCCAAGGGGGGCGCGCACAAGACCACGGCCACGCTGATGCTGGCGGCCACGTACGGGCGCCTGCGCGGCGGGTACACCCTCGCCTGGGACAACAACGAGACGCGCGGCACGCTCGGCTGGCGGTCCCGCCACACGCACCACACGCGGACCGCGGTCGACCTGCTCGAGGACCTCGACCGGTTCGCCGACCCCAGCTCCTCGCGCGTCGGCGACCTGGACGCGTACGTGCGCTCGCAGGGGTCCGCGCAGTTCGACGTCCTCGCCTCGGACGAGGACGCGGCGTCGGCGGCGTCGGTCGACGGGTTCGCGTTCCGCGCGCTGCACCGCACGCTCCTGCGCTTCTACCGGCTGCTCGTCATCGACACGGGCAACAACATGCGGGCCTCGAACTGGCAGGCGGCGATCGAGGCGGCGGACCAGGTGGTCGTCGTCTCGACGATGCGCGAGGACACCGCGCAGTCGGCCGCCTGGGCGCTCGACGCGTTGCGCGCGACCGGCCACGAGGAGGCCGTGGCGCGCGCGGTCACCGTGCTCAGCCAGCCCGCCCCGCGCATCGACACCGAGCTCACCGCGCGTCTGCACGACCACTTCGGCCGGCTCACGCGGGCCGTGCTCGAGGTGCCGTACGAGCCCGCGCTGGTCTCGGGCGGCCCCATCGAGGTGGACAACCTGTCCGAGGCCACGCGGCGCGCCTGGCTCCGGGTCGCCGCGGCGGCGGCGGACGGCCTGTAACGCGCGTCGGCGTCGCCCGCGCGCGCCCCCGCCCGCTGGCAGGATGGCGAGCCGTGACCAGCCCCGTGACCAGCCCTGTGCCCCGTCCTGCGACCGACGACGACGTCCCGGCCGTCGTCGCCCTGGTGCAGTCCGCGTACCGCGGCGACGCGAGCAGGGCCGGCTGGACCACCGAGGCCGACCTGCTCGGCGGGCAGCGGGCGGACGACGCGATGGTGCGCGCCCTGCTCGACGTGCCCGGCAGCACGGTGCTCGTGCTCGACGACGCGTCCGCGGGCGACGGCTCGCTCCTCGCCTGCTGCCACGTGCAGGAGCGCGCGGACGGCAGCTGCTACGTCGGGATGCTGGCCGTCCGGCCGGACGCCCAGGCGCGCGGCCTCGGCCGGGTGATGCTCGGCGCCGCCGAGGCGCGGGCCCGCGCCGCGGGCGCGCAGCGTCTCGAGATGACCGTGATCGCGCAGCGGGCCGAGCTCATCGCATGGTACGAGCGGCTCGGCTTCGCGGACACGGGCGAGCGTTCGCCGTTCCCGTACGGGGACGAGCGGTTCGGGGTGCCGCTGCGTCCGGACCTGGAGTTCCGCCACCTGGTCCGGTCGCTGCCGACGCGGTGACGCGGCTGGGCGAGGATGAGGGCATGACGACCCACGCCCTGCCCCCCGCGCCCCCCGCCCTGCCCGCGCTCCCTCGGACCGCGGTGGTCACCGGAGCCGGTCGCGGCATCGGCCGCGGCCTCGCCCTCGGCCTCGCCGCGCGCGGCTGGTCGGTCGGCCTCGTCGGCCGGACCGCCGAGCACCTGGCCGACGCGCGGGCGCAGGTCGCCGCCGCCGCCCCGGGCGTGCGGACGGCGGTCGGGGTGGCCGACCTGACGGACCCGGCCGCGGCGCACGACGCGCTCGCGCAGGTCGAGGAGGCCCTCGGCGGCGTCGGGCTCCTGGTCAACAACGCCGGCGTCGTCGAGCGGCGCGAGGTGCCCTTCGGCGACGACGACCTGCTCGACATGTGGCGCGTCGTCGAGACCAACGTCCGCGGCCCGATGAACACCGCGCACGCCCTGCTGCCGGGGATGCTCGCCCGGGGTGGCGGGCGCGTCGTCAACATCAACTCCGGCGCCGGGCACCGCGGGACGTCGGACTACACCGGCTACGCCATCAGCAAGGGCGCGCTGGCCAGGCTCACGACCGAGCTCGACACCCAGTACCGCGAGCGTGGGCTCCGGGTCTTCGACCTCGCCCCGGGCGTCGTGCGCACGGACATGACCGGGTCGATGCCCGTGCACGACACCCGCACCGACTGGACGCCGATCGAGGCCGTCGTCGAGCTCCTGGTCGCCGTCGCCGAGGGGCGCCTGGACCGGCTGGCCGGCCGTTTCCTGCGGGCAGGCTCGGACACCGCGGACGAGCTCGAGTCCCACGTCGCCGAGATCCTCGCCTCCGACGCCAGGCGCCTGCGCCTCGTGGCCTGGGGGGACTCGGACCCCTTGGTGCCCTGAGCCCGACGACGGAGCGGGGCCCTGGCGGTGTCCGCCGGGGCCCCGCTGCCCGGTGCGTGCGGGCCGTCCGTCAGGCCCCGAACCACTCCTTCACGCGGGCCTCGATGGCCTGCTCGAACACGTCGTCGTTGTGGCGCGCCTTGAGCCACTCGAGGAAGCCCCCACCCGCCGCGGCGTCCAGCTCACGCCGGCACGCCGCCGTGTCGGTGACGGCCCGGACCAGCAGCTCCTCCGCCTCGGCGGGCGTCCGGTAGAAGAACGGGTAGCCCTCAGGGACCAGCGCCCGGGCCCACGGCCGGTCCGGGAACACGCCGACGACGCCCGCAGCGAGCGCCTCGACGTACGCCAGGCCGTAGGACTCGTCGGTCGCGGTGGCGAGGAACGCCGTCGTGCGCGCGAGGGCCTGCCAGTAGTCCTCGCGGCTCGCGGTCAGCGGGCCCACCCAGGCCCACTCGCGGCGCGAGAGGCGCATCGCCTTGTCCGACACGAGGTGCGACTCGTGCAGGCGCGCCTCGACGCGGATCGGCGTGCGCTTGACCACCCGCTCGACGACGTCGAGGAACAGCTGGGGCTGCTTGCGGTCGGAGAGGTAGATGGCCGGGTAGAGGACGACCGGCACCGGCGGCTCCTGGCGGGGCTGCACGTGCTCGTGGCGGAAGCCGAGGTTCACCCACGCGATCCGGGCCTTCTCCGCCAGCGGCTGGATGGTGGTCGCATTGACGATCTCGCGGACCTCGTTCGCCGTGCGCTCCGAGTTCGCGAAGGTCGGGAAGAGGGCGCAGGAAAGGCCGAGCATCGCGCGCTCCACCGGGTGGCTGCGCTCGGAGGTGTTCCACCAGACGAAGTTCATGACCCGCGGCTCGTCGCAGCTGGCCTTGAGGGTGCGCCAGACGTCCATGCCGTCGAGCACGTCCATCGTGATGACCAGCGTGTCCTCGCCGTCGACGAACTCCAGCGGCACGACGTCGAAGCCCTCGCCGTGGCGCGGGCCCGGGCCGACGAGCGTCGAGCCGGGGAACACCCGCAGCAGCCGCCGGACGAGGGTGGCCCCCGCGTCGTGGCCGGCGACGTGGCCCTCGTGGTCGACCAGAGCACCGCTGTAGCGGATCGCGATCTTCATCCGAGCTCCCCTAGACGTGCGAGCGCCCCGTTGCGCCCGTCCTTGTCGGACTGGGCGCAACGGGGCGCGTCACGCGTCGTCCGGCTAGACCTCAGCCTTCTCCGCGTCGGCGGCCTCGTCCAGCGCCGCAGGTGTGACATCGGCGTCGTCCGGGGCGACCGTCTCGGCGTCCGACTCGTCGGTCATCGAGGCCTGGATGCGCATCCCGTAGAACGACCGCCACACGAAGTAGGCCGACGTCAGGAAGAAGACGCCCGCGAGGACGTGCACGAGGGTCCCGTTGCCGTCGTTGGTCAGCATCACGCCGAGCTCGACGGCCAGCATGCCGAAGAGGGTCGTGAACTTGATGACCGGGTTGAGCGCGACGGACGAGGTGTCCTTGTACGGGTCGCCGACCGTGTCGCCCACGATCGACGCGTCGTGCAGGGCCGTGCCCTTGGCGTGCAGGTCGACCTCGACGATCTTCTTCGCGTTGTCCCAGGCGCCGCCGGCGTTCGCCATGAAGATCGCCTGGTAGAGGCCGACGATCGCGATCGAGATGAGGTAGCCGATGAAGAAGAACGGCTCCACGAACGCGAACGCGAGGGTCGAGAAGAAGATCCCCAGGAACATGTTCAGCATGCCCTGCTGGGCGTACTGCGTGCAGATCTCCACGACCTTGCGGGAGTCCTCGGCGCTCGCCTTGGTGACACCGTCGAGCTTGATCGTGCTCTTGATGAACTCGACGGCCCGGTAGGAGCCCGTGGTGACGGCCTGGATGGACGCGCCGGTGAACCAGAAGATGACCGCGCCACCGGTGATGAGGCCGAGCAGCAGCGGGGCGTGCATGAGGGAGAGGTTGCCCAGGCCCTCCTGGAGCCCGTCCGTCAGCGCCATGATGATCGAGAAGATCATCGTGGTCGCGCCGACGACCGCGGTGCCGATGAGCACGGGCTTGGCGGTCGCCTTGAAGGTGTTGCCCGCGCCGTCGTTCTCCTCGAGCATCTGCTTGGCCTTGTCCCACTGGACGTCGATGCCGAAGTCCTTCTTGAGCTCGGCGTCGATGCCCTCGACCTCTTCGATGAGGGACAGCTCGTACACGCTCTGGGCGTTGTCGGTGACCGGGCCGTAGGAGTCGACGGCGATCGTCACCGGGCCCATCGAGAGGAACCCGAAGGCGACCAGGCCGAACGCGAACACGGCCGGCGCGAGCATGACCTCGTCGAGACCCTGCTCGCTGATGAGGAACGCCGCACCCATGAGGGCGACGATCGCCATGCCCAGGTAGTAGGCGGAGAAGTTGCCCGCGACCAGGCCGGACAGGATGTTCAGCGAGGCGCCGCCCTGGCGGGTGCTCTTCACGACCTCCTGGGTGTGCCGGCTCTTGGTCGAGGTGAAGACCTTGACCAGCTCGGGGATGAGCGCGCCCGCGATGGTGCCGCAGGAGATGATCGCCGAGAGCTTCCACCACAGGGAGCCGTCGCCGACCTCGCCGAGCACGACGTACGTCATGCCGAAGGTGCCGAGGATCGACACGACCGACGTGATCCACACGAGCGAGCTGAGCGGGGCCTCGAAGTCGAACCGCTCGGCGCTCGCGTACTTCGCGCGGGCCCAGGCGTCGTTGGCGAGGTAGGAGATCGCCGAGGCGATGACCATGATCGCGCGCACCGCGAAGATCCAGACGAGCAGGCTGGCCTGGATGGCCGTGCTGTCGACCGCGAGGAGCACGAAGGTCACGAGCGCGACGCCGGTGACGCCGTAGGTCTCGAAGCCGTCGGCCGACGGGCCGACCGAGTCGCCCGCGTTGTCGCCGGTGCAGTCCGCGATGACGCCGGGGTTGCGGGCGTCGTCCTCCTTGATCTTGAAGGCGATCTTCATGAGGTCGGAGCCGATGTCGGCGATCTTGGTGAAGATGCCACCGGCGATGCGCAGCGCGGCCGCACCCAGCGACTCGCCGATCGCGAACCCGATGAAGCAGGCGCCGGCGATGTCACCGGGCAGGAACAGCAGGATGACGAGCATGGTCAGCAGCTCGAGGCTGATGAGCACCATGCCGATCGACATGCCGGACTTCATGGGGATCCGGTGCATGGGCAGCGGCTTGCCGGACAGCGACGCGAACGCCGTGCGGGCGTTGGCGAAGGTGTTGACCCGGATGCCGAACCACGCCACGGAGTACGAGCCCGCCATGCCGACGAGGCTGAACGCGATGACGATCGCGACCTTGCCCCAAGGCAGCTCGACGAGCACGCCGTAGTAGACGACGATGACCGCCGCGATGAACGCCCACAGCACCATGAGGAACTTGCCCTGCTTGAGCAGGTACGCCTTGCAGGTGGTGAAGATGAGGTCGGCGACCTCGCCCATGGTCGGGTGGACCGGCAGCGTCTTCAGCTGGCGGTAGACCAGGTAGCCGAAGAGCAGGCCCATCGCGCAGACCACGAGGCCGAGGAGCAGGAGCAGGCGGCCGGAGCCGGCGTCGCCGCCGACGATCGCCACGTCGCTCAGGCTCGGCACCTCGAGGTTCACCTCGCCGCCGTGGGACTCCCCGCCCGACGCCGAGCTCTCCGACGAGCAGCCCGTGAGGGCGAGCCCGACGAGGCCGGCGAGGCCGGTCAGCGCCGCGAGGCGGCGCGGCCGCCGGTGCGACGCGGGGACAGTACTTTCCGTTCGTGTGCTCACGATCAACCCCATGCATGCGTGGAGGAGGGACATCGTTGTCTCTTTCACGCTAGGGGGGTCCCACGATGATCACGTGTGACCTTCGGCCCCGGCCGGACGGGCCGGTCCGGCCGGCACCTGTCCAGCATCCGAACGCCGCGCGTCGGGCGCCCGCACGAGGCCGGGAACAGGCTCCCGCCAGGTCTTCCGCAGGGTCCAAGGTCCCCTTGAAGATGGACCCGGCTCCCGCAGTCTTGGGAGTTGCGTGGACGTCGGCAACGAGGCGGGCGTCCGGAGGTAGAGAGGCTCACCGTGGCGAAGTACGTCTACGACTTCAGTGAAGGCAACAAGGACCTCAAGGACCTGCTCGGTGGCAAGGGCGCGAACCTCGCCGAGATGACCAACCTCGGCCTGCCGGTACCGCCCGGCTTCACGATCACGACCGACGCGTGCCGCATCTACATGCAGACGGGCGAGGTCCCGCCGGAGCTGCGGGTCGAGGTCACGAAGGCCGTCCGCACCCTGGAGGACGCGCTCGGGCGTCAGCTCGGCGACGTGAAGGACCCGCTGCTGGTGTCCGTCCGCTCCGGCGCCAAGTTCTCGATGCCCGGCATGATGGAGACCGTCCTCAACGTCGGCCTGAACGACGAGACGGTGGACGGCCTCGCGCGCTTCTCGAACAACGAGCGCTTCGCCTGGGACTCCTACCGCCGCCTCATCCAGATGTTCGGCAAGACGGTGCTCGACATCGACGGCGACAAGTTCGCGGACGCCCTGGACCACGCGAAGAAGGCCAAGGGCTACACGGCCGACCCGCAGATGACCGCCGAGGACCTCAAGGAGCTCGTGGGCGTCTACAAGGCGATCGTCAGGGAGGAGACGGGCAAGGACTTCCCGCAGACGCCGCGCGCGCAGCTCGACCTGGCCGTCGAGGCCGTCTTCAACTCCTGGAACACCGACCGGGCGCGCCTCTACCGCCGCCGCGAGCGGATCTCGGACGACCTCGGCACCGCCGTCAACGTCCAGTCCATGGTCTTCGGCAACCTCGGCGAGGACTCCGGCACGGGCGTCTGCTTCACCCGCGACCCCTCCACGGGTGAGCAGGGCGACTACGGCGACTACCTGACCAACGCCCAGGGTGAGGACGTCGTCGCCGGCATCCGCAACACCCTGTCGCTGGCCGACATGGAGAAGATCGACCCGAAGGCGTACACCGAGCTGCGCCAGGTCATGCGCCGCCTCGAGACCCACTACCGCGACCTGTGCGACATCGAGTTCACCGTCGAGCGCGGCAAGCTCTGGATGCTCCAGACCCGCGTCGGCAAGCGCACCGCCGCGGCCGCCTTCCGGATCGCGCACCAGCTGGTCGAGGAGCACCTCATCACCCTCGACGAGGCGATCGAGCGCGTGACCGGCGAGCAGCTCTCGAAGCTGATGTTCCCCCAGTTCGACGCGCACGCCCAGCGCACGCTGCTGGCCAAGGGCATGGCGGCGTCCCCGGGTGCCGCCGTCGGCCAGGCCGTGTTCTCCTCGCCCACCGCCGCCGCGTGGGCGGCCGAGGGCAAGCAGGTCATCCTGGTCCGCCGCGAGACCAACCCCGACGACCTCGGCGGCATGATCGCCGCGGTCGGCGTGCTCACCTCGCGCGGCGGCAAGACGTCGCACGCGGCCGTCGTCGCGCGCGGCATGGGCACCACCTGCGTCGTCGGTGCGGAGAAGCTCGACGTCGACGTCGTCGCCAAGAAGTTCACCGTCAACGGGACCGTCGTGAAGGAGGGCGACGTCATCGCCATCGACGGGTCGAGCGGCGAGATCTTCCTCGGCGACGTGCCCGTGGTGCCGTCGCCCGTCGTGCGCTACCTCGAGCACGGCCTGGAGGCCGCGCTCGCCGAGGTCGGCGACGACGAGGAGACCAAGGAGCTCGTGGTCGCCGTCGACGCGCTGCTCACGCACGCGGACTCCGTGCGCCGGCTCGGCGTCGAGGCCAACGCGGACACGCCCGAGGACGCCACCCGCGCCCGCACGCTGGGCGGCGAGGGCATCGGCCTGTGCCGCACCGAGCACATGTTCCTCGGCGACCGCCGGGTGCTCGTCGAGCGCCTCATCCTCGCCAAGGACGAGGCGGAGCAGCAGACGGCGCTCGACGCGCTCATGCCGCTCCAGCGCGGCGACTTCATCGGGATCCTCGAGGCGATGGACGGCCTGCCCGTCACCATCCGCCTCATCGACCCGCCGCTGCACGAGTTCCTCCCCGACTTCACCGAGCTGTCGGTGAAGGTCGCCCTCGCCGAGGCGCGCGGGGACGAGTCGGACGAGGCGGAGCGCGACCGGATGCTGCTCACCGCGGTCAACAAGACGCGCGAGGCGAACCCGATGCTCGGCCTGCGCGGCGTGCGTCTCGGCATCGTCATCCCGGGCCTGTTCACCATGCAGGTGCGCGCGATCGCCGAGGCCCAGGCGGCCCGGATCAAGGCCGGCGGCAACCCCAAGGCGGAGATCATGATCCCGCTCGCGGCGTCGGTCATGGAGCTGCACCTCATCCGCGACGAGGCCGAGGTCGTGCTGGCCGAGGTCGCGAAGGAGCAGGGTGTCGAGCTCGACATCCCGATCGGCGCGATGATCGAGCTGCCGCGCGCCGCCTACACGGCGGACCGGATGGCGGAGGTCGCCGAGTTCTTCTCCTTCGGCACGAACGACCTGACGCAGACCACGTGGGGCTTCTCGCGTGACGACGTCGAGGGCGCGTTCTTCAACCAGTACACGGAGAAGGGCGTCTTCTCGGTGTCGCCGTTCGAGTCGATCGACACCCAGGGCGTCGGCGGCCTCGTCGCGCTCGCGGTGGAGAAGGGCAAGGCGACGCGCCCCGACATCCACCTGGGCGTCTGCGGCGAGCACGGTGGCGACCCCGAGTCGATCCACTTCTTCCACGGCGTCGGGCTCGACTACGTGTCGTGCTCGCCGTTCCGCATCCCGATCGCGCGTCTGGAGGCCGGCCGTGCGGCCGTCGTCTCCGGCGGCGGCGACACCCGCTGACCCCCTGATCACCCGGTCAGCACCCTGACGGAACCGAGGGCCCGGCTCGCCACAAGCGGGCCGGGCCCTCGGCTGTTCACGCGCACCGACCCGGCCACCCTTCGAGTGGAGCGAAGCCGACGGGACACGCGGGCGTGTCGGTCGAGTTCGCTCCACTCGCGGGAGGAACGCTCCACTGGGGTCAGCGGAGGGGGACGAAGCGGTAGCCCTCGTGGCGGGTGATCGTCACGCCGTCGGCGGTGCGCTGGACCACGTCCAGGCCCCACGCGACCGGGACGACCATCCGGCCCGCCGGGCCGAGCTGGTCCACGAGCGCCGTCGGCAGCTCCCGCGCCTCCGCCGAGACGAGGACGCGGTCGTACGGGCCCTCGTCCGGCACGCCGAGGACCCCCGGGCGCGCCAGGACGATCCGCGCCCAGCCCTGCCCCGTCGCGGCGAGGTTGCGCGCGCCCCAGGTGGCGAGGTCCGGCACCAGCTCGACGCCCAGCACCGAGCCCGTCGGCCCGACGAGGTGGGCCAGCAGCGCCGTCGTCCAGCCCGAGCCCGAGCCGACGTCGAGCACCCGGGCGCCCGGGGGGACGTCGAGCATGCGCAGCATGCGCGCCACGGTGCTGGGCTGCGACGACGTCTGGCCGTGCCCGATCGGCAGCGGGTGGTCCCGGCCCGCGTGCCGCTGCTCCGACGGCGGCAGGAACCCGGTGCGGGGGCACGCCGCGAACGCCGCGTCCACCCTGTCCGGGCGGCCGACGACGTCGTCGCTGCGGACGCCTCCCGACCTCGCCACCGTGATCACCTCCTGATGCCGACGGCGGCACGGCCGGGTTACGTTGGACCGTTCGACCGACCGGATCGCTCGACCGCCCAACGGAGGTTCCCGATGGCCACCCGCACCGCACGCACCGCCTGGACCGGTTCGCTCGCCGACGGCTCGGGCGAGGTCACGCTCGCCAGCTCTGGGGTCGGCACGTTCGCCGTGTCCTTCCCCAAGCGTGCCGCTGACGACGCCGACGGCACCACCAGCCCGGAGGAGCTGATCGCCGCGGCGCTGACGTCCTGCTACGCCATGCAGTTCTCCGCGCTGCTCGGCCAGGCGGGCGGGAACCCCACGAGCCTCGACGTCACGGCCGAGGTCGACCTGGCGCCGGACCCCGCGGGCGGCTTCCACATCCCCGGCATCCGCCTGAGCGTCACCGGCTCCGCGGACGGTCTGGACGACGCCGACTTCCGCCGCATCGCGCAGGAGGCCAAGGCGACCTGCCCGGTCAGCAAGGCGCTGGCGGGGACCACGATCACCCTGGTCTGACGCCCGGGCGCCGCCACTCCCACCGTCGTTCGAACGCGAACGTCGACGCAGGTTCGAACGACGGTCGTTCGCAGAACGCACCGATGTTCGTGATCTGCGGGCTGAGGGGCGCCCGGGGGAGGTCGGCGGGGGCGGCGCCGCGGACGTCGACTACTCCGGCGGCGTCGGCGAGCCGACCGGCGTGCGGTCCACCGTGCCCTGCGGCAGGGCCGGGTCCAGGACGACCTTGATGCAGCCGTCCTGCTTCTTCTGGAAGGTCTCGTACATCGCCGGCGCGTCCTCGAGGCTCGCCCGGTGCGTGCGCAGGTCCAGGACGCCGAGCGGGTCGTCGTCGCGCGCCACCAGCGGCAGCACCTCGGGCACCAGGTGCTGCACGTTCGCCTGGCCCATCCGCACCTGCACCTGCTTGTCGAAGAGCTCGAGCATCGGCATCGGGTCGGCCGCCCCGCCGTAGACGCCCGACAGGGACAGCGTCCCGCCGCGCCGCACGATGGCGATCGCCGCGTGCAGGGCCGCGAGCCGGTCCATGCCCGCCTTGCCCATGAGCGCCCGGCCGGCGGCGTCGGGCAGCAGGGCGGTCGCCTTCGCGATCCCCTCGGCGACCGGTGACCCGTGCGCCTCCATCCCGACGGCGTCGATCACCGCGTCGGGGCCGCGCCCACCGGTGAGGTCCCGCATCGCGTCGGGCAGGCCGTCCAGCCCGACGTCGCGCAGGTCGACGACGTCGACCCCGTGCCGGCGCGCCATCTGCAGCCGCTCGGTCACCAGGTCCACGCCGACGACGGTCCCGGCGCCGCGGTAGGCCGCGATCCGCGCGGCCATCTGGCCGATCGGACCCAGGCCGAGCACGACGACGCTGCCCCCGCTCGGCACGTCCGCGTAGGACACGCCCTGCCAGGCCGTGGGCACGACGTCGGACAGGTAGAGCCAGCGCTCGTCGGGCGAGCCGTCGTCGGGCACCACGACGGGGCCGTAGTCCGCGTGCGGGACGCGCAGGTACTCCGCCTGCCCGCCCGGGACCTGGCCGTAGAGCTTGGTGTAGCCGAACAGCGCGGCACCCTTCGCGTGCGCGCGGACCTGCGTCGTCTCGCACTGCGTGGGCAGGCCGCGCTCGCACATCCAGCAGCGCCCGCACGCGATGACGAACGGCACGACGACGCGGTCGCCGGGCCGCAGGTTCGTCACCGCCGAGCCGACCTCGAGCACCCGGCCCATCGGCTCGTGGCCGAGCACGTCACCGGCGTCGATGAACATGCCCAGCGTCGAGTACAGGTGCAGGTCCGACCCGCAGATCGCGGTCGAGGTGATCTGCACGAGCGCGTCGGTGGGCTCGAGGATGCCCGGGTCCGGGACGGTCTCGACGCTGAGCTTCTCGGTGCCCTGCCAGGTCAGTGCGCGCACGGTCCCCCCTGTCTGCCGCGGGTGGCGGCTGGTCGGAGGGTCCAGGCTCCCCCGCGGCGAGCCGGCCCGCACCCGCTGGCCGACGGCGCCCGTCCGCCTGCTGGTCAGATCGCTCCTGTGCGCGCGGGGCCCGGTCGTGGCCCCCGGGCCGCGTGGCAGGATGCGCGCGTGACCGCCACCTCTGCCGCCGCACCTGTCGCCGAGGGGGCCGCGGACGTCGTCCGGGCCCTGCGGGCCGCCGTCCGGGGCGACGTCGAGACCAGTACCCGGGTGCGCGCCGAGTACAGCACCGACGCGTCGAACTACCGCGTCGTGCCGCAGGTCGTCGTCGTGCCGCGGGACGTCGACGACCTCCTCGCCGTGACCGAGGTCGCACGCGCCACGGGCACCCCGCTGACGATGCGCGGGGCAGGCACCTCGGTGGCCGGCAACGCCATCGGGACCGGGATCGTCGTGGACACCTCGCGGTACCTGAACGCGATCGGCGAGATCGATCCGCAGGCGCGCACCGCCGTCGTGCAGCCGGGTGTGATCATGAGCGACCTGCAGAAGGCGGCGAAGCCGTTCGGCCTGCGCTTCGGCCCGGACCCCTCGACGCAGAACCGCGCGACCTTCGGCGGCATGATCGGCAACAACGCGTGCGGGCCGCGCGCCGTCGCGTACGGGCGGACCGTGGACAACGTCGTCGGCCTGGACGTGGTGGACGGCCTGGGCCGCCGGTTCACCGCCACGCGCGGCGACGGCGCGCTCGCCCCGGTCCCGGGCCTGGCGGACCTGGTGGCGGCGAACCTGCCGCTGCTGCGCACCGAGCTCGGCCGGTTCTCCCGCCAGGTCTCCGGCTACTCCCTCGAGCACCTGCTGCCCGAGCGGGGCACGGACCTCGCGAAGATGCTCGTGGGCACCGAGGGCACGCTCGTCACGGTGCTCTCCGCGACGGTGTCGCTCGTGCCGGTCCCCGACGCCGCGGTGCTCGTCGTGCTCGGCTACCCGGACATGCCGGCGGCCGCCGACGCCGTCCCCGCCCTGCTCGCGCACGCCCCGCTCGCGGTGGAGGGCCTCGACGCGCGGCTGGTCGACGTCGTCCGCCGGCACCGCGGTGAGGCCAGGGTGCCGGCTCTGCCGGACGGCGCCGGCTGGCTGCTGGTGGAGATGGGCGGCGCGAGCCGCGCCGAGGCCGTGGCGGCCGCGGAGGCCCTGGTCGCCGACGCCGGCGCGCTCGCCTCGCGCGTCGTCCCACCGGGCCCGGAGGCCTCGGCGATGTGGCAGATCCGGGCCGACGGCGTCGGGCTCGCCGGGCGCACCCCCGACGGCGTGCAGGCGTGGCCGGGCTGGGAGGACGCGGCGGTGCCCCCCGAGAAGCTGGGTGCCTACCTGCGCGAGTTCGAGGCCCTGATGGCCGCGCACGGCGTGGACGGCCTGACGTACGGGCACTTCGGCGACGGCTGCGTGCACGTGCGCGTCGGGCTGCCGCTCGAGACGCCGGCCGGGGTGCCCGCGTTCCGGTCCTTCATGACCGAGGCGGCGCAGCTGGTGGCCTCGCACGGCGGGTCGCTGTCGGGTGAGCACGGTGACGGGCGGGCGCGCAGCGAGCTGCTGTCCGTCATGTACTCCCCACAGGCGCTCGAGGTGTTCGCGGGCGTCAAGCACCTGTTCGACCCGGCCGACCTGCTCAACCCGGGCATCCTCGTGGCGCCGCGCCCGCTCGACGCCGACCTGCGGCGCCCGCACGCGCGCCCCCTGCCCAAGGCGACCGGCTTCTCCTTCCCGCACGACGACGGCGACTTCACGAAGGCCGTGCACCGCTGCGTCGGCGTGGGCAAGTGCCGCGCCGACACGTCCGCCGACGGCGGCTTCATGTGCCCCTCCTACCAGGCCACCGGCGAGGAGAAGGACGTCACGCGCGGCCGCGCCCGGGTGCTGCAGGAGCTCGCCAACGGCACGCTCGTCACGGGCGGCTGGCGGGCCAAGGAGCTCCGCGAGGTGCTCGACCTGTGCCTGTCCTGCAAGGCGTGCTCGTCCGACTGCCCGGCCGGCGTCGACATGGCGCAGTACAAGGCCGAGGTGCTGCACCGCGCGTACCGGCGCCGGCTGCGCCCGCGCAACCACTACGCCCTCGGCTGGCTGCCGCGCTGGACCCGGCTCGTGTCGAGGCTGCACCTCGCGGGCCTGGCGAACTGGTTCCTCGGCATCCGACCCCTCGCCTCGGTGGTGCTCCGGGTGGCCGGGCTCGACCCGCGGCGCGGCATCCCGCGCTTCGCGACGACGTCGTTCCGCGCCGGCTGGGCGCGCGACCGCGCGCAGCACCACCGGCCGCAGGGCGTGGGGGAGGCGACCGGGCACGCGCGGGCCGGTGCGAGCGGCTCGTCCGACGCCGTCCGCCGGGTCGTGGTCTGGGACGACTCGTTCTCCGACGCGTTCGACCCGGACGTGCCGGGCGCCGTCGTGCACCTGCTCGAGTCCGCCGGGTACGAGGTGATCGTGCCCAAGGAGGACGCCTGCTGCGGCCTGACCTGGGTGTCCACGGGCCAGCTCGAGGGGGCCCGCAAGCGCCAGCAGCACCTGCTGGGGATCCTCGGGCCCTTCGCGGTCAACGGGGTGCCGATCGTCGGCGTCGAGCCGTCCTGCACCGCGCTGCTGCGCAGCGACCTCGTGGAGCTCAACCCCGACGACCCGCGCGCCGTCGCCGTCGCGCGCGCCACCCGCACGCTCGCCGAGCTCCTCACGTCCGACGGGCCCGACGGGCCGGACCAGGCGTGGGAGCCGGCGGACCTGACCGGGACGACCGTCGTCGCGCAGCCGCACTGCCACCAGCACTCCGTGATGGGCTACGAGGCCGACCTCGCGCTGCTGCGGCGCGCCGGGGCGACGGTGACGACGCTCGCCGGCTGCTGCGGCCTGGCGGGGAACTTCGGCTACGAGGCCGGGCACTACGACGTGTCGGTCGCGGTGGCGGAGAACGCGCTGCTCCCGGCCCTGCGCGAGGCCGAGCCGGGCACGGTCCTGCTCGCCGACGGGTTCTCCTGCCGGACGCAGGCGGACCAGCTCGCGAACGTCAAGGGCGTGCACCTGGCGCAGCTGCTCACGCGCTGAACCGGCGCGAGATCCGCTGCGGGGGGCGGCGGGCGGAGGTCAGGCCCATCGTCCCTGGTCAGGTCACCCGTTCGGCCGACACGTGTCACCCGTCCGGGTGTCCGGGGCGAGCCGGGACTACTCCGGGCATTCCGGACACGGCGCTCAGCGGCTAGAGTCGCCTGGCCAGGTAGACACACCCCCTCGTCGAACTGTGCAGAGACGCCATGACAACGAACCCCGCCGTCGCGCCCCCGCAGCCCCGCGGACGCACGACGCCACCGCAGGCGATGGTCGCCGACCAGCTGGACGCGCTGCTCGGCGAGCACCTGATGCCGCTGCGCGCACGCACGCCGGGACGTGACGAGCCCTACCTGCTCGCCGTGGACGCCTCCGGCCAGCCCGTCGTCGTGGAGGTGGTGGCGATCCTCGACGAGGACGCCGTCATGGCCGCCCTGCGGCACGCCGGCCGGGCGGCGCGGATGACCACGCGCGACCTCGCGGAGGCCTACAGCGGCGGCGCCGACCGGTTCGCGTCGCACCTGGCGGCCTTCCGCCTGACCGTGCCCGCGACGGCGCTGCTCTCGACGTTCGTGCGCGGCGGCGCCCGGTTGCTGCTCGTCTGCTCGCACGTGTCGGCCGGCGCCGCCGACGTGCTCGAGTTCCTGCTCCAGCCGCGCTACCAGGTGGACGTGCTGCGGGCGCAGGTGGTCACCGAGCCCGACGGCCAGCGCGTGGTCGAGCTGTCGCCGGTCGCCCGCCCGACGCCGCCGCGGCGCGACTTCGAGCTCCCGCCGTGGGCCGAGCCGGAGCGCCCAGACCCCCTCTTCGACCCGACGCCGCTGTTCCGCTCGACGTCGGCGACCCGGCCCGAGCGCCGGCTCGGGCCGTCGACGCCACTCCAGCGCTGGGACGACCCGTTCGACGACGAGCGGTACAGCCTCGCCCGCCGCTACGACGACGTGCGTGGCGACCCCTGGGAGCGGCGCCACGACGAGCGCCGGTCGCCCGCGCGGGTGACGGCCTCGCAGCCGGTCGCCCCGCAGCCGCCGGTCGCCGCGGCGCCGGTGGCTCCGCCGCCCGCGTACGAGCGGGTCCAGGCCGCGCCCGCACCCCACGTACCGACGCCGGCCCGCCCTGCGCCCGCCGTCGTGGCGCCGCCGTACGCGGTCCGGATGGCCGAGCGCGCGCCCGAGCCCGCCGACCCGGTGCTCGTCGCGCTCGCGGACGCGCTCGAGGGCCCGGCGCCCCTCGTGTGGTGCCCCGACGGCGACGTGTGCTTCGAGGCCACGCTGCGTCCCGACGGCTTCGTCGAGCTCGCGAACGGGTCCCGGTTCGGCGACGTCGACGCGGCGACCCGCGCGATCAGCGGGGTCGACGGGCCGCTGGACTCGTGGCAGGTGTGGCACGTCGACAGCGCCACCGGCCCGACGCTCGCCGAGCTCGCGGCGGCCGTGTTCCCCGAGCAGTTCTGACCGACCGGTCCGAGCGCCCGCTACGACGGCGACTCGGGCCGCTCCGGCGGTGCGTGCACCAGCAGCTCGCCCGGCGTGGTCTGCAGCACGGCGCAGATGCGCGCCAGGGTGCTGAACCGGACGGCGCGGGCCCGGTTGTTCTTGAGCACCGACAGGTTCACGACGGTGATGCCGGTGCGGGCGGACAGCTCGGTGAGCGTCATGCCCCGCTCGGCCAGGACCTCGCCGAGCCGGCACTGGATGTGGGTGGCGTCGTCGTCCGTCGCGTCGAGGTCGAGGTCATCGGGGGTGTCGCCGGTGGGCCGTGCCATCTCAGACCAACCCGGCCAGCTCGCGCTCCATGACGGCGCCACGGCGGAATGCGACGCCCAGCGCCCCGATGATCACGGCGCACACGAACGTCGTGCCCGGGAAGTCGAAGCCCTCGCTGGCCATCGTCGAGTAGAGGTCGTTGACCTGCGGGGACGCCGTGAGCGCGATCGTCGCGACCATGTCGGCGCCGAGGTTCGCGAGCGCTCCCGCGCCGAGGGCCACGGCCGCGCGGGGCAGCCTCCGGACGACGTCGGCCCCGAACGGGCGGCCTGCGGCGATCCCGCGCAGGACGCGCGTGACCAGGACGGCCGCGATGAGCCAGGACGCCGCGGTGACCAGGGGCGCCACGGCGAACAGCAGCCGGTTGGCCAGGGGGATGTCGGCCAGGACGGGGTCGAGGCCCGGTTCCGGCGTGACCTGGTCGAGCAGCCCCATCTGCACGATGTCGAGGTCGCCGTCGGCGCCGCCGAGGGTCCAGAGCGCACCGCCCTTGGCGAGCACGGCCGCCGCGATGACGGCGCCGAGCGCCATGATCCCCGCGCACACCCACACGGCGACGACCGCGAGGGTCAGTCGCCTGTCCTGCTTCCGCTCGTCCATCGCTCGCTCGCTCCCTATCGAGAATCGATACTATCGATAAACGATAGGGCTCTCGCTGAGTGCGCGCAAGGGTCAGGCATCCGCCATCGTCACGACGACCTTGCCGAACTGCTCGCCTGACGCGAGCCGCGCCAGGCCCTCGCCGACGCGGGCGAGCGGGACGGTCGAGTCGATCACCGGGCGCACGCCGCTGCGGACGCAGAACCGCAGCAGCGCCTCGAGGTCCTCCTTCGTGCCCATCGTCGCGCCGACCACGCGCAGCTCGGTGAAGAAGACGCGCGAGAGCTCCGCGCCCGGCTGGTCGCCGGTGGTCGCCCCCGCCACGACGACGACGCCGCCCGGGCGCACCGCGCGCATCGAGTGCGCCCAGGTGGCCTGCCCGACGGTCTCGAGCACGGCGTCGACCCGGAACGGCAGCCGCCCGCCCGGCTCGACGGCGTGGGTCGCGCCCAGCGCCAGGGCGCGCTCCCGGCGCCCCGCGTCGCGCGAGGTGACCACCACCTCGAGCCCGGCTGCCGCACCCAGCCGGACCGCCGCCGTCGACACGCCGCCGCCCGCGCCCTGGACCAGCACGCGGTCGCCCGGCCGCAGGCCCGCGCTCACGAAGAGCATCCGGTAGGCGGTGAGCCACGCCGTCGGGAGGCAGGCCGCCTCGGCGAAGGAGAGCTCCGCCGGCTTGTCGACGAGGTTCCACGTCGGCACCGCGACCTGCTCCGCGAGCGTGCCCGGGTACCGCTCCGACAGCAGCGACCGCCGCTCGTCCGGGCCCACCCCGTGCCCCGTCGCCCCGATCACGCCGTGCACGACGACGTCGCGCCCGTCCGCGGTCACGCCCGCCGCGTCGGTGCCCAGCACCATCGGCAGGAGCTCGGCCGCCAGGCCGACGCCGCGCAGGGACCACAGGTCGTGCTGATTCAGCGAGGCCGCGCGGACGTCGACCACCGACCAGTGCTCGGGGGCGACCGGCCGGGGGACGCGCCGCACCTCGAGCGCGGCCAGCGGGTCCGTGCGATCCGCCGCGACGGCGACCGCGGCGAGCATGTCGGTGGGGGCGCTGCTGGTGGGGGCGCTGCTGGTGGGGGCGCTGTCGGCTCCGGTGGCGACCATGGTCGCCACGGTAAGGCCTCAGAGCAGCGGCAGCAGGCCGGCGACCTCTGGCAGGCCGTCGCCGAGGTGACGGGGGCGCAGGGCCGAGCCGACGGCGTCGGCGGTCGCGGGTACCCGGCCGCACGCGACGCGCGTCCAGGCGAGAGCGTCCGCCACCTCGAGGCCCGGGCCACCGGTCTCGACGAGCGCGGCCCGCAGCGCCTCCGCGACCACGAGCAGCGCGCCGGGCTCGAGCGGCCCGAGCGTCCCGGGCGCGGTGCCGCCGACCGAGCGCACGAGGTCGTCGCCGTGCACCACGAGCTCGAGCAGCCGCGTGACCAGCAGCGTCGAGAGCAGCACCGGCCCGCGGCGGGCGGCGACCACGGGGTCGGCGCCGAGGTCGCGAAGCACCACGAGCTGCGCGAGCGCCTGCTCCACCATGCGCTCGACGGCGGGCAGGGGTCCGTCACGCGTCTCGTCGGCCAGGCGGCGCGTGCGCTCCGCGATGTCCTCGGCCGTCTCCGGGTACGTGGTGACGTACGCCGCGAAGGTGAGCGGTTCGGCGTCGGGCGGCGCGGGCTGTGCCCGCGTCAGGGTGCCCATCGCCATGCCGAGGTGCACGACCAGCTCCCCGACGGTCCAGCCGGGGAGCGCGCTCGGGGCGTCGTCGAGCGCGAGGTCCCGCTCGTCGATCCAGTCGCGCAGGCGCAGCCACTGCGCCCGCAGCAAGGTCTCGAGGACGGCGACGTCGTGGCTCGGCTCGGTCCGCATGCACCGATGGTGGCACCACGGCGCCGTCCCGGCGACGCCGCGGACCTCAGTGCGTGGCGAGGAAGGCCGAGACCATCGCGCCGACCTGGTCGCGCTCCACGAGGAAGCCGTCGTGCCCGAAGTCCGAGCGCACGTAGTGCACGCCGTCCGCGCCCGCGATGCCGGCCGCGATCTCCTCGGACTGGGACGGCAGGTAGAGCCGGTCGCTGTCGACCGCGATCACCAGCGCGCGGGCGGTCACCTCGGCCAGGGCCGCCGGGACGCCGCCACGGCCCCGCCCGACGTCGTGCGACAGGATCGACTCGGTGAGGACCAGGTAGCTGTTCGCGTCGAACCGCCACGCCAGCTTGCGCGCGTGGTGGTCCAGGTAGGACTGCACGGCGTACCGCCCGCCCGTGGCGGGGTCCTCGCCGTCCTGCACCAGCCGGCCGAAGCGCTCGTCCAGCTCGAGCGCGCTGCGGTACGTGGTGTGCGCGATCTGGCGCGCGATGCCGAGGCCGACGTGCGGACCCTGACCGGGGGCGGCGTCGTAGTAGTCCCCGCCCTGCCAGCCCGCGTCCGCGCGGATGGCGGCGAGCTGCGGGTGGGCCCAGGCGATCTGGTCGCCGGTGCTGGCCGCCGTCGTCGCGATCGGGGCGATGCCGCGCACGCGCGACGGCGCGGTGACCGCCCACTCCAGGACGCGCATGCCGCCCATCGAGGCGCCGATGACCAGGGCCCAGCTGTCGATGCCGAGCGCGTCGGTCAGGGCGATCTCCGCGGCGACCTGGTCGCGCACGGTGACCGACGGGAAGCGGGCGCCCCACGGACGCCCGTCAGGCGCGGTGCTGGCCGGGCCGGTGCTGCCCTGGCAGCCGCCGACGACGTTGGGCGCCACCACGAACCACGTGTCGGTGTCGATGGGCCGGCCGGGGCCGACGAGGCTGTCCCACCAGCCCTCGGTCGGGTGCCCGGGCTCGGCGGGGCCGGTGACGTGCGAGTCGCCGGTCAGTGCGTGCTCGACGAGGACCGCGTTGTCGCCGGCCGCGTTGAGCGTGCCCCAGGTCTCGTAGGCGAGCCGGACGCCGGGGAGCGTCGCGCCGGACTCCAGCGGCAGGTCACCGATCTCGAGGAACTGCCGGCGCCCGGTGGGGTCGCCCTCGCGCCACGCGGCGCTCGCGGGCGGCAGGTCGTCGCCGGCGGCCCAG
Organism: Actinotalea fermentans; assembly: GCF_007991475.1. Taxonomy (NCBI): domain Bacteria; kingdom Bacillati; phylum Actinomycetota; class Actinomycetes; order Micrococcales; family Cellulomonadaceae; genus Actinotalea; species Actinotalea fermentans. Next base: position 340,181 of record NZ_BJYK01000004.1, on the reverse strand, counting down.
GCAGGGGCCCAGCGCTCCGCCGTCGACGGCGCGCCGGGAGCCTGCCCGGGACCCTCGCCCGGCGCGGCCACGCCATCGGTCTGCACGAGATGCAAACCTACGGTGCGCGGCCCGCGCCGGCGCGAGGCGTCCACGGACATGTCACGCGCCCTTGGCTGCCCGGAAGCCGGCGTCGAGGTCGGCCAGGATGTCGTCGATGTGCTCCAGGCCCACCGCCAGGCGGACGAGGCCCGGCGTCACGCCGGACAGCGCCTGCTCCTCGGGCGTCAGCTGGGAGTGCGTCGTCGACGCCGGGTGGATGACGAGCGAACGCACGTCGCCGATGTTCGCGACGTTCGAGTGGAGCTCGAGCGCGTCGACGAAGGCCTTGCCGGCCTCCGCGCCGCCGTCGATCTCGAACGCGAGCACCGCGCCCGCGCCGCGCGGGGCGTACTTCTGCGCGTTGGCGTACCAGGGCGAGGAGGGGAGCCCGGCGTAGTGCACGCGCACGACGTCGTCGCGCGCCTCGAGCCACTGCGCCACCTTCTGCGCGTTCTCGACGTGCCGCTCGATGCGCAGGGAGAGGGTCTCCAGGCCCTGCGCGATGAGGAAGGCGTTGAACGGCGAGATCGCCGAGCCGAGGTCGCGCAGCAGCTGCACGCGGGCCTTGAGGATGAACGACAGGTTCACCGGGAAGAGGCCGCCGACGCCGAGGTCCCGTGCGAACACGAGGCCGTGGTAGCTGGGGTCGGGGGTGTTGTAGTTCGGGAACCGCTCGGGGTGCTGGGCGAAGTCGAACGAGCCGCCGTCGACGATGACGCCGCCGATCGCCGTGCCGTGGCCGCCCAGGTACTTGGTGGCCGAGTGGACCACGATGTCGGCGCCCCACTCGAGCGGGCGGATGAGGTACGGCGTCGCGATCGTGTTGTCGACGATGAGCGGGACGCCGACCTCGTGCGCGATGCCGGCGACGGTCGCGATGTCCAGGACGTCGGACTGCGGGTTCGGGATGGTCTCGCCGAAGAACAGCTTGGTGTTCGGGCGGACGGCGTCGCGCCAGGCCTGCGGGTCGTGCGGGTCGGTGACGAACGTCGTCTCGATGCCGAGCTTGGGCAGCGTGTAGTGCAGCAGGTTGTACGTGCCGCCGTACAGGCTCGCGCTCGCGACGACGTGGTCGCCCGCCTCGGCGATGTTGAGGATCGCGAAGGTCTCCGCGGCCTGGCCGGAGGCCACCAGCAGCGCGCCGACGCCACCCTCGAGGCTGGCGATGCGGTCCTCGACCACCGACTGCGTCGGGTTGCCGATGCGCGTGTAGATCGGGCCGAGGTCCTGCAGCGCGAACCGGGCGGCGGCGGTGCCGGCGTCGGGGAAGACGAACGAGGTCGTCTGGTAGATCGGCAGCGCACGGGCACCGGTGGCGGGGTCGGGCTGCTGGCCGGCGTGGATCTGGCGGGTCTCGAAAGACCAGTTCTGCGTGCTCATCGGGTGCTCCTGACGGTGGTCTGCGGGTGGGGGCAGGTCTGCGGGTCGGTCTGCGGGTGCAGGGCGGCCCACCGTCAGCGCACTGACCCGGGCAGCCCGAAGGACGGGACTGGGACAGGGTGCACGTGAGGCTCGGTGCCGGTGCTGCCGGTCCGTCGGTGTGCTCCTCGGGGGAGCGACGACGTCCTACCGGTCAGTGGGCACACCACCGAACGTGCGCGGGTCAGCGGCACATTCGGTGGAGGAACATGCGGCCAGGGTAGGTCGGTGTCCATCCCTCGTGAAACGCCCGTCTCGCATCGTGGGAAGCGCTCACGTCGGTGCCGTCGCGCGCCGATGAGTGACTAGGCCGTACGGGTGTGACTGGTGTGACAAGAGTTCACTTGTGTGACAGACGCGGGTAGCGTCGGACAGCCACGAGAGGAGCCGGGATGACGGGGAGTGCCCGTGTGCACCGTCGCGAGCGCGGCCGCGAGCACCGTCGCGAGCGCGGTCGCGCCGGACTGACGGCCGCTCTGGTCGCCGTGCTCGGCCTCGCCGGCGCGGGAGCCGCAGCTGACCCCGTCACGGACGACGACGTCGACGAGGCGCGGGCCGCCGTCGCCGGAACCGCCGCCCAGGTCGCCGCCATCGAGCTGCAGCTCGCCGAGCAGTCGGCCGCGCTCGACGCCGCCTGGGTCGCCGTCGCACAGGCGGCGGAGGACTACACCGCGGCCCTCGTCGAGCGCGACGCCGCCGACGCCGCCGCCGCAGAGGCCCAGCAGCGCGCCGAGGCCGCCGAGGCCGACGTCGAGCAGGCCCGCGACGAGCTCGGCGCCATCGCGCTGGAGGCCTACCGCTCCGGCGGTGCCATGGACTCGCTCGGCGCGATGCTGACGTCCGACGGCTACGAGGACTACGTCGCGCGCACGACGGCCCTCGACCACATGGGCGACCGCGCCGACCGCGCCGTCCAGCGCTTCCAGGCGGCCGAGGTGGTGGGCTCGACGCTCGCCGACCTCGCCGACCAGGCGGTCGCCGACGCGTCGGCCGCCGCCGACGCGGCCGAGGACGCCCTCGCGCAGGCGCAGGAGCTCCAGACCGCCGCCGAGGCCGAGGTCGACCGCATCGCCGCGGAGCGGGAGACGCTCGTCGCCCGGCTCGCCGAGCTGCGGCAGACGTCGATCGACGTCGAGCGCGCCCGCCAAGCCCAGCTCGAGGCCGAGCGGCAGGCCCGCGCCGACGCCGCGGCCCAGAACGGACGCCCGTCGTCGGGCGGGGGTGGCGCGACGCCGCCCGCCACCGGAGGCTCGGGCGGCTCGGGAGGCTCGGGCGGCGGTCAGCCGACGACCCCGCCCACCACGACCCCGCCGCCGGCGCCGGGCACCCCGACGCCGCCACCGGTCAACCCGCCGGCCCCGCCGGTCAACCCGCCCGCCCCGCCGAGCGACCCGTACGGCGTCGGGACCGGCTCCCAGCGCGGGACCGCCGACCAGGGCGCGGCGGCCGTCGCGTGGGCGCTGCAGCAGGTGGGCAAGGCGTACGTCTACGGCGCCAGCGGGCCGGACAGCTTCGACTGCTCGGGCCTGACCATGCGCGCGTGGCAGAACGCGGGGCTGTCGATCAACCGCACGTCGCGCGACCAGTACCGTTCGTACTACAAGGTGCCCTACGACCAGATGCGGCCCGGCGACCTGATCGCCTGGGGCACGAACGCCGCCGACCCGGGCAGCGTCTACCACGTGGCGATGTTCATCGGGAACGGTCAGATGGTCGAGGCGAGCCGCCCCGGCGTCCCGGTCCGCGTGGTCAACATCCGCTGGCAGAGCACCATGCCCTACGCGGCCCGCCCGTAACCCCCGCCCAGCGCCCCGGGCTGCCCCTCACCCCGCCGGCCCTGCCCCATCCCGCGTAGCCCGTACCTGCCGCTCCCAACGCCGAACCCGAGGGCTTGATGTGAAGCCGAGGGCTCAAGCCCTCGGTCTGGAACCAATGCCTCGGTCTGGCCGAGGCGTACCTGTCCTGGCGGTGGCCGGGGACACCGCGCGGGTGCCCAGATGGCTGTGGATGAAGCGTGGGGGTACGGACGCCTGCGCGAGGCTCGTCGGGTGCCACGCCGACTGTCCGCCCCCGACCCGCTGCCGTACGCCCGCCTGGCGATTCCTGCGGTGTTCCTCGACCGGGAGATCGCGCCAGGCGTCGCACGTGCTCAGGTGACCCGTGGGGCATGGCTACGAATACGGCGCGGGGCCTACGTCGAGACCGCCGAACTCGACGACGACGTCCATAGGCGTGCACGACAGCTCGTCCTGGCGACCGCCGTCGCCGTTGACCTGCAGACCTCCGCCACGGCCGTTTTCAGCCATGCCACCGCTGCAGCGATCTGGGGGCTTCCGCTCTACCGCCTGCCGGAACGGACACACATCCTCGTGTCGTCCTCGCGGGCTGGAGACACCTCGCGTGACATCGCGCGCCACGACGTGGGCAAGCCGACCGAGGGCATCGCGGAACGCCGGGGCCTCGTCGTCACGACACTCGAGCGCACCGTCGTGGATTGCGCGAGAACGCTGGATGCCCGCGGCGGTCTCGTCGTGGCGGATGCTGCCCTCGCCGCCGGTGCACGACGCGACGTCCTCGAGACCCTGGTGGCGGCCGCGCGGGGTGGGCGTGGCGTGCGGTGCGCGCGCGACGTCGTGGCGGCTGCCGACGATGGTGCGGAGTCCGCCGGCGAGAGCGTTGCGCGGTGGTCGCTGATCCGTGCGGGGCTGCCCGCCCCGGTCACCCAGGTGCCTGTCGGTACGCACCTCGGCACCTTCTGGGTGGACCTCGGGTGGCCGGCGTGGCGCATGGCCGCGGAGTACGACGGCGTCGCCAAGTACGGCGGTGCAACCACCGCCATCGTCCTCGCCGAGAAGCGCCGTCAGGACGCCATCGAGGAGGCGGGCTGGCGGGTGATCAGGCTGACCGCGGCGGACGTGCGCGACCCGATCGCTCTCGCGCGTCGGCTCCGGGCGCGGTTGCCCCCCGGCGCGCTGCGGCGCACCCGGGTCCTGGCGGACTGAGTGCCGTGCCGCGTGGCGACCACCCGCGTCTCGCGGGCGGGCTGGGTCGGGGCTGGGCAGGCGGGGCCCGGTCAGTGGGCGGTCGGGCGGGTGGTGTAGCCCGCGTCGATGGCGCGCTGGCGGCTGGCCTGGATCTCGGCCTCGGCGGCGGCGCGGTCGGCCCAGTGGGCGCCCTCGACGGACTTGCCCGGCTCCAGGTCCTTGTAGACCTCGAAGAAGTGCTGGATCTCCAGGCGGTGGAACTCGGACACGTCGTCGATGTCCTGGCGCCACGAGGCGCGCTGGTCGCCGGCCGGCACGCACAGCACCTTGTCGTCGCCGCCGGCCTCGTCGCGCATGCGGAACATGCCGAGCGCGCGGCAGCGGATCAGGCAGCCGGGGAACGTGGGCTCCTCGAGCAGCACCAGCGCGTCCAGCGGGTCGCCGTCCTCGCCGAGCGTCCCCTCGATGAACCCGTAGTCGTCCGGGTAGCGGGTCGAGGTGAAGAGCATCCGGTCCAGGCGGATCCGACCCGTCGCGTGGTCCAGCTCGTACTTGTTGCGCTGGCCCTTGGGGATCTCGATGGTGACGTCGAACTCCACGGCTCTCCTTCGCTCGCTGCCGGGCACGTCCCGACGCGCGGCCGGTGGGCCGGGCGGGCGTGCCGATCATTAGTGTGACGCACGGCGGCGACCAACGGCACAACGACGGAGGCAGGCAGGCGATGGCACGGGGTGCGCGGTGGGCGGTCGGGACGACGGCCGTCCTCCTGGTGCTGGGCGCGGGCGGCTACGCCGTCGCCGACGCCTACGACGTCGCCCCCGGCCGGCTCACGCTCGCCTCGCCCCCGCCCACCCCCGCCCCCTTCCCGACGGCGGACGTGGCGCCGGCGCCCGACGTCGCGGCGGTCCTCGGGGAGCTGGACCCGCAGGCGCCGCTGCCCTCGGGCGAGGCCGTCGCCGCGCTCGCGGCGACCGCCGTCGCCGACCCGCGGCTCGGCAGCTCGACGACCGTCGTCGTGACGGACGTCCTGACCGGGCAGGTGATCGCGGACGTGGGCGGCCGGCAGCCGCAGGAGCCCGCGTCGACGACCAAGATCCTCACCGCCGCGGCCGCCACGGAGGTCCTCGGCCCCGACGCGACGCTCACGACGAGCGTCGTGCAGGCGGCGCCCGGCACGATCGTCCTCGTCGGCGGCGGCGACATGATGCTCGCCGCGGGCGCCGGCGACCCGGCGGCCGTCAACGGGCGGGCCGGGCTGGCGGACCTCGCCGCACAGGTCGCCCAGGCCCTCACCGCCGCGGGCGTCACGCAGGTGACGCTCGGTCTCGACGACACGCTCTTCACCGGCCCGTCGTGGAACCCCGGCTGGGCGCCGGACCACAACCGCTACGTCGCCCCGATCTCCGCGCTCGCGATCGACATCGGCCACACGAGCGACCACCCGTACTCCGTCCGGCAGCCCGACCCGGCCCTGGAGGCCGCGCGGCAGCTGGCGCGCGCCCTGGGGGAGCGCGGCGTCGCCGTCGTCGGCGACCCGGTGCGGATGACCGCGCCCGAGGGGGCGACGCGCCTCGGCGCCGTGGAGTCCGCGTCGATGCGGGAGATCGTGCGGCTGACCGTGCAGGAGTCGGAGAACACGATCGCCGAGGTGCTCGGGCGCCTGGTCGCCATCGCCACGGGGGAGGCGGCGAGCTTCGAGGGCGCGACGCGCGCCGTCGTCGGGACCGTCGCCGGGCTGGGCCTGGACACCACGGGCACCGTGATCGCGGACTGCAGCGGCCTGGCCGCGGGGTCCCGGATCCCCGCCGACCTGCTGGTCGACGTGCTGGTGCTCGCCGGCTCGCCCGCGCACCCGGAGCTCCTGCCCGTCGTGGACGACCTGGCCGTCGGCGGCTGGACGGGGACGCTGCTCGACAGGTTCGGGCAGGGCCCGGCGCGCGGCCTCGTCCGCGCCAAGACCGGCAGCCTGCCCGGCGTGACGTCGCTGGCCGGCACGGTGCTCACCCAGGGCGGGCGGCTGCTGGCGTTCGCGGTCATGGCGGACGCGACGGGCGCCGTCGGGCAGGACCGTCCGCGGGCCGCGATCGACGAGCTCGTGACCCGGCTCGCGGCCGTGCCGCCGGCCGCGGCCGGTTAGCGTGGGCGGATGAGCCGCCCCACCCCGACCGTCGACTGGGCCGCCGCCGGTCGCCTCGCCGGCACGCTCGTCCCGGCGGGCACCGCACCCTCGGGGGACGAGGCGGCCGAGCTGGTCGCGACGCTGCGGTCGTCGGCGGTCCGTGCCCGCGAGCTCGCCCGACGCGCGGCCCGCCTCGACCACGCGCTCGAGTCGCCGGGCGCCCGGACCGAACCCGCGCAGGTGCTCGTGGTGGACCGGGCGGGCTGGGCGCGGGCCGCGGCGTCGTCGTTCACGGGGATCGCGGGCGGGCGGCCGATCCCAGGCCCGACGGCGCAGGCCGCAGGCCTCCTGACGCTCCTGGCCACGCGCGTGCTCGGGCAGTACGACCCGTACACCGGGGACGGGCGCCTGGTGCTCGTGGCGCCGAACGTGCTGCGCGCGGAGCGGACGATGCGCGTCCCGCGGGACGACTTCCGGCTGTGGGTGTGCGTGCACGAGCAGACGCACGCGCTGCAGTTCGCGGCCGCGCCGTGGCTCGCCGACCACCTCCGGGGCGAGCTCGCCGGGCTGCTGGCCGAGGTCGAGTCGACGCCGGCGACCGCCGAGGCGGGGGCGCTCCTGACGGGCGTCGTCCGGGCGCTGCGCGGCGGGACGCGCGACCAGTGGTCGTTCCTCGACGTCCTGCCGGCCGGGCAGCGCGAGCGCGTGGAGCGCCTGACCGCGGTGATGTCGCTGCTCGAGGGCCACGCGGACGTGACGATGGACGCCGCCGCGCGCGCGATCCCGTCGGCACGGACGCTGCGCAGGCGCATGGAGGCGCGGCGCTCGAGCACGGCGCCGGGCGACCTGCTGCTGCGGCGGCTGCTCGGGCTGGACGCCAAGCTCGCCCAGTACCGCGGCGGGGCGGCGTTCGTGCGGGCAGTGCGCCGTCGGGGCGGGCGGGACGTGCTCGACGCGGCCTGGGCCTCGCCCGAGGGCCTGCCGCTGCCGGGCGAGATCGCCGACCCGGCGGCGTGGCTGCGGCGCGTCGGCTGAGGTGGGCGTGCCGTGACGCAGACGCCGGCGGGGCCGTTCGGGCCGGCGGGGCCGGTCGGGCGGCTCGACCCGGACGTCGCCGAGCAGCGCCGTCGGGTCCGTGAGGCGCTCGCGGACCTGTCGCCGGGCGCGACGGTCCTCGTCGCCTGCTCGGGCGGCGCGGACTCGCTCGCCCTGGCCGCGGCGCTCGCGTTCGAGGCCCGACGCGCGGCCTGGCGGGCGGGCGCCGTCGTCGTGGACCACGGGCTCCAGGCGGGCAGCGACGTCGTGGCCGCCCGGGCCGCCGACGTCTGCCGGGGGCTCGGCCTGGACCCCGTGGAGGTCGTCGCGGTGACGGTGCGGCCCGACGGCGGCCCCGAGGCCGGTGCGCGGGCGGCCCGGTACGCGGCCCTGGAGCAGGCGGCCGAGCGGCACGGCGCGGGCGTCGTGCTCCTCGGGCACACCCTCGACGACCAGGCCGAGTCGGTGCTGCTGGGGCTGGCCCGGGGCTCGGGCGCGCGGTCGCTCGCCGGCATGCCCGCGCGGCGCGGCCCGTGGCGCCGGCCGTTCCTGGGCGTCCGACGCGCGGGGACGCTGCGGGCGTGCGCGGCCCTCGGGCTGGCGCCCTGGCACGACCCGACGAACGGCCCCGCGGACGGCGCGGCGGACGGCGCGGGGAACCGCGCGGTGCCCGACGACGGCGACCTGCCGGTGCGCAGCCGGGTCCGGCACGAGGCCCTGCCGGTGCTCGAGGACGTGCTGGGCCCGGGCGTCGCGGAGGCGCTCGCGCGCACGGCCGAGCAGCTGCGCGAGGACGCGGAGGCGCTCGACCCGCTCGCCGACGCGCTGCTGGCCGCGGCGTGCGTCGGTGGGGCCGCGCCGGCCGACGCCGGGCCGGACGCCGGGGCCGACGCCGGGCCGGACGTCGGCGTGCTGGCCGTCGCGCCGGCCGCCGTCCGCCGTCGTGCGCTGCGGGCCTTCCTGGTCCGGGCGGGGGCCCCCGCGGGGGCCCTGACGCGGCGCCACGTGACGGCCGTCGACGCGCTCGTCACGAACTGGCGCGGGCAGGGGCCGGTCAGTCTTCCGGGCGGCGTTCGGGTGGCCCGAAGGTATGGCAGGCTGACCCTCGCATCACACGAGGAGGAGCATTCGGTGGACGTCGACGACATGGGTCAGGACCTGGAGCGGGTGCTCCTGGACCGCGAGCAGATCGACGCGCGCCTGGCCGAGATGGCCGCGCAGATCGACGCCGACTACGCGGGCCGGGACCTGCTGCTGGTCGGTGTGCTCAAGGGCGCCGTCATGGTCATGGCAGACCTGTCGCGGCACCTGCACTCCGCGGTGGAGATGGACTGGATGGCCGTGTCGTCCTACGGCGCGGGCACGTCGTCGTCGGGCGTCGTGCGGATCCTCAAGGACCTCGACACCGACCTCACGGGCCGGCACGTCCTCATCGTCGAGGACATCATCGACTCCGGCCTCACGCTGTCGTGGCTGCTGTCGAACCTGCGCACGCGCGGGGCGGCGTCCGTGGAGATCGCGGCGCTGCTGCGCAAGCCCGAGGCCGCCAAGGTCGACGTGTCCGTGCGGTACGTGGGCTTCGACATCCCGAGCGAGTTCGTCGTCGGGTACGGCCTGGACTACGCCGAGAAGTACCGCAACCTGCCGTTCGTCGGCACGCTCGCCCCGCACGTCTACGCGGACTGACGCACGCGAGGCGAGGGCCCCGGATGTGAGGGCCCTGTGGGGACCTGACGCCCTGGGCGAACACCGGCCGGGCCGCGGTGAGGCGCACGGTAGCGTGCTGGGAGAGCCTCCACCGTCCAGAAGGGATCGGGCCCCGGCCCGTCGCCGATGAACCTCAAGCGCCTCGCCCGCGGCCCCGTGATCTGGATCGCCCTCGCCGTCCTCATCCTCTGGCTGGGGGCCCAGTCCTTCATGACGTCGGGCGTCCAGCGCATCGACACCTCCGACGGCCTCGCCCTGCTCGCGGGCGACACCGTGGAGCAGGCCAAGATCGTCGACGGCCAGCAGCGCGTCGACCTGGTGCTGCGCGAGGAGTTCGAGGACAAGGGCCTGCGGGTGCAGTTCTACTACGTGACCCCGCAGGGCCCGATGGTCGCGGAGGCGCTGGCCTCGGCGGACCTCGAGAAGGGCTACAACTCCGAGGTCCCGCAGACGTCGTGGTGGGTCAGCCTGCTGTCGCTGCTGCTGCCGTTCGTCATCATCCTGGGCCTGTTCTGGTTCCTGATGTCCCGGATGCAGGGCGGCGGCTCGCGCGTCATGCAGTTCGGCAAGTCGCGCGCGAAGCTCGTCAGCAAGGAGAAGCCGCAGGTCACGTTCGCCGACGTGGCGGGCGTCGACGAGGCCGTCGAGGAGCTCGAGGAGATCAAGGACTTCCTCGCCGACCCGGGCAAGTTCCAGGCGGTCGGCGCCAAGATCCCCAAGGGCGTGCTGCTGTACGGCCAGCCCGGTACGGGCAAGACGCTGCTGGCCCGCGCGGTCGCGGGCGAGGCGGGCGTGCCGTTCTACTCGATCTCCGGCTCGGACTTCGTCGAGATGTTCGTCGGGGTCGGCGCCTCGCGCGTGCGGGACCTCTTCGAGCAGGCCAAGCAGAACGCGCCGTCGATCATCTTCGTGGACGAGATCGACGCCGTCGGCCGGCACCGCGGCGCGGGCCTGGGCGGCGGGCACGACGAGCGCGAGCAGACGCTGAACCAGATGCTCGTCGAGATGGACGGCTTCGACGTCAACACGTCCGTCATCCTCATCGCGGCGACCAACCGGCCCGACATCCTCGACCCCGCCCTGCTGCGCCCGGGCCGGTTCGACCGGCAGATCTCCGTGGACGCCCCGGACCTCCTCGGGCGCGAGAAGATCCTCCAGGTGCACGGCAAGGGCAAGCCCCTGGCCTCCGACGTCGACCTGCGCGCCGTCGCCAAGCGCACGCCGGGCTTCACGGGCGCCGACCTGGCGAACGTCCTCAACGAGGCCGCGTTGCTGACCGCGCGCACGAACGGTCAGCTCATCACCAACCACCACCTCGACGAGGCGATCGACCGCGTCATCGCCGGCCCGCAGAAGCGGACCCGGCTGATGAACGAGAAGGAGAAGAAGATCACCGCGTACCACGAGGGTGGGCACGCGCTCGTCGCGGCCGCGCTGCGGTACACGGACCCGGTGACGAAGGTGACGATCCTGCCGCGCGGCCGGGCGCTGGGCTACACGATGGTCATGCCGAGCGAGGACAAGTACTCCACGACCCGCAACGAGCTGCTCGACCAGCTCGCCTACGCGATGGGCGGCCGCGTGGCGGAGGAGGTCGTCTTCCACGACCCCACCACGGGCGCCTCGAACGACATCGAGAAGGCCACCGCCGTCGCGCGCAAGATGGTCACGCAGTACGGCATGAGCGAGCGCGTCGGGGCGGTCCGCGTGGGTCAGGGGGACGGCGAGGTGTTCCTCGGCCGCGACATGGGCCACACGCGCGACTACTCGGAGGAGATCGCGGCCGTCGTCGACGGCGAGGTGCGGCGCCTCGTGGACTTCGCGCACGACGAGGCGTGGGAGATCCTCAACGCGTACCGCGAGGTCCTCGACACCCTGGTCACCGAGCTGCTGGAGCGGGAGACGCTGAACCAGGCGCAGCTCGCGGAGATCTTCGCGCCGGTGGTCAAGCGCGAGCCGCGCGAGGTGTGGCTGTCGAGCCCCGACCGGCCCGTCTCCGACCTGCCGCCGGTGCGCACCCCGAAGGAGCTGCGCGACGGCAACGGGTCCGCCGCGGCGGCCGACGGCGCCCCTGCGGGCACGCCCGAGGAGGTGCCGCAGGACGAGGCGGCGGGCGCCCGCCCGGAGCACCCGGCCGGCCCGGTCGGCGAGGTGCCGCCCGGGGGGTCCGTGGACCCCGGCCGGCTCGGCTGAGGAGGGCCGCGATGACCGACCTGCCCGACGACGTCCCGCTCCCCGGCGAGCCCGACCTGGCCGTCCCGCCCGAGCCGCACTACGACGCGCCGCGGGCCGAGGCGGCCGTCCGTGAGCTGCTGCTGGCGATCGGGGAGGACCCCGACCGCGACGGTCTGCGCGAGACGCCGGCCCGGGTCGCCCGCGCGTACGCGGAGACCTTCGCCGGGCTGTACCAGGACCCGCGCGAGATCCTCGCGACGACCTTCGAGCTCGGGCACGAGGAGATGATCCTGGTCAAGGACATCGCCGTGTACTCCACGTGCGAGCACCACCTGGTGCCCTTCCACGGCGTCGCGCACGTGGCCTACATCCCCGGGCCGGACGGGCGGGTCACCGGCCTGTCGAAGATCGCGCGGCTGGTCGACCTCTACGCGCGCCGCCCGCAGGTGCAGGAGCGGCTCACGTCGCAGATCGCGGACACGCTCGTCGAGGTGCTGGCGCCCGGGGGCGTGCTCGTCGTCGTCGACTGCGAGCACCTGTGCATGACCATGCGGGGCGTGCGCAAGCCGGGCTCGCACACGGTGACGTCGGCCGTGCGCGGGCAGCTGCGCAACCCGGCCACGCGCGCCGAGGCGATGAGCCTGATCATCGGCCGGTGAGGCGCGCGTGAGGCACCCGGCGCCCCTGCCCGCCAACCTGACCGGTCTCGACCGGACGCTCGTCATGGGCGTGGTGAACGTGACGCCCGACTCGTTCAGCGACGGCGGGCGGTGGTTCGACCGCGACCGCGCCATCGCGCACGGCCTCGAGCTGCGCGCGCAGGGCGCGGACCTGCTCGACGTGGGCGGGGAGTCCACCCGCCCGGGCGCGCCGCGCGTGGACGAGGACGAGGAGCGCCGCCGGGTGCTGCCGGTGGTCCACGCGCTCGCGGCGGAGGGCGCCGTCGTCAGCGTCGACACCACGCGCCCCGGGGTCGCCCGCGCGGCCGTCGAGGCGGGGGCCAGCGTCGTCAACGACGTCTCGGGCGGTCTCGCCGACGCGGGCATGCGCTCGGTGGTCGCCGAGACCGGGGTGGTCTACGTGGCGATGCACTGGCGCGGGCACGCCGACGTGATGGACGCGCTCGCCGACTACGACGACGTCGTGACGGACGTGCGGGACGAGCTCGCGCGACGGCTGGACGAGCTGCTGGCGGCCGGTGTCCGCCTCGACCAGGTGGTGCTCGACCCGGGGCTCGGGTTCGCCAAGCCCGGCCGCGACAACTGGCCGCTGCTGGCCAACCTCGACGTGCTGGCCGGCCTGGGTCGGCCCCTGCTCGTGGGCGCGTCCCGCAAGCGCTTCCTGGGCCACCTCCTGGCCGGGCCGGACGGGGAGCCCGCCCCGCCCGACGCGCGGGACCTGGCGACGGCGGCCGTGAGCGCGCTGTGCGCGGCCGCGGGCGCGTGGTGCGTGCGCGTGCACGACGTGCCCGGCTCGGCAGACGCGGTGCGGGTCGGTGCGGCATGGTTGGCCGCGCGGCGCGATCGGCCCGACGACGCGCCGCACGACGACGGACACAGCGACGGGCACGACGACGAGCACGGCGACCGGAACGACGAGCAGCACGACGAAGGGCAGGGTGGGCGACGTGGCTGACCTGATCCGCCTCACGGGCGTCTCCGCGACGGGGTACCACGGGGTGCTCCCGGCCGAGCGCCGCGACGGCCAGACCTTCGTCGCCGACGTCGTGCTCCACGTGGACACGCGGGAGGCGGCGGCGGGGGACCGGCTCGACGCCACGGTCGACTACGCGTCGGTGGCGGTGCGGGTCACGGAGATCCTGGCGGGGGCGCCCGCGGACCTCATCGAGACCGTCGCCGAACGCATCGCGGCGGCGCTGCTCGCCGACCCGCGGGTGTCCGCGGTCGACGTCGTCCTGCACAAGCCGCAGGCGCCCATCCCCGTGCCGTTCACGGACGTGACGGTCGAGATCCACCGGGACCGCGCGACGCCCCCCGCGGTGCCGGCGCCGGGGGTCCTGGACCTGACGGCCGGGGCCGGGGTGCCCGACGTCGTCGCGCCCCCCGTCGCGCCGCTGCCGCCCGCTCCGCTGCCGCCCGCGCCGATGCCGCCCGCTCCGCTGCCGCCCGCGCCGATGCCGCCCGAGGCCCTGGCGCCGATGCCGACCTGGTCGCCGCTGTCGGACGCGCCCGAGCCGCCCCCGGTGGCGCCGCTGCCCCCCGCGCCTGCGGTCGCCGTCGCGCCGGTCGGCGGCGTCGCGGTTGGTGCTGTGCCGGTCGGTGCTGTGCCGGTCGGCGCTGTGCCCCCGACGATCGCGGACCTCGTGCTGCCCACCGGCGCGGCCTCCTCAGGTGCGCCCGGCCCCGAGGTGACGTCCCCGCTCGAGGCGGGGCCCGCGGCCGACCCGTTCGACGTCCCGGCCCTCGTGCCCGACCCGCTGGACCCGGCGGCCGGTGCCCCGGCCGACGCCGCACTGCCCGGCCCGGGCGGCGACGCGCCCGCCCCGCGCGGGCAGCACGCGGCCGCGCCGCCGCCGTCGGACCGGATGGACGTGGCACCCGAGGCCCCGGTGCAGGCGGTGCTCGCGCTCGGCTCCAACGTCGGCGCGAGCCAGGACACGCTCCGCGCGGCCGTCCGGGCGCTCGCGGACGTGCCCGGCATCGAGGTGTCCGCGGTCGGACCGCTGGCGCGCACCGCCGCCGTCGGCGGGCCCGAGCAGCCCGACTTCCTCAACACGGTCGTCCTGGTCGGCACGGTCCTCAGCCCGCGCGCGCTGCTCCATGCGTGCCTGGAGGTCGAGGCCGGCCTCGGCCGGGTCCGCGCCGAGCGCTGGGGTCCGCGCACGCTGGACGTCGACGTCATCGTGCACGGCTCCACGATCGGCGTCACGGACGACCTCGAGCTGCCCCACCCGCGCGCCCACGAGCGGGCGTTCGTCCTGCTCCCGTGGGCGCAGGTGGACCCGGGTGCCGTCCTGCCGGGCCTCGGCGGCGGTCCGGTGGCGGCGCTCGCCGAGACCGCGCCCGACCGGGAGGGCGTGCGCTGGGTGAACCTCGACTGGTGGACGGCGGGCTGATGCGGCGGACGTCCCGGGCTCGCGTCCTCGCGATCGCGCTCGCGTCGACGCTGCTGTCGTTCACGGCGCTCCGGCTCCTGGAGAGCCGCGGCGGCACGCTCCTGCCCGTCCCGCCGATCGCCTGGGTGGCGGTGCTCCTCATCGCCGCGGTCGTCGGCGTGCTGGCGTGGAACGTGCGGCAGTACGTGCGCGGCAAGCGCCCGGGCTTCGACGTCCTGCTCGCCGCGCGGACCGTCGTCCTCGCCTCCGCGTCCGCCTACACCGGCGGGCTGCTCTTCGGCTGGTACGCCGCCCAGGTGCTGGTCGTGCTCCTCGCCGGGGACCTGGACATCGCCGGACGGCGCGACGTCGCCCTGAGCGCGGGGGTGTCCGCGCTGGCCGCCGTCGTGCTGGCGGTGGTCGGGCTGGTGGCGGAGCGCTGGTGCGAGGTGCCCCCGCCCGAGGACGACGAGGGGGGCCCGGGCGCGTCCGCCGCGGGCAGCGCCGCCTGACGCCCGCCCGGGCCGAGCGGCCCCCGGCGCGGCCGGGCGACAGTGCAAGGATGGCCGCCATGACCGAGCCCTGGCCCACCCCGGCAGCGTCCCCGGCCGCCCCCGACGCAGCGTCCCCTGCCGCGCCGCCGACCCCGCCCACCTCGGCGGGCCCGTTCGACCCGCCGGGCGTGACCTGGCAGCCGGTGTCGCCGAAGCTCGTCACGGTCCGCCTCATCTCGCTCGCGCTGAGCCTCGGCCTGCCCCTGGTGGCGTCGGTGGTCGTCGCGGCGCTCGTGGGCGTGCCGGGCCTGTGGGCGGTCCCGGCGGCGGTGGCCGCGTTCGCCGCGTGGCTCGCGATCCTCGTCCCGCGGCAGGTCCGCGCGCTGGGCTACGCCGAGCGCGACGACGACCTGCTGATCCGCAAGGGCATCATGTTCCGCACGCTCGTCGTGGTGCCCTACGGCCGCATGCAGTTCGTGGACGTGCAGGCCGGCCCGCTGGACCGCTGGGGCGGCATCGCGAAGGTGCAGCTGCACACGGCTTCCCCCGCGAGCGACGCCGCGATCCCCGGGCTGCCGCCGACCGAGGCCGACCGGCTCCGCGACCGCCTCGCCGAGCGCGGCGAGGCCCGGCTGGCCGGGCTGTGAGCGAGGCACCCGTCCCGTCGGCACCGGTGGCCCCGGCCGACGGCGACCCGCGCGTCTGGCGCCGGTTCCACCCCGTCACGCCCGTGGTCAAGGGCTGGAAGGTGCTGCTCGTCCTGCTCGTCGTCCTCGGGCAGCAGGCCGGCGACAACCTCTCGGGGACCTGGGAGGTGCTGAGCTCGGTCGGCTGGTGGGCCGTCGGGGCCGTGCCGCTCGCCGTCCTGCTCCTGGCCACCGGCTACGCGGCCATCGCGTGGCGGATGAGCCGGTACGCGGTCGACGAGACGGCCGTCTTCCTGCACACGGGGGTGCTCTTCCGGCAGCAGCGGACCGCCCGCCTGGACCGCATCCAGGCCATCGACGTCGTGCAGCCCCTGCTGGGTCGCGTGTTCGGGCTGGCCGAGCTGAAGATCGAGGTCGCCGGGGGTGCCGACTCCGCGGTGCGCCTGGCCTTCCTGCGCGAGCAGCACGCGCAGGAGCTCCGGGCCGAGCTCCTCGCCCGCGCCGCCGGGCTGCGGATCGGTCCGTCGGGGGCCGGTGCGGCCCTCGCCGGCTCGCCGGTGCCCGCCGCGGGGGCCGGCGCGCCGCACGTCCTCCCGGTCGAGCCCGTCGACGCCGCGGCGGGGGTGCCGCCGGTGCCGCCGCCACCCGGCGCGTCCGCGGCCGGCCCGGGCGGCCCTGCGCCGACGGCGGGGCCCGGCCTTGGCATCCCCGTCGCCCCCGAGCGCGAGATCGTGCACGTCACGCCCGGCCGGCTCCTGGCGTCGCTGGTGCGCTCCGGCAGCGTCCTGGTGTCCGTCCTCGCGCTCGTCGGGCTCGCGGTCGCCGCGATCGCCACGGGCGAGCCCGGGGGCCTCGTCGCGATGCTCCCCGCGGCGCTCGGCGCCGGCGGCTACGTGTGGCAGCGGTTCGCCGGGGAGTTCGGCTTCCGCGTGGCCATGTCGCCGGACGGCATCCGGCTGCGGCACGGTCTGCTCGAGGCCCGGGCCCAGACGGTGCCCCCGGGGCGCGTCCAGGCCGTGCGGCTGACGCAGGGGCTGTTGTGGCGCGGCAAGGACTGGTGGCGCGTGCAGATGAACGTCGCCGGGTACGGCACGGGCTCGTCGGAGAACGGCGGCCGCCAGGTCGAGTCGGTGCTCCTGCCGGTCGGCGACCGGCAGGAGGCGCTGCTCGCGCTCTGGCTCGTCCTGCCCGACCTCGGCGTCGAGGGCGACCCCCGCCCGCTGCTGGACGCGGCGCTCGCGGGCTCGGGTGAGGGGCACGGGTTCGTGACCCCGCCGCGGCAGGCCCGCTGGCTCGACCCCCTCACGTGGCGACGCCACGGCGTGGCCCTCACCGGCCGGGCCGTCCTGGTCCGGGGCGGCTGGCTCGTCCGGACGCTCACCGTGGTGCCGCACGAGCGCACCCAGTCCCTCGGCGTCGAGCAGGGCCCCCTCCAGCGCCGGCTGGGCATCGCGAGCGTGCACCTGCACTCCACGCCCGGGCCCGTCGTGCCAGTCGTGCCGCACCTGGACGCGCACGTCGCCGGACGTCTCCTCGACGACCAGGCGGCCCGGGCGCGGGCGGCGCGCGCCACCGCGGTGCCCGAGCGGTGGATGGCCCGGGGGGCGACGCCCGCGTGAGCGACCGGCTCGGGGTGGGCATCGTCGGCGCGGGCCGGGTGGGCGCCGTGCTCGGCAACGCGCTGCGCGCGGCCGGCCACGCCGTCGTCGGCGCGAGCGGGGTCTCCGCGGCGAGCCGCGAGCGGATCGAGGCGCTGCTCCCGGGGGTGCCGGTGCTCGACGTGCCCGAGGTCGTGGAGCGCGCCGAGCTGGTGCTGCTCACCGTGCCCGACGACGCGCTCGCGGACCTGGTCACCGGGCTCGCGACCCTCGGCCGCTGGCAGCCGGGTCAGCTGGTCGTGCACACGGCCGGCGCGCTCGGCACCGGCGTGCTCGCCCCGGCGCGCGCGGCCGGCGCGATCCCGCTCGCGCTGCACCCCGCGATGACCTTCACGGGCACGTCGCTGGACGTCGCGCGGCTCGTGGGGTGCACGTTCGCGGTCACGGCGCCGACGCCGGTGCTGCCCATCGCTCAGGCGCTCGTCGTGGAGCTCGGCGGCGAGCCCGTCGTCGTCGCCGAGGAGGACCGGCCGCTCTACCACGCGGCGCTCGCGCACGCCGCGAACCACCTGGTGGTCCTGGTGGCCCAGGCGGCGCAGGCCCTGGCGGCCGCGGGCGTCGCGGCCCCCGACCGCGTGCTCGGGCCCCTGCTCGGCGCGGCCCTGGACGGTGCGGTCCGCGCGTCGTCGGCCGCCTCGAGCGGCACGACGGCGGGCGCCAGCGGCGTCGCCTCGCTCACCGGGCCGGTGGTGCGCGCCGACGTGCGCACGGTGCAGGCGCACCTGGCCGAGCTCGCGCGGCTCGCGGGCCGCGACCCGTCCACGGCCGACGTGCCCGCCGCCTACCGCGTCCTCGCGCGCGCCGCGACCACCCGGGCGCTGGCCGGTGGCCGGCTGCGCCCCGAGCAGGCGGCCGCCCTGCTCGACGTCCTCGCCGACCCGCCCGGCGGCGCCGGCAGCACCCAGGAGGAGCGATGACGACCATGGACCCCCGGCCGACGACGGCCCCGCGCGTCGTGCGCACGCGTGCGGAGCTCGCCGAGGCGCTCGTGGCGCCGGTGGGGCGACGAGCCGTCGTGATGACGATGGGCGCCCTGCACGAGGGGCACCTGTCCCTGGTGCGGCGGGCACGCGAGCTGGCCGACCAGGTCGTGGTGACGATCTTCGTCAACCCGCTCCAGTTCGGGGCGGGGGAGGACCTGGAGAGCTACCCGCGCGACCTCGACGGCGACGTGCGCCTGCTCGCCGGCGCGGGCGCGGACCTGGTGTTCGCCCCGGACGTCGCCACGGTGTACCCGACCCAGCCGCTGGTCACCGTGCACGCGGGACCGGTCGCCGACGTGCTCGAGGGCGCCGTCCGGCCCGGCCACTTCGACGGCGTGCTCACCGTCGTGCTCAAGCTCATGCACCTGACGCGGCCCGACGTCGCGATCTTCGGCCAGAAGGACGCCCAGCAGCTCGCCGCGATCCGCCGCATGGTGCGCGACCTCGACGTCCCGGTCGAGGTCGTGGCCGCGCCCATCGTGCGGGACACCGACGGCGTCGCGCTCTCCTCGCGCAACGCCTACCTCGACGGGGAACAGCGGGAGCACGCGCGGGCGTTGTACGAGGCGGTGCTCGCCGCGCAGGCGGCCGCCGAGCAGGGCTCGGGTGCGGCCGGCGTGCGGCGCGCCGCCGAGGAGGTGCTGGCCGCCGAGCCGGGGGTGACGACCGACTACGTCGCCCTCGTCGACGCCGACACCATGACCGAGGTCGGGGACGACCATGCGGGGCCCGCGCTGCTCGCGCTCGCGGCCCGGGTGGGCAGCACCCGGCTGATCGACAATACGATGGTGGTGCTGTGACGCAGGCGAACCACACGAGCGGCACGACCCGCACGAGCCGGATCGGGAAGGAGGGGTGATGTCGGCACCGACGCAGGGCTGGCTGCGGACGATGATGGTGGGCAAGATCCACCGCGCCATCGTGACCGCCGCCGAGCTGGACTACGTGGGCTCGATCACCCTCGACGCCGACCTGCT
The DNA here is from genome assembly GCF_007991475.1 of Actinotalea fermentans. Lineage (NCBI taxonomy): Bacteria > Bacillati > Actinomycetota > Actinomycetes > Micrococcales > Cellulomonadaceae > Actinotalea > Actinotalea fermentans. Next base: position 320,847 of record NZ_BJYK01000004.1, on the reverse strand, counting down.
CGCAGCCTCCGGCATCCTGCCGGGCCAGCAGGTCGACGTCGTCGACGTGACGAACGGCGCGCGCCTGACCACCTACGCCATCGCGGGCGACCCGGGCTCCGGCGTCGTGTGCGTCAACGGCGCGGCGGCGCACCTGATCCACCCGGGGGACATGGTCATCGTCATCGCGTACGCGATGCTGCCGGACCACGAGGCCCGCACGTACAACCCGAGCGTCGTGCACGTCGACGCCGCCAACCGCATCGTGAGCATCGACGGCGACCCCGGTGCGGCCCCCGAGGGCATGCACACGGCCGCCATCGCCTGGGCTCCCGGCCCCCGGTGAGGTTCGCGCGGCGTCTGCTCGCCCCCCAGCCAGGCTGGACGGCGACCGCGGACGTCGTCGTGGTGGGCTCCGGCATCGCCGGGCTGACGGCGGCCCTCGCGCTGCGTGCGCGCGGACCGCGCGTCCTGCTCATCACCAAGAGCGTGCTCGCGTCGGGCTCGACGATCTGGGCGCAGGGCGGCATCGCCGCGGCCCTCGACCCGCGCGACACCCCCGACGCGCACCTGGCGGACACGCTCGTCGCGGGCGCCGGCCTGTGCGACCCCGCCGCGGTCGAGGTGCTGGTCACCGAGGGGCCGGCGCGGGTGCGCGAGCTCGCCGGGCTGGGCGCGGCGTTCGACCTCGACGCGGCCGGGGAGATCTCGCTGACCCGCGAGGGCGGGCACGGCACGCGACGCATCGCGCACGCGGGCGGCGACGCGACGGGCGCGGAGATCAGCCGCGCGCTGGTCGCGCGCATCGAGGCCGTCCGCAACGACCCCGGCATCGAGGTCATCGAGCACGCCCTGGTCCTCGACCTGCTCACGGGTGCCCCCGGCCCCGACGGCGGCCCCGGCCCGATCTGCGGCGTCACCCTGCACGTCATGGGGGCCGGGTCGCGCGACGGCGTGGGCGCGGCCCTCGCGCCGGCGGTGCTGCTGGCGACGGGCGGCATCGGGCAGGTGTACCCGTCCTCGACGAACCCGTCGCTGGCCACGGGCGACGGCCTGGCCGCGGCCCTGCGCGCGGGCGCGACGGTCGCGGACATGGAGTTCGTCCAGTTCCACCCGACGGTGCTCTGGCTGGGGGCCGGCGCCAAGGGGCAGCTGCCGCTCGTGAGCGAGGCCGTCCGTGGTGAGGGCGCGCTGCTCGTGGACACCGACGGCGTGCGGTTCATGCCCGACATCCACCCGCTCGCCGAGCTCGCGCCGCGCGACGTCGTCGCGCACGCCATCGTGCGCCGGATGGCCGCCACGGGCGCCGACCACGTCTACCTCGACTGCCGGCACCTGGACGCGGACTTCGTGCACGAGCGCTTCCCGACGATCCACGCGCGGCTGCTGGCCGAGGGCATCGACCTCGCGTCCGACCTGGTGCCCGTGGCGCCGGCGCACCATTTCCACTCCGGCGGCGTGCTGACGGACCTCGTCGGTCGCTCGGACGTGCCCGGGCTCTACGCGGCGGGCGAGGTGGCCTGCACGGGCGTGCACGGGGCGAACCGGCTCGCGTCGAACTCGCTGCTGGAGGGCCTGGTCTTCGCGCACCGCGCTGCCGACGACGTCGCCACCCGGCTGGCCGCGGGGGAGCTGCCGCGCGTCGAGCCGGTCGAGCGGTCCGGGCCGGCGGGCCTGTGCGCCGCGGCGGCGCGCCCGCGCATCCAGCGCCTCGCGCAGAAGGGCCCGGGCGTCATCCGCACGGGCGCCGACCTCGACGTCGCCGCCGCCGGCCTCGCGGGCGTGCCGACGACGCCGGACGCGGCCCCCGGCGTCGTCGCGTCACCGCAGACCGCCGAGTGGGAGACGACCAACCTGCACCAGGTCGCCTCGGTGCTCACCGCGACGGCGTCGGCCCGCACCGAGAGCCGCGGTGGCCACTACCGCGAGGACCATCCGGCCGCGGCCGACGCCTGGCTGGTGCGCCTGGCGGCCAGGCTCGACCCCGACGGCGGGCTGGCGCTCACGCGCGCCCCGCTCACCCCCGGGGTCGAAGCCTGACGCTCCGGCGTGCGTGTGTGGTCAGGCGCGGCGCCGGGCGCGGCGTCAGGCGCGGACCAGCTCCAGGTCCGGGCGCGCGGCCCGCAGCGTGAGCATGCCGCCCGAGAGGTTCGCCGAGTCCATCCCGGCCTGCACCAGGACGCGGTGGGCCAGGTAGGAGCGGAACCCGCTCGCGCAGTGCACGCGCACCGGACGGCCGTCGGCGGCGGCGCGGACCTCGTCGAGGCGGTCGCGCAGCTCGGTGTGCGGGACGTTGAGCGCGCCGGGCAGGTGGCCGGACGCGAACTCGCCCCGCGAGCGCACGTCGAGGACGAGCGCGCTGTCGAGGACCTTCTCCAGGTCGGCGGGGTACCAGAGCGCCAGGGTGCCGTCGAGCACGTTCTGCGCGACGAAGCCGGCCATGTTCACCGGGTCCTTGGCCGAGCCGTAGGGCGGGGCGTAGGCGAGCTCGAGCTCCGCGACGTCGTCGACGGTCATGCCCGCGGCCAGCGCCGTGGCCAGGACGTCGATGCGCTTGTCGGCGCCCGCGCGGCCGACGGCCTGCGCGCCGAGCAGACGCCCGTCGGGCGCGAACGACATCGTCAGGTGCAGCTGCTCGGCGCCGGGGAAGTAGCCCGCGTGGTGGCCGGGGTGCACGTGCACCACGTGGTGCGCGATGCCGGCCTGCTGCAGGGCGCGCTGGCTCGCCCCGGTCATGGCGGCGGTCAGGCCGAACACGCGCACGACGGCGGTGCCCAGCACGCCCCGCGCCTCGCGCTCGGGCGTGACGCGGCCGAGGATCGCGTCGGCGGCCCGGCGGCCCTGGCGGTTGGCCGGCCCGGCGAGCGGCACGGGCCCGACGGCGCCGGTCACGGCGTTGCGGACGGCGGTCGCGTCGCCGACGGCCCAGATGTGCGGGTCGGAGGTGCGCTGCTGGCCGTCCACGACGATGGCGCCGCCGGCCGCGAGCTCGAGCCCGATGCTCGCCGCGAGGTGGCTGTCAGGCCGCACGCCGACGGAGAGCACGACGAGGTCGGCGCTCAGGGCGGTCCCGTCGGAGAGGCGCACCTCGACGGCGGCCGGGCGGTCGGCGCCCTCCGGCTCGGTGCTCTCGCCCTCGGCGGCGACGGGTCCGGTCGCGTGGATCGCCTCGGCGGCGACGCCGACGTGGGTGCGCACGCCGTGGGCGCGCAGCTCGGCGTCCAGGAGCGAGGCGAGCTCGTCGTCGAGCGGGGGTAGCACGTGCGGCGCGAGGTCGACGAGGTCCACCTCCAGGCCGCGGGTGCGCAGCGCCTCGGCGACCTCGAGGCCGATGAAGCCGGCGCCGAGCACCACGGCCGAGCGGGCGCCGTCGGCCAGCACGGCGCGCAGGCCGTCGGCGTCGGGCACGGTCCGCATCGTGTGGACCTGCGGCAGGTCGAGGCCCGCGATCGGCGGGCGGACGGTCGCGGCGCCCGGCGCCAGGACGAGGGCGTCGTAGGGCAGGACGGTCTCCTGCACGCCTGCGGGCGTCGTGTGCACCGCGGTCACGGTGCGCGCGTCGCGGTCGATGGCGACGACCTCGTGCCCGGTGCGCACGTCGAGGTTCAACGCGGCGCGCAGCGACTCGGGCGTCTGCACGAGCAGGGAGTCGCGCCGAGGGATCTCGTCGCTGACGTGGTACGGCAGCCCGCAGTTGGCGAAGGACACGAACTCGCCGCGCTCGAGCACGACGATCTCGGCGTCCTCGGCCAGGCGGCGGGCGCGGGCGGCCGCGCTCATCCCTCCGGCGACGCCTCCGACGACGACGATGCGCATGGTCACTTCCTCACGTGTGTGGACGGTGCACGGGCGGCGGCACGCCGCCCCACTCCCTCCAAGATACCCCGGGGGGTATCTATTCCGTGCGGGACCGGGGTCCCGCCGGTCGGACGGCGACGACCACCGTGTCGAGCGCCGGCCGGGCGGCGTCGGGCACGGGACGGGCCGCCACCTCGGCGCGCTCGACCTGCAGCCCATGATCGGTCAGGACCCCGGCGACGAGCGAGGGGGAGGTGAGCACCGCGACGTCCTGCGGCCCGCCCGTGCCCTCGGCCGGGTTGCGCACGTCGTGCCCGACGACGACGGCGCGCCCGCCCGGGGCGACCGCGTCGCCCGCGCGGCCGAGCGCCTCGGCGAGGTCGTCGGCGGGCAGGTGCAGGTACGCGACGAGGACGAGGTCGGCGGAGCCCGGTGCGACCGCGGGGGTCCGGGCGTCGGCGACCACCCAGGCCACCTCCCCCGCGCGTCGGGCGCCCTGGCGCTGGTCCCGCTGCTGCGCCCGGGCGAGCGCGGCGCCCTGGCGCACGCCCTCGAGCGAGATGTCGAGGGCGGTCACCGACCAGCCCAGCGACGCCAGCCACAGCGCGTGCCGGCCGTCGCCCGCGGCGACGTCGAGCGCGCGCCCGGGTGTCAGGTGCGCGACGGCGTCGCGCACCCAGACGTTCGGCTCACGGGTCCACACGGGCCCGTGAGCGTACCGGGCGTCCCACTCGCGGGCCGCGCTCCGGGCGTCGCCCGCATCCATCGCGCGCGTCAGGCGAGCGAGAGGAAGAGCTTCTGCAGCTTGGCGCGGTCGATGCCCGCGGCCTCCTCGCCCTGCGTGAGGCAGCGCTCGAGGCCGGTGGAGATGATCGAGAATCCCGCACGGTCGAGCGCCTTCGAGGCTGCGGAGACCTGGGTCACGACGTCGGCGCAGTCCGCGCCGGACTCGAGCATCTTGATGACGCCACCGATCTGGCCCTGCGCGCGACGCAGGCGGTTGATGACCGAGGTCATCTCCTCCGGGTCCAGCTGCATGCCGCGTCCTCCCTCGGCTCCGGCGCCCGGCGCGACGTCCGGGGTCGCGTCCGGGAGCGCCTGCGGGCTCACGTCCGGGGTCATCGTGTCATGCTCCGGTCGGCGGCCTCGCGGGCCGCAGGTCCTCGCTGCGGCACCTGCGTGCGTGTCGCGGTCATGGTGGTCCTCTCGCCGGGAAGCACCATGATACCCCAGGGGGTATGATGGGGACTAGGGTCGCCCCGTGGACCTCGACCCCGGGTGGCTTCGCGCGACCGTCGCCGGCGCGCTCGACGAGGACCTCGGCGGTGACCCCGGCCGGGACGTCACGACCGAGGCGACCGTGCCGTCGTCCCTGACGGGCACCGCGCGCCTGGTCGCCCGGGCCGACGGCGTCGTGGCGGGCCTGGTCGTCGTCGCCCCCGTGCTGGACGAGGTGAGCCGGCGGACCGGGCTCCCGACCGTCCGCGTCGAGCTCACCGTTCCCGAGGGCGCGCGCGTGGGCGCGGGGGACGTGCTCGCCGTCCTGCACGGTCCCGTCCGCACGCTGCTGACGGCCGAGCGGACGCTCCTCAACCTGGTCTCGCACGCCTCGGGCGTGGCGACGCACACCCGCCGCTGGGCCGACGCCCTGGCGGGCACCGGCGCGATGGTGCTCGACACCCGCAAGACCACGCCCGGCCTGCGCGCGCTCGACAAGTACGCGGTGCGCTGCGGCGGCGGTACGAACAAGCGGATGGGCCTGTACGACGTCGCCATGGTCAAGGACAACCACGTCGTCGCCGCGGGCGGGGTCGCCGAGGCGATCGCCGCGGTCCGGCAGGCCTTCCCGGACGTCGTGGTCCAGGTCGAGGCCGACACGCTCGAGCAGGTGATGACCGCGCTCGACGCCGGGGCCCGGTTCCTCCTGCTGGACAACATGCCGCCGGCCGTCCTCGCCGAGGTGGTCGCCGCCGTGCGGGCGCGCGAGCCGCAGACCGGCCGCGTCGAGCTCGAGGCCACGGGCGGCCTGACCCTCGCCTCCGCGCACGAGGTCGCGGCGACCGGCGTGGACTACCTGTCCGTCGGCGCCCTCACGCACTCCTCCCCCCAGCTGGACGTCGCCCTCGACCTCGACGGTCCGGCCACTACGATTCCCCGGTGAGCAGCAGCGCCAGCGGGCCGCGCGAGCCCGATCCGGTCGGGCACGAGCACGAGACGGACGACGTCCCCGAGCAGATGCGCGTGCGCCGGGCCAAGCGCGACCGGATGCTCGCCGAGGGGCGGGCCCCCTATCCCGTCGGCGTCCCGACGACCCACACCATCGCGCAGGTGCGCGACGCCCACGGCGAGCTCGCCGCGGGGGAGGAGACCGACGTCGTCGTCGGCGTGGCCGGGCGCGTGGTCTTCCTGCGCAACACCGGCAAGCTCTGCTTCGCCACGGTGCAGGACGGCGAGGGGCACCGCCTCCAGGTGATGCTGAGCCAGGCGGTGGTCGGGGAGGAGTCGCTCGACGCCTTCAAGGCCGACGTCGACCTGGGCGACCACCTGTTCGCCCACGGGCGCGTCATCAGCTCCCGGCGCGGCGAGCTGAGCGTCTTCGCGGACGACTGGGCGCTCGCGGCCAAGGCGCTGCGCCCGCTGCCCGTGCTGCACAAGCCCCTGTCGGAGGAGGCGCGGGTCCGCCAGCGCTACGTCGACCTGATCGTGCGGCCGGTCGCGCGCGACACGGTGCGGCTGCGCGCCGCCGTCATGCGCTCGCTGCGCGAGAACTTCCACCGGCGCGACTACGTCGAGGTCGAGACGCCCATGCTGCAGACGCAGCACGGCGGCGCGGCGGCCCGGCCGTTCGTCACGCACATGAACGCGTTCGACATCGAGCTGTACCTGCGGATCGCCCCGGAGCTGTTCCTCAAGCGCGCCGTGGTCGGCGGCGTGGAGCGGGTCTTCGAGATCAACCGCAACTTCCGCAACGAGGGCGCCGACTGGTCGCACTCGCCGGAGTTCGCGATGCTCGAGGCGTACGAGGCCTACGGCGACTACGACACCATGGCCGCCCTCACCCAGGACCTCGTGCAGACCGCCGCGCAGGAGGCGCTGGGCACCACCCTGGTCACCCTGCCCGACGGCGAGGAGTACGAGCTCGGCGGGGCGTGGGCGACCCTCGAGCTGTACCCGTCGCTGTCGGCCGCGCTCGGGGAGGAGATCACGCCGGCGACGAGCGTCGAGCACCTGCTCGCGCTGGTGGCGCGGTTCGACATCGAGGTGGACCCGAAGCGGCAGAACCACGGCAAGCTCGTCGAAGAGCTGTGGGAGCACCACGTCGGCCGGACACTGCACGCACCCACGTTCGTGCGCGACTTCCCGGTCGAGACGAGCCCGTTGACACGTGACCATAGGAGCGTTCCCGGCGTCGTCGAGAAGTGGGACCTCTACGTGCGCGGATTCGAGCTCGCGACGGCCTATTCCGAGCTGGTCGACCCGGTCGTGCAGCGCGAGCGATTCGAGCAGCAGGCGCGGATGGCGGCCGTCGGCGACGACGAGGCGATGCGCCTGGATGAGGATTTCCTTGCCGCGATGGAGCACGCGATGCCGCCCTCCGGGGGAATGGGGATGGGCATCGACCGCCTGCTCATGGCGCTCACCGGCCTCGGCATCCGCGAGACCATCCTGTTCCCCCTGGTGCGCCCGGGCCGCTGAGCGGCGGACGTACCATGGTCGGGTGCCTTCGCTCACCGACGCCCTGGCGGCCCTCGTCCCGTCCATCGGGGTGGGTCTGCTCTTCTGGTTCGCGATGCGCGCCATCGTGCGTGCCGACCGGCGGGAGCGTGCGTCAATTGCCGCGATGGAGGCCGAGGCTTCCGAAAAGCGCACGGAATAGGTCAGCGGCCGACGCGACCGTTAGGCCATCCGTGCGGTAGCGTGCGACTGACGCAATGTGACGCGTCATTCCCCCCCGATCGGAAGAAGGCAGCGATGGCACAGAAGGTCCAGGTCGTTCTGGTCGACGACGTCGACGGCGGCGACGCCGACGAGACGGTGACGTTCTCGCTCGACGGAGTTGCGTACGAGATCGACCTCAACGCCACGAATGCTGCGGCCCTGCGGGACGCTTTCGCGCCGTGGGTCGGCCACGGCCGTCGGGTGGGTGGGCGCTCGCGCGGCGGCTCTGCCCGGCGCGGCGGCACGCCGCGGTCGGCCGGTGGCAAGAACACCGAGATCCGCGAGTGGGCCCGCGCCAACGGCTACACCGTCAGCGAGCGCGGCCGCATCCCTGCCGAGGTGAAGGCCGCCTTCGACGCACGCTGAGGCCTGGCCGTCGGCGGCGCGCGGGGGTGGCGCACAGGACGACGGCAGCCGAGCTGAGAAGGGCCCCGGGGGAGACCCCGGGGCCCTTCGTCGTTCCCGCGCTCAGGCCCCGTCCGGGGCTGCGCCGTCCACGGGCGCGTCCACAGGCGCGTCCACGGGCGCCTCCGCGAGCGCCGGCGGGGACGACCCGAGGAGCGCTGCGGCGTCGGGCAGCGGCCAGCACTCGACGATGCTCGGCCCGGTCACCGTGACCACGGTGCCGTCGTAGCCGAGCCCGTTGAGTCCGGCGGCCCCGTCGGTGGTGTTGCCGGTGAAGGCGGCGAGCGGCCACGAGGTCGGGTTGAGGTAGCCCCAGCGGCCCGCCCGGACGACGGTGTCGGTGATCCGCACGTCGGTCGCGTACGACGCGATCGTGTACCCGCCGCCCAGCAGCCACGACCCCTGCACCACGACGTTCCGGTTCCCGCCGTTCGCGTTCTCGAGGAACAGCGCGGCGTTCTGGCCGGTGGCGTAGCCGCCGAGGTCGATGAGCACGTTCCGGATCGTCAGGCCGTCGACGCCGCGCACCTGGATGCCGTCGTAGTGGGAGCCGTTGGCGATCAGCGGGTTGTGGATCCACGAGTCCGTCACGACGACGTCGCGCACCGGGCCGGCGTCGGCCGTCACGTGCAGGCCGTCGTTGGCGGGGTCGCCGAAGACGTCGATCCGGGCGGCCCGCACGCGCTCCGTGCCGGACAGCGCCCAGGAGCCGAACTCGGAGTCCTCGATGACGACGTCGTCGCCGCGGAACACCGCGTGACCGGTCACCCGCACGTTCCGCACCGTCAGGTTCGAGCCGGTGAAGACCACGTCGCCGGTGATCACGCGGTTCGCGATGGTGCCCGACGTCGTCACGGTGCCGCCGGTCATGGGGGTGAGCACGGTGCCCGCGGGGACGCCCGTCGTCGCCGACCGCTCGAGGGCTGCTGCCGGCGCGTCGAGCGGCGCGGTCGTCTCGGTCGCGGGCTCGTCCGGCGTCGGGCTCGACGGGTCGACGACCGGCGACTCGACGACCGACGGGTCCACGACCGGCGAGGCCGCGGGGACGTCCGGGGTGGCGGGCAGCGGGACCGTCTCGGCCAGCGCGACCGCGGCGGGGGTGGCCGGGCGGGCGGCGTCGAGTGCCAGGACGGCACCGGTTCCCCACCCGTCGGCAGGCCGGGCCGCTGAGCCTGCCTCGCGGGGGTCGCCGGCGGCGACCGCGTCGGGTCTCACCACGACGGGGGAGGCCGCCTCGACGGCCGTCGTCGGTCGCCCGTCGCGGAGCGTCGTGGCGATCGTGGTCACCGCGAGGGCCGCGGCGAGCGCGATCCCGATCGTGCGACCGGTCGACGGCGTCATGTCCCCCCACATCCCGGCGGGCCGAGCACCCCGCCGGGAGTGTCATCGGAGGAATGGCCGGTCCGCTTGAGACGCGGGGCCGGGTCAAAGGCGGGCCGGTGCGCGAGGAAGCCCCCGGGGATCCGTCCCCGGGGGCTTCCTCGTCGTGCTGCCTGCCGCCGGTCAGCGCGTGCCGTGCTGACGGCGTGCCGTGCTCAGCGCCTGTCGACAGTCAGCTCGCGCGCCGCCGCGTACTGCGCCCGGACCGACGGTGCGGGCTCGGCGGAGTAGACCTCGGCGTCGACGCCGGCAGCCGACCAGGTCGGGGGCTCGGTCGAGCCGCCCGTGGCGGCCGACAGGACCCACGCGGCCTGGCGCGCGGCGCCGTCGGCCACGTACTCGCCCGGGGCCGGCACGACGACGTCCATGCCGAACACGGCCGGGGCGATGCGCCGGACGGCCTCCGACTGCGCGCCGCCGCCGATGAGCTGGATGCGCTCGACGGGCACGCCCAGGACGGTCATGGCGTCCAGGCCGTCGGCGAGGGCGCAGAGCATGCCCTCGACGAACGCGCGCGCGACGTGCGCGGGCGTGGTGTTGGCCAGGCGCAGGCCGTGCAGGGCGCCGGTCGCGTCGGGCTTGTTCGGCGTGCGCTCGCCCTCGAGGTAGGGGACGAGCACCAGGCCATCGGCGCCGACCGGTGCGGACAGGGCGAGCGCGGACAGGCCGGGGTGGTCCACCCCGAGGATCCGGCAGGCCGCGTCGAGCACGCGGGAGGCGTTGAGCGTGCAGGCGAGCGGAAGGTACGAGCCGCTCGCGTCGGCGAAGCCGGTGACCATGCCGCTGCCGTCGGCCGTCGGGGCGGCCGAGACCGCCGAGACCACGCCGGACGTGCCGATGGAGATCGCCACGTCGCCGGGGCGCATCGCGAGCGCGAGCGCGGCGCCCGCGTTGTCGCCCGCGCCTGCGCCGACGAGGAGCCGGCCCTGCGGCCGCTCGACGACGGCGGCCACCTCGGCCGGCCCGACGACGCGCGGCAGCGCCGGCACGTGGCCGAGCGCCCGCTCGAGCAGGTCGAGCCGGTAGTCCTCGGTGAACGGCGACCAGTAGCCGGTGCCGGACACGTCGGAGCGGTCGGTGGTCAGCGCCGAGAAGTCCGCGTTGCCGGGGCCGTAGCCCGCGAGCCGCCAGGTCAGCCAGTCGTGCGGCAGGCAGACCGCCGCGACCCGCGCCGCGTTCTCGGGCTCGTTGTCGCGCAGCCAGCGCAGCTTGGTCACGGTGAGCGAGGCGACCGGCACCGAGCCGATGGCCTGCGCCCAGGCCGCTCCACCCGCCGCGAGGTCGCCGTCACCGAGCTCGCGGATGAGGTCCACGGCGGCGTCGGCCGAGCGGGTGTCGTTCCACAGGAGCGCGTCGCGCACGACGTTGCCGTCCGCGTCGAGCGCGACCATGCCGTGCTGCTGGCCGCCGACGGCGACCGCGGCGACGTCGTCCAGGCCGCCCGCCGCGGCGAGCGCGGTCTGGAGGGCGTCCCACCAGTGCCGGGGGTCCACCGAGGTGCCGTCGGGGTGGGTCGCGCGGCCGGTGCGCACGAGCGCGCCCGTCTCGGCGTCCCGGATCACGACCTTGCACGACTGGGTGGAGGAGTCCACCCCTGCCACGAGCGTCATGAGAGCTCCTTGTCTACGGGCCAACGAGAACCCGGCCCCGGCGGCGGGTGCCGCCGGGGCCGGGATCGTCAGGACGGGGTCAGCGGGCGCCGATGGCGTGCTCGAGGGCCAGCTGGTTCAGGCGCACGAAGTGGTACTCGCGGGCGCCGAGCGCGTCGACGTCCACGTCCTCGTACGCGGCCGGGTTGGCCAGGAAGGACTCGAGCGACTCGCCCTCGTCCAGCGTCGGCTTGGCCAGGTCGAAGACGCCGGCGGCCGCCAGGACCTCCTGGACCTCGGGGTCGGCGCGGAAGGCCAGCGCCCGCTCCTTGAGGAGGATGTAGGTCGCCATGTTGGCCGCGGCCGACTCCCACACGCCCTCGACACCCTCGGTGCGCGACGGCTTGTAGTCGAAGTGGACCGGGCCGGTGTACTTCGGGCCGCCGCTCGGGAAGCCGTTCTCGAGCAGGTCGACGGTGGCGAAGGCGGAGAACAGGTCGCCGTGGCCGAAGACGAGGTCCTGGTCGTACTTGATCGAGCGCTGGCCGTTGAGGTCGATGTGGAAGAGCTTCTCGCACCACAGCGCCTGCGCCAGGCCGGTCGTGTAGTTCAGGCCCGCCATCTGCTCGTGGCCGACCTCGGGGTTCAGACCCACGATGTCGCTGTTCTCGAGGCGGTCGATGAGGGCGAGCGCGTGGCCGATCGTCGGGAGGAGGATGTCGCCCCGGGGCTCGTTCGGCTTCGGCTCGAGGGCGATCTTGAGGTCGTAGCCCTTGGACTTGATGTAGCCGGCGACGGTGTCGATGCCCTCGGCGTACCGGGCGTGCGCGGCGTACAGGTCCTTCGAGGCGTCGTACTCGGCGCCCTCGCGGCCGCCCCACATGACGAACGTCTTGGCGTCGAGCTCGGCCGCCAGGTCGACGTTGCGGAGGATCTTGCGCAGCGCGTAGCGGCGCACGGTGCGGTCGTTCGAGGTGAACGCGCCGTCCTTGAACATCGGGTGGGTGAAGGTGTTGGTGGTGACCATCTCCACCTTGATGCCGGTCTCGGCCAGCGCGTCCTTGAAGCGGGCGAGGATGGCGTCGCGCTCGGTGGCGCTGGAGCCGAAGGGGACGACGTCGTCGTCGTGGAAGGTCACGAACGAGGCGCCGAGCTCGGCGAGCTTGTGGACGGACACGACCGGGTCGAGGTCGGGGCGGGTGGCCTCGCCGAACTGGTCACGGGCGGACCAGCCGACGGTCCAGAGACCGAACGAGAACTTGTCCTCGGGGGTGGGCTTGCGAACCATCTGACGTCTCCTCGTCGAGAACCGTGGGCCGGTCGCTCGCCGGCCTCCGCGTGGCCTCCTTGGGAGCGGTCGGCCACGGAGATATTTGTTGACCCACTAAACTTATGCCCCGAAGACCTGTAGGGTCAAGGCATGCCGGGGTCCAAGGGCGCGTCCAGCGGAGGGCGCGCAGCGCGTCAGGAGACGTTGCGCCACCACAACCTCGCGCTGACGCTGCGCCACGTGCTGGACGCCCCGACGCCAGTGTCCCGCGCCGACATCGCGGCCGCTACGGGTCTGACCCGCGCGACCGTCTCGGCGCTCGTCGACCGGCTGCTCGCCGCGCGCCTCGTGGCCGAGCTCGAGCCCGTCGCCGCCCAGCGGGCCGGGCGCCCGGCGGTCCCGCTCGCACCCGCGCAGGGCACCGTCGCCGCCGTCGGCATGGAGGTGAACGTCGACTACCTCGGCGTGCGCGCCGTCGACGTCGGCGGCCGCGTGCTGCAGCAGCGGGTGGAGATGGGCGACTTCCGGGGGAGCGACCCGGAGGCGGTGCTCGGTCGGCTGGCCGCGCTCGCGGGCTCGGTGCTCGCGGTCCTGTCCGCCGACGGCGTGGTCATCGTCGGCACGGCGCTCGCGCTGCCCGGCCTCGTCGACTCCGTGACCGGGCCGCTGCGCCTGGCCCCTAACCTCGGCTGGCGCGACGTCGACGTCGTCGCCCTGATGTCGGCCCACCCGGTCCTCGCGGGCATGCCGCCGCGGCTGGCGAACGAGGCGAACCTGGCGGCGCGGGCCGAGGCCCGCGTGCGCCGCGGCGAGCCGAGCAGCTTCGTCTACGTCTCCGGCGAGGTCGGCATCGGCGCCGCCCTGGTCCTGGACGGGCGGATCTTCGGCGGTCGGCACGGCTGGAGCGGCGAGATCGGGCACACCGCGCTCGCCACGGCCGGGGCGTTCGACGAGGGCGGCACGCTCGAGTCGTACGCCGGCCAGGACGCGATCGTGGCCGCCTCGGGGCTGCCCCGCGAGTGCCCCGTCGCCGACGTCGTCGCCGCGGCCGAGCGGGGCGAGCCGCGCGTCGTCGCGGCGCTCGAGCGCGCGGGCGCGGCCCTGGGCGTGGCCCTGGCGAACGTGGTGCACGCCGTCGACCTCGAGCACGTCGTGCTCGGCGGCATCTACGCGGACCTCGCGCCGTACCTGCGTGCTCCCGTGCTGGCCCAGCTCGAGCGGCGGGTGATCACGGCGCCGTGGGCCGCCGTCGACGTCAGCGTGGCCCGGGCGGGCAAGTACCCGGCCATGACGGGCGGTGCGCTCGAGGTGCTGCAGGCGCTCGTGGAGGAGCCCGCCGCCTGGGTGCCCGCCTGACGTCGGCGGCCCGGATCACCCGCGCATCGCTGGACGGGCGGCCCGGCGGCCGGATATGTTCAGCGCAGCAACAAATCTCAGCCGAGCGTTCGTTGCTTCCGACGCCGGCACCTTCGCGCCCGGCCTTCGCTCGGACCCGGGCACCGTGGGTGCCGGCGTCGTTCTTCTCCGCGGCGCCCGCCGCGAGCTCGGCTCGCGGCCGTCGCCGTCGGGCTCGGCCGCCCCTCGGGTGGGCCTTCCGGCGCCCGCCGACGCGGGGCCTCCCGTCTCAGGGCGGCGGGACCTTCGTCCTCTGACACACGCTCCCATGCATCCGTTCAGGCGTTGTCTTCAACTTGTGATGACATCGTTACCTCGATTCTGGCCGATCCGTCTTGATGGCCCCCGGAGGCCGCAATACCGTCCCCGGGTCAACACACCCGACGGCTGGCAGTGGCGGCGTTCGACGGCGCACCGCCCCAGCCCCGAGGGGTTCTGGCGGAAGGCCGTACGCGTCCGGAGCAGCCGGACGGCGGCTCGACGAAGGGTGACGAAGATGTCATTGCGCAAGTTCAAGACGGTCGCGGCGCTCGCCAGCGCAGCGATCCTCCTCTCGGGCGTCGCAGCGTGCTCCTCCGAGCGCGACGACGACACCGACACCGGCACCGACACCACCACCGACGGTGGCGACGAGGGTGCCGCTGCTGAGGACGTCCTCGTCGGCATCTCCATGCCGACCCGTAGCCTCGAGCGCTGGAACAAGGACGGCGCTCAGCTCGAGGGCCTGCTCCAGGACGCCGGCTACCAGACGGACCTGCAGTTCGCTGACGACGAGGTCGACCAGCAGATCTCGCAGATCCAGAACATGGTGAACGCGCCGGTCGACATCCTGGTGATCGCCGCCATCGACGGCACCGCGCTCGCGCCGATCCTGTCCGAGGCCAAGGCCCAGGACATCACGGTCATCGCCTACGACCGTCTCATCAACGAGACGCCGGACGTCGACTACTACGCGACGTTCGACAACTACATGGTCGGCCAGATGCAGGGCAAGTTCATCGAGGAGGCCCTTGGTCTCGCCGATGGCGAGGGCCCGTTCAACCTCGAGCCCTTCGCCGGCTCGCCGGACGACAACAACGCGAAGTTCTTCTTCGCCGGTGCGTGGGACGTCCTGAACCCGTACTTCGAGTCGGGCCAGCTGGTCACCCCGTCGGGCAAGAACCCGGCCACGAACGACGAGTGGCAGTCCATCGGCATCACCGGTTGGAAGACCGAGGGTGCTCAGGACGAGATGACCAACCGTCTCAACTCCTTCTACAACGACGGCACCCCGCTCGACGCCGTCCTCTCGCCGAACGACTCGCTGGCCCTGGGCATCGCGCAGGCTCTCGAGACCGCCGGCATCGTCCCCGGCGCTGACTACCCGGTCCTCACCGGCCAGGACGCCGACCAGGCGAACGTCATCAACATCCTCGCCGACAAGCAGTCGATGACCGTGTGGAAGGACACCCGCGTCCTCGCCCAGCGTGCGGCCACGATGATCGACGAGATCGTCGCCGGTGGCGAGCCGGAGACGAACGACAACGAGACGTACGACAACGGGGTCAAGGTCGTCCCGACGTACCTCGAGGACCCGATGGTCGTCACGAAGGACACCGTCCAGTCCGCGCTCGTCGACTCCGAGTTCTACTCGGCCGAGGACCTCGGTCTCTGACAGGTCCTGCAGGTACGGCAATCGCCGACCTGCCCGGTGGCTCGCGCCACCGGGCAGGTCGGCGGACCGCGGCCTGATAGCCCCGTCCTAGACGAGAGAACGCGAGCGAGTCATGTCCGAGAGCATTCAGCCCAGCACGCCCGAAGGTGCGGCCACCGCTGTCGCGGAGACCATCCTCGAGATGCGTTCCATCACCAAGACGTTCCCCGGCGTCATGGCCCTGAAGGACGTGTCCCTCGACGTGCGGCCGGGCGAGATCCACGCCATCTGCGGCGAGAACGGGGCAGGCAAGTCCACCCTCATGAAGGTGCTGTCGGGGGTCTACCCGCACGGCACCTACGAGGGCGAGATCGTCTTCGAGGGCACGCCGGTGCAGTTCCGGGGTATCCGCGACAGCGAGCACCACGGCATCGTGATCATCCACCAGGAGCTCGCGCTGAGCCCCTACCTGTCGATCGCGGAGAACATCTTCCTCGGCAACGAGCGCTCCACCCGCGGCGTCATCGACTGGAACAAGACGAACTCCGACGCGGCGAAGCTTCTCGCCGAGGTCGGCCTCAGCGAGTCGCCGGACACCAAGATCTACGACATCGGCGTCGGTAAGCAGCAGCTCGTCGAGATCGCCAAGGCCATGGCCAAGCGGGTCAAGCTGCTGATCCTCGACGAGCCGACGGCGGCTCTGAACGACGAGGACAGCGCGAAGCTCCTGACGCTCATCCAGTCGCTGCGCGAGCGCGGCATCACCTCGATCATCATCAGCCACAAGCTCAACGAGATCCTCCGCGTCGCCGACCGGACGACGGTCATCCGGGACGGCCAGACGATCAAGACCTTCGACATGAGGGTCGAGACGGTCACCGAGGAGGACCTCATCCGCGCGATGGTCGGCCGGTCGATGGACCACCGGTTCCCGGAGCGCACGCCGAACATCGGCACTGAGGTGCTGCGGATCGAGGACTGGACGGTGCACCACCCGATCCAGCAGGAGCGCAGGGTCGTCGACAACGCGTCGCTGTACGTGCGGCGTGGTGAGGTCGTCGGCCTCGCGGGCCTCATGGGCGCCGGGCGCACCGAGCTCGCGATGAGCATCTTCGGCCGCACCTACGGCACGAACATCTCCGGGAAGGTCTTCAAGGACGGCCAGGAGGTGTCCACGCACACGGTCGGGGCCGCCATCGACAGCGGCATCGCCTACGCCACCGAGGACCGCAAGCGGTACGGGCTGAACCTGCTCACCGACATCAAGCGCAACATCGCCGCGGCGTCGCTGCGCAAGGTGTCCAAGTACGGCGTCGTCGACGCCGGCGCCGAGTCCAACGTCGCGAGCAAGTTCCGCTCCGACATGAACATCAAGGCGCCCAGCGTGGACGTGCTCACCGGGAACCTCTCGGGTGGCAACCAGCAGAAGGTCGTGCTGAGCAAGTGGATCTTCACGGATGCCGACGTGCTCATCCTCGACGAGCCGACCCGCGGCATCGACGTGGGTGCCAAGTACGAGATCTACACGATCATCAACAGCCTCGCTGCGGCGGGCAAGGCGATCATCATGATCTCGTCCGAGCTGCCCGAGCTCCTCGGGATGTGCGACCGGATCTACGCGATCAGCGAGGGCCGGGTCACCGGCGAGGTGCCGCGCGAGCAGGCCACCCAGGAGAACCTCATGCGCTACATGACCATGGTTAGTGACGACAAGGAAGTGACCCGGTGACCACCCTCAAGGACACGCTCGGCGGGAACCTCCGCCAGTACGGCATCGTCGGCGCCCTGGGCGTCATCGTGGTGCTGTTCCAGATCCTCACCGACGGCAAGCTGCTGCTGCCCAACAACGTGGCGAGCCTGATCCAGCAGAACGCCTACGTGATGATCCTGGCCCTGGGAATGATCATCGTGATCATCGCCGGTCACATCGACCTGTCCGCCGGTTCGGTGGTGGGCTTCGTCGGGGCCTTCGTCGCAGTGCTCATGCGCGAGCAGTCGTGGCCGTGGTGGCTGGCGATCGTCGGCGCCATCGTCATCGGCATGCTCGTCGGTGCCTGGCAGGGCTTCTGGGTCGCCTACGTCGGGGTCCCGGCGTTCATCGTCACACTGGCGGGCTGGCTCGCGTTCCGCGGCCTGGCCATCCTCATCCTCGGTGGCAAGACGATCGCGAGCTTCCCGCAGGAGTTCGTGGCGATCTCGAACAAGTCGATCGCGAACTTCCTGGGCTGGCTCGGCGGTAGTCGCGACACCGTGACCATCGTGCTCGGTGCCGTCGTCGTCGCCGCTCTGATCCTCAGCCAGCTCCGCGCCCGTCGCACGCTCCGCAAGCACGAGCTCCACGTCGAGCCGGTCAGCGGCCTGCTCATCAAGCTCGTGCTGTTCTCGCTGCTCATCGGCTACTTCACCTTCGTGCTCGCGGGCAGCCGCGGCGGTACCCCGATCGTGCTGATCATCATCGGCGCGCTGGTCGTCACCTACTCGTTCATCACGCAGAAGACCGTCTTCGGTCGCAACGTGTACGCGATGGGTGGCAACCTGCAGGCCGCGATCCTGTCCGGCGTCAACACCAAGCGCATGAACTTCATGATCTTCGTGAACATGGGCATGCTCGCGGCGATCGCGGGCATCGTGACGACGTCGAAGGCCGGCGCGGCGAGCGCTCTGGCGGGCCAGGGCTACGAGCTCGACGCCATCGCCTCCTGCTTCATCGGTGGTACGTCGGTGTACGGCGGCATCGGCCGCGTGTCCGGCGTCATCGTCGGTGCGCTCATCATGGGCGTGCTGAACATGGGTCTGTCGATCATCGGCACCGACCCGGCGTGGCAGCAGGTCATCAAGGGCCTGGTCCTCCTCGCCGCGGTCGCGTTCGACCTGGTGAACAAGCGTCGGTCGGGCGCCCTCGTCCGCTGACACCTCCGCGCGGAGCGTTCCGCGCATGCTGTGCCCGCTGTGCCCCCGGGTTCGTCCCGGGGGCACAGCCGTGTCCGGACCCGGACTGCCGGGTGCGGGCGGCGGCCGTAGGCTGCCCCGATGGCGCCCGACACCGTCCGGCTGTGGCTGGGCACCGCACCCGAGGACCACCCCGACGGCGCCGCCGCGGGCATCTGGTCGGCCGACCTCGACCCCGCGTCGGGCCGGGTCGGTGCGCCGGTGCTCCGGGCCCGCACGCCCGCGCCGTCGTTCCTCGCCCTCACGCCCGACGGGCGCTCGCTCTTCGCGGCGGGGGAGACCGCCCCGGGGGCGGTGACCCGGTTCGCCGTCGGGCGGGACGGGCGGCTCACCCAGGCCGAGCGGGTCTCGTCGGGCGGGTCCGGGCCGTGCCACCTCCTGCTGCACCCGGGCGGGCACGCGCTCTACGTCGCCAACTACGCGAGCGGCTCGGTCGGCGTCGTGCCGCTGCGGCCCGACGCCGAAGGGGCGGCGGGCATCGCGGGCGGCGTCGCGCAGGTCTTCGAGCACTCCGGGCGCGGGCCGGTCGCGGGTCGCCAGGAGGCACCGCACGTGCACTCGACCGTGCTGACCGCCGACGGCGCCGTCCTCCTCGCCCTCGACCTCGGGACCGACGAGATCCGCCGCTACCGGGTGCGCGCGGACGGCCTGCTGGACGCCGACGGCGTCGCGCTGCGCCTGCCCCCGGGGACCGGGCCGCGGCACGCCGCCTGGGGACCGGGCGACCACCTGTACGTCACCGGCGAGCTCGACGCGACGGTGCACGTCCTGACCTGGGACGGCGCGGAGCTGCGGCCGGTCGACGTCGTGCGCGACCTCGCGGCCGGCGGCGGCGAGGCGCTGGCGGCGCACGTCGTGCGGCACGGCGGCCTGGTCCTGGCGAGCGTGCGCGGCCCGGACGCGGTCGGCGTCTGGCGGATCGCCGACGGCGGCGCGCGCCTCGAGCACCTGGGTGCGGTCCCGGTCGGCGGTCTGGGCGCCGTGTGGCCTCGGCACTTCGCGCTGCTCGGCGGGGCTACGGGGGAGTCGATCGCGGGCGACGGCGCGACGGGCGCGCCGTCGACCGTCGGGCTGGTCGTGGCGGGGCAGCGGTCCGACGCCGTCGCGGTGGTGCGGGTGGGCCCGGGGGACGGCGCTGCGAGCGGGGCCGCGGGCGGGCCCGGGGGCGTGTCAGCGGGTGAACCTGAGCGGATCGCCCCCGTACCAGCGCCGACCTGCGTGGTCGTGGGACGCGCAGCCCTTCCGGACGCCCGATAATAGTTGTGTCCTCAACTGATCGGAGACCGCTCGATGTCCGGCCCCCGCGTGGCGATGCTGTCGGTGCACACGTCCCCGCTCGACCAGCCGGGTACCGGCGACGCGGGCGGGATGAACGTGTACCTGACGTCGCTGGCGCGCGCGCTGGCGGACGCCGGGGCGACCGTCGACATCTTCACGCGGGCGACCCGCCCGGACGCCCCGTGCGTCGTGCCGCTGGCCGACGGCGTCTCGGTGCGGCACGTGCACGCGGGCCCGGCGCGCGACCTGGCCAAGGCCGAGCTGCCGCAGCGGGTCGGCGAGTTCACCGCGAACCTGATGGGCGACGACGGCTGGGTGCGCCGCGCGCCGTACGACGTCGTGCACTCGCACTACTGGCTGTCCGGGCTGGCCGCGAGCGTGGCGTCGCCGCTGTGGGCGGCGCCCCTCGTGCACACCATGCACACGCTCGCGAAGGTCAAGAACGCCGCGCTGGCCCCCGGTGACGCGCCCGAGCCGTGCGCCCGGATCCGGGGCGAGGAGACCGTGGTCGGGGCCGCGCACGCCCTCGTCGCGAACACCGAGGCCGAGGCCGACGACCTCGTGCGCCGCTACGGCGCCGACCCCGGTGCCGTCCACGTCGTGGCCCCGGGCGTCGACCGTGCGGTCTTCCACCCCGACGCCGGCGCCGACGACGCGCACCCGGACGCGCGCCACCTGGCCGCGGCGCAGGCCCGCGCGCGCCGTGCGCTGGGCCTGGACCCGGACGAGCTGCTCGTGCTCTTCGCCGGGCGGGTCCAGCCGCTGAAGGCCCCGGACGTCCTGGTCCGTGCGCTGGCCGCGCTCGTGGAGCAGGTCGGCGCCGATCGTGCGCTCCGCCGGCCGCCGCGCGTCGTCGTCCTGGGCGGGCCGAGCGGCGACGCCCGGCACGTGACGGAGCTGGCGGGGCTCGCCCGGTCGCTGGGCGTGGCGGACCTGGTGGAGATCCGGCGGCCGGTCGACCCGGCCACCCTCGCCCGCTGGTACCGCGCCGCCGACGTCGTGGCCGTGCCCTCGCGCAGCGAGTCGTTCGGCCTCGTCGCGGCCGAGGCGCAGGCGTGCGGCACGCCCGTGGTGGCGGCCGACGTCGGCGGGCTGCGGTCCGTGGTGCACGACGGCGTCTCCGGCGTCCTCGTGCCCGGGCACGAGCCCGCGGCCTGGGCCCGGGCGATCGGTGACCTGCTCGCCGACCCGGCCCGACGCGCGGCCCTCGGCGCCGGTGGGGTCCGTCGCACCGGGCGCCGCGGCTGGGACGCGGCCGCGCAGGCGATGCTCACGGTCTACCGGCGCGCCCGCGAGCGCGCGGCTCGCGTCGCCGCCTGACGACACCGCCCGACGACACCGCCTGACGACACCGCCTGACGACACCGCCCGAGTGGAGCGTTCGCGCGTCGAGTGGCGCGTTCGCGACGCGAGTGGAGCGTTGCCGACGCGACACGCGGGCGTGTCGGTCGGAAACGCTCCACACCGAGGGTGGGGGTGGGGTGGGGTCCGGGCGTCTCAGGGGCCCGAGGTCCTGACGCACGGACCTGGCTGCTGCGGCAGGATTGACCCCATGACCTACACCCTCGTGCTGCTCCGCCACGGCGAGAGCGACTGGAACGCCAAGAACCTCTTCACCGGTTGGGTCGACGTCCCGCTGTCCGAGAAGGGCCTGGCGGAGGCCGCCCGCGGCGGCGAGCTGATGAAGGGCGAGGGCGTGCTGCCCGACGTCGTCCACACGTCGCTCCTGCGCCGCGCGATCACCACCGCGAACCTCGCCCTCGACTCGGCCGACCGGCACTGGATCCCCGTCAAGCGCAGCTGGCGGCTCAACGAGCGTCACTACGGTGCGCTCCAGGGCAAGGACAAGAAGCAGATCCGCGACGAGTACGGCGACGAGCAGTTCATGCTGTGGCGCCGCTCCTACGACGTCCCGCCGCCCGCCATCGAGCTGGGCTCGGAGTTCAGCCAGGACGCCGACCCGCGCTACGCGGACATCGAGCCCGTGCTCAACGAGTGCCTCAAGGACGTGCTCGAGCGCGCCCTGCCCTACTGGCACTCGGACATCGTCCCGGACCTGCAGGCCGGCAGGACGGTGCTCGTCGCGGCGCACGGCAACTCGCTGCGCGCCATCGTGAAGTACCTCGACGACATCGACGACGAGTCGATCGCCGGCCTGAACATCCCGACCGGCATCCCGCTGAAGTACGAGCTCGACGAGAACCTCAAGCCCATCACCAAGGGTGGCCTCTACCTCGACCCGGCCGCTGCTGCCGAGGCGATCAAGGCCGTCGCCAACCAGGGCAAGTAGCCGTCCGCGCCGGCCCGTCGTCCAGCACTGGGCGACGGGCCGTCGCGTACCCGGCCCCGCCCACGAGGAGGTCGCGTGACGCTGACGCTGGTGCTGCTGCGGCACGGGCAGAGCCTGGGCAACGCCGAGGGCGTGTTCACGGGCTGGCAGGACGTGCCGCTCACCGAGCTCGGGCTCGCGCAGGCGGTGCGCGCGGGCGAGCTGCTGCGCGACGCCGGGCTCCTGCCGGACCTCGTGCACACCTCGCTGCGCCGGCGGGCGATCACGACGGCGAACCTCGCCCTCGACGCGTGCGACCGGCACTGGATCCCTGTCGCGCGGAGCTGGCGGCTGAACGAGCGCCACTACGGCGCGCTGCAGGGCAAGGACAAGCGCCGGGTGCGCGAGCAGTACGGCGACGAGGCGTTCATGGCGTGGCGCCGGTCGTACGGCGTCGCGCCGCCGCCCGAGGAGCCGTCGGGGGAGCGCGCGCCCGACGGCGGCGCGGCGCCGGACGGCGTCCCCTCCGCCCGGCCCGCGGACGAGCCGGAGGGGCACGGCGAGGCGCTGCGCGACGTCGTCGTGCGGGCGCTACCGTACTGGACCGACGCGATCGTGCCGGACCTGCGCAGCGGGCGCGTGGTCCTCGTCGCGGCGCACGGCAACTCGATCCGCGCGCTGCTGAAGTACATCGACCACATCTCCGACGAGGCCATCGCCGCCCTGGAGATCCCCAACGGCGTCCCGCTGCGCTACGACCTCGACGAGGCGACGCTCGAGCCGGTCGCCCGCACGTACCTGGATGCCGTGGAGGCCGAGCGGCAGGTCGCCGCGGCGGCGCTCATCGGGCGCTGATCGAACGGCCGGCCGCAGCCTCGGGCCAGACGCCGATCGTTGACATCGGCCGGTCGCTCAGTGACCATTGACTCAATGGACACTGACTGGATTGAGCGGGCGCGGGAGCGCGCGACGCTGCACGGCGTCCTCGCGGACCCGGCGCGGCTCGCGATCGTCGACCTCCTCGCGTGGTCCGACGCGGCGCCGTCCGAGGTGGGGGCCGCCCTCGGGCTGTCGTCCAACCTGCTCGCGCACCACGTCGGCGTGCTCGTGGAGCACGGCGTGGTCGCCCGCACCAGGTCCGAGGGCGACCGACGCCGGACCTACCTCTCGCTCGTCCCGGGCGCGCTGGACGGCATCGGCCTCCCGGGCGGAACGCCCCGCCCGACGCCCGCCCGCGTCGTCTTCGTCTGCACCGCCAACTCCGCGCGGTCCCAGCTCGCGGCCGCCGTCTGGCAGCGTCACAGCCGCCTCCCGGCCGCCTCGGCCGGCACGCACCCCGCCGACCAGGTCGCCCCCGGAGCGGTCCGCGCGGCCCGCCGGCACCACCTGCCCCCTCTGGGCATCCCGCGCGCCCTGGACGACGTGCTCGCCGACGGCGACTACGTCGTCACGGTGTGCGACCGCGCGCACGAGGAGACCCCGGGCATCGCCGTCGGGCACTGGTCGGTGCCCGACCCGGTGCGCCGGGGCGACGACGCGGCCTTCGAGGCCGCCCTCGCCCAGATCGAGCGCCGCGCTGCCGACCTGGCCCCGCGGTTGACCCCGGCCGCCCGCACCCCTGAGGAGACCCCATGAGCGAGACGACCGACCGCCCGAGCGACCCCCGTCCGAGCGTCCTGTACGTCTGTGTGCACAACGCCGGACGCTCGCAGATGGCCGCCGCGTGGACGCGGCACCTGTCCGGCGGGTCGGTCGAGGTGCGCTCGGCCGGCTCCGCGCCGGCCGACCAGATCAACCCGGCGGCTGTCGAGGCGATGCTCGAGGTGGGCATCGACATGCGCGCCGAGCAGCCGAAGGTCCTCACCACCGACGCCGTGCAGGCGTCCGACGCCGTCATCACCATGGGCTGCGGCGACGCGTGCCCGATCTTCCCCGGCAAGCGGTACGAGGACTGGCAGCTCGACGACCCGGCCGGCCAGGGGGTCGATGCCGTCCGGCCGATCCGGGACGAGATCCGTCGCCGCGTCGAGGCCCTGCTGCGCGAGCTCGGCGTCGAGCCGGTCGCGTGACCCAGCCGCTCGGGCGCCGGCTCGCCGCGGAGCTCGTCGGGACCGGCACGCTCGTGGCGGCCGTCGTCGGTTCCGGGATCATGGCCGAGCGCCTCTCGCCGGACGACGTCGGCCTGCAGCTCCTGGCGAACACCGGGGCGACGGTGCTCGCCCTCGGCGTGCTCGTGGTGGTGCTGGCGCCCGTCTCCGGAGCGCACCTCAACCCGGTCGTCACCCTCGCCGACTGGTGGACGTCCCGTCGCGCCGACGGCGGCCCGAGCCTCGGCGTCGCGGGTGCGTTCGTCGCGGCGCAGACGGTCGGCGGCCTCGGCGGCGCCGTGCTCGCCAACCTCATGTTCGAGGTGCCGACGACGCTCGCCCGGACCGCCCGCGGGGGCAGCGGGCAGCTCCTCGGCGAGGTCGTCGCGACGGCCGGCCTCGTCGTCCTGGTCCTGACGCTGGTCCGGACGGGTCGCACCCACCTGGCGGCCCCCGCCGTCGCGGCGTGGATCGGCGCGGCCGTCTGGTTCACGTCCTCGACGTCCTTCGCGAACCCCGCGGTCACCGTGGCCCGTGCCGTGAGCGACACCTTCGCGGGGATCGCCCCGGCGGACGTCCCGGGGTTCGTCGCGGCGCAGCTCGTCGGCGCGGCCGCCGGGGTCGGGCTCGTCGCCCTGCTGCACCCTGCCCGGCCCGCGGAACGTCAGGACGAGCCCAGGCGGGAGCCCGTCGTCGTCGGCGTGGGGGAGTAGGGGCTCACTCGCCGCCGGAGAACACCGTCAGGTGCAGGCCGGGCCCGTCCAGGCGCGCGTTCCGGGAGCCCCACGGCGTCGCCGTCGGTTCGGCGACGACGTCGGCCCCCGCCTCCGCCAGGCGCCGGGCGGCGGCGTCGGCGTCGGGCACGCGCAGCGCGACCCGGATCGCGGGTGCGACGCGGCGACCGACCTCCAGGTCGTCGACGAGCGCCGCCTGGTCGGCGTCGAACAGCTCCAGGGTGGCGCGCCCGGCGTCGAGCAGGACCACGCGCCCGTCGGCGGACGAGAAGTCCGCGAGCTGCGGCAGACCGAGGGTGTCCCGGTAGAAGGCGACGGCGGCGGCCCAGTCCTCGACGGTGACGGCGAGGCGGAGCTCGGTCACGGGTGCCTGCGACGGGGAGACGGCCGGCTCGGCCGCGGCGTGGGGTTCCATGACGGCGGAACGCCGACGCCCGCCCTCGGATTCCGGGGCGGGCGTCGGGGGCGGGCGTCGGTGGGTCAGCACCGGTCGGTCGGGCACCGGTCAGTGGTGCACGTACTCCTCGCCGGTGGCGATGTAGATCACGCGACTGGCGACCGAGACGGCGTGGTCGCCGAACCGCTCGAAGTAGCGCGCGGAGAGCGTCACGTCCACGACCTGCTGGGCGGTCAGCTCGAGCGTGCCGCCGAGCGTGGCGCTGAAGGTCTCCTGGTGCAGCCGGTCGAGCAGGTCGTCGTCCTCGTCGATGGCCTTCGCCATCTCGGTGTCGCGGGCCTCCAGGACCGCCGTCACCTCGCCCGCGATGCGGACCGCGGCGTCGTGCAGCTGGCCGAAGAGCTCCGCGAGCGGCTCGGGGACCATCGTGGCCGGGTAGCGCAGGCGCGCGAGCTCCGCGAGGTGCCGCGCCAGGTCGCCCATCCGCTCCAGGCTCGCGCTCATCCGCAGCGCGGAGATCACGGTGCGCAGGTCGCTGGCGACCGGCTGCTGCTGCGCGATGAGCAGGACGCACCGCTCGTCGAGGTCCTTCTCCATCGCGTCGATGGCCCGGTCGGCCTCGATCACCTGCTCCGCGAGCGCGAGGTCCGCGGTGAGGAGCGCGGTACCCGCGCGGTCGATCGCCGTCTCGACCAGCCGGCTCATGGCCACCAGGTCGTGGCCGAGCGCTTCCAGCTCGGCGATGAATACCTGCCGCATCTCGTCCTCTCGTCCGGTGTCCACCAGGATGACGGCGCTACGTGAACGCATCCCCACGGTCAGGTGAACTCTTGACAGACGCTAGTCGGCGGGAGGCGCCGGTGCGCATCCGCCGCGCACGGCCACGCCTACGCTGACCTCGTGATCGAGGGAGTGGCCGTGCTCGGAGCGGGTCTGCTGGGGCTCGTCGTGGGCCTGGTCGCCGGCGTGGCGTTCCGTCTCAGCGAGCGCGCCCAGCGCGGCGCGCCCTCCGGGCCGCCCGACGAGCCCGAGCTGTCCGACGACGTCGCGCAGCTGCTCGAGGTCCTGCCCTTCGACGCGGTCGTGACGACGACGGACCTGCGCGTGGTGCGCGCCAGCGCGGCCGCTCGGGCGCACCGGATCGTCGGGGGCGACCGCGTGGTGAACCCCGTCGCGCAGCGCCTGCTGTCCGACGTCGCGGCCGACGGCGAGAGCCGGGACGTCGAGCTCGAGCTGCCCGCGCCGACCCTGGGTCGCGGGCCGGTGCCGCTGCGCATGCGCGCCGTGCCGCTCGGCGTGCGCCACCTGCTGCTGCTGACCGAGGACCGCGCCGAGGCGCGCCGGGTCGAGGCCGCGCGTCGGGACTTCGTCGTCAACGCCTCCCACGAGCTCAAGACCCCGGTGGGCGCCCTGGCCCTGCTGGGCGACGCCGTCGCGGAGGCCGCCGACGACGCCGAGGCGGTGAAGCGGTTCGCCGAGCGCATCCAGGTGGAGTCCCAGCGCCTCGCGGCGCTGGTCCGGGACATCCTCGAGCTGTCGCGGGTCCAGTCGGAGGGCGCCTTCGAGGCCGCCGAGGAGGTCGACGTCGCCGCCGTCGTGAGCGAGGCCGTCGACCGCAGCCGCACCACCGCGAGCGCCCGCGGCATCACCCTCGAGTCGAGCGGCCCGGCCGCGACCGTCCTCGGCGACCACCGGATGCTCGTGACGGCGGTGCGCAACCTGCTCGACAACGCCGTCACGTACTCCGACCCCGGCACCCGGGTGGCCGTCGCGACCTCGGTGGACCGCCAGGGCGGGACCGTGGACATCGCGGTGGTCGACCAGGGCATCGGCATCCCGGCGTCCGCGCAGGCCCGGGTGTTCGAGCGCTTCTACCGCGTCGACCCCGCGCGCGCCCGCGACACCGGCGGGACCGGTCTGGGCCTGAGCATCGTCAAGCACGTCGTCGCAGACCACGGCGGCGAGGTCACCCTGTGGTCCGAGCCCGGGCACGGCTCCACCTTCACCATCCACCTGCCGCTGCCGCCTGCTCTCGAGCGCGGCGCGACCACCACCGATCCGGAAGGTGCCGCATGACCCGCATCCTCGTCGTGGAGGACGAGCTCTCCTACCGCGAGCCGCTGGCCTACCTCCTGAAGAAGGAGGGGTACGACGTCGTGGAGGCCGCCACCGGCGACGCCGCGCTCGACCGGTTCGCGGACGGCGGCGCCGACCTCGTGCTGCTCGACCTCATGCTCCCGGGCATGAGCGGCACCGAGGTGTGCCGTGAGCTGCGCCGGCGCAGCGACGTCCCGGTCATCATGCTGACGGCCAAGGACAGCGAGATCGACAAGGTCGTCGGGCTCGAGATCGGTGCGGACGACTACGTCACGAAGCCGTACTCGTCCCGCGAGCTCATCGCGCGCGTGCACGCGGTGCTGCGGCGCCGGGGCAGCGCCCCCGTGACCGAGGAGCCGGACGTGCTCGCCGTCGGCCGCGTGCGCCTGGACCCGGACCGGCACGTCGTCGAGGTCGACGGGCAGCCGACGCCCTTCCCGCTCAAGGAGTTCGAGCTCCTCGAGGTCCTGCTGCGCAACGCGGGCCGCGTGCTGACGCGCGGGCAGCTCATCGACCGCGTGTGGGGCTCGGACTACGTCGGGGACACCAAGACGCTCGACGTCCACGTCAAGCGCATCCGGGCGAAGATCGAGCCGGACCCGGCGAACCCCGTGCACCTGCTCACGGTGCGCGGCCTCGGCTACAAGATCGCCGACGAGGCCTGAGCTCCCCGAACGCTCGTCCGTCGTTCACCTGGGGTTCAGCCTGCGACGGCGAACCGGTCACCCGCCGCTCCTAGCGTCGGCCACGGCCGCCTGCGCACCGCGGGCGGTGGACGCGACAGGACGGACAACAGTGAAGCCTCACCGACAGAAGTTCGGCATGATCGCCGCGCTCGGCGCCCTCGCGCTGACCCTGGCCGCCTGCGGCTCGGACGACCCCACCGGCGACGCCACGACCGACCCGACGACCGACGCAGAGCAGGGCACCAGCACCGAGTCGCTCAGCGGCGACCTCGTGGGTGCCGGCGCCTCCTCGCAGGAGTCGGCCATGGCGGCCTGGGTCGCCGGCTTCCAGGCTGCGAACCCCGACGTGACCATCTCCTACGACCCGGTCGGGTCCGGCGGTGGCCGCACCCAGTTCACCGAGGGCGCCACCGACTTCGGTGGCACGGACGCCGCGCTCGACGAGGACGAGTGGGCGCTCGCGGAGACCCGCTGCGAGCCGGGTACCGCCGCCGAGCTGCCGCTGTACATCTCCCCGATCGCCGTGGCCTTCAACCTGCCCGGCGTCGACTCCCTCAACATGTCCGCCGAGACGATCGCCAAGATCTTCAACGGCGAGATCACCTCGTGGGACGCGCCGGAGATCGCCGACGCGAACCCCGACGTCGAGCTGCCGGCCCTGGCCATCACGCCGGTGAACCGCTCCGACGAGTCCGGCACCACGAAGAACTTCACCGAGTACCTCGCGGCCGCCGCGGCCGGTGCGTGGCCGCACGAGGCCAGCGGTGACTGGCCCGTCTCGGGCACGCAGTCGGCCCAGGGCACGTCGGGCGTGATCCAGACGACCCAGTCCGCCGAGGGTGCCATCACGTACGCCGACGCCTCGAAGGTCGGCGCGCTCGGCACCGTCGCGGTGAAGGTCGGCGAGGAGTACGTCCCGTACTCGCCGGAGGCCGCGGCCGCCGTCGTCGACGCCTCGCCGCTCGCCGAGGGCCGGGCCGAGACGAGCCTGGTGCGCGAGCTCGAGCGCGACACCACCGCCTCGGGCGTGTACCCCATCGTGCTGGTCTCCTACACGATGGCCTGCACCCAGTACGCGGACGCCGAGACGGGCGCCCTCGTGAAGGCGTTCCTGACCTACATGGCGAGCGAGGAGGGCCAGCAGGCCGCGGCCGACGCCGCCGGCTCCGCGCCGATCTCGGCCGACATGCGGGCCGCGGTGATGGAGATCGTCGACGCGATCGCCTGAGTCACGTACCGCCCGCGGGGCGGCCGGTCATCCCGACCGGCCGCCCTGCGGCGTTCGTCGCCAGTGTTCCGCCGGTGTTCACCTGGCGTTCACCCGGCGGCGACGTCGGCGTTCCGGCCCTTCCTACGCTGAGGGGCAGACGAGGCGACCGCCTCGCCCAGGATCGGAGGACCGTGACACGACGCCGGACGGCGCTCGCGATCGCGCTCGCAGTGGCCGTGTCAGCCCCGCTCGCCGCGTGCGGCTCGGACGATCCCATCAACCACCCCTGGCGCCCCGGCGGAAGCACGCCGGGCCCGGCGGCCCCGGTGGCCGAGGGTGACCTCGCCGGGAGCCTCACCGCCGCCGGCGCCTCGTCGCAGGAGTCCGCGATGGCCGCCTGGGCCGCCGGCTTCCAGTCGGCCTACCCCGACGTCGTCGTGAGCTACGACCCCGTCGGGTCCGGCGGCGGGCGGACGCAGTTCGTCGAGGGCGGCATCCAGGTCGCCGGCAGCGACGCCCCGCTCGACGACGAGGAGCTCGCGGCGGCGCAGGACCGTTGCGCCCCGGGCGACGTCGCCGAGCTGCCGCTGTACGTCTCGCCGATCGCCGTCGTCTTCAACCTCGACGGCATCGCGAGCCTGAACATGTCGCCGGCGACGGTGGCCGGCGTCTTCGCCCGGACGATCACGCGCTGGAACGCCGCCGAGATCGCGGCCGACAACCCCGGCGTCGCCCTGCCGGACCTGGCGATCACCCCGGTGACGCGGTCCGACGAGTCCGGCACCACCGAGAACTTCACCGAGTACCTGGCCGCCGCCGCGCCGCAGGCGTGGCCGTACGAGCCGAGCGGCAACTGGCCGCTGGACGGCGGCCAGTCCGCCCAGGGCACCTCCGGCGTCGTGCAGACCGTGACCGACGGCGTCGGCACGATCGGGTACGCGGACGCCTCGAAGGCCGGGTCGCTCGGGACCGTCGCGCTCGGCGTGGGAGACGACTTCGTGCCGTTCTCGCCCGAGGCCGCCGCGGCGCTCGTCGACGCGTCGCCGCGGGCCGCCGGCCGCCCGGCCGCCAGCCTGGTCGTCGACCTCGACCGGACCAGCACCGCCCCGGGGACCTACCCCCTCGTGCTCGTCTCGTACACGCTCGCGTGCACCGCCTACGAGGACGACGCGGACGCCGAGCTCGTGGCCGCGTTCCTGGCCTACGTGGCGAGCGAGGAGGGGCAGGCCGCGGCGGCGTCGGCGGCCGGGTCGGCCCCCGTCTCGCCCGCCCTGCGCGAGCAGGTGCTCGCGGTCGTCGAGGGGATCGCACCATGAGCGGACAGCGTCTGCAGGCCGAGGCGGAGCCGGAGCTGGCCCCCGCCCCGCTGAGCGTGCGCGGCGGCGGTCACGACCGCGCCGGCCGGGTGTTCCGGTGGCTCGCCACGGGCTCGGGCGTCCTCATCCTCGCCGTGCTCGCGGCCGTCGCGGGCTTCCTGCTGCTCGAGGCGTGGCCGGCCCTGTCGGCGAGCCGCGAGGACCTCGCGGCCATCAGCTGGATCCCCGACGACGGCTCGCTGCTCGGCTACGTCGGCCCACTCGTCTTCGGCACGGTGCTCGCCGCGATCCTGGCGCTGCTGCTCGCGGTGCCCGTCGCCATCGGCATCGCGCTGTTCATCTCGCACTACGCACCGCGCCGGCTCGCCGACGTGCTCGGATACCTCGTCGACCTGCTGGCCGCCATCCCGAGCGTCGTCTACGGCCTGTGGGGCGGGCTGTGGCTCGCGCCGAAGCTGCAGGGCGTGTGGGGCTGGCTCTCGGACAACCTCGGGTTCATCCCGCTCTTCGAGGGCCCCGCCGCGACGCCGCCCCGCGTGATGATGACCGTCGGCGTCGTGCTCGCGGTGATGATCCTGCCCATCGTGACGGCCGTCTCCCGCGAGGTCTTCCTGCAGACGCCGCGCCTGCACGAGGAGGCCGCGCTCGCCCTCGGGGCGACCCGCTGGGAGATGGTCCGGATGGCGGTCCTGCCGTTCGGCCGGTCGGGGGTCATCAGCGCGTCCATGCTCGGCCTCGGGCGCGCGCTCGGCGAGACGATGGCCGTGCTGATGATCCTGTCGCCGGGGCTGACGTACAGCTGGGCGCTGCTCATGGCCGGGCGCCACCAGACCATCGCCGCGAACATCGCGCTGCAGTTCCCGGAGGCGAACCCGCTCGGCGTGAGCGCCCTCATCGCCACGGGCCTGGCGCTGTTCGTCATCACCCTGCTCGTCAACATGGCGGCCCGCTGGGTGGTCTCCCGTCGCGCCGCCTTCTCGGGAGCGAACTGATGGCCAGCACGGACACCGTGACGCGGACCGACGCCCCGCAGCCGACGACGCACGAGCTGCTCACGCGACCCGACCGGCGCCGCCACACCGTCGACCGCGTCATGCGCGTGGTCGTGACGCTCGCGTTCCTCGTCGCGATGATCCCGCTGGTCTCGCTCGTGTGGATCGTCCTGTCGGAGGGCTACCACCGGCTGAGCCCGTACTTCCTGGCCGTGTCCATGCGCGGCGTCTTCGGCGGCATGGACGCGGGCGGCATCTACCACGCGATCGTCGGCACCCTGCTGGTCACCGGGGCGGCCGCGGTCATCTCCGTGCCGATCGGCATGATGACGGCGGTCTACCTGGTCGAGTACGGGCGCGGGGCCCTCGCACGGGCCGTGACGTTCTTCGTCGACGTCATGACCGGCATCCCCTCGATCGTCGCCGGCCTCTTCGCGTACGCGCTCTTCGCGATCTTCCTGGGGCCCGGTGTGCGGATGGGCGTCGCCGGCGCGGTCGCGCTGTCCGTGCTCATGATCCCCGTGGTCGTGCGGTCCACCGAGGAGATGCTGCGCCTCGTGCCGAACGAGCTCCGCGAGGCGTCGCTCGCGCTCGGCGTGCCCAAGTGGCGCACGATCGTCAAGGTCGTGCTGCGCACGTCGGCCGCGGGCATCGTGACCGGCGTGATGCTCGCCGTCGCGCGCGTGATCGGCGAGACGGCGCCCCTGCTCATCACCCTGGGCGTGGTCGACTCGATCAACTACGACCTGTTCGACGGCCGGATGATGACCCTCCCGGTCTTCATCTACCGGCAGTACTCGCAGGGTCTCGTGCCGTGCCGGCCGGACCAGCTCGACTGCATCGCCACCATCAACTTCGACCGGGCCTGGGCCGCGGCTCTCGTCCTGGTCGTCATCGTGCTGCTGCTGAACCTGCTGGCGCGCGTCGTCGCCCGGCGTTTCGCCCCGGCCAAGGGGCACTGAGGAGAACCATGGCCCAGCGCATCGACGTCAAGGACCTCGACGTCTTCTACGGCGACTTCCGCGCCGTGGCGGACGTGTCGATGGTCATCGAGCCGCGGTCGGTGACCGCGCTCATCGGCCCGTCCGGGTGTGGCAAGTCCACGTTCCTGCGCACGCTGAACCGGATGCACGAGGTCATCCCGGGCGCGCACGTGCAGGGGACCGTCCTCGTCGACGGCGTGAACCTCTACGACCGTGAGGTGGACCCGGTCGCCGTGCGGCGCCAGATCGGCATGGTGTTCCAGCGGCCCAACCCGTTCCCGACGATGTCGATCGCGGAGAACGTCCTCGCGGGCGTGCGGCTGAACAACCGGCGGATCTCCAGGTCCGACGCCGCCGACCTCGTCGAGTCGTCGCTGCGCGGGGCGAACCTCTGGAAGGAGGTCAAGGACCGGCTGCACAAGCCCGGGTCCTCGCTCTCGGGTGGTCAGCAGCAGCGGCTGTGCATCGCCCGCGCGATCGCGGTGAAGCCGCAGGTCCTCCTCATGGACGAGCCCGCGTCGGCCCTCGACCCGATCTCCACGCTCGCCATCGAGGAGCTCATCGCCGAGCTCAAGAACGAGTACACGATCGTCATCGTCACCCACAACATGCAGCAGGCCGCGCGGGTGAGTGACCGGACCGCGTTCTTCAACGTGACGGAGGCCGGGGAGCCCGGCCGCCTGGTCGAGATGGACGACACGAGGACGATCTTCTCGGTGCCCTCGCAGAAGGCCACCGAGGACTACATCTCGGGCCGTTTCGGCTGATCGGCGCCTCGGGGTGCCCCTGACCTGCGCAAACATTCGCAGCGCCGCCCGGGCGTCACAGTGGGCGTGGTAGACTGGGCATCCGCGAAAGGGGACGCCTCCACATGACTTTCACCGTAGGCGAGACTGTCGTCTATCCGCACCACGGCGCAGCGCTCATCGAGGAGATCAAGACCCGGACGATCCGCGGCGAGGACAAGCTCTACCTCAAGCTCAAGGTGGCCCAGGGCGACCTGACGATCGAGGTCCCGGCCGAGAACGTCGACCTCGTCGGCGTCCGCGACGTCGTGGGCGCCGAGGGGCTGGAGCGGGTCTTCGACGTCCTGCGCGCCCCGTACACGGAGGAGCCGACCAACTGGTCCCGCCGGTACAAGGCCAACCTCGAGAAGCTCGCCTCGGGCGACGTCATCAAGGTGGCCGAGGTCGTGCGCGACCTGTCCCGCCGCGACGCCGACCGCGGCCTGTCGGCCGGCGAGAAGCGCATGCTGGCCAAGGCGCGTCAGATCCTCGTCTCGGAGCTCGCGCTCGCCGAGCACACCGAGGAGGAGAAGGCCGAGGCCATCCTCGACGAGGTCCTCGCGTCCTGAGCAGGGGCGCAGTCCCGCACCCCCGCTGATGCGCGCCGTCGCGATCCTCACCGCGGCCGGCTCCGGCACGCGGCTCGGCCATGCCCTCCCGAAGGCCCTGGTGCCGCTCGCGGGCATCCCGCTCGTCGTGCGGGCCGCGCACGCGCTGACGTCCTCGGGCATCGTTCGCCGGATCGTCGTGACGGCCCCGCCGGAGGCGCTGGACGACGTCGTCGCGGCGCTCGGCGCGGCACCCGGGGCGGTGCCGGGCCTCGAGGTGGTCCCGGGCGGGACCACCCGGCAGGCGTCGGTGGCCGCCGCCCTCGCCCGCCTCGCCGACGAGCCGGACGACGCCGTCGTCCTCGTGCACGACGCCGCGCGGCCGCTCGTGCCCGTGCGCGTCGTGCGCCGGGTGGCCGGCACCGTGGCCATGGGG
This sequence comes from Actinotalea fermentans, assembly GCF_007991475.1. Classification (NCBI taxonomy): domain Bacteria; kingdom Bacillati; phylum Actinomycetota; class Actinomycetes; order Micrococcales; family Cellulomonadaceae; genus Actinotalea; species Actinotalea fermentans. The sequence goes on along the minus strand of NZ_BJYK01000004.1, from coordinate 286,692 downwards.
CGCGACGCCGTCGTGCCCGCGCTGCCCGTCGCCGACACGATCAAGCAGGTCGGGCCAGACGGCGCCGTGGTGCGCACCCTCGAGCGACCCGCGCTGCGTGCGGTCCAGACGCCGCAGGGCTTCACGCTGGGCGCCCTGCGCTCGGCACACGCGGCGGCCTCGCACCGCGCCGACGACGAGGCGCTCGCGGCGACGGACGACGCCGGTCTCGTCGAGGCCGCGGGTGGCCAGGTCTGGGTCGTGGAGGGACACGAGGACGCCATGAAGATCACCACGCCGCGCGACCTCGTCGTCGCGACCGCCCTGGTGTCGGCTCTCGTCGGCCCGTCCGTCGCGGTCCCCGCCGCGGCGCCGACGGCCGCGGGGGTGGGGGAGCCGTGATCCCGCGCACCGGCATCGGCATCGACGTCCACCCCTTCGCCGACGAGGGCAGCGGGCGCGAGCTCTGGCTCGCCGGCCTGCACTGGCCGGGCGAGCGCGCGCTCGCGGGTCACTCCGACGGGGACGCTGCGGCGCACGCGGCGGCGGACGCGCTCCTGTCCGCGGCCGGGCTCGGTGACCTGGGCGCCGTGTTCGGCACGTCCGACCCGCAGTGGGCCGGGGCGTCCGGGGCGCGGCTGCTCGCGGAGGCCGCGGCGCGCGTGCGCGCGGCCGGCTACGAGGTCGGGAACGTCGCCGTCCAGGTCGTCGGCAACCGGCCGCGACTGTCCCCGCGGCGCGCGGAGGCGGAGGCCGCCCTGTCCGCGGCCTGCGGGGCGCCCGTCTCGGTGGCCGCCACGACCACGGACGGGCTCGGCTTCACCGGGCGCGGCGAAGGAGTCGCCGCGATCGCGACTGCGTTGCTCGTGCCGGCACCTCACCAGGGATGAGGATGACCTTGCCCTGGACGCGCATCTCGATGCCCGCCCGGTGCGCCCGCGCCGCCTCGTGCAGCGGGTAGGTCGCGCCGACCCGCACGTCCAGGCGTCCCTGCTCCACGAGCCGGGCCAGCTGCGGCCGGGCCGCCGCACGGATCTCGACCCCGGGGTCCGCACCGGGACCGTTGCCGAGCAGCTTGATGCCCAGCGCCGCGCCGTAGCTGAACCCGACGATGGTCGCGACCCGCCGGCGGTCGCGGATGAGGGCCACCGAGGCGTCGAGCGCCTCGCGCGTCCCGGACACGTCGATCGCGGCGGTGAGCTCGCCGTGCGCGGCCTTGCGGACGCGGTCGACGAGGCCGGGGCCGTAGCCGACGGGCGTGGCGCCGAGGTCGACGAGGTACTCGTGGTTGCTCGGGTCGGCCGTGCCGATGACGCGTGCGCCCTTGGCGTGCGCGAGCTGCACGATCATCGAGCCGACGCCGCCGCTGGCGCCGTGCACCAGCACCGTGTCGCCGGCGCCGACCTTCGTCGCGCTCAGCGCGTGCACGGCGGTCGCGCCCGTGACCATGAGGCCCGCCGCCTTCTGCCACGTCAGCGCGGCGGGCTTCGGGGTGAGTGCGGTGACCGGGGCGACCAGCCGGTCGGTGTAGGCGCCCGAGACGCGGTAGGCGATCACCTCGTCGCCCACCTGGACGTCCTCGACGTCCGGCCCGACCTCGAGCACGACGCCCGCGCACTCCTGGCCGATGCGGATCGGCAGGTCGTCGGGGTCCGTACCCCAGGCGCCCGAGTACCGCTTCCAGTCCGAGGCGTTCACGCCGCACGCCCGCACGTCGAGGAGGACCTCCCCCGCGCCAGGGTGCCCCGGGTCCAGCTCGATGACATCGAGGACCTCGGGCCCGCCGTACGAGGTCGCCACCACTGCGTGCGCCATGACCCGATCATTGCCGCCGAGACGTGCGAGGTCCAGCCACGACACAGCAGGTCACCCACCCCGGGCGCCGCCGGTAACCTGGCGCGGTGACGCTCCACCTCTACGACTCGGCCTCCCGGACCACGCGCGAGCTCGTCCCGCTCCGCCCCGGCCACGTGGGGCTGTACGTGTGCGGAGCGACCGTGCAGGGACCGCCGCACATCGGCCACGTGAAGACCGCCGTCGGGTTCGACGTGCTGGTCCGGTGGCTCCGCCGCAGCGGCCTGGACGTCACCTTCGTGCGCAACGTCACCGACATCGACGACAAGATCCTCCAGCGCTCCGCCGAGGAGGGCGTGCCCTGGTGGGCCTGGGCGGCCCGGTGGGAGCGCGAGTTCACCGCGGCGTACGACGCCGTGGGTGTGCTGCCCCCCACCTACGAGCCGCGTGCGACCGGGCACGTGATCGAGATGATCGAGCTCATGGACCGGCTCCTGGACAAGGGCCACGCCTATCCGGGTGAGGCCGGCGACGTGTGGTTCGACGTCCGGTCCTGGCCCGAGTACGGCGCGCTCACGAACCAGCGCCCCGACGACGTGCCGGCGTCTGACGACGCCGCCGGCGGCCCCGAGGAGGCCGGCAAGCGGGACCCGCGGGACTTCGCCCTCTGGAAGGCGCCGAAGCCGGGCGAGCCGCTCGACGCGTCGTGGCCGACGCCGTACGGGCGCGGGCGCCCGGGCTGGCACCTCGAGTGCTCGGCGATGGCGCGGCGCTACCTCGGCAGCGCCTTCGACATCCACGGCGGCGGCCGCGACCTGCGGTTCCCCCATCACGAGAACGAGCTCGCGCAGTCGCGTGCGGCGGGCGACGACTTCGCGGGCATCTGGCTGCACGCCGGGCTGCTGAACGTCGACGGCGCCAAGATGAGCAAGTCGCTCGGCAACTTCCTGCTGGTCTGGGACGTGCTCGCGACGACGACGCCCGTCGTGCTGCGGTACGCCCTGACGGCCGCCCACTACCGCTCGACGTTCGAGTGGAACGCGGACACGCTGCCCGAGGCGGAGGCGACGTGGTCCCGGATCGCGGGCTTCGTCGAGCGCGCCACGGAGCGGACGGGCACGGTGCCCGACGCCGAGGTCGCCGCGGCGGAGCTGCCGGCCGGCTTCGCCGCCGCGCTCGACGACGACCTCAACGTGCCCGCGGCGCTCGCCGTCGTGCACGAGCACGTGCGCGCGGGCAACATCGCGCTGGCCGACGGGACGCCGGACGAGGTGCGTACGGAGCTGGTCGCCGTCCGTGCGATGCTGGACGTGCTGGGCCTCGACCCCGTCCGCTGGGCGGGCGCGGGCGACGAGTCACGGGCCACCCGTGCGCTCGACGCCCTGGTCACCGCCGAGCTGGCGGCGCGGGCCAAGGCCCGTGCCGAGCGGGACTGGGCCACCGCCGACGCCGTCCGGGCGCGGCTGGCCGAGGCGGGGATCGTCGTCGAGGACTCGCCGACGGGCCCGCGCTGGACGCTGGGAGGCGAGGACTGATGGCGGGGAACTCGCAGCGGCGGGGCGCGACGCGCAAGCCGGGCTCGAAGAAGGGCGCCACCGTCGGCACGGGCGGCAAGGGCCGTCGCGCGCTCGAGGGCAAGGGCCCCACGCCCAAGGCGGAGGACCGCCCGTACCACGCGGCCGCCAAGCGCAAGGCCGCCGCCGAGCGCGCCGCCGCCAAGGGCGGCAAGCCGGGCGCCCGGAGCGGCGAGCGCGCCGGGACCGGCCGTGCGTCGGCGACCGGCCGCGCGTCGTCCGCGGGCACCGGCCGCACCGGGACGCCCCGGGGGACGCGTCCGGCCGGACGCGGGTCGACGGCCCCCGCCTCGGAGATCGTGACCGGCCGCAACGCCGTCGTCGAGGCCCTGCGGGCCGGCGTGCCGTGCGAGGCGATCTGGATGGGCCACCGCGTGGAGGCCGACGACCGCATCCGCGAGATCCGGCGGATGGCGGGCGAGCGCAACCTCCCGCTGCTCGAGGTCACGACGGCCGAGCTCGACCGGATGACCGGCGGCATGGTGCACCAGGGTGTCGCGATGGCGGCCAAGCCCTACCGGTACGCCGACCTCGACCAGATCCTGGCGCGCGCAGAGCGGGCGGGTGAGCCGCCGCTGGTCGTCGCGCTCGACGGCGTGACGGACCCGCGCAACCTCGGGGCCGCGCTGCGCTCGGCGGGCGCGTTCGGCGCGCACGGCGTCGTCATCCCCGAGCGGCGCGCCGCCGGCGTGACCGCGTCCGCGTGGAAGGTCTCCGCCGGTGCCGCGGCACGCGTGCCGGTCGCGCGGGTGACCAACCTCGTGCGTGCGCTCGGCGAGCTGCGCGAGGCGGGCTGCTTCGTCGTCGGGCTCGACGCGGGCGGGACCACGCCGGTGAGCGAGCTGCACCTGGCGACCGACCCGGTGGTGCTCGTCGTCGGGTCGGAGGGCAAGGGCCTCGGGCGGCTGGTGCGCTCGACGTGCGACGTCGTCGCGTCCATCCCGATCCGGGCGGAGACGGAGTCGCTCAACGCGGGCGTCGCGACGGGCATCTCCCTCTACGAGGTCGCCCGCCTCCGCTCACAGGCCTGACCCCGCCCCTCGACCGACCACCCCTGCTCCCGTGTGGAGCGAGACCGACGTGACACGCGCGCGTGTCGGTCGTTCTCGCTCCACACAGGGCGCGAAGGCTCCACTCGGTCAGTCGGCGATGCGGGGGATGATCGCCGTGTCGGCGCCGAGGACCTGGGCCTCGCTCGCCCGGTGGCGCAGGACGGTCTCTGCGTAGCTGCGGGCCGCCTCGACCATCGGCACGTCGCGGCCCTGCTCGCGCGAGATGTACCAGCGGTGGTCGAGCATCTCGTGGAACATCTGGGCCGGCTGGAGCTTGCCCCGCAGCTCGCGCGGGACGGCGCGGACGGCGGGTTCGAAGACGTTCGTCAGCCAGTCGTGCGCGACGAACTCCTCGTCCTCGCCCTGGCGGTCCGTCGCGGCCCGGTAGGCGTCCAGGTCGTTGAGCAGACGACGCGCCTGCCCCTCCTCGACGTCGAGCCCCGTGAGCCGGAGCAGCCGCCGGGAGTGGTGACCGGCGTCGACGACCTTCGGCTGGATGCTCACGGTGGTGCCGTCGACGTCGGTGGTGATCGCCAGCTCGCCGACGTCGAAGCCCAGCTCGTTGAGGTGCTCGATGCGGGCGGCGACACGCCAGCGGTCGCTCGTGCCGAACGACTCCTCGCCCGTCAGCGCGTCCCACAGCTCGTCGTAGCGCGTGACCAGGCGGTCGCCGATCTCGATCGGGTCGACGCCCGGCTCGAGCATGTCACCGGCCTCGAGGTCCATGAGCTCGCCGATGATGTTCACGCGGGCGACGTCCATGTCGTAGGCCCGCTGGCCGTTCGACAGCCGGTCGTGCAGCTCGCCGGTCTCGGCGTCGACCAGGTACGCGGCGAACGAGCCCGCGTCGCGCCGGAAGAGCGTGTTCGACAGCGACACGTCGCCCCAGTAGAAGCCCGACAGGTGCAGCCGGACCAGGAGCACGGCGAGCGCGTCGATGAGCCGCCGGGTGGTGTCCGGCTGCAGGCTCTGCTGGCTGAAGAGCGCGCGGTAGGGGAGCGAGTACTGCAGGTGCTGCGTCACCAGCACCGTCTCCAGGCGCTCGCCCTCGAGGTCGACCCGCCCGTTGATGACGCCCACCGGCTCGACGCTCGGGGTGCCGATGCGGCGGAGGGCGCGCAGGAGCTCGTACTCGCGGTAGGCCACGGTCTCGCCGATCTCCTTGACCGCGATGACGCGGCCGGAGAGCTTGACGAAGCGCACGACGTGCCGGCTGATGCCGCGGGGGAGCGCGGCGAGGTTCTCGGCCGGCCAGTCCTCGAGCGGGATGTGCCAGGGGAGGTCGAGCAGCGCCGGGTCCGGGGCGGCCGCGGTGATCTGCAGGGACCCCGTCATGGGGACAGTCATGGTTCCTCCGAACGCGAAGGGCGGGACGGCAACCGCCGCCCCGCCCTCCGTGTTGCTGGGGTCAGTTCAGGCGCTCGCCCGTCGAGGCCGCGAACGCGTGGAGCTCGCCGTGACGGATCGCCACCCAGATGGTGTCGCCCTTGCGCGGCGGGGTGCGCGGGTCGACGCGCACGATGATCTGCGCCTCGCCGGCGCCCGAGTGGATCTCGCGAGCGGCAGCGCCGCCCATGACCAGCTCGCCGTAGGCGAGGGCGTCGGCGCCGAGCTCCTCGACGAGGACGACCTTGATCGGGATCGCACCCTCGGTCGCCTGGCTGACGACGTCGAGCGCCTCGGGGCGGAAGCCGACGGTCACGTGGCCGCGGTCCTCGGGGACGATCTTGGAGAGGACCTCGCGGGCCAGCGGGATGCGGGTGTTGGCCAGCTGCGCGCCACCCTCGACCACCTGGAACGAGCCGATGTTCATCGCCGGCGAGCCGATGAAGCCCGCGACGAAGACGTTGTTCGGACGGTCGTAGAGGTCACGCGGGTCGCCGACCTGCTGGAGGATGCCGTCCTTGAGCACGGCGATCCGGTCGCCCATCGTCATGGCCTCGGTCTGGTCGTGCGTGACGTAGACCGTGGTGACGCCGAGGCGGCGGGTGAGCGACGCGATCTGCGAGCGCGTCTGGACGCGGAGCTTGGCGTCGAGGTTCGACAGCGGCTCGTCCATGAGGAAGACCTGCGGCTGACGCACGATGGCGCGGCCCATGGCGACGCGCTGACGCTGACCACCGGACAGCGCCTTCGGGCGGCGGTCCAGGTACTCGGTCAGGTCGAGCATCTTCGCGGTCTCCTCGACGCGCTTACGGATGTCGGCCTTCGGCACGCCGGCGATCTTCAGGGCGAAGCCCATGTTGTCGGCGACGGTCATGTGCGGGTACAGCGCGTAGTTCTGGAACACCATCGCGATGTCCCGGTCCTTGGGCTGCACGTCGGTGACCTCGCGGTCGCCGATGAGGATCCGGCCGGAGTTCACGTCCTCCAGGCCGGCGAGCATCCGCAGCGACGTCGACTTGCCGCAGCCCGACGGGCCGACGAGGACGAGGAACTCGCCGTCCTCGATGTGCAGGTCGAGCGAGTCGACGGCGGGACGCTCGGTCCCCGGGTAGATGCGGGTGGCCTTGTCGAAGGTCACGGTTGCCATGCTGCATTCCCTCCACCGGCAGGTACGTGCCGGACGATCCGAGTGGAGTCGGGGGTGCCGGGTGGCACCGACACGTGCGGCTCGGTCCGTCCGGTCCGCTCGCGCGGCACCGGCGGACCTCCTCGCCCGTGCGACCCGCTCATGGTGCCACAGTCACCCCGGCCTGGGGACGGCCCGAAGGTCACGATCTGGCAGCTCCGCGGCCGCGTCGCGCGGTAGCCACGCCCGCCGCGGCCCCGGGCGTCAGGGGGCGGCCGGCGGTGCCGCGACCAGCGCGGCGAGGTCGCTGAGCAGGGCGGCGACGGCGGCGGGGTCGGCCACGCGGTGCCGGGCCGCCGTCGGGCCCGGGCCCACCTTGACCGTCACGTCCTGCGGCTCGAGCGCGGCGAACGCGCGCTCGTCGGTGACGTCGTCGCCGGCGTAGAAGACCTGGGCGACGCCGAGCCGGTCCCGCAGGCCGCGCAGGGCCTCGCCCTTGGACACGTCCAGCACGGAGAGCTCGACGACGTCCTTGCCGGCCAGGACGTCCACGCCGGCGTCGTGCCCGGCGGACGCGGCGGCCCGGGTGAGGCGGGCGGCGTCGTCGGGGGCGGCGGTGCGCGTGTGCAGGACGACGGAGGCGGGCTTGTGCTCGACCCGCGCCGTGGTGCCGGCCACGAGCGCCTCGAGCGCCGCGGCGAGCTCCTCGAGGGTGCGGGCGGCCTCCGGCGGCAGCGCGAGCGGCTCCCGGACGAGGCCGTCGGCCGTCGCGTGGCCGTGCTCGGCGCCGTGCCCGCCGACGAGGTGCGCACCCACCGGTGGCCGCGCCACGACCCACAGGTCCTCGAGCGCCCGCCCGGAGACCAGGGCGAGCGGCACGGACGCCGCGGCCAGGTGCGCCAGCGCCGCGGACGACGCCGGCAGGGCGCGGCTCTCGGCCGGGTCGTCCACCAGCGGGGCGAGGACGCCGTCGAAGTCGAGCGCGACGAGCGTCGCGCCGCGGCGCACGCCGGCCGCCAGCTCGTGCAGCACCTCCGAGGTGACGGGCCCGGGCGTCGTCATCGCAGCGGCACCCGGGGGGCCGTCTCGAGCGTGCGCAGGAAGCTCTGGGACCACTTGCGCACGTCGTCGGCGAGCACGCGCCGGCGGAGCTTGCGCATCCGGGAGCGCATCTCGCGGCCGTCCATGCGGGTGGCGTGCGCGATGGCGTCCTTGAGGCCGTCGATGTCGTGCGGGTTGACCAGCAGCGACCCCGAGAGCTCGTCGGCGGCGCCCGTGAACTCCGACAGGACGAGCACGCCGCGGTCGTCGACGCACGCCGCGACGAACTCCTTGGCGACGAGGTTCATGCCGTCCCGCAGGGACGTCACGAGCATGACGTCCGCCGCCAGGTACAGCGCGGCCATCTCCTCCGGCGGGTAGGAGTGGTGCAGGTAGTGGATCGGCGTGGCGCCGATGCGGCCGAACTCGCCGTTGATGCGCCCGACGAGGACCTCGACCTCCTCGCGCAGCTGCTGGTAGGCCTCGACGTTCTGCCGGCTGGGGCTGGCGACCTGGACGAGCGCGGTGTCGGGCACGGACAGCCGGCCCTCCTCGAGGAGCTCCCCGTAGGCCTTGATCCGGTGCCGGATGCCCTTGGTGTAGTCGAGCCGGTCGACGCCGAGGAGCACCACGCCGGGGTCACCGAGGTCCGCGCGGATCTCCCGGGCCCGGGCGCGCACCTCCGGCGTGCGCGCGAGCGCGTCGAACCGCGCGGAGTCGATCGAGATGGGGAAGGCCGACGCGCGGACCTGCCGCTCGCGCCCGTCCGGCCCGGGGACCGTGATGACCGCGCCGCGCGTCGTGAGGTCGGTGAAGCGGCGCACGGTGCGGATGAAGTTGCCGGCGTCGCCGGTGCGCTGGAAGCCGACCAGGTCGGCGCCGAGCAGGCCCTCGAGCACCTGCCGCCGCCAGGGGAGCTGGGCGAAGATCTCCAGCGGCGGGAACGGGATGTGGTGGAAGTAGCCGATCCGCAGGTCCGGCCGCAGCTCGCGCAGCATCGCCGGGACGAGCTGCAGCTGGTAGTCGTGCACCCAGACGGTCGCGCCCTGGGCGGCCTCCTGCGCGGCCTCCGCCGCGAAGCGCCGGTTCACGCGCCGGTACGCGTCCCACCAGCGCCGGTGGTAGACGGGCGGGCTGATGACGTCGTGCGAGAGCGGCCACAGCGTGTCGTTGGCGAAACCCTCGTAGTAGTCGGCCACCTCGTCCGCGGACAGGGTGACAGGCACCAGGTGCACGCCGTCGGCCTCGAAGGGTTCGGCCTCGAGGTCGGGGGAGCCGGACCACCCGATCCAGGCCCCGTGGGCCTCGGACATGACCGGCTCCAGGGCGCTGACGAGGCCGCCGGGCGATCGCTGCCAGCTCTGCGTCCCGTCGGCCGCCACGGAGATGTCCACCGGCAGCCGGTTGGCCACCACGACCAGCTCGTAGGCCACGCGCGCCCCCCTCCAGGCTTCCCACGACGACCCTATCGGCGCGGCCTTGGGCTCGCCCGGCGCGGTCCGGGCACACGTGCGGCCTGCCCCCGCTACGGTGGCCGTCGTGGCGAGGGCGGGGGCATCGGGAGCAGCGGGCGCACGCAAGAAGCGCGGCGCCGGGCGCCCGCCTGCCGCCGCCGCCACGCCGGCGTCCGCCGAGTCCGGCTCGCCCCCCTCGGACGAGCCCGCGGCGGCGGTCGAGACCGCCCCTGCCGAGGACGCTCCGACCGATGGGCCGGTGACCGAGGACGCCCCGATCGCGGTCGCTGTGAGTGAGGCCGGCGCTGCCGAGGACGCGCCCGCCGAGGACGCGCCCGCCGAGGAGGGGTCCGCCGAGGAGGGGTCCGAGGCGGAGGGGTCCGAGGCGGAGGGGTCCGAGGCGGAGCAGCCGGCGGACGACGCCGGTCCCGCGGAGGCCGTGAGCTCCGCGGACGACGCCGGTCCGGCCGAGAGCACGCCGCCCCAGCCGGCGAAGGCGGCCAGGCGGACGAAGGCAGCGCGGCCGCCCCGACGCCCGAAGGCCAAGCCGCCGGCCGCGAGCGCGCCCGCGCCCGCCACGCCTGCTCTGGACCCGCCCGACGACGCGACGCCCGCTGTCGACGACAGGCTTGCGGACGACCCGCCCACGGACGATGCGCCGACGTCGGAGGCGCCGCCGGTGATCCCGCCGGCGGACCCCGCGCCGAGGCCGGAGGCTGAGCCCGAGGCGGCCGACGAACCCGCCGCGCCCGAGCCGCCGCGGAAGCAGCGCGCGAGCGCCACCGGTCGGACGTCGTCGGCCGCCGGCCGCGCGCCGTCCCTCCGGGCGTCCGGGAAGGCCGCGAAGACCGCCAAGGCCGCCGCGCAGGGCACCGCGGCCGCCGCTCGGACGACCTCCCCGACGGCGCCGTCCGCCCCGCCGGCCCCGGGGGCGCCGGGGGCGTTGCCGGAGGAGGTCGGCGGCTACCGCATCCTCGGCGCGCTCGGCCGCGGCGGCATGGGTGCTGTGTACAAGGCGCGCGACGGCGACGGCCGGGTCGTCGCACTCAAGCTGCTGCACGCGCACCTGGACGACCCCGAGGCGCGCGAGCGGCTGAGCCGCGAGGTCGCGTCCCTGCAGAAGGTCCGCCACGCGGGCGTCGCCCGGGTCCTCGACGCGGAGATCGAGTCGACCGAGGCGTTCGTCGTCACGGAGCTCGTGCCGGGTCGCGACCTGGCGCGGCACGTCTCGCGCAGCGGCGCGCTGCCGCCGGAGCACCTGCTGCTCCTCGGCTCCCGCCTGCGTGAGGCGCTCGACGTCGTGCACGCGGCCGGCGTCCTGCACCGGGACCTGACCCCGGGCAACGTCATGGTCACCGCGGACGGGCCGGTGCTCATCGACTTCGGGCTCGCCCAGGCCGTCGAGGACGCCCGCATGACGTCGACCGGGCTGGTCACGGGCACGCCGGGCTACGTGTCGCCCGACCTGCTCGACGGCGAGGCGCCCACCCGGGACAGCGACTGGTGGGGCTGGGCGGCCGTCCTGACGTTCGCCGCGACCGGTCGGCCGCCGTTCGGCAAGGGGACCATCGGCACCGTCCTCACCCGGGTGCGCGCGGGCGACCCCGACCTCGCGGGCCTGCCGAGCGTGCTCGCGGACGCGCTGCGTGGCGCGCTCGCGGTGGACCCGGCCCAGCGCACCGGCCCTGACGACGTCGTCGCGGCGCTCGAGCAGCTCGCCGCCGACGCCCCCGAGAGCGACAGCGCGGCCGACGACGACGCCGAGAGCGTGCAGGCGGACGACGCGGGCGTGACGGCCGTCCTCGTGGCGGACGCGGACGAGCGCGCCGACGAGGAGGCCGACCCCGCCGTCGTCGTGACCGCGGTGGGCGCCCCGGCCGACCTCGCGACGGGGCTCTCCACCACGCGCGTCCTCCCGGACACCTGGACGGCGGACGACGACGCCGCCCGGCTCGGCGCCGACGAGGTCGACGAGGTCGACGACCAGGCGTACGACGACGAGGTCGACGACGAGGTCGACGAGGCCTACGGCGACGAGGCGTACGAGGAGTACGACGAGTACGACGACGAGGCGTACGACGAGGACGACGAGGGCTACGACGAGGACCGGCGGCTGCCCGAGCCGGACTTCTACCCGACGCCGCCCGCGCGCAGGACCGGGACGGTGGCCGCCCTCGCGCTGCCGTTCCTTGCCCTCGGCCTGGCGCGGCCGGGTGCCGCCTTCGCGGTGGCGCTCGTCGTGGCGGCCCTGCTGCGCAGCGTCGAGCTCGACGCGGAGGCGCTCGAGCGGCGTCGGGCCCGGCGGGGGGCGCGGCCGAGCGACCGGGTCCGCGCCGTCGTGACCTGGCCGTGGTACCTGGTGCGCGGCACGCTCGGGGTGGTCCCGGTGCTCGTGGTGGGCGGCGCCGTCGTCGTGCTCGTGGGCGGGGTGACCTGGTGGCTGATCGAGGCGGGCCACTGGACCATCGCCCCGCTCGTGCCGGGGCAGGGGTCCGGGCTGCTGCGCGGCAACCTGCCCTGGGTCGGCCGGGCCTGGGTGGGCGTGATGGCCGCCATCGGGCTCGCGATGGTCTGGTTCGGGCCCATGGCGCGGACGCATCGCGACGGCGCGCGCCGCGCGCTCGCCACGATCGCCCCGGGGCCGTGGGGCGCGTTGGCGGCCGTCGTGGTCGGGGTGGTGGTCGCCGTCGTGCTGGCCATGGCCATGCTCGGGCAGGACGTGGTCTGGTGGCCCTTGGGCGGTCACCCCAGGCTGGGCTGACGCGTATGGTTGCCGCATGACTGCAGGGGCCATGCGGGTGCGCCGGTCCGGCGCCGCGCTCTGGCCCGTGCTCTCGGCGCTCGCGCTGCTCGGCGCGGGCGCCGTCGTCCTGCTCCAGCAGGGTGCCCTCATGGTGCACCAGTGCGTCACCGCCGGCTCGCTCGGCCGGTTCGGCGTGACGCTCGCCCTGCTGCGCGAGGACGCGGCATGCCCGTCCGGCTACGGCGTCGGTGACGGGCAGCGCGCCATCGGCGTCGTCGTCGCGATCGCCCTGCCGGTCCTGCTCGCGCACCTCGTGGGCGCGGGCGTGGGCGTCGGTCTGGCGTCGCGCCTGCACCGGCTGGTGCGGGTGGCGGTCGGCGTCGTGCGCAGCCTGCGGCCGCGGCCGGCCGAGCCGGTCGCCCTGCCGGTGCCGCGGCTGGTCGCGGTGGACGTCCCCGTCGTCGCGCCGCGCAGCCGCGCGGTCGCCGGGGGACCGTGGTGGCGGGGGCCGCCCGAGGTCGGGCTCGCCTGACCCCCGCGCGCCCCGGCGCGCACTCCTGCGACCCCGGAGCACCACCGTGTCCACGACCTCGACTGCACTGTCCCCACCCACGAATCCCGTCCGTCCCCGTTCCGCCGCGCCCGCGTGGCGAGCCTGGGCGGCGACGGCGGCGCGCCTCCTGCTCGGTGGCGTGGCCCTCTACGCCGGCGCGATCAAGCTCGGCGACCTCGACGAGTCCGTCTGGGCCGTCCGCGCCTACGACCTCCTGCCCGACGGCGTGGCCGACGTCGTCGGTCACGTCCTGCCGTTCGCCGAGGTGCTCCTCGGCCTGCTGCTCATCACGGGACTGGCGACCCGGTGGGCGGCCGCGGGCTTCGGCCTGCTGCTGGTCGCCTTCACGATCGGCATCGCCTCGGCGTGGGCGCGCGGCCTGGCCATCGACTGCGGCTGCTTCGGCGGCGGCGGCCCGGTGGACCCGGCCGAGACGAACTACCTGCCCGACCTGCTGCGCGACCTCGGGCTCCTGGTCCTCGCCGCGCTGCTGACGTGGTGGCCCACCTCGCGCCTGTCGCTCGACGGCGCGCTCCACCCCGCGGTCCTGGACCGCGACCTCAGCGACACCAGCGACACCTTGTTCGACCACACGCTCGACCACACCGATGACGCCGGCGCGAACGCGCCCGGAAGGAGCTCCGATGTCCCCGACTGACCGTCCCACCAAGGCCGCGCGCCGGGACGAGGCCCGTCAGGCCGCCCTGGCCCTGCGCGCCGAGCAGGAGCGGAAGGCCAAGCGCAACCGCACCATCGCCATCACGGCCGCCGCGGCGGTGCTCGTCGGCTTCATCGTGCTCGTCGTGGTGATCCTGAACCAGGGCGGCAAGGACGACGTGCCGGCCTCGGCGCAGGTCCAGCCGCCGTTCGCCGCCGCGGGCGGGGGCGGCATCGTCATGGACGCGGACGGCATCGTCACCCCGCCGGCCGACGCGTCGGAGGAGTGGCCGGTCGGCGCCTTCGGTGACGCCGTCGTGGTGACCGTGTACTCCGACCCGATCTGCCCGTGGTGCGCGGTGTTCGAGGAGGCCGCGATGCCGGTGCTCGACGAGATGCGGCTCGCCGGCGAGGTCGTCGTCGACCACCGCGTGGTCGGCAACCTCGACAACCAGTCGAGCACGCGCTACTCGACGCGCGCGGCGCAGGCGCTCTACACCGTCGCCGACCTGGCGCCCGACGCCTACCTCGACTTCGAGACCGCGCTGTTCGCCAGCCAGCCGGCCGAGGGCACGGCGGGCCTGAGCGACGAGGAGATCGCGAACATCGCCCGGACCGCCGGGGTGCCGGAGGAGGCCGCCGCGGCCATCGCGGACGGCACGTACACCTGGTGGGTCGGCCAGGTCACCGACGCGGCCCGCAACCTGTACGACGGGCGTCTGGCCACGCCGTCGATCCGCCTCAACGGCGAGCCCCTCGGCGACACGGTCGACTGGCGCGTCGAGGAGGCGCTGCGCCAGGCGATCGACGACGCCCGCGGCTGAGGCACCCTGGCAGACTGAGGGGCCGGGCGATGCGTCGCCCGGCCCCTGTGCCGCCTTAGCTCAGTGGTAGAGCACCCGCCTTGTAAGCGGACGGTCGTCGGTTCGAATCCGACAGGCGGCTCCGAGATGTGTGACCTGAGTGACGTGCAAAATGACGGGTGATGGCACGGCTCGACCGCTCCAGAATGCGCCGTCCGATGCGCGGCGCGTCGCAGACCTCGCCCCACGCGCGCAGAGGGCGAGGCGGCGGAAAGAACGACATGGGTTTCGAGCGGGTGAAAAGCGGTTCCGTGAGCGGGTGAAGAGGCATTCGTGTGCCCCACCAACGGGCGGAATCCATCACAATCGAAGGTGACTCGCACGCCCGGTTCCCTCCCCAGGTTCCGGTGCGCGAGCGGCCGGCCCCCACCGGCGACCCCCCGCTGCGGGCTACCCACCCGCACCCGACAGAAGGACACATCCATGGCTTCCACGCGCCGTAAGGCTGCCGCCGCCGGTCTCGCCGTCATCGGCATCGCCGGTCTCTCCCTCGCCGCTGCTGCCACCCTGGACGTCAACTCGGCCAGCCTCAGCGCCGGCAGCACGATCGTGACCAGCTGCGACGACGCCGTGAACCTCACGTACACGGTCGTCGGCGACGAGGTCACGCAGGTGACGGTCAACGACGTCGACAACGCCGCCGGCAAGTGCCTCGGCCAGCAGGTCGGCGTGACGGTGCAGGACGTGAGCGGCGGTGCTGAGCAGACGGTCGTCGCCGGCAGCACGGCCTACACCTTCACGCTCGAGTCGGCCGTCTCGGTCGAGTCGGTGGTGTCGGCGGCCGTCGTCATCCACTGACGTCGTCGAGGCCCACGGGATCGTGGTCGCACGTGAGGGCTCAGAGCAGGGCGGCGCGGCAGTGCCGCGCCGCCTGCTCGGGCTCGCCACGAGCGCGCTCTGGCTCGTCGGGGCTCTCGTCGTCGGGTGGCTCCTGTGGCCCAGCTCGCTGGGCGGTTGCACGACCCTGACGATCGTGTCCGGTCACTCGATGGAGCCGACGTACTACACGGGTGACCTGGTCGTCTCCCGGTGCGGGCCCGTCGACGTCGGTGACGTCATCGTCTACACGCCGCCCGACGTGGGCGGCGCGAGGGTGATCCACCGCATCGTCGACGGCAACGCCGACGACGGCTGGGTGGTCCAGGGTGACAACAACGACTTCCTGGACCCGTGGAACCCGAAGGGCGACCAGATCCTCGGTTCGGCGGTGCTGCACCTGCCGCAGGTCGGGAAGTTCGCCTCGATCCTGCTCAGCCCGCTGACCTGGATCTCGCTCCTCGTCATCGCGCTCGCCGTGGTCGTCTGGCCGGGCAAGCCCGAGGACGAGGACCCGGAGACGGACGGCCAGGACGAGGACGGCGAGCTCGCCGCTCTGGTGGCCGACGCCGAGCGAGAGGTCGCCGAGGCCGAGCCCGATGCCGAGTCGGACGAGCCGCCGGTGACGGCGCTCGTCTGACGTAGCGCCAGGACCGAGCACCAGCACCAGTACTGCACTCCCCCCACCGCCCCCCGCGCACCGCGGGAGGGCGCCTGAGACACCGCCCCGAAGGAGGCCCCGTGACGCGCAGTCCGCGCCACCCGGCGGGCCTTCGTGCTGCCTGGCGCAGCCTCGGGACGACCACTCCCCGCCCCCGCCGACTCGCGGCCGTCGCGGTCGCGGCGGTGGCGACGCTCGGCCTGGGGGCGGCCTCCGCGGCGAGCCTCGGCGTCGTGAGCACGTCGCTCGCCGCCGGCTCGGCCGCCGTGACGTCGTGCCAGAACCAGGCGCCGGTGACCGCCGCCCTGGTCAGCCAGCCGACCGGCTCCGGCTTCACCACCACGGCCGTCGACCTCAGCGGCATCAACC
This sequence comes from Actinotalea fermentans, assembly GCF_007991475.1. Classification (NCBI taxonomy): domain Bacteria; kingdom Bacillati; phylum Actinomycetota; class Actinomycetes; order Micrococcales; family Cellulomonadaceae; genus Actinotalea; species Actinotalea fermentans. The sequence goes on along the minus strand of NZ_BJYK01000004.1, from coordinate 270,624 downwards.
CCAACTGCGTCGGCCAGCAGTACCGGCTCAGCGTCATCGGTGCCTCCGGCCCGATCGTGGAGGTCACGGGCCAGGTGCCCTCGACCGCGTTCAGGACCGGCTCGTTCCCGGCCGTGGGCACGCGGTCGATCGTCCGCGTCGACGTGGTGATGCACTCGTGAGGAACGCGCTCCGGGCGGGCATCGTCCTCGCCGTCTCGACGGTCGTGGCGGCGACGGCCGTCGTCGTCGGCAACGCCGCCCAGCTCCAGGTGAACGGCGGGCAGATCTCGGTCGCGTCCGCGACGAACCCGTGTGCCGGGCAGACGCTCGCCGTGACCACCGATGCCGTCGCTGGCACGGCTACCTGGATCGAGGTGACGACGCCGGCCACCTGGCCGTCGGCGTGCGTCGGCAAGCGGATCGACCTGATGGTCCTCGACGGGGCACAGGTGCGGACCGCGAGCATCGCCTCCGCACCGGTCGCGGGCACCGTGACGCCGCTCGATCTCAGCGGCTCCTTCACGCCGCCGTCGACCGGCAACCCCGTCTCGGCCGTCGTCGCGGGGTGGTCAATCGCCACCACGTGGACCTACTCGCCCCAGCCGCCGGTGACCGGTCCGATCACCCCGGGGACCCCGGAGACGGATCTTCGCTCGGTGACGTGGACGTCCGTGGTCGTCGGTCAGCAGTTCTGCGTGGACGTCACCGTCTCGACGACGAACCAGACGTCCCAGAAGGACTGGGCCGTCGACCTGAACATCGGTCAGCGGCCGTTCAACGGGGCAACCTCGGGCTACCAGATCCAGGGTGCCGACGCCCAGAAGGTCGCGTTCGCCGCGAACCCTGATGCGGGCAAGGTCACGATCGTCGGGACCGGCAACTACAAGAAGCTGCGCAGCACCGACCCCGCGCTGTCGTTCACCGTCTGCCACTACAGCACGCCGGCCCCGCAGTACGACCCGGCGCTCACCTACACGGTGATCCAGGGGCCCGTCACGGGGAACCCGTGGAACGCCTGCGTCACGACGTCGGTGTCGGTGACGGGGACGCCGCTCTTCTACGCCGGCTGGCGCGCGGACGTCGAGATGTCCGCAGCCGTCGCCCTCGCGAACACGCCTCCGAACACGTATCAACGCGTGTACGCGAGTGGAGGGGCCTACACCCTCCAGCAGCTTCCGGGGAACGTCTGGCGTGTCAGCGGAAGCCACTGGGGCAACTACGGCATCCGCGACGGGCAGGGCATCACCTTCACGCTCTGCGCGGAGTGATCGTCCGCGCGCCTGCCCCGCCGCCCGTGCTCAGCCGACGGGCTCCAGCGTCGGTCGCTTGGGCGCCCTCGCATCGCCGGACGAGCGTCCGTGCAGGCGTCGCGCGAGCCACGGTGACGCGTGCGTGCGCAGCCACGCGGCGTCGGCGCGCACGCGCGCGGCCCGCGGGAGCGGGGGCAGGGGCGCGAGCGGGTCGTCCCAGCGCTCGTCGTCGGGCGGCAGGCCGAGCGCGACGAGCGCGGCCTGCGCGACCCGGCGGTGGCCGTCCGTCGTGAGGTGGATCCGGTCGTCGGCCCACATGCGCCAGTCGTGCAGCGAACGCATGCCCCACATGTCCAGGACGTGGGCGCCGTGCCGGTTGGCGATGGTCCAGACGTGGGCGTTGAAGACCGCCGTCCGGCCGCGCGTGCGGCGGATCACCGGGCTGTGCACCGTGTCGAACCCGGTCGCCAGGAGCACGTCCACGCCTGCGGCGCGCAGACCGGCGACCGCGCCCTCCAGCATCGCCGCCAGGGCGTCGGGGTCGACGCCTGGGCGCAGGATGTCGTTGCCGCCGCCGACGAGGCTGACCAGGTCGGGCCCGAGCTCGACGGCAGCCGGCACCTGCTCGCGCACGATCGGGCCCAGGAGCCGGCCCCGGACGGCCAGGTTCGCGTAGCGGAACGGCTCGTCGTCGCGGCCGTCCCCGGCGCCGCCATCGGCCGCGGACCGCTCGGCGAGGTGCGCGGCGAGCAGGTCGGCCCAGCCCCGGCAGGGGACCTCCACGAGCGCGCCGACGTCGCCGGCCGACGCGCGGACGGCCGGGTCGACGCCGTCCGGCACGTCCCACAGGCCCTCGGTGAACGAGTCCCCGAGCGCGACGTAGCGACGCCACCGTGGTGTCCCCCGACCCGTCGGCGTCCCGTGTGAGGCGGCCGTGCGGGTGAAATCCACCCCGGCAGTCTGCCCCTTTGAGCACGAGGCGGGCCAATCCGGACACGGCGTCCGGGTGAAGGGCCTGGACGCGACGGCCCCGGACGGTCATCCTGAACAGGTCAGCGATAACGGCAAACCCACCGCGAGGTGGGGACGCAAAGCCACGGGACTCACGTAGTCAGCCGGGCTACCGAACGACAGGGTTCCGATGAACGCCAACTGGCAGTGGACCAGCCCCCCGGCAAGGCGCCCCTCGCGGCATGCCTTCGCCGGCTTCCACAACACACCTTAGGCCCCACGGGGCACTCGCCTGCGTGCGCGCAGGTGGCACCGGACAGGAGGTCCGGAGCACAGGTGCAGAAGCCAGGAAGCAATCTCAGGAACCCATGGAGGGGTACCGGATGAACACCCGAGCAGCACGAAAGGTCGCAGCGGTTGCGCTGGTCGGCCTTGCTGCGTTCGGCGTGCGGACCGCGTCCGCGGCCGGCGCCGCTGGGGATCCGCTCGAGATCCTCGTGGGTGGTAGCGAGAACGAGCAGTGCAGCTCGTCCTCGGTGTCAGTGGACTACGACGTGGCCTACGACGCCACACTGATGGGATACGGCGTCACCGCCGCCCTGCTGTCGGGGCTGGATGCGCGGTGCGAGGGATGGGACGTCACTGTCTCCCTCAACGGGCCCGGGGGGGCCACGCTCGCCGAGATGACCACGGTGGTGGCTGGGGAACAGGTTCGCGTCGAGGTGCCGGCGACCTCGCCGGTGTCAGCCGAGCACGTGGCCGGAGTGGCCGTCGTGCTCAGCGGTGCGGAGGCATAGCCCTCACTCGTGGCCGGCGGTGGGACGTGGGGACGGACCGCCGCCGGCCGTTGGGGGAGCCTGACGGCACCAGTCGACGGGGCCCGCGCCCTGGTCGGCCAGCAGCGCGTTGACGCGCGAGAACGGCCGTGAGCCGAAGAAGCCGCGGTCGGCGGACATCGGGCTGGGGTGTGCGCTCGCGACGACGGGCACGCCCCGCAGCGCCGGGGCGACCTGCTGCGCGTCCCGCCCCCACAGCACGGCGACCAACGGGCCGCCGCGCTCGACCAGCGCCGCCACGGCGCGGTCGGTGATCTCCTGCCAGCCCAGGTTCCGGTGCGAACCGGGGTTCCCCTCGCCCACGGTGAGCACCCTGTTGAGCAGCAGCACGCCCTGCTCGGCCCACCCCGTGAGGTCACCGGTCGGCCCAGGGTTCCCGCCGACGTCGTCGGTCAGCTCGCGGTAGATGTTCTGCAGCGAGCGGGGGAGCGGGCGCACGTGCGGTGCGACGGAGAACGAGAGCCCCACCGGGTGTCCCGGCGTCGGGTAGGGGTCCTGCCCGATGACGAGCACGCGCACCTCCGCGAGGGGGCGGGCGAAGGCGCGCAGGACGGCGTCGGGCGCGGGCAGGTAGCGGCGGCCGGCAGCCACCTCGGCCCGTAGCGCGTCGCCGATGGCGCGCAGCCGCGGCTCGACGGGCGCGAGAGCGCGGGCCCAGTCCGGTGCGACGAGCTGGTCGAGCGGGAGCCTGGGCACGTCGGGAGAGTAGCGCCGGCGCCCGGGACGACACGCGCGCTAATGACACGCGTGTCATTAGCCGACTACCATGGGGACACCCGAACGTCACGCAGCACACGCCAGCACGCGACCGGCACCACGCCCCCTCAGGGCGCCGCCGGCGGTAACGGAGGACCGATGGACAGCCCGCTCGCCGCACTCGCCCCCGTGGTCTCGCCCGCGGCCGGGCTGTCGGAGCGGGACCAGCAGATCATCGGCTTCGAGCGGCAGTGGTGGAAGTACGCGGGCGCCAAGGAGCAGGCGATCCGCGAGCTGTTCGGGATGTCGGCGACGCGGTACTACCAGGTGCTCAACGCCCTCATCGACTCGCCGGCCGCCCTGGCGTACGACCCCATGCTCATCAAGCGTCTGCGGCGGATGCGCACGTCCCGTCAGCGAGCCCGTACCGCGCGGCGGCTCGGGATCGACGCCTGACCCCGTTTCCCGCACGCTAGCCTGTCGGGCGTGAAGCCGGGCTCCTATCCGTATCCCCCCGACGAGTTCGACGCCGCTGCACGAGCGGGTGGTCCTCGGGGTGTCCACCGGGCTCCGCGGTCGCGCTGGAGCCGGTGGTGGCCGTTCCTCGTCGTGCTCGTCGTCTTCCCCGCGCTCGCGTACGCCGCGGTGACCGTGCTGTCCGACTGGGACGGCCTGTCGAGCAGTGACAGCGGCACCGAGGCTCAGCCGCCCGCCGACGACGAGCCCGCGGACGACCCCACGCAGGCGGAGGAGACCCCCGCCGCGACGCCCACCGAGACGGCCACTCCTGAGCCGCCCCCGCCGCCGCCGCTCGACCAGGCGCGGCCGGTGGACGTCTTCAACGCGACGAACCGCTCGGGGCTGGCCGGCAACGCGTCCGACCGGCTCGAGGCCGCAGGGTTCACCGACGTCTCGGCGCTGAACTGGGACGGTGACGACCCGGCCGCCTCGGTCGTCTACTACGCCACGGCCAACGACATCACGACGGCGCAGCTCGTCGCCCAGACCCTCGGGATCGCCCAGGTCGTGGAGTCCGCGACGGACGCGCCGGAGGGCATCGTCGTCGTCCTCGCCACGGACTACCAGGCCACCTGAGGCCCCTCGCCGCCGGCTGCAGCCGTCGTCCTCCCCGGGAGGGCGGCGGCTGCTTGCACTCTCGGGGTCCGAGTGCCAATAATCGCCTTAGCACTCTCGATGCGAGAGTGACAACGCACGACCGGCCGACGGTGAGGTCCGGAGCGCGGCGGGACCTGACCGCCGCCGCCCTGGTCCGTCCGTCGCGGGCACCTCGGCCGACTCATCCGCCACAACCGGAGGATCCATCCGAATGGCCAAGATCATCGCCTTCGACGAGGAGGCCCGTCGCGGTATGGAGCGGGGCATGAACGCCCTCGCCGATGCCGTCAAGGTCACGCTCGGCCCCAAGGGCCGCAACGTCGTCCTGGAGAAGAAGTGGGGCGCCCCCACCATCACGAACGACGGCGTCTCGATCGCCAAGGAGATCGAGCTCGAGGACCCGCTCGAGAAGATCGGCGCCGAGCTCGTCAAGGAGGTCGCCAAGAAGACCGACGACGTCGCGGGTGACGGCACCACCACCGCCACCGTTCTCGCCCAGGCACTCGTGCGCGAGGGCCTGCGCAACGTCGCGGCCGGCGCGAACCCGATCGCCCTCAAGCGCGGCATCGAGAAGGCCGTCGAGGCCGTCACCGCCGCCCTGCTGGCGAACGCGAAGGACGTCGAGACCAAGGAGGAGATCGCCGCCACGGCCGCCATCTCCGCCGCGGACGTCGCGATCGGCGAGCTCATCGCCGAGGCCATGGACAAGGTCGGCAACGAGGGTGTCATCACCGTCGAGGAGTCCAGCGCGCTGGGCCTCGAGCTCGAGCTGACCGAGGGCATGCGCTTCGACAAGGGCTTCCTGTCGGCGTACTTCGTCACCGACCCGGAGCGCCAGGAGGCCGTCCTCGAGGACGCCTACGTGCTGCTCGTCGAGTCCAAGATCTCCAACGTCAAGGACATGCTGCCGCTGCTGGAGAAGGTCATCCAGGCCGGCAAGCCGCTGCTCGTCATCGCCGAGGACGTCGAGGGCGAGGCCCTGGCCACGCTCGTCGTCAACAAGATCCGCGGCACCTTCAAGTCGGTCGCCGTCAAGGCCCCCGGCTTCGGCGACCGCCGCAAGGCGATGCTGCAGGACATGGCCATCCTCACCGGCGGCCAGGTCATCTCCGAGACCGTCGGCCTCAAGCTGGAGAACGCCGGCCTCGAGCTGCTCGGCCAGGCCCGCAAGGTCGTCGTCACCAAGGACGAGACGACCATCGTCGAGGGCCAGGGCGACACCGACCAGATCGCCGGTCGCGTCGCGCAGATCCGCGCCGAGATCGACAACACCGACTCGGACTACGACCGCGAGAAGCTCCAGGAGCGCCTCGCCAAGCTCGCCGGCGGCGTCGCCGTCATCAAGGCGGGTGCGGCCACCGAGGTCGAGCTCAAGGAGCGCAAGCACCGCATCGAGGACGCGGTGCGCAACGCCAAGGCCGCCGTGGAGGAGGGCATCGTCGCCGGTGGTGGCGTCGCGCTCATCCAGGCCGGCAAGGACGCGTTCGCGAAGCTCGAGCTGGAGGGCGACGAGGCCACCGGTGCCCGCATCGTCGAGGCGGCCATCGAGGCTCCGCTCAAGCAGATCGCGGTCAACGCCGGCCTCGAGGGCGGCGTCGTGGTCGAGAAGGTGCGCAACCTCCCGCTCGGTCAGGGCCTCAACGCCGCGACCGGCGAGTACCAGGACCTGCTCGCGGCCGGCGTCGCCGACCCGGTGAAGGTCACGCGCTCCGCGCTGCAGAACGCCGCGTCGATCGCGGCGCTGTTCCTCACCACGGAGGCCGTGGTGGCGGACAAGCCGGAGAAGAACGCGGGCGCCGCGGGCGCCGGCGACGGCGGCATGGGCGGCATGGACTTCTGAGTCCAGCCAGTCAGTCCCAGACGGCGGGTGTCCCCTTCGGGGGGCGCCCGCCGTCGGCGTCTGCGGCCGTGCTCGGCGACGGCCGGCCGCTCTGCGGTCGGCGGGAGTGCTCTGCGGTCGGCAGGGCGCTCTCAGCGGGCCGACGGCGGGAGGGTGAGGATCTCGGCGCCGTCCGGCGTGATCGCGATCGTGTGCTCGGTGTGGGCCGTGCGGCAGCCCGTCGCGCTGCGCAGAGTCCAGCCGTCGCCGTCCACGACGAGGTCGGCGGTGTCCGCCATCACCCACGGCTCGAGCGCCAGCAGCAGGCCGGGCCGGAGCTTGTAGCCGCGGCCGGGGCGGTCGTCGTTGGACACGTGCGGGTCCTGGTGCATGGTGGAGCCGATCCCGTGACCGCCGAACTGGGTGTTGATCCGGTAGCCGGCGGCCCGCAGGACGGTGCCGATCGCGTGCGACAGGTCGCCGACCCGGGCACCGGGACGCGCGGCGGCGATGCCCGCCGCGAGCGCCCGCTCCGTGGCCTCGATGAGCTCGAGGCTGCCCGCGGGCCGGGCGTCGCCCACGACGAAGCTGATCGCCGCGTCGGCGGCGATGCCGTCCTTCGTGACCGCGAGGTCGAGGGTCAGCAGGTCGCCGTCGCGCAGGGCGTAGTCGTACGGGCGGCCGTGCAGGACCGCGTCGTTGACCGACGTACAGATGTAGTGGGCGAACGGGCCGCGCCCGAACGACGGCGCGTAGTCGACGTAGCACGACTGGGCGCCCGACCCGACGATCATCGCCTGCGTCCAGGCGTCGATCTCGAGCAGGTTCGTGCCGACGGTGGCCCGTGCCCTGATCGTCTGGAGGATCTCGGCCACGAGGGCGCCCGTCACGCGGGCCCGCGCCAGCTCGGCCTGGTTGAGGATCTCGATCATGCGGCGCCGTCCGTCATGGCGACGAGTATCCCGCGTGCCGGTCCCGTGCCCGGACACGCAGCCCCGAGGCCCGCAGCCGGCGGACCAGCTCCCGGGAGTCCACGAGCTGTGCCCCGAGCCGCAGCAGCTCCGGGTAGGCCTCGGCGGGGACGTCGTAGTGGTCCCGGTCGAACCCGCGCCGTGGGATCCCCGCCGCGGCCGCGAGCGCGTGCAGCTCCTCGAGCGAGGTGTCGCTGACGAGGTGCCCCCAGACGCGCCCGTGCCGCGGCCACAGCGGCGGGTCCACCAGGATCGTCATGACGAGGCCGGTCGTGCGCGCATCCGGCGATTGAACCACCCGCCGGAGCGCGCGCCACCTCAGCGCAGGAAGAGCCGGGTCGCCGCGGCCTCGGCGTCCGCGTAGTGCTGGGCCGCCGCGCTGAGCGCCGCCGTGATCTGGTCCAGGCTCGCCTCGACGCGTTGCTGCGTCACGCCCCACTCGCTGACCACGCCGCCGAACGCCGACGCCGCCCCGCCGCGCCAGCCTGCCTGGAGCTCCGTCAGGTGCCGCATCAGGGCCGCCACCTCCGCCCGGATGACGCCCACCGACGCCCCGGCGGCCGCACTCGCCTGCGCCACCTGCGCGCTGTCCACCTCGTACCGCATGTCTCCGCTCCTTCCCGTCGATGCCGGGAACGGTAGGGCGGGTGCGGCCGGGAACCAGGGGGTGGCCCGGCGGGCCTGTGGACGGTCGGGCGGGCGGGGGCGTCGGGGTGTCAGCCCCGGAGGTCGGCCTCGGTGGCTCGTCCTCGGAGGCTCGTCCTCGGAGGGACGGCCTCGGTAGGTCGGCCTGGGCGGGTCAGTGCCGGCGGTTCAGGACAGGGACGGCGTGGACCCGGGCGACGCCGGGGACGAGCCGTCGGCCGGCTGCTCGTCGGCCTCCGCAGCCGAGGTCGTCTCGCGGCCCGCGGCGAGCTCGTGCTCCGCCTCGAGCGTGAGCAGCTCCTTCTCCAGCCGCTGGAGCTCGGCGTCGACGTTCTGCCGCGCCGGTTCCTCCCAGCCGTGGCCGAGCGGGCTCGCGAACAGGCGTGCCCGCTCCTGCAGCCGGCGCAGGATGGCGATGCGCGCGCGGACGAAGTCCTCGACGGGGATGTGCGCGTACTCGGCGCGCAGCGCGGTCAGGTAGGCCTTGTAGCGCTGCGGCTCGGCGGCGAGCATCGCGAGGTCCGCGTCGCACAGGACGGCGCAGTCGTCGTCGCCGGGCATCGGGGTGTGCCGGGCGAGGGCCGTCACGAGCTCGGCGACGCGGTCGACGGCCCGCTGCGGCAGGCCGAGCTCGCCGAGCTCGAGCCGTGCGAGGGCTGCGCTCGCGCGCTCGTCCTCGCCGCCGCGGTGGGCGAACGACGCGCGCTCCGCGGCGTCGAACACCGCGCCGTGGTACCAGGCCGCGAGGCGGACGAGCTCGGGCTCGTGCGCCTCCTCCGCGAGCTCGTCGACGTGGGCGAGCACGTCGGCCAGGTGGCGGGTGTTGTGGAAGTGCCGACCGGGCTCGGACCACCGCGCGAGCAGCCGCTCACCGACGTACTCGATCTCGGACGGCGACGCCGTGGCGCCGGCACCGAGACAGGTGCGCACCCATGCGGGCAGGAGCCATTGCGCTGCGTCGTGGACGCCCATTCGCTGCGTTCCTCTCGGGGGACAACGAGGCGCCATCGTAGTCCGGGTTGCGGGGTCCGGCGTGCGCTCCCGCGCCGCGTGGGCACACCGGACATCACGGGCGCAACGGACATCGGGGGCCGTGAGTGGCTGGGACGACCGGACGGCCGCCGCCCGCCGGGCGACGGCCGTCCGTGGTCCGGCATCAGGCGGTCGGTCCGCCGGCCTTGAGCGCGGCGAGGCGGGCCTCCACCTCGGCGGCACCGGCGTCGGCCTCGAGCTCCTCGAACTGCGCGTCGAGCGACGACGCCGCGATCTCGGCCTTGCCCGCGACCCGCGCCTCCTCGCGGCGCACCTTCTCCTCGAAGCGCGCGACCTCCGTCGTCGGGTCGAGCACGTTGATCGAGGAGAGGGCGTCCTGGACCTGGGCCTGGGCCTGGGCGGACCTCGCGCGGGCGACCAGCTGGTCGCGCCGCGTCCGCAGGTCGCCGAGCTTCTCCTTCATCTGGGCCAGGCCGGACTTGAGCTTCTCCGCCACCTCGTTCTGGGAGGCGATCATGGGCTCCGCGGCGCGGGCCTCGTTCTCGAACGCGATCTGCTTGGAGAGGGCGACCTTGGCGAGCCCGTCGAACCGGTCGGCCTCGGCCGCGTTGCCGGCGGCGCGCAGCTGGTCCGCCTTGCCGGACGCGGCGACGGCCTTGGCGCCCCAGTCGGCGGCTGCGGCGACGTCGGCGGCGTGGTCCTGCTCGGCCAGCCGGACGTTGCCGATGGTGACCGCGACGGCCTCCTCGGCCTCGGCGATCGAGTTCGTGTAGTCGCGGATGAGCTGGTCGAGCATCTTCTCCGGGTCCTCGGCGCGGTCCAGGAGTGCGTTGATGTTGGCCCGCGTCAGCTGCGCGATGCGGCCCAGGATCGTCTGCTTCTCAGCCATGCGTCACTGCCTTCCGATGTGTGCTGGTCGATGCGTGTGCTGGTCGATGCGTGTCAGAAACGGCCACCCCCTCCGCGGCGGCCGCGGCCACCCGAGGACCGGCTCCGGCTGGACGAGGAGCGGCTGCTGCTCGACCGCCGCGAGCTGCTCGAGCGCGACCGGCTCCGCGACGAGCCGCCGCCCGACCAGCCGCCCCCGGACCAGCCGCCGCCCGAGCCGCCCCACCAGCCGCCGCCAGAGCCGCCCCAGCTGCCGCCGCTGCCGAACCCGCCGGAACCGCCCCAGGACCCGACCGAGCGGGCCCGGTCGATGTCGGCACGGGCCAGCTGCTCGGCCGACATCGCGAACTGCTCGGCGGCCAGGGCGCCGTTGAGCGCGGCGGTGGGGTCGGTGTCCTTGACGCGCTCGGCCTCCCCGGCCAGGCGGGTCGCCTCGGCCAGCCGGGTGCGGGGCTCGGCACCCACGACGTCCAGGTGGGTGTCCACGACGGCCGTCGTCGCCGCGATCGCCGACGCCGCACGCGCGAGCGCGGTGTCCAGCCGGGCCCGGTCGCGCGCGACCTGCTCCGCGTGCTCCCGGGCGGGCGCCAGTGCGGCGTCGAGTGCGGCCTCCGCCTCGGCCAGGGCGCGCAGGACGGCGAACGGGTCGCCCGCCGCGCGCTCGGCCCCGGCGGCCGTCACGGCTTCCCGGGCGCGCGCCGCAGCCTGCCCGACGGCGGCGTCCCCCGCGGCCAGCCGGTCGACGTCGGCGAGGTCCTGGGCGAGGGAGGCGAGCGCGGCGTCGATGCGGGACCCGGCCTCGGCCAGGTCTGTCCCCGCCCGGTCCACCGAGTCCAGCAGGGTGCCGGCGCGTGTCACGGCGTCCTCGGCCAGGCGCGCCCGCGCGACGGCGGCCGCACGGTCGCCCGCCACGGCGGCCTCGCCCTGGTCCACGTTGGTCAGGGCCCCGGTGAGCAGGCGTTCGGCCTCCTCGAGGTTCCCGGCCACCGAGGCGAGGGCGCTCGCGGGGTAGCGGGCCTGCAGCTGCTCGTACGCCGCCCGCGCCGTGGGCAGCCGCCCCTGCACCTCGCCGACGCGCTGGCGGATCTCCGCGAGCACCTGCGGGGCGCGCGCCTGAAGGTCGCGTAGGCGCGCGAACTCGGCCGTCTGCGCGTCGAGGGCGGCGTCGACCTCCTCGCACAGGCGCACGATCTCGAGGAGCAGCTCCCGCCGGCGAGGCTCGGGCTGGTCGCCGGCGTCGAGCTGCGCGCGCAGCGCGAAGGCCTGCGCGAGCGTCTGCTTGCCGGTCGCCAGGACCGCGGCGAAGGGCGCCGTCGCGTCGATGCCGAACTGGGCCTGGGCGAACCCGAGCTCCTGCTCGGAGGCCTTGAGGGCGTCGTCCACGGCGACCAGGCCGCGCGCGGCCACGGAGGTGAGCTCCGCCGTCGGCAGTGCGGCCGGGCCCGTGGCGGGCGCGCCACCCGGCGCGGCAGGGGTGCCGGCGCCGGACGCCCGTCGGTGGCCGAGCAGGGCGGCGAGCGCGACGACGCCCGCTCCGCCGAGCCCGACCGGGAGCCACGGGAAGCCGCCGCCGGATGCGCCGTCGCCGTCGTCGAGCGCCGCGAGGCGGTAGCCGTCGGCGGCCGCGATCGCGGCGCCTGCCCAGTCGTCGTCACGCAGGGCGTCCTCGACGTCCGCGGCGACCGTGTCCAGCTGGTCGTCGGTCAGGTCGAGGGCGTCGTCGACCGAGATCGCGTAGGCGCGGTCGCCGACCGCGACGGCCAGGAGCACGTCGTCGCGGCCGAGCCCGCTCTCGATCGCGGCCTCCTCCGCCCACGCCGCGGCGTCCCAGTCGCCGAAGGTGTCCACGAACGCGACGAAGAGCTGCAGGTCGGTCTCGCGCGCCAGCCGGTCGAGGGCGTCGGCCACGGCCGCCTCCCGCGAGCCGAGCACGCCCGCGGTGTCCGTGATCTCGTCGGCGAGGCGCCCCGGCTCCTCGATGCGCACGACGCGGCCCGCCGCGGGGGCGGTCAGGGCGACCAGGCCGGTCAGGGCGGCGAACCCCGCCGCGAGAGCTCGGGCCGCGCGCCGGGGGAGTGCCACCCGTCGATCCTGGCCGCCCTGGCGGTGGGGCGCAACGGACTCCCAGGTCGCAGGCCCGCGGCCGCGCGGTCAGCCGCGGTGCAGCACGTCCTCGGCGTCGACGATCCGGTAGGAGTAGCCCTGCTCGGCGAGGAACCGCTGACGGTGCGCCGCGAACTCCTGGTCCACGGTGTCGCGCGCGACCACGGCGTAGAAGTGCGCCGTCCGCCCGTCCGCCTTGGGGCGCATGATCCGGCCGAGGCGCTGCGCCTCCTCCTGGCGCGACCCGAACGAGCCGCTCACCTGGATCGCGACGGCCGCCTCGGGCAGGTCCACCGAGAAGTTCGCGACCTTGCTCACGACGAGCGTCTCGACGTCGCCCGCGCGGAACGCGTCGAACAGCCGCTGCCGCTCGCGGACGGTCGTGGCGCCCGTGATCAGGGGTGCGCCGAGGTGCTCGGCCAGCTCGTCGAGCTGGTCCAGGTACTGCCCGATGACCAGCGCCTGGTCGCCCGGGTGCCGCGCGACCAGTGCCTCGACCACGTGGTTCTTGCCCGACGCCGTCGCGGCCAGGCGGTACTTGTCCTCCGGCTCGGCGGTCGCGTACGCGAGGCGGTCGGCGTCGGCGAGGGTCAGCCGCACCTCGATGCACTCGGCGGGCGCGATGTACCCCTGCGCCTCGATGTCCTTCCAGGGCGCGTCGTACCGCTTGGGCCCGATGAGGGAGAACACCTCGTCCTCCCGCCCGTCCTCGCGCACCAGCGTGGCCGTCAGCCCGAGCCGGCGTCGCGCCTGCAGGTCGGCGGTCATCCGGAACACTGGTGCCGGGAGCAGGTGGACCTCGTCGTAGAGGATCAGCCCCCAGTCCCGCGCGTCGAGCAGCTCCAGGTGCGGGTAGACGCCCTTCCGGCGGGTGGTGAGCACCTGGTAGGTGGCGATCGTGACCGGGCGCACCTCCTTGCGGGCCCCCGAGTACTCACCGATCTCGTCCTCGGTCAGGGTCGTGCGGCGCAGGAGCTCGTCGCGCCACTGGCGCGCGGAGACGGTGTTCGTGACGAGGATGAGCGTCGTCGTGCGCGAGCGCGCCATCGCGCCGGCGCCCACCAGCGTCTTGCCCGCGCCGCACGGCAGCACGACGACGCCGCTCCCGCCGTGCCAGAAGCTCTCCACCGCCTGCTCCTGGTACGGGCGCAGGTGCCAGTCGGAGGTGTCGAGGTCGATCGCGTGCGCCTCGCCGTCGACGTACCCGGCCAGGTCCTCCGCGGGCCAGCCGAGCTTGAGGAGGGCCTGCTTGAGGCGCCCGCGCTCGCTGGGGTGCACGACGACGTCGTCGGCGTCCAGGCGCACGCCCAGCATCCCGGCCACGCGCCGCGAGCGGAGCACCTCCTCGAGGACCGCGCGGTCCAGGGAGTGCAGGAGGAGGCCGTGCACCGGGTGCGAGACGAGCTGCAGCCGCCCGTACCGCGCCATGGTCTCGGCGATGTCGACGAGGAGCGCGTGCGGCACCGGGTAGCGCGAGTACTCGAGCAGCACGGAGACGACCTGCTCGGCGTCGTGCCCGGCCGCGCGCGCGTTCCACAGGCCGAGCGGCGTGAGCCGGTACGTGTGGACGTGCTCGGGGGCGCGCTCCAGCTCCGCGAACGGGGCGATCGCGCGGCGGCAGGCGTCGCCGTCCGGGTGGTCGACCTCGAGCAGGAGCGTCTTGTCGCTCTGGACGATGAGCGGGCCCGTCACGGCGTGACGTCCACGATCCGGTGCACGGCCACCGTCAGCTCCGCCTCGCGGTCGAGGTCGAGCACGCGCACCCGGCCGGCGTCCACCCGCAGCGGCCGCACCCGGCGCCGGGACGTCGAGCCGTCCGGACCGACGAGCTGGAGCCACACGGGCCGGTGCTCGGCCGCGGCCTCCCGCAGCAGCCCGATGGCCAGACCAGGGCCGGCCGGGTCTCCCGGGTCGATGTCGTCGTCGGCCTCGCCCCGGCGTCGGTCGCCCGCCAGCAGGTCACCGGCGAGCCGGTGCAGGCGGCGGTCGCGCGCCTCGGCGGCGTCGTCCGCGGGGGCGTCCGCCGCGCGGCGGCCGCGCCGGGGGCGGATCCGGTGCGGGGCCTGGCCGAGGACCAGCACCTGGCCGTCGGGCCCCTCGAGCACGGGGGCGAGGCCGCGCTCGCGGAGCGCCTCGGCGAGCTGCGGCGCGGGCGCCTGCGCGGCGATCACCGTCGGCGCGAGCGCGAACAGGTGCAGCCCGGCGAGCGCGCGGTCCCCGAGCAGCCCCGCGAGCAGGGCCGGGTCCTCGGCGCGCACGTACGACGACGCGGTGCCCACGCGCAGCAGCCCGTGCCGGCGCGCGACGTCGACGATCAGGTACTCCAGGGGCTGCGGGACCGCGCCGTGGGCGTGCGCGGCGATGCGCTCGAGCAGGTCCTGCGCGTCGACCCCGGTGTCCAGGGCGCGGCGCACGCTGGTCTCGGTGAACCGCACCGTGAGGGCCGCGCCGCGGGACTCCACCTGCGCGGCGAGCTCGAGCAGCGCCGCCAGGTCGGGGCTGGGCCGGCCCGGCACGATCCCGGTGAGGTCCCCCTGCAGCACCACGTGCCCGACGGCGGCCGGCAGCTCCGCCTCGAGCGCCGCGCCGGCGTCCTGGCCCGCCAGCAGGGCCCGCCCGGGCGGCGTGAGCGCACCCGCCCCGACGACGCCGAGCGCCGTCGCCTCGGCGAGGACGGCCTGGACGCCGTGCGCCGCGGGCGGCGTCCGCGGCGTGCGCCAGCGCAGCACCTCGATGACCTGCTCGGGGTCGAGGGCGCCGGCGGACTCGAGGGCGCCGAGGGTGGTGGTGCGCAGCCGTGGCACCCACGGCCGGCGCAGCTCGGGGTCGAGGGCGCCGCGCGTCGTGCCGCCCTCGTCCCGGCTGCCGACGAGCCAGGTGGCGTGGTCGGACGCGAGCCAGGCGCGCGCGAGCGCGTGCCACCGGGCGCCGACGGGCCTCTCCAGCCAGGTGTCGGCCTCGGTGGTGGGGACGAGCGACGGCTGCTCGGCGCCGTCGTCGCCGACGAGGCCGGCCGCCTCCGCGACCTCCACGACCAGGGCGGCCACGGCGTCGGTCACCTCGAGGCGGACGGCGAGGCGACGCAGCTCGCGTACCCCGAGGCCACCGGTGCGCACCTGCGACGCGGGCTGGTCGCCCCACATCGCGACGAGGGCCGCGACGAGGCGGACGAACTCCTCGGCGTGCCGGGCGCCGTCGCCGGCGACCACGGCAGGGTCCGGCACGGCCGGGACGACCTCGGGGGCGTGGGCGGGCGAGGCGTGCGTGCGGTCCCCGCGCAGTGCGAGGCCGATCTCGCGCGGGAGCACCGCGTGCTGCGTGTCGCTCATCGCGAGCAGGCCGTGCCGCAGCAGCCACTGCACGGCGGTGCGGACCGGCGAGGTGGGCCCGCCCGGCTGCGGCGCCTGGCCGACCGGTGGACCCCACGTCAGCGCCTCGAGCACGCGCCGGGCGCCGGGCGGGGCGTCGTCCAGGAGGCGTTCCACCGTGGCGGGCGCGGCGAGGTGGGTGGCGAGCAGGCCGACCAGGGCCGGCTCGCCGTCGGCGGTCGTGGCCGGCGCGGCGTCGTCGGTGCTCGCGGGCAGCGCGGTGTCCACCGCGAGCCGCTCGAGGGCCTGCGGGGTGCGGCGGCGCAGGGTCGCGGTGAGAGTGGGGCCGAGGCCCGCCGGGTACGGGCCCAGCACGTCCTCCAGGCCCGGCGAGGGGCGCAGCCGACCGTCGTCGGGCACCGGCCAGGGGTCGGACCAGAGCAGGGAGCGGTCGAGGAGCGTCCGCGCGGCGGCGGCGACCGCGTCCAGGTCGGCACCGGTGGCCCGGGCGACCTCGGCGGCGGTGGGGCCGCTCGGGTGGCCCGCGGTGCCCGCCAGGGCGAGCACCGCCTCGAGCACCTGCAGCGTCAGCGCGTCGAGGGGCGCCAGAGCCCGTTCGACGCTCGTCCGTCCGCTCGCCCGGGCGGCCAGGGCACGGATGGACGACGGCGGCGGCGACGCCAGGTCCGGGCGCAGCGCGAGGAGCGCGGCGAGGCCGTCCTCACCGCGTGCGCGCAGGTGCTGCGTGAAGCCCATCCGCACCACGATACGGCGCGCGGGCCCTCGCAAGCAGCGGCCGGTCGGGGAGTGCGGCCCGAACCGCGGTGCGCGGCGCTCGTGAGGGTCTCCTTAGGATGATCACGACGTGCGCCCCACCCGACGGGTGCGCACCGGAACGAAGGGGTGGTCATGGAGGTCCTCAAGGGACTGCTGCTGGTGCTGCACTTCATCGGCCTCGCGGCCATCATCGGTGGCGTCCTGGTGCAGCTGCGCGCGGAGACCCGGCGCATCGACGCCTTCGTGCTGCACGGCGCGTGGACCCAGCTGCTGACCGGCGTGGCGCTCGTGGGCATGGTCGAGGCGATCGGCGACTACGAGATCAACCACGTGAAGATCGCCGTGAAGCTCCTGGTGCTCGTCGCGATCCTGGGCATCGCGTTCGCCTTCCGCAAGCGTCCGTCCGTGCCGACCTGGGCGTGGGCGGGCATCGGCGGGCTGACGGTGCTCAACATCGCCATCGCCGTCCTCTGGAAGCCGGGCGTGCTGGGCTGATCCCTCGAGCGGTCGGCGGCGTTCGGGCGGCCTACGCGGCGTCCTGGCCGAGCCTGCGTCGCAGGGCGACCGCGCCGGCTCCGAGGGCGGCGAGCAGAGCTGCGGCGAGGACCACCCAGGCGTCGGCGCCCGTCACGGCGAGGCCGCGAGGACCGGGGGCGGCGAGCGCCGTCGTCTCCGCCGGCGCGAGGGGAGCCGCCGCGTGGTGCACCGGCGCGGGCGCGGTCACGACGCCGACGATCGGCTGCGCCGGTACCTGCGGAGCCGGTGACTGGACGGCCGGCGTCTCAGGCTGCGCCGGTGCCTCGGCGACCGGGGCGGACGGCGTGCTCGGACGGCTGGGCGCGGGCGGTGTCACCGGGACGGCGGGGGCCGGCGTCTCCGGAGCCGGCGTCGCCGGTGCGGGCGTCTCGGGTGCGGGCGTCTCCGGTGCGCAGCCGGTCAGGTCGGGCGCGCAGACCCCCGGGGTCATGGGCACCATCTCGAGGCGGTACGAGACGTGGCTGATCGACTGCTGCGCACCGGCGTCGTTCGTCGCGGGGCTCGTGACCGTCACGACGTTCTCGCCCGGGGAGTAGGTGGCGAAGGCGACGTCGTTCGCGGCCTTGACGCACGTCTCGACGATGACCATCTTGCTCGGCGCGGCGACCGTCAGCGTGTACGTGCCGTCGGCGACGCCGTCCTCCTTGATCCAGTCCCCCCCGGTGTCGGGGCAGGTCTCCTGGGCCGCAGCAGCGGGCACGGCCAGCGCGACGAGCCCGGCGACGCCCAGGGCGAGGCCGGTCAGGGCGGCGACGGCGGTGTCGCGGAGCAGCCTCGCGGGGGCGGGCGTGGTGCGCATGGGGGGACTCCTCGACCGGGGGGGTGGGGGCGACGATAGTCCGATTGGCGCTGATATGGGAGGGTTTCGGACTCTCGAGAGAGTGCGCGATGACGACGGCTGGCGCCGTGGTCGGGTCGCTCCCGCGACCACGGCGCCGCCGCCTCGAGGTCAGGTGCGCAGTCGGCGCCGGCCGAGCAGGGCCAACCCGCCCAGTGCGACGAAGGCGAGCCCCGTCAGGGTCTGCAGCAGCACAGGGCTACCGGTCGCGGCGAGCCTGGCGGTTGCCGTCGGTACGGTCCGCACTGCATCGACCACCGTGACCTGCCGTGCGGCGCATGCGGCGAGCTGGACCGGAGTGAGGGCCGCAGCGACGCGGTTGTCGGTCACGATCGGCTCGCCCGGGACCCATGTCTCCGTCTCGGCGTCCCAGATCCAGTCGGTCGTCGTCGTGACGTCGCCGAGGAGGACCGAGGGTGCCGCGCACGTCGGCACGGCCGTGAACGACAGCACCGAGACCACGGGGTCCGGCTTGCTCGGGTCGGGCTGCTCGCAGTCGGCAAGCTGGGCCAGGGTCAGGCCGGCCGGGACGCGGTTGTCGACCACCGACGGCTCGCCGGGGACCCAGCTCGACGTCTCGGCGTCCCAGATCCAGTCGGTCGTCGTGACGACGTCGCCGAGCATGACGGTCGGCGACTCGCAGCTGGGCTGGGCGCTGAAGGTGACAATGGTCACGACGGGTTCCGGCTTGGGCTCGCAGGCCGCGAGCTCGGCCTCGGTGAGGCTGACCGGCACGCGGTTGTCGACCACCACCGGCTCGCCCGGGACCCAGCTCGACGTGCCGGCGTCCCAGATCCAGTCGGTCGTCGTGACGACGTCGCCGAGCATGACGCTCGGGGTCTCGCAGCTCGGCTGCGTGCTGAAGGTGACAATGGTCACGACGGGTTCCGGCTTGGGCTGGCAGGCCGCGAGCTCGGCCTCGGTGAGGCTGACCGGCACGCGGTTGTCGACCGCCACCGGCTCGCCCGGTACCCACGTCCAGCTCGCGCGGTCGAAGACCCAGTCGGTGGTGATGGTGATCACGCCCACGAGGACCGTGGGCTCCTCGCACGTGGGCTGCGCGGTGAACGGCTCCTCCGTCACGTGCGGGGCCGGCTTGGGCGGGATCGGCCGCGGCAGGTAGAGCACGGAGGCGTGGCTGATCTCCTTGATCTCGCCGTTGTCGTTCGTCACCGTCGAGGTGATCGTGCCGGTGGGCGTGACGTAGGCGGTCGTCGTCGACGCCTTGTAGCAGACGCCGGCGACGACGTACCCGGGCTTCTGCGGGTACGTGTACGTGGTGCCGGTGAGGCCGTCGTACTTGATCCAGCCGCCGAGCGGGTCGAGGAACGTCGTGTGCGGGCAGCCTGAGTCTGTCGTCGCGTTGGCCGGCGTACCGATCACGACGGTCCCAGCGGCGCAGAGCAGGGCGACCAGCAGCATGCTGGCCGCGCGACGCACCAGTCGTGGTGCAGTGCTCATCGGGTGCTCCATGGGGGATGAGACGGGGGATCTCATAGAGGTTGAGATGGGGGATCTCAGATGAACTGTCCGATTAGTCGACGGTACGCCGGTTGATCATCATTCGTTCCCCGGCCGTTCGGGTGAAGTTTCGGGCCGGCCGCGGAGGCGCCCAGACCCGCTGGCAGGGCCGCCGAGGGGGTCGCCCGGCCCCGTGCTCCGGCACTCGGATACCCTGGTCGCGTCCCGTTCCTTGTCCCGCGCGCAGCGTGGGCCTCCACCGAGGCAGGTCCTTCGTGCCCACCGGCAAGGTCAAGTGGTTCGACGTCGAGCGCGGCTTCGGCTTCATCGCCGGCGACGACGGCGGCGAGGTCTTCCTGCACGCGTCGGCGCTGCCTGCGGGCGTGACGGCGCCCAAGCCGGGCACGCGCGTGGACTACGGCGTGGCCGACGGCCGTCGCGGTCCCCAGGCGCTCTCGGTGCGGGTCCTCGACCCGCTGCCGTCGGTCGCGCGCGCGCAGCGCAAGCCGGCGGACGACATGGCCGTGATCGTGGAGGACCTCATCAAGCTGCTCGACGCCGTCGGGACGAACCTGCGCCGCGGTCGCTACCCCGACGGCAAGCGCGCGACCCAGGTGGCGACGATGCTCCGCGCCGTCGCCGACGACCTCGACGCCTGATGGCCGCGCCCACGCTGGACCCGGTCCTCCGCGCTGCGGTCGACCTCGCGCGCGAGGCCGCCGTGGAGGTGGCCGGCGGGCCGGACCTCGTCGGCGAGCACCTCGGCACGGTCGTCGAGGGCGACCGGCTGGTCGCGCACCAGTTCGCCGCCACCGCCCCCGGCTACCCGGGCTGGCAGTGGACCGTGACGCTGGCGCGTGTGCCGCGCGGGCGGATCCCCACGGTCAACGAGGTTGCGCTGCTGCCGGGCGAGGGCGCGATCCTCGCCCCGGCGTGGGTGCCGTGGGCCGAGCGGCTGCGGCCCGGCGACCTGGGCCCCGGCGACGTGCTGCCGTACCTGCCGGACGACGACCGGCTGGACCAGGGCTACGAGGCCACCGGCGACGTCGACGTGGACGAGGTCGCGATCCGCGAGCTCGGGCTCGGCCGGCCCCGCGTGCTCTCGCGTCGCGGCCGGGACGACGCCGCGACCCGCTGGTACTCGGGCGTGCACGGCCCGACGTCGCCGGGCGCGGTGGCCGCCGAGAAGCCGTGCTCGACCTGCGGGTTCCTCGTGCTCCTCGCGGGCTCGATGCGGACCACCTTCGGCGTCTGCGCGAACGAGTGGTCGCCCGACGACGGTCGCGTCGTCAGCATGGACCACGGTTGCGGCGCGCACTCCGAGACCGACGCGCCCGCGCCGCGCAGCGAGTGGCCCGCCCCGCCGGCGGACACCGAGCTCGAGATGGTCCAGCTCGAGCCGGAGGGCGAGCCCGTCGCCGAGGTCGAGCCGGCCGAGACCGACGAGGACGCCCCGGACCTCGGGTGAACGACCCGCTGGGCACGGCGGCGCTGCGGGACGCGGCGCTCGCGGCGTGGTCCGGCAACCCTGCCCGCCTGCGGGAGGACGCGAACGCCGAGGAGGACCACGCCCGCGGCTACTACCGCGACCGCGTGGTCGTCGAGCTCGCGCAGAACGCCGCCGACGCCGCGGCGCGCGGTGGCGTGGCCGGTCGGCTCGATCTCGTCCTGCGGACGACGGGTCCGGCGGGCCCCGTGCTCCTCGCCGCCAACACGGGCGCGCCGCTGGACCCGGCGGGCGTGGCTTCGCTCGCGTCGCTGCGCGCGTCCGCCAAGCGGACCTGCCCGAGCGTCGGGCGCTTCGGCGTCGGGTTCGCGGCCGTGCGCGGGGTCAGCGACGCGGTCACGGTCGCGTCGGTCGCCGGCGCCGTCCGCTTCACGCTCGCCGACACGCGCGCGCTGCTGGCGGAGGCGACCGCGCGAGACCCGGCGCTGGCCGCTGAGGCGGCCGCGCGCGGGGACTGGCTGCCGGTGCTCCGCCTGCCGCTCGGTGGACCCGCGCCGGGCCATCCCGCGGCCCCGCCCGCCGACCGCGCGACCGTCGTCGCCCTGACGCTGCGCGACGACGCCGCCGTCCGCGCGGTCCGCGACCAGCTCGCGGCCGTCGACGACGTCCTGCTCCTCGCCCTGCCCGCGCTCGCCGAGGTGACCGTCCAGGTCGACGACGACGCGCCGCGCGTCGTGCGCGACGTCGCCGCGCGGTGGGTGGCGGCCCGTCGCTCGGGCGAGCACGACGCAGCCCTGCTGGCGGACCGGCCCGTCGAGGAGCAGGGCAGGCGGGCCTGGGACGTCGCGTGGGCCGTCCGGCGCGAGGGCGGGACCGCGCCCGGCGTCGTGCACGCGCCGACGCCCACAGACGAGCCCTGCTCGGTGCCGGCGGTGCTGGTCGGGACCTTCCCGCTGGACCCCACGCGCCGGCACGTGGCCGCCGGCCCGGTGACCGACGCGCTCGTCCGCGAGGCGGGGCGCGCGTGGGCGGACCTGCTCGCGGCGCCGGGCGCGCCGTCGTGGGCCGACCTGCTCCCGGCGGCCCTGCCCGCCGGCCCGCTCGACGCCGCGCTCGTGGCGGCCGTGGTCGCGGCGACGCGGCGCGCGCCGGTCCTCGTCCCGGCCGACGGGGGCCCGCGCGTCGCGCCCGCGGACGCCGTCGCGCTCGCCACGCCTGTGCCGCCCTCCCTCGTGCGCGCGCTCGGGGCGACCCGGCCAGGGCTCGTCGACCTGGGCCCGGCCGAGCGCCGGTTCGTGCGCCTGCTCGGGATCGCGACGACGGACCTCGCCGAGGCCGTCGACGCGCTGCCGGATCTCGCCCCCGGGGCCGCGCGCGACCTGTACGACGCGTGCGCCGGCGTCGACGGACGTGGCCTCGAGCAGCTCGCGACCCTGCCGGTGCCGCTCGTCGACGGCCGGACCGTGCGCGGGCCGCGCGGTCTGCTCCTGCTGGACGACGCCGCCGGGGGCCTCGCGGACCTCCTGGCGGACTGGGGTCTGCGCGTCGTGCACCCGGCGGCCGCGCACCCGCTGCTCGAGCGTCTCGGTGCCGAGCGGACCACCCTCGCGGCGATCGCGCGCTCGGACGCGGCCCGGGCGCAGGTCCTGGCCGACCCCGGGCTGGCCGAGCCGTTCCTCGCGCTCGTGCGTGCCGCCGTCGGGCAGGACGGCGCCGGGCAGGACGGCGGCGGGCAGGACGGCGGCGGGGCGTCCTGGTGGGGCGAGGTGCTGCTGCCTGCGGAGGACGGCGAGCTGCTGCCCGCGCGCGGGCTCGTGCTGGCGGGCTCGGCCGCGCACGAGGATCTCGACCCGGAGGTGCTGCCCGCGGTCGACCCCGAGGTCCAGGGGCGGTGGGGCGCCGACGTGCTGGCGCGGGTGGGCGTGCGCGCCGGCCTCGCCGAGGTGCGGGTGCCGCTCGACGCGCCCGACGAGCACCTGCTCGAGTCCCTGGACGGGTGGGCGGACTGGCTCGCCGAGGCCGGGCTGGGAACCGGGTTGGACTCCGGGGTGGACGCGCGGCGGGACGCGGCGCCGGGCGGGGTGGCCCGGGGCGGCCCGCCCGGGCTCGAGGTGCCCGCGGT
This sequence comes from Actinotalea fermentans, assembly GCF_007991475.1. Classification (NCBI taxonomy): domain Bacteria; kingdom Bacillati; phylum Actinomycetota; class Actinomycetes; order Micrococcales; family Cellulomonadaceae; genus Actinotalea; species Actinotalea fermentans. The sequence continues at coordinate 247,885 of NZ_BJYK01000004.1, read as the reverse complement.
CGCGGACCTGGACGCGGTGCGTGACGAGGCGTGGCCGCGCGTCGTGCGCCGACTGGTCGCCGAGCACCGCGCGGCGCTCGCCCCGGTGCGCGTGCCCGGCCGCGACCCGGTGCCCGCCTACACGTCGTGGTGGCTGCGGCGGCGCGGCGACCTCGGTCTCGACCGGCCGTTCGCCGTCGGTCCCGCGGCGCCCGCCTGGCTCCCGCCGGCGCCGCCGGTGGTCGCGGACCTCGACGAGGCGGCCCGCCGGCTGGTCGGTGGCGTGGCGAGCGGGGAGGACCTCGATCCCGAGGACTGGGCGTCCCTGCTCGCGGACCTGCGCGAGGGCGAGGAGGTCCCGGTCGCGCTCGCCGTCGAGCTCTGGCGCGCGTGCGCCCGCCTCGACCGCGTCGCCCCGCTCGCCGAGCTGCCCCTGCTCCCGGCCCTGGTGCCCGACGGCGTCCGGGCGGTCCCCACCGACGACGTCGCCGTGGCCGGGCCCCTCTGGGCGCAGCGCCTGGACTGCGGGCCGCTGCTGCTCGTCCCGACGGCGGCCGTGGCGCGGGTCGCCGATGCGCTCGACCTGGACCGCGCGGACGAGCGTGCGCCGGGCGTGGTCACGTCACCGGGGGAGGCGGCGCCGACGCCGGACGCCGTGCTCGCGGTGTTCCCGGCGGCGCCCGACGCGTGGCTCGAGCACGACGACCTCCGCGTCGACGGGGTGGCCGTCGACTGGTGGTGGGACGGCCGGGTGCACGCCGCGACGCCGGGCGGCCTGGCGCGGGCGCTCGCCGAGGTGGTCGGGCCGCGGCACGTCGCACACCTCGCGCGCCTGCTCGCCGAGCCCGACGCCGTGGCGCAGGTGCTGCTGGACCTCGCCCTCGAGGGCTGAGGCCCAGGCCGCGGGCCTCAGTCGCCGGGGGTGCCTCCGACGCCACCCGGGGCGCCGTCGTCGGTGGCCGTGGCGCCGCGCCGCCGCAGCGACGACTCGCGCCACCGAACCCAGCCCTGCGCGAGGAAGCCCAGGCCCACCCCGGCGGCGCAGATCGCGACCGTGCGGCCCTCGACCGAGGACACCAGGCCCACGACGGCGAGCACGACGAGCGCCACCGCGAAGCCGCCCGTGATCGTCCAGAAGACGGTCCGCAGGTCGAGCTCGACCGGGCGCAGGGTGCTCGGCGCCAGGAGGCCGCCGAGGGCGTCGCCGGGGCGTCCGGCGTCGGGCGGGGTGCTCACGCGCCGCAGCCTAGCCGGGCGGGGTGCGCGGACCGCGCGTCGGGCGTCAGAGGACCGCGTCGCCCGGTCCGACGAGCACCGGCTTGCCGACGACGACCGTGCCCTCGAGGGTGTCCCGGTAGCGGTGCGCCACCACGACACCCGGGCGTCCGCGCTCGGAGGCCTGCACGACGACGGCGTCCTGCCGGATGCCGCCGACCGTCAGCCAGCCGTCCCAGGCCACCGCGGCCCGCGGACCCGCCGACGCGCGGGCGTGCTCGCGCGCCCGGTCGGTCGCGGCCCCGGGCTCGCCGTCGAAGCGGACGAGCGTGCGCCCGGTCCCGTCCTCGGTCACCGCGAACGGCCGCATCGGGCTGCCGGTGTCCACGACGGCCTCGAGCGCGTGCGCCAGGGTGATCTCGGTGAGCGTGCGCAGCTCGGGCGACAGGGTGTCGCGCCAGACGGCCGGGTCGGCGGCCGGGCCGGGCAGGGGAGCGGTGACGTCCACGTCACTTGAGTCGGCCGGACAGCCGCGCGTCATGAGGGATCGGGCGGGTGAGGTCAGTCGCCCGAAGGGGTGACGGCAGCCGCCGAGCCGGCGGCGACGGCGGTCTCCGCTGTCCCCGCGCGTCGGGCCCGACGGCGCCGCAGGGCGCGGTGCGCGACGACGACCGACGCCCCCAGGGCCGCCCCGGCGGTGTTCGCGACGACGTCCTGCGCCGTGGGGACGCGTCCCGGCAGGACGATCTGGACCGTCTCGACGGTGGCCGAGAGGGCGAGGCCCGCGGCGACGGCGAGCCAGGGCGCGCGCACCCGCGCCGACGAGGCGAGCAGCAGGCCGAGCGGCACGAACATGGCGACGTTCGCGGTGAGCTCGAGGGCGGCGAGGTCGAAGCCCTCGGGAACGCCGGCGTCGTGCACCCACGCGAGGAGGCGCTCGACCACCGGGCTCGAGCCCACGTCGGGCGGCGAGGGCCACAGGGTGATCATGAGGACGGCGCCGGTGTAGGCCAGGAGGGTGACGTCGTGCAGAACTGGCGACACGCGTCGCGGAACGGGAGGATTCGCTCCCGCGGCATCTGCCACTATGCGCGCCATGGCGCAGACCACCCCCTCCACGGCCGAGAAGGCCGATGCCCCGCGCGCCCTCAGCGCGATCGACAAGTACTTCAAGATCACCGAGAGAGGCTCCACCGTCTGGACCGAGGTCCGTGGCGGTCTGGTGACCTTCTTCGCGATGAGCTACATCGTGGTGCTCAACCCTCTCATCCTCACCACCATCCCCGACGGCACGGGTGAGTTCCTGGCCGGCGGCGACGTCACCAAGATCGCCGCGGTGACGGCCCTGGTGGCGGGCATCCTGAGCATCACGATGGGCATCGTCGCGAAGTTCCCGCTGGCGATCGCCGCAGGCCTCGGGCTCAACGCCTTCCTGACCTTCTCCGTCGCGAGCCTCGACGGCATGAGCTGGCCCGACGCGATGGGCATCATCGTGCTCGAGGGTCTGATCATCCTCGTGCTCGTGCTCACGGGCTTCCGGGAGGCCGTGTTCAAGGCGGTGCCGAAGGAGCTGAAGACGGCGATCGGCGTCGGCATCGGCCTCTTCATCGCGCTCATCGGCCTGGTGGACTCCGGCATCGTGCGCCCGGGCAACCCGGTGCTCGCCTTCGGCGTGAACGGCTCGCTCGACGGCTGGCCGATGCTCGTCTTCGTCGTCGGCCTGTTCCTGACGATCGTGCTGTACGTGCGCAAGGTGCGTGGCGCCATCCTCATCGGCATCGTCGCCTCGACGATCCTCGCGGTGGTCATCGAGGCCGTCGCGGACCTCGGCGGCAAGACGGCCGACAACGCGACCGGCTGGGGCCTCGTGGTCCCCGAGATGCCCGACAAGGTCGCCGACGTGCCGGACTTCTCGCTCATCGGCAATTTCTCGCTGTTCGGCTCGATCGAGAAGCTCGGCCTGCTCGCCGTGGCGCTGCTCGTCTTCTCGGTCATGCTGGCCGACTTCTTCGACACGATGGGCACGATGGTCGCCATCGGCGGCGAGGCCGACCTGCTCGACGAGGACGGCAACCCGCCGCGCACCAAGCAGATCCTGATCGTCGACTCGATCGCCGCGGCCGCCGGTGGCGCCGCGTCCGTCTCGTCCAACACGAGCTACATCGAGTCCGCGGCGGGTGTCGGCGACGGCGCCCGCACGGGTCTCGCGTCGGTCGTGACCGGTGCCGCGTTCCTGCTCGCGACGCTGCTCTCGCCGCTCGTCGCGATGGTGCCCTACGAGGCCGCCACGCCGGCCCTCGTGGTCGTCGGCTTCCTCATGATGATGCAGATCTCCGGCATCGACTGGCGGAACATGGAGGTCGCGATCCCCGCGTTCCTCGCCATCGTGCTCATGCCGTTCACCTACTCGATCACCGTCGGCATCGGCGCGGGCTTCGTGGCCTACGTGATCCTCAAGGTGGCGGTCGGCAAGGTGCGCCAGGTCCACCCGCTCCTGTGGGTGTGCGCGGGCCTGTTCGTCATCTACTTCGCGATGACCCCGATCAAGGAGCTGCTCGGCGTCTGACGCTGCGCGCGTTCCACCCGGCGACCGCGACGGCCCCTCGAGCTCCGGCTCGGGGGGCCGTCGCGCGTCCGCGGACGATGCCCGCCTGGCGCGCCCGCCTGGGGTGCCTGCCCGTGGTGCCCGCCTGTGGTGCCCCGAGTGCGCGCGAGCAACGGCGCGCCCGACGAACAACCGTCCTCCACGCGAACAACAGTCGTTCGCATCTGGACCCGTTGCTCGTGGGGGTCGGCGCGGGGCGAGGTCGGCGCGGGGTGAGGTCGGCGCGGGCGAGGTCGGCGCGCGGCGGTGAGGAGGTCGGACGTGGCGGGAATCACCCGGAATCCATTTTAGTTACCCAGGGTAATGACCGATGATAAGAACATGCCCGCCCAGCCCGACCCCGCAGCGCCCGTCGCCCTCGCCGCCCCCGAGGTGCCCGACCTGACCGACCTCGCGGACGACGTGCGCGTGGCCGCCACGCGCGCCGTCCGGCGCATCCGCCAGGAGCGCTCGTCGGACGAGATCACCGACGGCCAGTACGCCGTGCTCGCGGCGCTCACCAACCGCGGCCCGATGTCGCCCACCGCGCTCGCCGAGGACCAGCACGTCCAGCCCCCGCACATGACCCGACTGGTGAACGCCCTCGTGGCGGCCGGGCTGGTCCAGCGTGCCGAGCACCCGACCGACGGGCGCCAGGTCGTCGTGTCCATCACGGACGCCGGTGCGGTCGAGGTGCACGAGACCCGTCGCCGCCGCAACGAGTGGCTCGGCGCCCGCCTGGCGAGCTACACCCCCGACGAGCGTGCGGTGCTCGCCGAGGCCGCCACGCTGCTGCGGAGGTTGGCCGCCCAGTGAGGAACACCTTCGCCTCCCTCGCCTTCCGCAACTACCGACTGTGGTTCGCGGGCGCGCTCGTCGCGAACATCGGCACCTGGATGCAGCGGGTCGCCCAGGACTGGCTCGTGCTCACGGTCCTGTCGGACGACTCCGGCATCGCCGTCGGCGTCACGACGGCGCTCCAGTTCGGCCCCGCGCTGTTCCTGTCCGCCTGGGCGGGCGTCCTCGCCGACCGGGTCGACCGGCGCAAGCTCCTCATCGGCACGCAGACGGCGATGGGCGTCCTCGCGGGCGGCCTGGGCCTGCTCGTGCTGGTCGGGCACGCGCAGCTGTGGCACGTGTACGTGTTCGCCGGCCTGCTCGGGTGCGTCTCGGCGATCGACGCGCCCGCTCGGCAGGTCTTCGTGGCGAACATGGTCCCGCCGGACAAGCTGTCCAACGCCGTCGGCCTCAACAGCGCCTCGTTCAACGCCGCCCGGATGGTCGGCCCCGGCCTCGCCGGCCTGCTCATCGCCTGGGTCGGCACCGGCTGGGTGTTCATGATCAACGCGGTGAGCTTCGCCGCGACGATCCTCGCGCTCGTCGCGATGCGCGCCCGCGACTTCCTGCCCGTCGAGCGCTCCCAGCGAGGCAAGGGCCAGTTCCGCGAGGGGCTGCGCTACGTGCGCGGCCGCACGGACATCATCGTGGTGATGGTGGTGGTCGGCGTCGTCAGCACGTTCGGCCTGAACTTCCAGCTGACCAGCGCCGTGATGGCCCGCACGGAGTTCGGCAAGGGCGCGGGGGAGTACGGCATCCTCGGCTCGATCCTCGCCATCGGCTCGCTCACGGGCGCGCTGATGGCGGCGCGCCGCGAGCGCCCGCGGGTGCGGCTCGTCATCGGGTCCGCGCTGGCCTTCGGCGTCTTCGCCGGCGTGATGGCGCTCATGCCGACCTACGAGCTCTACGCGCTCGCCACCATCCCGGTCGGGTTCGCCTCCCTGACGATGCTCACGGCGGCCAACGCGACGATCCAGATGTCGACGGCGCCGCACATGCGCGGCCGCGTGATGTCGCTGTACCTGATCGTCTTCCTCGGCGCGACGCCCATCGGGTCGCCGGTGGTGGGCTGGGTCGCCGAGACCTACGGCGCCCGCTGGTCGATCGGCGTCGGCGCGATCAGCGCCCTCGTGGTGGCCGCGGCCGCGGGCATCTGGGCGATCCGGAACTGGGACCTGGAGGTCCGCTACCGGCTCCTCAGCCGGCCGCACCTGGAGGTCCGCTGGCCCGACGACGTGGCGCGCGAGGAGGCCGCGGAGGCGATGCGCCAGCAGGACGCCGCGAACCGCGTCACGGCAGCCTGAGGGTGCGCTCGGCGGCCACGCGCCGCCGGACCGCGCGCAGGCCGAGCGTCACCGAGCAGCCGCCGAGCACGATCAGCCCGGCCACGACGACGAACGCGCGGTGCGTGCCGATCTGGTCGGCGATCGCCCCGAGGGCGAACGGCGCCACGCCCGTGGCGAGCCCGACGCCGAGCGACGCGATGCCCTGCGCCTTGTCCGGCCGCCCGCCCGCGGCCCGCAGCACGAGCGACACGGACATCGGGTACATCGCGCCGTAGCCCAGACCGGCGACCACCAGGCCCGCGACGGCGAGGGCGGGCGACGTCGCCGTCCAGAATCCCGCCCAGCCGAGCAGCGCGACGGCGTAGCTCAGCATGAGCAGCTTCTCGGGTGCCTTGTGGGCCGCCAGGGGGCCGAGCACGAAGCGCGCCGCCGTCATGCCGCCGATGAGCCCGGAGACGGCGGCCGTGGCCAGCGACGCGGACGCGCCCGTGCGCACGGCCAGGAGGTCCGCCGCCCAGAAGGTGGTCGAGAACTCGATCGCCGAGCCGCAGACCATCGACGCCCAGAAGAACCACAGCTCCGGGGGGAAGCGCACGTCGGCCGGCCGGTCGGCGTGCGCGACGGGGGCCGGGCGGGAGAGGGCGGGCTCGTCGCGCAGGGTCGCCACCGCGACCGCGACGCCCACCGCGAACAGGACGGTCGCCGCGACCGCCGGCCGCCAGCCCCAGCCGACGGCGACCGTCAGGCCCACCGCGAGCGGTGCGAGCAGCCCGACGCCGGACCCGATCCCGTTCGCCTCCGTCACCGCCGACGGCCCGCCCGCGCCGTGGTGCACGACGAGCGCCGGCTGCGCCGCGGTGATCGTCAGGTTGCCGCCGAGCGACAGCAGGAAGCAGGCGGGCAGGGTGGCGACGAGCGCGGTCCCGGTGACGAGCGCGACGACGCCGGCCAGGATCGCCACGGTGCCCGCGAGGAACTGCACCCGGCGCCCGAACCGGCGCGAGACCCACGGCGTCACGAACCCGCTCACCACGGAGCCGACCGCCATCGCCGTCCCGTGCAGGCCGGCCAGCGCGAACGAGATGCCCTGCTCGCCGGCGATGAGCGGCACCGTCGGCGTGAACGCGTAGAGGAACCAGCCCCAGGTGACGAAGGCGCCGTCGAGCGTGAGGGTCAGCCGGTCGCGCTGGAACGCGCGGGGGCGGCGGGTGCGGTCGGTCGTCGGACCGGCGGCCGTCATCGCAGGCGCTCGACCACGTGGTCGACGCACGCGGTCAGGGCCTGGACGTCGGCCGGGTCGACCGCGGGGAACATGGCCACCCGGATCTGGTTGCGGCCCAGGCGACGGTACGGCTCGACGTCGACGACGCCGTGCCGGCGCAGCACCTGGCACACGACCGCGTGGTCGATCGACGGGTCGAGGTCGATGGTGCCGACGACGGAGCTGCGCGCGTCGGGGTCCGCCACGAACGGGGTGGCCCAGTCGCGCGCCTCGGCCCAGCCGTACAGGTGCGCGGCGGACTCGGCCGTGCGGGCGGCGGTCCACGCGAGGCCGCCGTTCGCGAGCATCCACTCGACCTGCTCGACCATGAGCAGCAGGGTGGCCAGCGCCGGGGTGTTCAGCGTCTGGTCGAGGCGGGAGTTCGTCAGGGCGGTCGCGAAGGACAGGAACCGCGGCACCCAGCGACCGTCGGCCTCGAGCGCCTCGGCCCGCGCCACGGCGGCCGGCGAGGCCAGGGCGAGCCACAGGCCGCCGTCGGACGCGAACGACTTCTGCGGGGCGAAGTAATAGACGTCCGTCTCCCGCACGTCGACCGCGAGGCCGCCCGCGCCCGACGTCGCGTCCACGAGCACCAGCGCGTCGGCGTCGGCCCCCTCGGGCCGCCGCACGGGCGCGACGACGCCCGTCGAGGTCTCGTTGTGCGGCCAGCAGTAGGTGTCGATCCCCGGCGCCGCGGCCGGGAGCACGCGCGAGCCGACGTCGGCCGTGCGCACGTCGGGCTCGGCCAGGAACGGCGCGCGGCGCACCGCGGTGGCGAACGACGTGCCGAACTCGCCGTAGGTGCACAGCTGAGCGCGGTCGCGGACCAGGCTGAAGGTGGCGAGGTCCCAGAAGGCCGTCGAGCCGCCGTTGCCGAGGACCACCTCGTACCCCTCCGGCAGCGCGAAGAGCTCGGCCAGGCCCTCGCGCAGGCGGCGCACGACGGCGCGCACGGGCGCCTGGCGGTGCGACGTGCCGAGGAGCGTGCGACCGGCGGCGGCCAGCGCCTCGACCTGCTCGGGCCGGATCTTCGACGGCCCGGACCCGAAGCGACCGTCGCGGGGGAGCAGGTCGGCGGGGATCTCGATGGTCGTCGTGTCGATCATGCGCCAACTCTAGGCGCGGGGCCGCCCGGGCCCGCGGGACGTCCAGCGGGCCCGCGTCCCGGGGCGGCGGGCCGCGGCACCGTAACCTTGGGGCGTGAGCGGCGACCTGATCGACACCACCGAGATGTACCTGAAGACCGTCTACGAGCTGGTCGAGGAGGGCATCGTCCCGCTGCGGGCGCGCATCGCCGAGCGCCTGGGCCACTCCGGCCCGACGGTCTCGCAGACGGTGGCGCGCATGGAGCGCGACGGCCTGGTCGTCGTCAGCGGCGACCGCCACCTCGAGCTCACCGACGACGGCCTGGCCAAGGCCACGCGCGTCATGCGCAAGCACCGGCTGGCCGAGCGGCTGCTCACGGACGTCATCGGGCTCGAGTGGTCGCTCGTGCACGACGAGGCGTGCCGCTGGGAGCACGTGATGAGCGAGCGGGTCGAGCAGCGGCTGCTGGAGCTCCTGGACCACCCTCAGCGCTCGCCGTACGGCAACCCGATCCCGGGCCTGGACGAGCTCGGCGAGCACGAGCCCGCCAACGCCTTCCTCGACGGCGTGGTCTCCCTCAGCGCGTTCGCCCGCTCGCTCGACGGCGTGGGCGAGGCGACCGCCGTCGTGGCGCGGCTGGGCGAGCCCGTGCAGGTCGACGCGGACCTGCTCGGCGAGCTGCGCGCGGCGGGCGTGCTGCCCGACGCCGCGGTCGTGGTGCGCCCGTCGGCGGCGCACGTGACCGTCGCGGGCGTGGGTTCCGCCGAGGTCATCGATCTGCCCGAGGAGATCGCGCGGCACGTCTTCGTGGCGGACGCCGGGGCGTGACGGAGGCGGGGGCGAGCCCCCGTCGGCCTGGGACCAAAGGCCCTGGAGGTCCTGGCGCGCCCTCGGCTCCGGCCCCCGTGGGCGGGCGTGTCGTGACATGTGCGCCGCGTCACCGTGACCGGAGCGTGACATTCGCCGAACGCCTCCGGTACTGTGCGAAGCGCTTCGGGGAACCCTCCTCTTCGGAGCCCTCGGGTGGATGCCGAGTCCTGCCACCACCCGCAGGTCCGTTCGACACGCATGGCAGGAGCGGGGGAACCAATCCGGGCATCGGCCTCCGATGCCCTTGGGGTGAAGTCCCGGGAGCGCAAGCGACCAGGACCGGGTGATCTCCCACCCGAACCCGACAGCTCACCTCGCAGGCATCGGAGAGGTACGCGTGACGGACTCCAACCGAGCCAGGCACCGCGCAGCGTGTCGGCCGCTCACACCGCTGGACGACATCGCAGCCGCTGCCGCGACTGGGATGGCCAACGTCGGCCGGCGCTCCGCCGCCGTCGCCGTGACCAGCGGTCTGGCCATCACCACGATGGCGATCCCGACGTCGGCCGCGCCCGCTGAGGGCCCCGCCAACGCCCTTCCCCCCGTCGACGTCGCCGCGCTCACCGAGCAGGCGCGCGCCGCCCTCGCCACCTCGCCGGTGGTGCAGGTCCCCACCGAGGCCGTGGCCTGGGGCTTCGACGCCCCCGACATCACCGTCACCGCCAACCCGAAGCCCGAGCCCGTGGTGCAGCGGTCCACCGCCGCGTCGCGCGCCGCCGCTCGCCCGGTGAACAACGCCATCCCGCAGTCGGTGGCCGGTAACGCGGTCCTCGAGATCGCGGCCCGCTACGTCGGCGTCCCGTACGTCGCCGGCGGCGCCTCGCCCGACGGCTTCGACTGCTCCGGCTTCGTGTCCTACGTCTACGGCCAGCTCGGCATCTCCCTGCCGCGCAGCTCCGGCGCCTACTACGACGTCGGCACGCGGGTCACCGAGCCGCAGCCGGGCGACATCATCGTCTCGCCCGGTCACGTGGGCATCTACGCGGGCGACGGGCTCCAGATCGACGCCCCGCGCCCCGGCAAGACGATCCAGTTCCGCGGGATCTGGCAGTCCAACCCGATCTTCGTTCGGGTCACCGGCTGAGCTGACGACGCCGTCGCGACGAAGGCCCGCGGACCACGTGTCCGCGGGCCTTCGCGCATCTCCGGTCGCCACCGGGGCGCCTCCCGCGCGTGGTCCGCCGGATGCCGCCCCGCCGCCCGATATCCGTGGGCGCTCCCAGGAGCCTCGCGTACTCTGACCTTGCGTCACGGGACCCTGCAGCCAGCCGGGTCCGACAGGACGGGAGGCATGCCGTGCGATCCACGTACGTCCCGGCCCTCCAGGTGGACAGCCAGTCCACGGAGGACCACCATCCCGCGACCCCACGCCGGTCGCTCCTTCTCAACGCCAGTCGCGAGCCGTTGTGCATCGTGACCCTGCACCGGGCCGTGAGCCTGATCCTGAGCGGGAAGGCCGTGGTCCTCGAGTCCGACGGCCGCTACCTCCACTCGGCGGCCCTCGCCCTGCCCGTGCCGCAGGTGCTCTGCCTGACGCGGTACGTGCACGTCCCGTTCCGGGCGTCGGTGCCCCCGACGCGGCGGACCGTGCTGCAGCGGGACGGCTTCCGCTGCGGGTACTGCGCGGGGCAGGCGGACACGGTGGACCACATCCACCCCCGGTCGCGCGGCGGTCCGCACGAGTGGACGAACGTCGTCGCGGCGTGCGCCCGGTGCAACCACCACAAGGCGGACCGGCTGCTGTCCGAGCTCGGGTGGCAGCTCCTCGTGACGCCGACGGCGCCCCGCGGAGGGTCGGCGCTGCTGGCCGCGACCGTGCGCCCCCATCCGTCGTGGCACCAGTACCTGGAGTCGGTGGCCTGAGCGATCTCCCGGCGCGGGGACTGCTCCGGGAGACGCGCGAAGGGGCAGACTGGTGATCGTCCGCGAGCCGATGGAGGAGCGATGACGCACCACGACGTAGTCCTGGTCGGAGTCGACGGATCCCCCCCGAGCCTGGCCGCTCTCGACTGGGCGGGCGCGTACGCCAAGGTCCACGGCATGGGCCTGCACCTCGTGTGCGCGTACTCCATCCCGTCGTTCACGGCGGCGGCGCTCGACGGCGGGTACGCCGCGCTCGACGACTCGGCGATCGCGGAGGGCGCGCGCGCCGTGCTGGACGAGGCGCTCGAGCGGGTCGGCCCGCTCGGCCTGCGTGCCACCTCGGTCGTGGCGACGGGCGACGCGGCAGCCGTCCTGGTCGAGCTCTCCCGCGAGGCAGCGTTGGTGGTCGTGGGGACCCGCGGCCGGGGCGGGTTCGCGGAGCGCCTGCTCGGCACCGTGTCGTCGGCGCTGCCGGCCCACGCGCACTGCCCGACGGTCGTCGTGCCCTATCGCCGGCACGACCGCACGGGCGCGGACGCCGCGGCGGCCGACGTCGACGACGACGCCTCGGCCGGGGCGCTGCCGGTGCGCCGGATCGTCGTCGGGGTCGACGGCTCGGAGGCGGCGGAGGTCGCGCTGGGCCGGGCCATCGTGGAGGCCGAGGCGTGGCAGGCGGAGCTCACCGCCCTCGCGGCGGTCCCCATCGGGACGACCACGAGCTACCTCGCGTGGCAGCCGAGCGCCGCCGACCACGAGGCCGTGCTGCACGACGTCGGCGCCGGCCTGGACGTGGTGGTGGACCGCGCGCTCGTGGAGCACCCGGACCTGCAGGTGCGCCGGCACGTCCTGGACGGGACGGCTGCACAGCTCCTCACGGAGTTCTCCACCGCCGTCGACCTGGTCGTCGTGGGGTCCCGCGGCCGGGGCGGCTTCGCGGGGCTGCTGCTGGGCTCGACGAGCCAGGCGGTGCTGCACCACGCGTCCTGCCCGGTGATGGTCGTCACGACCAAGGTGCGCGACGAGGAGTGGGGCGGCGGCGCGGCGGACTGAGCCCGGGTCGAGCGGCGGTCGCTCAGGCGCTCACGGCTGCACGGGCACGTCCGGCCGGCGCACGAGCGGTGTCAGCACGACGCTCGACCGCGTCCGCACGACGAACGGCTCGGCGTTGAGCCGCTCGACGATCTCCTCGAGGTGCGTCATGTCGCGCGCCCGCACGTGCACGACGGCGTCGGCGTCCCCGGTGACCGTGCTGGCCGCGACGATCTCCGGGTACTGCTCGAAGGCCTCCTTCATCACGGCCGGCCGCGTGGAGCCCGCGGCGTAGACCTCGACGTGCGCCTCGGTGCCCCACCCGGTCGCACCGGGGTCCAGGCGCACCGTGAAGCCGTCGACGACGCCGCGCCGCTTGAGGCGGTCCACGCGCCGCTTCACGGCGGGCGCCGAGAGGTTCACGACGGCGCCGATGCGCGCGAAGCTCGCCCGCGCGTCGCGCCCGAGCTCGCGCAGGATGGCGGCGTCGATGGGGTCCAGGTCCGGTGCACCGGGAAGCACGGACCCAAGCATGCCCGACGCCGGAGGTGGACGACCGGTGCGCGGAAGGTCCCAGTCGCGCCATCCTCGGGGTCGGCAGAATCGCAGGCGCCCGTCGGCCGATCATGGAGGCTCGCGTGTTCGTGCAGGACGTCGACCCCGTCGCGGACTCGCTGCTCGTCTCGGCCCTGTGCGCGGCCGTCCCGCTGCTGCTCCTCTTCGTGCTCCTCGGCGTCGTGCGGATGAAGGCGCACCGCGCGGCCCTGGTGAGCCTGGCCGCCGCGCTGGTGCTCGCCGTCGTCGGGTGGGGGATGCCTGCCGGGCAGGCGCTGAGCGCGGCCGCCGAGGGCGGGTTCTACGGGCTGTTCCCGATCCTGTGGATCCTGGTCAACGCGCTGTGGCTGTACCGGGTGACCGTGGACACGCCGTGGTTCGACGTGCTCGGCCGGTCGATCCGCTCGGTGTCCGACGACCTGCGGATCCTGGCGATCCTGGTCGCGTTCTGCTTCGGCTCGCTGCTGGAGGCGCTCGCCGGGTACGGGGCGCCGGTGGCGATCTCGGCGGCGATGCTCATGGCGGCCGGCATGAAGCCGATGACGTCCGCGCTCGTCTCGCTGCTCGCGAACACGGCGCCGGTCGCGTTCGGCGCGATGGCGGCACCGATCATCGCGCTCGCGGGCGTGACGGGCCTGCCGCTGGACGACCTGTCGGCGATGGCGGGCCGCCAGACCCCGTTCATCGCGCTCCTCGTCCCGCTGCTGCTGGTGCTGATGGTCGACGGGCGTCGCGGGGTGCGGCAGACCTGGCCGGTCGCCCTGGTCGCGGGGCTCGTGTTCGGCCTGGCCAAGTTCGTCACGGCGAACTACCTGGCGGTCGAGCTGACCGACGTCGTCGCGGCCGTCGCGACGGTGGTCGCGGTGCTCGCGATGCTGCGGGTGTGGCGGCCGGCGGAGGTCGTGGGCGTCGCGCGCGAGGGGGAGGCGGCGCCGGCCGCCGTCGAGCGGCCCGCCGCGCGCCAGATGTGGTTCGCCGTCGCGCCCTACCTCGTCATCATGGCGATCTTCTCGGTCGCGCAGGTGCCCGCGGTGAAGGCCTGGCTGTCCGACGTCGGCCGGGTCACCTTCGGCTGGCCCGGGCTCGACGTCGTCACGCCGGAGGGCGAGCCGGTGGGCGCGCAGACCTTCACGCTCGACCACCTCAAGGCGACCGGCACGCTGCTCCTGCTGGCGGGGATCGCGACGATGGCCATGTACCGGGTCGGCCCGCGGCGTGGCCTGCGGATCTACCGCGAGACGCTCGGCCAGCTGCGGCTGACGATCGTCACGGTGACCGCGGTGCTCGCGCTGTCGTTCGTGATGAACCTGTCCGGCCAGACGACGACGCTCGGCGCCGCGCTCGCCTCGACCGGCGCGGCCTTCGCGGCGCTGTCGCCGCTCATCGGCTGGATCGGCGTCGCGCTCACGGGGTCGGACACGTCCTCGAACGCGCTGTTCGGGCAGCTCCAGGTGACCGCCGCGCAGGAGACGGGCCTGTCGCCGGTGCTCATGGCGTCGGCGAACTCGTCGGCGGGCGTGCTGGGCAAGATGCTGTCGCTGCAGAACCTCGCGGTGGCCGCGGCCGCCGTCGGGCAGCCGGGCAGCGAGCCGACGCTGTTCCGCACGCTGCTGCCATGGAGCATCGGGCTGCTGGTGCTCGTCACCGGCCTGGTCCTGCTGCAGACCGGCCCGCTCGCCTGGATGGTGCCGTAGCGGCAGGTCAGTGCAGGGCGTCCGTCAGCTGGTCCAGCGCCCAGTCGAGGTCGTCCGCGGCGATGACGATCGGCGGCGAGAGCCGCACGGTGTGCCCGTGCGTGTCCTTGACCAGGACGCGCCGCGCGAGCAGCCGCTCGGCCAGGTCGCGGCCCGTCCCGAGCGCCGGCGGGACGTCGACGCCCGCCCAGAGGCCGACGCCGCGCGTCGCCTCCGCGAGCCCGGCCTGGACCAGCGCGGCGAGGCGCTCGTGCAGGTGCGCGCCGAGCACCGCGGCCCGGGCCTGCATCTCGCCCGTGGCGAGGAGCTCCAGCACGGCGATCCCGACGGCCGTCGCGAGCGGGTTCCCGCCGAACGTCGAGCCGTGCGTCCCGGGCGTGAGCACCCCGAGCACGTCCCCGCGCCCGACGACGGCGCTCACCGGCACGATCCCGCCGCCGAGGGCCTTGCCGAGGGTCACGAGGTCCGGGCGCACGCCGACGACCTCGCACGCGAGCGTCGTGCCCGTGCGCCCGAGGCCCGACTGGATCTCGTCGGCGACCAGCAGGATGCCGGCGGCGTCGCAGGTCGCGCGCACGGTCGGCAGGTAGTCCGCGGGCGGCACGACGACGCCCGCCTCGCCCTGGATCGGCTCGAGCAGCACGGCGACGGTGGTGTCGTCGATCGCCGCCGCGACGGCGGCCGCGTCGCCGTACGGGACCACGCGGAACCCGGGCGTGTAGGGGCCGAAGCCGCGCCGCGCGTCGTCGTCGGTGGAGAAGGAGATCACCGTGGTGGTGCGGCCGTGGAAGTTGCCCGCCGCGACGACGATCGTGGCCGCGCCCTCGGGCACGCCGCGCACGTCGTAGCCCCACTTGCGGACGGTCTTGACGGCCGTCTCGACGGCCTCCGCGCCGGTGTTCATGGGCAGGACGAGCGTCGGCTCGCCGCCCGCGGACGGCGCGAGCAGCGGGCCGACCAGGCCGGCGAGGCGGTCGGCGAACTCGCCGAGCTGGTCGTGCAGGAACGCGCGCGAGGTGAGGGTCAGCCGGTCGAGCTGGGCGTGCGCGGCGGCGATGAGCGCCGGGTGCCGGTGGCCGAAGTTCAGCGCGGAGTAGCCCGCGAGGAAGTCCAGGTACCGGGTGCCCGCGACGTCACGGACCCACGCGCCCTCGCCGCTCGCGATGCGGACCGGCAGCGGGTGGTAGTTGCCCGCCAGGTGCGCGCCGGGCTCCGGCTCGCCGCCCGGGAGGGTGACCGGGGCGTCGTCGTCGGTGAGCAGGTCGCGCGGGTCCATGGGTCAGTCCTCGGGCGCCGGACGGATCTCGAGCGTGCAGCACTTCGCGCCGCCGCCGCCCTTGAGCAGCTCGGACGTGTCGATGCCGACCGGGGAGAAGCCGTGCTCGCGCAGCTGGGCGGGGAAGTCGACGGCCGCAGGGGAGTGCACCACGTGGTAGCCGTCGGAGACCGAGTTGAGGCCGAGCACGAGGGCGTCGCGCTCGGTGGCGATGATCGCGTCGGGGAAGCGCTCGCGCAGCACGGCCTGCGACGCGGGCGAGAACGCCCCGGGGAAGTACGCGATGAGCGGCTGGTCGGGCGTGCCGTTCAGCGCCGTGAGCGCGGTGTCGAGGTGGTACCAGCGCGGGTCGACGAGCTCGAGCGTGACGACCTCGTGGCCGGTCAGCTCGGCGAGCTCGCGGTGCGCGGCCGGGTCGGTGCGGAAGCCCGAGCCGCCGAGGATGACGTCGCCCGCCATGAGGATGTCGCCCTCGCCCTCGTTGGTCTCGGCGGCGGTGTGCGTGACGTACCCGCGGTCGGCGAACCACTTCTGGTAGGCCGGGCCCTCGGCGGCGCGCTCCGGGTAGCGGAACTTCGCGGAGTAGACCAGGCCGTCGACGACCATCGCGCCGTTGGCGGCGTAGACCATGTCCGGCAGCCCGGGGATCGGGTCGATGAGCTCCACCCGGTGCCCCCACTCCAGGTACGCCGCGTACAGCTGCTCCCACTGGGCCACGGCCCGTGCGTTGTCCGTGTGCTTCGTGACGTCCATCCACGGGTTGATCTCGTAGGTGACGTCGAAGTAGGTCGGGCG
This sequence comes from Actinotalea fermentans, assembly GCF_007991475.1. Lineage (NCBI taxonomy): Bacteria > Bacillati > Actinomycetota > Actinomycetes > Micrococcales > Cellulomonadaceae > Actinotalea > Actinotalea fermentans. The sequence continues at coordinate 231,555 of NZ_BJYK01000004.1, read as the reverse complement.
GCACATGAGGTAGTGGCGCGGGGTGGGGGTGCGCGGGGTGTGCGGCGTGGGCGTGCTGGTCACAAGTCGCCTCCGGTGGTGGGCCGGGGTCTGGCCCAGGGGTGTGGTCGGACCTGGCCGCGGCGCCGTCGGGCCGCCGTGCGGTCGGTCTGTTCGAGGTTATGCGCCGCCGGGTGGCCGACGCCGCGACCATCGGTGCGTGTCGATGCGCGTTCCGTTGCGCGCAGGGCCCTCTGGACGGCGATTCGTTGCGCGTCCGTCCGCGCATCCTCGATCTGCGGAGGATACGTCCCGGAAAGCGCGACGGATCCTCCGCAGACGCGCCGCCGGGCGTCCGGGGGCGTCAGGACACGACGACCTGGACGGTGTGGTGGCCGCTGGCGCCGTTCGGGGCCGGGGGAGCGACGCGCGGGGTCTGCACCTCGCCCGTGCCGTCCGTGGCCCGCACGGTGAGCGTGTGCGCGCCGGGCGTCGCGTCCCACTCCCAGACCCACTGCCGCCACGCGTCGACGCCGAGGGAGTCCGAGAGCCGCGCCTCCTGCCACGGGCCGTCGTCGACCCGCACCTCCACGCGCTCGATGCCGCGGCTCGGCGCCCAGGCGACGCCGGCGACCGGCTGCCGCCCCGGTGCGACCGTGCCGCGGCGCGGGACGTCGATGCGCGCCTGGGTCTTGACCGGGCCCTCGCGGGACCAGCCGCGCGGGATCCAGTAGCCCCGCTCGTCGAACGTCGTGAGCTCGATGGCGCTGAGCCACTTGGTCGCGGACACGTAGCCGTACAGGCCCGGCACCACGAGCCGCGCCGGGAACCCGTGCCGCTGCGGCAGCGGCTCACCGTTCATCCCGACGGCGACGAGCGCGCCGACGTCGCCCGGCCCGGACCCCTGGCGCAGGCCCAGCTCGACCGGGAAACCCGCGGTGAAGCCGTCGACGGAGCGGCCGATGACCTGCGTCGCCGCCGGCTGCACGCCGGCGCGCTCGAGCAGGTCGCGCAACGGCACGCCCTGCCAGCGCGCGTTGCCGACCAGACCCCCGCCGACCTCGTTGGACACGCACGCGAGCGTGACGTCCGACTCGACCGTGGAGAGCTCGAGGAGCTCGTCGTAGGTGAGCGTGAAGGGCCGGTCCACCAGGCCGCGGACCTCCAGGCTCCAGTCCTGCGGGTCGACCTCCGGGACGAGCAGCGCGGTGTCGATCCGGTAGAACTCGCCGTTCGGCACGCGCAGGGGCGTCAGGCCGTCGACGGCGAGACCCGCCCCCGGCGCGAGGGGGACGGCGGTCGCCGTCGGGCGCGGGAGCGCGATCGTCTCGCGCAGCCGCTCGACGCGCGGGGAGGCCAGCAGGCGCCCGCCCGCGGCGCCCAGCACGCCGACGGCGGCCGACGCGCTCGCCAGGGCGAGGAACCGGCGTCGGGCGAAGAGGGTCGGGTCGGTGTCGACCGAGCGGGCCGGCCCGGCGGGCGCGGCCGCCCGGGTGAGCAGGACGAGCGCGGCGACGCCCGCGACGGCGCCGACGCCGGCCACCGCGACGGCGGCGGCGGGGTCGGTCCGCGCGTCGGTCAGGGCGGCGGCGACCCCGAGCGCACCGAACGCGACCAGGCCGGCGGAGGCGAGGGCCAGGCGGGTCCGGGCGAGGCGGCCCAGCGCCGCGCCGACCAGCGCGGACACCACGAGGATCCCGACGAGGAGCACGGGCTTGTCGGCGGTGCCGAGCGTCGCGACGGCGAACCGCTCCAGCCACCCGGGGGTCCGGTCGATGACCGCGTCGCCGATCGCCACGACGAGCGAGCGCGCGCCCAGGGCGCCGGCGGCGAGCTCGGCGACCCCGAGGGCGACGGCCGTCGCGAGCAGCCCGGCGAGCGAGGCGCGTCTCACCGCCGGTTCCCGACGCCGGCCGCGACCTCGGCGCGGACCTTGCGCAGGGCGCCGCGCACCATGAGCGTGGCCAGCGGCCGCGAGATCCAGGCGACGGCCCAGCGGGGCAGGCCGCGCAGGTGGATGTCCTCGACCCACGTGACGTCGGAGGCGTCGGGGCCCGCGGGCTCGACGAGCACCTCGGCCCCGCCGAGCAGCACCGGGCCGAGCTTGCGGTAGACCGCGCGGCCGGGCGCCGGGGGCGCCGTCGTCGGCGAAGTGGTCGCGGTGACCTCCATGCGGTCCACGAGCGCGAGGCGGTGCAGCGACCCCGCGGGGCCCGTCGCGGCGGAGAACCGGTCGCCGACGCGGAGCGGGTGCGGGGCGTCGATGCGCGTGAACGGGACCCAGCGGGCGTGGTTGCGGACGTCGGTGACGAGGTCCCACGCGCGCTCGGCGGGGATCGGCAGGTGCGTCGTCGCTGACGCGCGGCGGCTCATGTGATCTCAACACCACCGGGCGCCGGGGTATTCGGCCGACCGCTGCCGTCCCCGTCTCCGGCGACGGCCCCGCGTGGGTCGGATCGATTCGAGCTGCGGTTGCCCCGCGGGGTACCGTCATGGTCATGGAGACGCGTGTGCTGGGGCGGACGGGCAAGGACGTGAGCGTGGTCGGGCTGGGCTGCTGGCAGCTCGGCGCCGACTGGGGCGAGGTCGCCGAGGACGACGCGATGGCGATCCTGCGCACCGCGGTCGACGAGGGCGTGACGTTCCTCGACACCGCCGACGTGTACGGCGACGGCCGCAGCGAGCGCCTGGTCGGGCGCCTCCTGCGCGAGCGGCCCGACGCCGGGCTCGTGGTCGCCACGAAGATGGGCCGCCGCATGGCCCAGGAGCCGGGCAACTACGTCATCGACAACTTCCGCGCCTGGAACGACCGGTCGCGCGAGAACCTCGGCGTCGAGACCCTCGACCTGGTGCAGCTGCACTGCCCGCCGTCGTCGGTCATCGAGGCGGACCGCACCTACGACTGGCTGGACGGCATGGTCGCCGAGGGGCGCATGGCCGCCTACGGCGTCTCCGTGGAGACCGTCGACCAGGCGCTCGCCGCCATCGCGCGCCCGAACGTCGCGAGCATCCAGATCATCCTCAACGTCTTCCGCCGCAAGCCGCTCGAGCGCGTGCTGCCCGCGGCCGCGGAGGCGGGCGTCGGGATCATCGCGCGCGTGCCGCTCGCCTCGGGCCTGCTCTCGGGCAAGTACGACGAGCACACGCAGTTCGCCGCCGACGACCACCGCACCTACAACCGCGGCGGCGAGGCGTTCGACGTCGGCGAGACGTTCGCGGGCGTGCCGTTCGAGGTGGGGGTGGCCGCGGCCCGCGAGGTCGCCGGTCTCACGCCGCACGGCGCGACGACGGCGCAGCTCGCCCTGCGCTGGATCATCGACCAGCCGGGCGTGAGCACCGTCATCCCGGGCGCGAGCCGGCCGGAGCAGGCGCGGGCCAACGCGGCCGCCGCCGCGCTCGAGCCGCTCACCGAGGCGCAGCTCGCCGCGCTGGAGGACATCTACGACCGCTCGATCCGCGAGCACGTGCACGACCGGTGGTGACGCACTCCCGACGCGCGGCTGAGGTGGCCTGAGGCGCTACTGAGGCGCTACTGAGGCGCTCGCCGGTGCGGCAGCCGGAAGCGCGTCGGGAGCCGCTCGAGGTCCTTCGCGATGGCGACCACCTCGATCGTCGCCGGGAACGACGGCGGCGGCGGGCCGAACGCCCGCCGCGCCCCCTCGACGACCGTCCTGCCCAGCGAGCGTGCACCCGCGACGCCGATGGCTGCGCCGACGCCGAACGGCACCAGCCGGCCGAAGGCGAGCGCGCCGTGCTTGGCGGCCTGCCGCTTGAGCATCCGCCGTGCCAGCGCGCCGTTGACCTTGCGTACCGTCGACGACGGCATCTTCGTGAGCACCTGCTTGGCCCAGGCGCCCCCCATGCTCGTCAGCCCGGCCTCGGTGCCGACGACGCTCGCACCCTGGTCGCCGAGGACCGTGGCGAGGACGAGCGTGCGGCGTCGGGCGACGTCCTCCACCTGGATGCCGTGCACCTCGGCGACGGCGAGCGCGAACGCCGCGGACGCCCCGAAGAAGGTCGCGACCTCGCTGGCGGTCAGGGTCATGGCCACGCCCGTCCCGACGGCGGGCGCGGCGGCCGCGGCCCCGACGGCGCCGCCCGACGCGCTCACGGCGAGCAGGTACTCGCGCTCGAGCAGCGTGACGATCTGCTGCGGGCTGGCGTGCGGGTTGCGCGCGCGCAGCTTGTCGACGTGGTTGCGGATGCTCGCGGACGGCACCGACACGGCCTTGTCGAGTGCCGCGTCGAGGATCCGGATGCCGGTCACGGACGTCAGGTGCGGCTCCGGCTCCACGGGACGGTCGACGACGCGGGTCACGTCGGGCGCGGCGTCCGGCGTCGGGGTGGCGACCTCGGAACCCGGGCCGGGAGTCTCGGGGGGCAGGGCCATGCCCCGATGGTCGCACGGGCGCCTCGGTGATCGCGCGGCGGTCGTGCAGGATCCGGCCCGCTCGCGACACAGCGAGGTATGGGGATCGAGCGCGTGCCACGGGCAGTGCAGGACGCCTCGCCGGCCTCCCTTTGGGGGCTCGTCGCGGCCGTCGCCCTCGCCATCGCGGCGGCGGGTGTGCTGGGGGCTGTGCTGCCGGCGAGTCCGGCGGGCCCGGAGCCCGGGGTGGAGCTCGGTGTCGTCCAGGTGGCCGACCTGGTCGGCTGAACAGGCGGGCCCCGCCAGAGAATGATGCATTCGGCGGATTGCGAGAAATGCATTTCTGTGGTATGGTGGAATGCATTCCAGGGCGCGAATGTGATAGTTGAATGGAGTGACGACGACCTCCGTTCCCTCGCCCGCCTCTGCTCCCCGTCTCGGCACCACGGCGTATGCCGCGGCGGCCGCCCGCGCTGCCCACCTCGAGGTGGACGAGCCTCCGCACCTGCTCGTCGACGACGTCGCGGCGCGCCTGCTCGGTGACGCCGGCACCGGGTTCCTCGGCTACCAGCGCGCGTACCCGGCCGAGCCCGTGCTGGCCACGGCCCGGCTGTGGGCGGTGGCGCGCTCGCGCGTCGCCGAGGACCTCCTCGCGGCGTCGGCGGCACGCCAGTACGTGGTGCTCGGCGCCGGGCTGGACACGTCCGCGCTCCGCGTGGCCGCGCCGTCGGGCCGGATCGCGTTCGAGGTGGACCTGGCCCCGGCGGGCGCGGGGAAGCGCGCCGCGCTCGCTGATGCCGGCCTCGCGGTCCCGGCTACCGTGCGCTTCGTCGCCGCCGACCTGCGCGACCCCGAGTGGCCGGCGGCGCTGCTCGACGCCGGCCTCGACCCCACCCAGCCGGCCTTCGTCGCCTGCCTCGGCGTCTCGATGTACCTGACCGCCGACGACGTCCGCGGCCTGGCCCTGGGCGTCGCGTCGCTCGCGCCGGGCTCCGAGCTGGTCCTCGACCACGTCCTGCCTGCGGCCCACCGCGACGACGTCGGCGAGGCGTACGCCCAGGGCGTGGCCGCCGTCGCCGCGCAGTCCGGCGAACCGTGGCGGTTCGAGGCCGCGCCCGACGAGATCCGGGCGCTGCTGGAGGCGGTCGGGCTCGCCGTCGAGCGCACGGGAGACCTCGCCGACGCCGTCGGGCACCTGCTCGCGGGGCGTACCGACGCGCTGCGCCCGGTGCGCATCGCGGGGTTCGCGCACGCCCGGGTGCCGGAGCCCGCGGACGTCAGCGGCCGGGCGTGGTGAGGAAGATCGCGAACATGTCGGGGTTGTGGGCGTGCACGATCGCGAGGAACACCACGGCGTCGAACAGCAGGTGCACGATCAGCACGTACGTCAGGGACCCCGTGCGGGCGAAGATCGCGCCCTGGAGCAGCGCGAACGGTGCGGTGAGCAGCGGACCCCACTCGCGGTAGCCGAGTTCCCACAGGAACGACGTGAAGATGACCGCCTGCAGCAGGTTCGCCAGCCACACCGGGAAGTGCCGGCGCAGCAGCGCGAAGCACGTGCAGATGAAGAACAGCTCGTCCCACGTGCCCACCGCGTTGACGCCCACGAAGAACCGCGCGAGCTCGCTGCCGTCGGTGATGTGCGGCCAGTTCTCGTAGGCGCCGGAGGAGATGAAGTACCAGGGCAGGATCAGCCAGCCCAGCAGCGGCACCGCGACGAGGTAGGCGCGCTCCGCCCGGGGCCAGGCGCGCCCGCCCCGCCACGGGAACCGGATGGCCCGACGCCGGAAGACCACGCGGTCGACGACGAACGGGACGGTCACGGCGAGCACCAGCGCCGTGCCGATGGCGACGAAGCGCGGCCACGACACGTCGGCCGCCATCGAGGTGGTGCTGACGATCGAGATGCCGAGGCCGATGAGCAGGAGATCCTTGGCGTGGTCGCCACGGGCGGGGCCGGGCTCGCCGTCGGGGGCGGGTGTGCTGTCGGGCGCGGGTCCCACGTTGGGCGCGGCGTCGCGGGTGGACGGCCGGTCGAGCAGCCAGGCCGCGACCAGGGACGCGGCGAGCACGACCCAGCCGAGCGGGCGCACGTGGGCGCCGAACAGCAGGAACGCCGACAGCGAGACGCCCGCGGCGGGCACGACGGCGCGCCAGGAGGGGCGACGCCCGTCGTGCTGTGGGACCGCATCGCCGGTGATGGGCGTCGAGGACGGCGACGCCGGCGAGGGTGCGGAGGACGGTGAGGTCGCGGCGGCGGGGCGATGGGCGTCGTCGGGCACCGATCAAGGATGCGCGGCCGTGTCGGGTCTCGCGCGCCGGGGCCCATCGCGCACCGATGCCGCTCCCTCCCTCGCGAGGTCGAGCTCTGTGCTCGAGGTCGAAGGTCGTGACGCTCGACCTCGGGCGAAAAGCTCGACCTCGGCGGGCGGCGGCGGGCAGCGCTGATGTCACCGGGGCGCGCGGGCGGGGATCTCCTCCACCGACGTCCAGACCGGGAGGCCGCGCTCGCGGGCGAGGGCGACGTCCTGGTCGGCGCCGCGGGAGTCGCCCGGCAGGCGCAGGACGGCGTCGCAGTGCGCGAGGAGGCGCTCGGCGGTCGGGTACATGACGGCGTCGGCGAGGGGCGCGGTGACGTCGGCCTCGCCACCGGGCCGGACGGCGCCCGCGCCGCGCAGCACCGGCAGGGCGACCCACTCGCCGATCATCGGCACGTGCCCGCGCTCGAAGACGGGCCAGGCGGCGGACTCGAGGCGGGCGAGGTTCGCCGCCATGAGGGCCGGGTCGTCGCCCGTACCCGAGCGGTACGGGCCCGCGATGAGGACGAGGAGCGGGCGGTCGGCGCCGGAGCCCGCCGGCGCGGGGGCGGCCGCGGGGGGAGTGGCAGGGGCGTCGGCGGCTGGAGCGGCCGGAGCGGCGGTGACGGGTGCGGCCGGGACGGTCGGAAGGGTGTCGTGAGTGGTCATGGTGCGGTACCGTACGTGCAGAATCGTGCAAGAACAAGGAGAATCGTGAAACCGTTCGCCTCGAGACCCTCCACGCCGCACGCCGCCCACCGCCGCGAGCTGCTCCTGGAGCGGCTGCGCGCCGACGGGCGCCTCGTCGCCAAGGACCTCGCCGCCGAGCTCGGCGTCTCCGAGGACTCCGTGCGCCGCGACCTGCGCGACCTCGCGGCCGCCGGGCTCGTCCAGCGCGTCTACGGCGGCGCGCTCCCCGCATCGCCGGCCGTCGTCGGCTACGCCGCGCGGCAGGAGGTCTCGGTCGCGGGCAAGGCGCGCGTCGCGAGCGTCGCGGCGGCCCTCGTGCGGCCCGGGATGACCGTCCTGCTCGACGGCGGCACGACGGCGCTCGCCGTCACCCGGGCGCTCCCGGCGGACCTGCGCGCGACGGTCGTCACCCACAGCCCGACGGTCGCCGCGGCCCTCGCGGAGCACCCGACCGTGGACGTGTACGTCATCGGCGGGCGGCTGTTCAAGCACTCGGTGGTCGCCTGCGGCGCGGCGGCCGTGGAGGCCGCGTCGGCCGTGAGCGCCGACCTGTTCCTGCTGGGCGTCACCGGCGTGCACGCGGAGGCCGGCCTGACCACCGGCGACGCCGACGAGGCGGCGATGAAGCGCGCGCTGGCCGCCCGCGCCGCCGAGACGTACGTGCTGGCCAGTGCGGAGAAGGTGGGTGCGGCGTCGTCGTTCGCGGTGCTGGGGCTGGACGCGGTGGCGGGCGTGATCACGGACGCGGACCCGGACGGCGCCCCCTGCCGCGCGCTCGCGGAGGCGGGGGTGCGGCTGCTGCCCGCCTGAGCCGGCCCGGGCGGCGCCCGGGCTCAGCCCTGCAGCCGGCCGGAGTGCAGGTCGAGGACGCGGTCGGCGCGCTCGACCATGAGCGGGTCGTGCGTCGTGACGACCGCCGCCACGCCGCGCGTGTGGACCAGGTCCGCCAGGAGGTCCATGACGACCACCGCGTTGCGGGAGTCGAGCTGGCCGGTCGGCTCGTCGGCGAGCAGCACGGCGGGCTGGGCGACCAGCGCGCGGGCGATGCCGACGCGCTGCTGCTGACCGCCCGACATCTCGCCGGGGCGCTGCTTGGCGTGCCGCGCCAGGCCGACCAGCTCGAGGGCCTCCGCCACCCGCGCGTCGCGCTCGCGGGGGTCCAGCTCGAGCAGCCGCAGGGGCACCTCGACGTTCTCCGCCGCCGAGAGCGACGGCACCAGCCCGAACGACTGGAACACGTACCCCAGGTGCTGGCGGCGCAGCTCGAGCACCTCGTCCTCCGACATCGCGGTGAGCTCGCGCTCGCCCACCCAGACCCGGCCCGACGTCGGCCGCTCGAGCCCGCCGAGGAGGTTGAGCAGGGTCGTCTTCCCCGAGCCGGACCGCCCGCGGATCATCACGAGCTGCCCGGCGCCGACCTCGAGGTCGACGCCGCGGACGGCCTCGACCGCGCCCCGGCCGGACCCGTAGGTCCGCACGAGGGTCTCGCCGCGCAGGGCCGCTGCCGCGCTCATCGCCCCTCCTCCCGGTCCGGCCACACGCTCACGTGGTCCTCCTCGAGCCCGAGCCGGACGCGGTCGCGCAGGTCGAGCGCCTCGACGAAGCCGTGCGGCAGCTGCAGCCGGCCCACCTTGTCCAGCACGGCGAACTCCTCGGCGACGAGGTGCTCGCGCCCGTGCTCGTCGACGGTCGACCGGCGCAGCACCTCCGTGGACGTCCGGCCGTCCCGGATCTGCACCGTGCGGCGCACGTGCTCCGCGACCGCAGGGTCGTGCGTCACGATGAGGGTGGTCACGCCGACCTCGCGGTTGACGTGCCGGATCGCCTCGAAGACCGCGGCCGACGTCTCTTCGTCGAGCTCGCCCGTCGGCTCGTCCGCGAGGAGCACGCGCGGGGAGTTCGCGACGGCCGCGGCGATCGCGACGCGCTGCTGCTGCCCGCCGGACATCTCGCGCGGCAGGCGGTCGTGCACCTCCGCGACGCCCATGAGCTCGAGCAGCTCGGCGACCCGCGCCGCACGGGCCCGGGTGCCACGCGTGCGCCGGGCGACGACGAGCGGCAGCGCGACGTTCTCGGCGGCGGTCAGGTAGGGGAGCAGGTTGCGTCCGGTCTGCTGCCAGACGAAGCCGACGACGTCGCGCTGGTAGGCGGTGCGCTGGGCGTTCGTCATGGTGAGCAGGTCGACGCCGGCGACGACGGCGGACCCGGCGGTCGGGCGGTCGAGCCCGGACAGGATCGTCAGCAGCGTCGACTTGCCCGACCCGGACGCCCCGACGACGGCGACGAGGTCGCCGGCCGCCACGTGCAGGTTGAGCCCCTGGAGCGCCTGGACCTCCACGCCCTCGGTGGAGAACACGCGCACGAGGTCCTCGCACACGATGTCCGGCCGCTCGGGCGGCGCCGCGCCCCCGGCCGTGGCCACGTCGACCTCAGCGCTCATGGTCGTTCCCCTTCTCGCAGCACGACGACGGTGCGCGTGCGCCGGGCGCGGGCCGCGGCGAGCGCGACGGCCAGCACGGTGATGACGACGGCGAGCCCGACCCCCGCGAGGGGGACACCCGCGTCGACGGTGATCGGCGGGTGGGCGATCCCGCCGGTGAACGGCCGCAGGTCGGCGACGTCGAGGACCACCCACGGCAGGAGGGCTCCGACGCCGGTGCCCGTCGCCAGCGCGACCGCGACGAGCGGCACCACCTCCCAGGCCACCAGGCGCCACGTCGTCCCGCGGGGTGCGCCGACGGTGGCCAGGAGCGCCACCAGCCGCCCGCGCTCGGGTGCGCGGATGGTCAGGGCCAGGCCGAGCACGACGACGGCGAGGAGCGCGACGAGCCCGGACGCGGCGAGCAGGCCGACGGTCAGGCCACGGACGAGGGCGCGGTCGCCGACGGAGGCACGGACGGCGTCGGTGCTGGTCGTGGCGATCCGCGGGCCGGCGTCGAGGCCGGGCCGGTCGGCGGCGTCGTCGGGCGCACCCAGGGCGGACCGGGCCGCGGTGGCGACGTCGTCGGTGTCCGCACCGGGGGCGAGGTCGACGAGCACCCGGGCGACCGGCGCCGCCGCGCCCGTCCGGGCGGCCCAGGCGTCGGCGTCCACGACCACCCACGCCGAGCCGGCGGAGACGCCGGGGAGGGACCGGGCCGCCGCGACGGGCTCGAACGCGAGCTGGGCCAGGTCGGAGCCCCAGCGCACGAACGACTCCCCGCCGTCGCCGACGTCCTCGGGGTCGCGTCCGCCGATGATCGCCGGGAGAGCGCCGTCGTCGGCCGCGAGGGCGGGCAGCGCGCCGACGCCGGGCAGGCCGGCCTGCACGGCCGCGACCTCGGCGACCTCGACGGTGAGCACGTCCACGCGCCCGTCGCTGCCGAGCAGCCGTCCCGGCGCCCGGCCCGCGTTGCCGACGGTGGCGACGTGCGCGACCCCGTCGAGCGCAGCGACGCGCGCCGCGGCGTCCGCGGGCAGGCCCTCGCCCTCGAGCACGAGGTCCGCGCCGACGGCGGCGGCCGCCGTCCGCTCGACGCCGGAGCCCACGGTCGACAGCGTCACGCCGGAGAACGTGCCCACCCCGACGGCCAGGACGAGCGCGACGACCGCGGCGAGGCCCGCGCGCGCCGACCGCGTCGTCTCGGCGGCGCCGAGGAAGTGCGGCAGGCGACGTCGGGAGTGCAGCCAGCGGGTCAGGGCGCGCAGGGGGAGCGGGTACAGGCGCAGCGCGACCAGGCCGCCCGCCAGGGCGAGCAGCACCGGCCCGACGACGAGCAGCGGGTCCGTCCCGCCGTCCGCGTCCCCGCCGAGCCCGCGCCCGCGGGCCGACCAGACGGCGAAGGCCGCGAGGCCCACGACGGCGAGCTCCAGGCCGAGCCGGGCGCGGCGCCGGAGTGCGCCGGACACCGACGGGCCGGCGGTGCTGTGCGCGCCGTCCGCGCGTCGGGCGTCGGGGCGGGCGGGGCGGGCCGCCCGCATGGCGGGCCCGGCGGCGACGGCCATGCAGGCCGCCGGGGCGAGCCCGACGGCCGCCGCGAGCACCCACACGGCGACCGGTGCCGAGGGCCGGGGCACGAGCAGCGCGGCCAGCCAGGCGCCCAGCGCGGCCGGTGGCACCCCGACCACCAGGCCCTGGGCGGCCAAGGCCGCGCGCACGCCGGTCCGCGACGCGCCGCGGACCCCTGCCAGGGCGAGCGCGCCGCGGCGGCGCTCCGTCGCGAGCACGGCGGCCAGCCAGAGCACCGCGAGCGCGACGCCGATCGGCCCGACCGCGAGCACCTGCAGCAGGCCGGTGAACGTGGCGTGGCGCGCGGTCACGTCCTCGAGCCGGGCGGTGAGCTCGCTCGTCATCCCGGCCTCGGCCAGGAAGGCGCGCAGCTCGCGCAGCAGGTCGGCGTGGTCGGCCGTCGCGGTCTGCGCGGTCAGCGTCGGGTACCAGAAGTCGACCGCGACGCCGTCGGCGAGCACCAGCGCAGGCAGCGCGCTCGGGTCCGCGTACGCGGTGCCGTTGACCGTGGTGCCGACGTTGCCGTCCTCGTCGATGAACGGGAAGAGCGTGGACTCCAGGTGCGACCAGTACCCGGCGTCCGGGTCGACCGCCTCGAACGTCCCGACGAGCGTCACGCGGAACGGCACGACGCCGGTCATCAGGCGGGTCTCGCCGACCGCCCAGCGCATCCGGTCCGCGGTGTCGACGCTGGCCATGAGCTCGAGCGGCCGGTCGCGGACGACGTCGAGCGGCGAGCCGGCGTCGTACAGGCCGCCGGTGTCGTAGGCGGCCGGGGCGCGCCCCTCGACGACGCGGACGCGGTCGCCGATGCGCAGGTCGGTCCGGATGGCGAGGGTCTCCGCGACGACGCCGGCCGCGCGCGGGCCCTTGTCGATCGGGTCGGACGGGCGGGTTGCCACCGCCTCAGGCGGGCCGAGCACGTGCCAGAGCTGGTCGCCGGCCGCCGCCCGGTTGCCCTCGAGCTGCTCCAGCCAGCCGGCCAGGTGCGCGCTCCCGTCGAGCTCGTCGCCCTCGAGGCTGGGGTCGGCGTCGCCGGGCGCGCCCGGCCCGGGCTCGTACGTGAACCACGCGGCGATCCGGCCGGTCACGTCCCGCTGAGCCGGAGTCAGGGAGGTGACCTGCTCGTGGAGGTCGTCGCCCAGCAGCGCGTCGACGGCGCGCGGCCACAGCGAGAGGACGAGCGACACGACGAGGACCGTCGCCGCCACCAGGGCGCCCGTCGCGGGCTCGGCGGCCAGCTGGCGGCGGACCAGGCGCGCGGCCGTGAAGCGGGGAGCCGTGAACCGGGGGGCGCTCATCGTTCGTCCTCCACGCGCGTCGCGGACCGCACCTGCCGGGCGACGGCGGCCCCGAACCCGGTGACGACCAGGGCGAGCAGCACGACGGCGGCGGCGAGCGCCCCGGCGGTGCCCAGCACGTGCGGGGCCAGCGCCGTCGGCAGGTCCGCCGGCCCGGGCGCGGTGGCGCGGACCAGGTGCCCCGCGGTCAGCCACGCGACGGCGAGGCCGCCGACGACGCCCGTCACCACGGCCCCCGCGCAGACGAGCGCGAGCTCGGCGCGCCGCGCGCGGGCCTGCTGGCCCGGCCCGATGCCGAGGGCCCGCAGCACCGCCGCCTCCCGGCGCCGGGCCAGGGCGAGCGCGAGGGCGGTCGACGCGACGCCGGGCACCATGACGACGAGCGCGCACGCGGCCGCCAGCCACGACGCGACGACCGCCGGTGAGGAGAGCCGATCGGGGGTCGGCGTCGCCGTCGTGACCGCCGTGAGCGGGTGGAGGGCCTCGTCGGTGCCCTGCGTCACGACCGCGTCCGCGATCTGCTGGGAGACCAGGCCGGGGTCGGCGGCCACGTCCACCCAGACGGCGTCGGGCGCGGGGACATCCGCGCGGGTGACCAGCAGGAGCCGGTTGACCGCGGCGAGGTCCGCGAGCGCGGCGAGCGCGCCGGGGGCCGCCGCGTCGCCCGCCTCGGTGTCCCCCTCCTGCCCGGTTGCGCCGGCGATCGTGCGGGCGCGCGCCGCGGACGACCCCGGGACGACGGCCGTCTCTCCCACGACCGTGACCTGCGTGTCCTGACCGGCCACGCGCATCGTGGTCCCCTCGCCGACGGCGACGTCGTAGCCCGCGCGCCAGCCGGCGGTGACGACGACCGGCAGCGGCGCGGCCGCGCTCGCGGCGACCGGCGCCGGCAGCAGGCGCACGGGCGTGCGGACGGCGGGCGTGGCGACGTCGCGGCCGAGCGTCACGGAGGCGCCGGCGGTCTCGTGCGTCACGCCCTCGGCCCCCGTGAACGTGCTCGCGGACCAGCGCGGGGCGGCCGCGAGCAGGTCGGTGCCGCCGACGTCGAGCCCGGCCAGGCCCAGCGTGACGGGGTGCTCGGCGGGCGGCCGCCAGGCGTCCAGGGCGGCCGGGTCGGTCTGCTCGCTCAGCCAGGCCTCGGCCGCGAGCGTCTCGGGCGTGGGGGGCATCGCGTCGTAGGTGAGGTCCACCGCCGCGAGCGTCCAGGCCCCGGCCGGGACGTGGGCGGTCCAGGTGGTGGCGCCGTCGTGGCCGTCGCCGGGAGAGCCGTCGGGGACACCGTCGAGCGCGACGAGCTCGCCGCCGTCGTCGGCGAGCCAGACCCGCGCCGTGAGCGCGGGGTTCTCGGGCAGCCCGGCGTCGAGCGTCGCGGTCAGGCGGAGCGTGCCGCCGGCCTCGGGCAACGCCGGACCGGCCTCGCCCTGGCCGGCCAGCGCGTCGGTGAACCGGCCCAGGCCCGCGCCCAGCGGCAGCCCGCGCCCGACGGCGACGAGGTCACCGGCCGCCCCTCCGGCGCGCACGCTCAGCAGGCGCACGGGCGCCGCGGCCTCGGCCACCGGGTCGCGCAGGGCGGCGGTCGCGAGGGGCAGGGCCCCGGTCGGCGCGGTGGCGACCTCCATGGCGATGTCGGCGCCGGTGGCCGCGCGCGCGACGTCGGCGCGCCACGCGTCGAGCGTGCCCGCGTAGGCCCCGACGAACGTCGCGGCGCCGGCCGCGAGCACGACGAGCACCACGGTGACGGCGTGCACGGGCGTGTGGCGCGCGAGCTCGCGCAGCGTGAGGACCGGCATGAGGTCGCGACGGCGCTGCGCCGCGCCCGCGCCGGCGACGGTCGCCGGGACCAGGAGCGCCGTCGCGCCGAGGGCGACCGTGAGCAGCCCGAGCGCGACGGCCGCGGCCGCGAGCGGGTCCACCTGGACGAGGCCCGAGGTGTCGGTGAAGACGGGGGAGCCGTACCTGTCGAGCTGCCACCAGGCGAGCCCGGCCCCGGCGAGCGCCGCGACGACCGCGCCGGCCCGCACCGCGCGCCGCCCGCGCCCGGCCGCGTCGGTCCGGCCCCGTCGCACGACGCCGATCGCGTGGCTCGCCGCGCGCTGGGCCAGCACGCCGGCCGCCAGGACCGCGGCGACGACGCCGGTCAGGACGACGCCCAGGACCGGCGGCGCGGCGTCCTGGGTCGTGGTGAGCACGGCCCACGCGCCGGCCGCGCCCAGCCCCGACCCGGCCAGCGCGACGACGACGGCCTCGGCGAGCGACGCCGTCGTGAGCTGGCGCACGGTGGTCCCGCGCGAGCGCAGGAGGACGGTCTCGGGGAGCCGGACGTCGGCGAGCAGGCGGGCCATCTGCGCCAGCGCGATGAGGCCGGTCAGGACGACGAGCATGACGGCGGCGGTCGTCACCCCGCGGATGCCACCGAGACGGCCCTCGGCCGTGCTGAGCAGGCTCGCGAGCCCGCCGGAGACCGACATCCCGCGGACGGCGACGGCGTCGTCGTCGCGCAGCGCTCCGGTCGCGGCGTCGAGCGCCTGGCGGAGCCGGCCGACGTCGTCCGGGGCCAGGGCCGCGACGTCCGGGACGAGGGTCCAGCGTGCGTACCGCGTGCCCGGCAGGTCGGCGAGCCGCGCGGGGGTCACGACGAACGGGCCGGCGGTCGCGCCGTCGTCGTCCGCGCCCTCGGCGGCGAGCGGGTCGCCCGCCCAGCGGGGCGCGAGCGGGTCGGCCGGGTGCCAGGTGCCGGTGACCGTGAGGGTCGCCGTGGCGTCGCCGTCGCCGGCCACGGTGACGACGTCACCCGGGGCGATCCCGAGGAGTGTGGCGGCGGCGACCTGGACGGCGGTCTCGTCGGGTCCGGTGGGCCAGGTGCCCTCGTCGAGGACGGCGGCCTCCGCGAGGGTGGGGTCGGCCCACAGCACGGCGTCGGCCCCGAGCGGCTCGCCGTCCGCGGTGCTGCCGAGGGTCGCGGGCAGCGCGGCGGTGGCGGTCCAGGCCGTGGCCGTGACGGGCAGGGCGCCGAGGTGCTCGTCGAGGACGGCCGCGGCCGCCTGCGCCTGCGCGGCCGCGTCGTCGGACAGGCCGGTCTGCACCCGGAGCGCTGCGTCGGGGGAACCGGTCAGCGTGTCGCCGAGGCCCGCGCGGACCGCGAGCGAGACGTAGCCGGTCGCGCCCGCGACGGCGGCGGTCGTCAGGGCCACCTGGGCGAGCACGAGCAGCAGCAGCCCCGCGTGGGCCCGCGCCCGCCTGCGCAGGAGGCGGGCGACGTTCATGGTGCTCCTCGGCGGGGGATCGGACGCATCTTGCCACGCCGGGCCCCCTCAGGGGCCCGGCGCGCGGCTCGTCAGCGTCCCGTCGCCTGGGCGTTGACCTCGTAGGAGGTGTTGGTCGCCTCGAAGAAGTTCACGAGCTGGAGGGTGTCGTTCGCGGTCGCCATCCACTTCGCGGGGTTGGAGACGCCGAACTCGGGCTCGAAGCCGAGCTCCTCCAGCCGACGGTCCGTGAGGTACTTGACGTACTGGTTCACGTAGTCGGCGTTCAGGCCGAGGATGCCGCGCGGGAACATGTCCCGGTTGTAGGCCTCCTCCATCTCGACGGCCTGGAGGATCATCGCCCGCACCTCGTCGGCGAACTCGGCGGTCTGCAGGTCCTCGTTCTCGGCGAGCACGGTGAGGATGAGGTTGATGCCGAACTGCAGGTGCAGCGACTCGTCGCGGATGATCCAGTCCATCAGTGAGCCGAAGTTGCGCAGCAGGTTCCGCTGCCGGAACGACAGGGCGACCATGAAGCCCGAGTAGAACCAGATCCCCTCGAGCACGATGTTGTACGCGATGAGGTTGCGGACGAAGTCCTTCTTGCCCTCGGTGGTCGTGATGTCGAGCGTCTCGGACGTCATCCGCTGGATGAAGCGGGTCTCGAACGCCTCCTTCGCGGCCATCGACGGCACGGTGACGTGGTTGGAGTAGGCGGCCTCGCGGTCGATGGGGAACGTCTCGAGGATGTACTCGAAGGCCATCGTGTGGTTGGCCTCCTCCCACATCTGCTTGGCGAGGTACAGGTGCCCCTCGGGCGCGTTGATGTAGGGGTAGACGCCGAACGCGAGTGCCTTGTTCACGAGCAGCTCGTTCGGGTTGAAGTACGAGACGAGGTGCACGAGCGCATGCTTCTCGTCGTCGGTCATCCGGGCGAAGTCGGCGAGGTCCTCGCCGAGCTGGATCTCGTTCGGGAACCAGGTGTTCGCGACGGCCTGGTTGTACAGGTCCATCGCCCAGGGGTAGGTGACGGGCTTGAGCAGGAGGCCGTCGGAGATGCCGGCGCCGAGGATGCCGGTGCGCGTGCTGGTCATGGGTGTGCTCCTTGCGTAGCGATCAGGGGTCGGATGAGGGGTCGACGGGTCACGAGGTCACTGGCAGGACTCGCACTGGAGGCGCTCCATCGGGTCGACGGGGCAGGCGACGCCGTCGACGATCTCCGTGTCGGCGAGGTCCAGCACCGTCGCGCCCGACGGCGGTTCGGTGGCCACGGAGGGCACGGCGGGCACGGCGGGCACGGCGGCCGATGGCGGCGCGGCGGGTGACGGCGTCGTCGCCTTGCGAGCGGCGCCGAACCCTGCGAAGCCGGTGCGGGCCGGGCCGCCCGTGGCGACCGGCGCCGGGGCCGCCGATGCGGGACGACCGCTCGCCGACCCCGTCGCGTTGATGTTCTCCGTCTTGTTGACCCGCACGGTCGACTGCTCGGCCGTGTGCCGCGGCATCATGTGCAGGTAGTACGTCGTCTTGACGCCCTTGCGCCACGCGGTGGCGTACAGGTCGGTCATCGCGTCGACGCTGCGGTCGGCGAGGTAGATGTTGCGGCTGATGGCCTGGTCGATCCACTTCTGGGCGCGGGCCGCGACCTCGAGGAACGCGTACGGGGACAGCTGGAAGGACGTCCGGTAGACGGCCTTGAGATGCTCGGGCACCTCGTCGATCGCCGACAGGTCCCCCTGGGCGGCGAGCAGGCGCTCGCGCACGTTCTCCCAGAGACCGAGCCGCTGCAGGTCGGTGACCAGGTTGCGGTTGACCTCCAGGAACTTGCCCGACGACGTCGCCCGGCTGAAGATCTGCGAGAACTGGGGGTCCAGGCCCGGGGTTGTGCCGGCGACGAGGCCGATGGACGCCGTGGGGGCGATGGCCATGAGCGTCGAGTTGCGCATGCCGCGGCTGACCTTGGTGCGCAGCGCGTCCCAGTCCAGCCGGGTGGTGCGGTCGACCTCGACGGGCACGCCACGGTCGGCCTCGACGGCGGCGAGGGTGTCGAACGGCACGAGGCCGCGCGACCAGCCCGACCCCTCGAACGCGGGGTAGGCGCCGCGCTCGGCCGCCAGGTCGGCCGACGCGTCGATCGCGTGCCAGGAGACGAACTCCACCACCCGGTCGATGAGGTCGGCCGCCTCGGGCGAGTCGTAGGCGAGCCCGAGCCGCTCGGCGATGTCGGTGAAGCCCATCATGCCCAGCCCGACGGCGCGGCTGTCGGCGTTGGCGCGCTCGGACTCCGGGACGGACGAGATGGTGATGTCGATGAGATTGTCGAGCTGGCGGACGGCCAGACGCACGGCTCGCGCCATCCGCTCCCAGTCGAGGTCGCCCGCGCCATCGGCAGCGGCGCCCGCGCCGTCGGCCAGGAAGACCGGCAGGTTGATCGAGGCGAGGTTGCAGACGGAGATGGTGTCCCGGTCCTGCGGCAGGCAGATCTCGGTGCACAGGTTCGACAGGTGGATGGTCCCGGTGTTGGTGTTCAGGGCCCGGGTGTTGATGGTGTCCTTCCAGGTCAGCCACGGGTGCGACGTCGTCTGGAGGGTCACCAGAATCTGCTTGTACTGCTCGCGGGCGCGGACCCGGCCGAAGGTGCGCAGCCGCCCCGCCTCGGCGTCGGCCACGTACTGGGCGTAGCGGGCGGAGAACGCGGCGCCGGTGAGCTCGACCAGGTCGGGCGTCTCGGCGGGGTCGAACAGGTACCAGTCCTCGTCGGCGGCGACGCGCTTCATGAACTCGTCGCTGATCCAGACCGCGGTGTTCGCGGTGCGGGTGCGGCGGTACGGGTCGCCGGAGTTCTGCCGCAGGTCCAGGAACTGGCCGAAGTCCAGGTGCCAGTTCTCCATGTAGAAGCACAGGGCGCCGAACTTCTTGCCGCCGCGGGAGATCGCGCGCAGCGTCGAGTCGATCGTGTGCATGAACGGGATGGGGCCGGTCGAGACCGTGTTGTTCGACCGGATGGGCGAGCCCTCGGACCGCAGCTTGGTCACGGACAGCCCGATGCCGCCGGTGCCCTTGGTCAGCCACATGACGTTGCGCACGGACGTGGCGATGTGCTCGATGTCGTCGTCCATCTGGATGACGAAGCAGTTGGACAGCTGCGGGTAGGCGGTCCCGGCGTTGACGAGGGTCGAGCCTGCCGGCAGGTACTCCAGCCGGGAGATCGCGTCGTAGAGCGCGAGCGCCGTCGCGGTGGGGTCGGCCTCGTTCAGCGACAGGCCCATCGCCACGCGCATCCAGAAGTACTGCGGCACCTCGAGCGGCTTCCGGTCGCGCCCGGTGATCATGTAGCGGTTCGTCATCGTGACCGTGCCGATGTAGCGCAGCAGCTCGTCGCGTCCGGGGTCGAGCGCCGCGGCCAGCGCGTCGAGGTCGAACAGCTCGGCCAGGCGCGCGTCGAGCAGGCGGTCCTCGACGGCGTCGCGCACGTATCCCGGGAACCGCGCCCGGTGCAGCAGGGCCAGCTCGACGTCGGTCCGGTAGCCGCCGAGCACGCGCTTGTAGATCACCTTGCGCAGCAGGCGGGCCGCGATCGTGTCGAACGCGGGGTCGTCCTTGACGTTCTGCACGGTGACGGCGATCGCCGCCTCGTCGAGCTGCTCGGAGGTGATGCCGTCGAAGAGGGTGATCGCGAGCTCGGACGCGATCTGCGTGACCTTGGCGATCGGGTCGGCCAGGCCGGTCGTGGCGCGCTCGATCGCGCGGTTGATGCGGTCGGCGTCGTAGGGCTCGCGCGAGCCGTCGCGCTTGGTGACGTGGATGCGGCCGTCGGGCGCTGGGGGTGCCGCGGCGGACGGCGGTCGGACGGCGGGGTCGGCAAGGGTCGTCATCGGCGTGCTCCCAGGTCGAGCCGGTGCTCCGGTGCCCTGGGACGACGACGGCGCGCACGCGCCCTTCCGCCGAGCCCACCCGAGAGGCGCCGGAACCGCGCGTACCGGCGGTACGCGCACCGGCGGCAGGTCTTCGGACTCGTGGGCTCGCGGGTACCGGGGTACCCGCACCTACCGGTCGTCGCTTCCCGGGCTGGTGCCCAGTGCTGATGACGACTGTCGTTCCCACTCACCGCTGCGGGGCAGTCCCGGAGTTCCACCGGGTTCCCTCTTGCCCCACCCGCACGTCGCCCGCCGTCTCCGGCGCTCGCCGCACGGGTGGACCGTCGGCTCCGCGAGCCTACACCGAAGGCTCCGAGGGTCCACAAGATGTTGTGGTTGCGCGTGTCGATGGCCCTACATGTGGGGGTCATCGAGCCGGGCGACGACACGCCGAGGAGTTTCGGCGTGTTCTCCGTGCGGCGACGGGCGGCTTGGGACCTACGTCCCGGTTGGCGGTGGGGCCCGGGGCCAAGATCGCTCGCCGTACCCAACATCTAGTGGTTGACGCGCTGCGGGCCACCAGATGTTCCACCGACGGAGGAGGATGGAGCCATGACCCCACTTCAGGGCGTCATCAAGCGCAACGGGGCCGCCGCGCCCTTCCGGCCGGAGCTCATCCGCTCCGCGATCGCCCGCGCCGGCCTGGCCACCGGCGCGACCGACGTCGAGCACGCCGACGCCTACGCGGCCCCGGTCGCCGACGCCGTCCTCGCCCGCCTCGCGGCCGACGGCGTGCCCTACCCGCACGTCGAGCACGTCCAGGACCTCGTCGAGCAGGCGCTGCTCGACGCCGGCCACACCGGGACCGCGCGCGCCTACATCGCCTACCGGGAGCAGCACGCCCGCCTGCGCGACGACGCCCGGACCGTCGTGGAGGTGGAGTCGTCGGTCAACGAGTACCTCGACCGCAGCGACTGGCGGGTCAACGCGAACGCGAACCAGGGCTACTCGCTCGGCGGGCTGATCCTCAACACCTCCGGCAAGGTCACCGCGAACTACTGGCTCTCGCACGTCTACCCGCCGGAGGTCGGCCACGCCCACCGGGACGGCGCGATCCACATCCACGACCTCGACATGCTCGCCGGCTACTGCGCCGGCTGGTCACTGCGCACGCTGCTCACCGAGGGCCTCAACGGGGTGCCGGGCAAGGTCGAGGCGGGCCCGCCCAAGCACTTCTCGTCCGCCGTCGGGCAGATCGTGAACTTCCTCGGCACGATGCAGAACGAGTGGGCGGGCGCCCAGGCGTTCAGCTCGTTCGACACGTACATGGCGCCGTTCGTCCGCGTCGACGGGCTCGACTACGCCGCCGTCCGGCAGGGCGTGCAGGAGCTCGTCTACAACCTCAACGTGCCCTCGCGCTGGGGCACCCAGACGCCGTTCACGAACCTCACGTTCGACTGGACGTGCCCGGAGGACCTGCGCGCGCAGGTCCCCGTCATCGGCGGGGTGGAGCAGGACTTCGCCTACGGCGAGCTCCAGGCCGAGATGGACCTGATCAACCGCGCGTACATCGACGTCATGACGACGGGCGACTCGTCGGGTCGGGTGTTCACGTTCCCCATCCCGACGTACAACATCACCAAGGACTTCCCGTGGGAGTCGCCGAACGCCGAGCTGCTGTTCGAGATGACCGCGAAGTACGGCCTGCCGTACTTCCAGAACTTCATCAACTCCGACCTGGAGCCGAACCAGATCCGCTCGATGTGCTGCCGGCTCCAGCTCGACCTGCGGGAGCTGCTCAAGCGCGGCAACGGCCTGTTCGGCTCGGCGGAGCAGACCGGCTCGCTCGGCGTCGTCACCGTGAACTGCGCCCGGCTCGGGTACCTGCACCGCGGCGACGAGGCCGGGCTGCTCGGCGAGCTGGACCGGCTGCTCGTGCTCGCCAAGGAGTCGCTGGAGATCAAGCGCAAGGTCATCGGCCGGCTGATCGACGAGGGGCTCTTCCCCTACACGCGGCGCTACCTGGGCGCGGGCCTGCGCAACCACTTCTCGACGATCGGCGTGAACGGGATCAACGAGATGATCCGCAACTTCACCGCCGACGCGCACGACATCACGAGCCCCGAGGGTCACGCGCTGGCCGTGCGGCTGCTCGACCACGTGCGCGCGCGCATGGTCGAGTTCCAGGAGGCGACCGGCCACCTGTACAACCTGGAGGCCACGCCGGCGGAAGGCACGACGTACCGGTTCGCCAAGGAGGACCGCCGCCGGTTCCCCGACATCCTTCAGGCGGGGACGGAGGAGAACCCGTACTACACGAACTCGAGCCAGCTGCCGGTCGGGTTCACCGACGACCCGTTCGAGGCACTGGACCGCCAGGACGAGCTGCAGACCAGGTACACCGGCGGCACGGTGCTGCACCTGTACATGTCCGAGCGAGTGTCGTCGTCCGCCGCGTGCCGCGAGCTCGTGCGTCGCTCCCTCGCCACGCACCACCTGCCCTACATCACGGTCACCCCGACGTTCTCCATCTGCCCGACGCACGGGTACCTCGCCGGGGAGCACACGACCTGCCCGCGCTGCGCGGAGGCCGATCCGGCGGCGGCGCCCGTGGCCTGCGAGGTGTGGACGCGCGTCATGGGCTACCACCGGCCGGTGAGCTCGTTCAACGTCGGCAAGAAGGGCGAGCACGCCGAGCGCGTGCACTTCGTCGAGGAGGTCGCGCTGCCCCAGCTCGAGGTGGCCGGTGTCTGACGACATCGCGCCGGCCGGCCCTGTGGGGTCGGCCGGCGCCGGGGTGGCCGATCGAGCGGCGCCGGGTCGCGCGTCGTCGGCGGACGAGCTGGTCATCGCCGGCCTCGTCCCGCTGTCGACGTGCGACTGGCCGGACCACCTGGTGGCGACGGCGTTCCTTCAGGGCTGCCCGTGGGACTGCACCTACTGCCACAACCCGGACCTCATCGACCCCCGACGCGCGGGCACGGTCGCCTGGTCGCAGGTGCGCGAGCTTCTGGACCGCCGTCAGGGGCGGCTCGACGGGGTCGTCTTCTCCGGCGGGGAGCCGACGCGGCAGGCCGGGCTGGCGGACGCGATGCGGGACGTACGGGCGCGGGGGTTCGCCGTCGGGCTGCACACGAGCGGCGCCTACCCGCGGCGACTGCGCGAGCTGCTGCCGCTGGTCGACTGGGTGGGCATCGACATCAAGGCGCCACGGGGCCGGTACGCGGCGATCACGGGCGTCGCCGCGAGCGAGGACCTCGCCTTCGCGTCGCTGCGCCTGGTGCTCGACGCCGGGGTCGCGGTGCAGGTGAGGACGACGGTCGACCCGACGAGCCTGGATGAGGACGACGTGGCGGATCTGTCCGCGACCCTCCGGGCCATGGGCGTGCGCGACCACGTGCTCCAGGAGATGCGCACGACGGGCGTCCGCCCCCAGTACCTCGCCGCGCTCCGCCGCACCGCGGCGCGCACCCCGCCCGCCCCCCGACGCGCGGACCCGGACCCGGCCGCCCCGGCCCTCCCGTCCGCCGAGGCCCTCCCGCCCGCCGAGGCCCTCCCGCCCGCCGAGGCCCCTCCTTCCGCCGACGACGAGGGTTTGCGCTGAGGACGAGGGCTCCGTCCCCTCGGTCTCGCGGCAAACCCTCGTTCTCGCGTGGGCGTCGGCGACGGCGGGGTCGGGTCAGCGGGTGGCGAGGTTGCGCTCGTAGCGGTGGGTGGGGACCGTGACCTCGCCCGACGACGTCTGCGCCTGGTAGGGGAAGGGGCCGCGGTCCACCCAGCCCTCGCGCTCGTAGAACGCGCGGGCCCGGGCGTTGCCGGCGACGACGGCGAGCCACGCCACCTCGTGCCCGGCCGCGGCCACGAGCTCCTCGCCTCGGCGCAGCAGGGCGCGCGCGACGCCGGACCCGCGCGCCGCGCGGTCGACGAAGAGCTGCTCGACCTCGTCGTCGTGCACCGTGACGAAGCCCTGCACCTCGCCGTCGCGGTCGGCCACCCACGTGGCGGGGATGCGCTCGCGCACGCGCGGCGGGAAGGACTCCGGGGGTCGGTGGGCCACGAGCTCGGGCGGCACGTGGCCGTCGTGACCGTCGTGCCAGCCGACGAGCCAGATGCGCGCGATCTCGAGGGCGTCGTCGTCGCGCGCGGGTCGCAGGATCGGTGCGGAGGCGGCCGCAGTCGGCTGGTCCATCACCGCAGTCTGCTACGCGGCCAGGACGGCGGCCCGGCGCCCGCGGTAGGTCGCGGCGAGCAGGACCAGGGCCAGCGCCTCCGCCACGGCGACCCCGGCGACGAGCGCCCCGACCGACGCCTCGTAGAGAGCGCCCAGTGCGGCGCCGCCCACCGCTGCCGCGCCCCCGACGACCGCCGCGTACAGCCCGTAGGCGGTCGCACGGCGGCGGGTGGGCACGAGGTCGGCGACGACGGCGCGCATCGTCGACTCCTGGATGCCGAGCGCGACGCCCCAGAGCATCGTGCCGGTGAGCACGGCGGTCAGGGTCCCGCCGAACGCCAGCGCCGTGGCCGCGACCGTGAGCACCGGCACGACGACGAGGACGCGCGCCCCGCCGACCCGGTCGTACGCCCAGCCGCTCGCGACCGCCGCCAGCGCGTCGGCGACCATCGCCGCCGCGTAGACGACCGGCACCCAGGCGACCGGGACGACGTCGACCTGCACCATGTGGAACGACACCAGGCCGAACGTCGCGAACCCGAGGATCGCCAGCGCGCTGAACCCGGCGTACACCCAGAAGACCCGCGGCAGGGCGGCGAGCCAGGAGGGGTGGGGCGCGGCGGCGTCGGGCGCGGGCGAGGGCGCCGAGGCGGCGTCGGGCGCCGGGCCGGCGGCGTCCTCCTCGTAGGCGGCCGGGTCGGGGACGCGGGCGCGCAGCCAGAGCAGCAGCGCCATGACGCCGACGCCGGGCACCGCGAGCACGGCCAGCGCCGGGCCGTAGTCGCCGCCGGTGAGCGCGAGCATCCCGCCCACCACCAGCGGCCCGAGCAGCGCGCCGATCTGGTCGAGGGCCTCGTGCACCGCGAACCCGCGGCCGCGGCCCGTGACGGCGGTCGCGTGCGAGAGCAGTGTGTCCTTGGCGGGGGAGCGGACGGCCTTGCCGACGCGCTCGGCGAT
The DNA here is from genome assembly GCF_007991475.1 of Actinotalea fermentans. Taxonomy (NCBI): domain Bacteria; kingdom Bacillati; phylum Actinomycetota; class Actinomycetes; order Micrococcales; family Cellulomonadaceae; genus Actinotalea; species Actinotalea fermentans. The sequence goes on along the minus strand of NZ_BJYK01000004.1, from coordinate 206,707 downwards.
GACCAGCGCGGCCGCCGCCCACAGCACCCCGACGACGCCGAGCAGCGGCACCGAGATCACCGTCACCGCGTACCCCGCGATGGTCCAGGCCCAGAACCGGCGGGTCCGGTCGGTCAGCGTCCCGGAGACCAGCCGCAGGACGAGCGCGGCCGCCTCCCCGGCGCCCGTCACCGTCCCGACGACGACGGCGCCCGCACCCAGCGACGCGAGCAGCGGCCCGGTGACCGAGCGGGCGCCCTCGTAGACGACGTCGGCCAGCAGGCTCACGACGCCGAACGCGACGACGAACCGCCACGCACTCAGCCGGGACACGGGCAGACGCTACTCCGCCGCCGCTCCACCTCCGCCGCCGGCCCGCCCCCCGCCCAGGTCGAGCTCTCCGTTCGAGGTCGAGCTTTCCACTCGAGGTCGAAGGCGGTAACCCTCGACCTCGAACGAAAGGCTCGACCTCGGCCGGGTGAGCTGTGGGTGGGGACGGGCGGGTCGGAGGGGGCGGTGGGTGCGTCAGCCGGCGCGGGCGATGAGCTCCGCCGTGTCGAGGAGGCGGTTGGTGAAGCCCCACTCGTTGTCGTACCAGGCCAGCACCTTCACGGTCCGGCCCATCACCGTGGTGAGCGGCGCGTCGTAGATGGCGCTCGCGGGGTTGCCGACGATGTCGCTCGAGACGATCGGGTCGCTCGAGTACGCGAGCACCCCGGCGAGGGGTCCCGCGGCTGCCGCGCGGTAGGCGGCGTCGATCTCCTCGACGGTGACGTCGCGCGACGCGGTCACGGTGAGGTCCGTGATGGACCCGGTGATCACCGGCACCCGCAGCGCGAAGCCCGACAGGCGCCCGTCGAGCTCGGGCAGCACGCGCCCGATCGCCTTCGCGGCGCCCGACGACGTCGGCACGATGTTCTGCGCGGCCGCCCGCGCCCGGCGCAGGTCGCGGTGCGGGCCGTCCTGCAGGTTCTGGTCCGCGGTGTACGCGTGCACGGTGGTCATCACGCCGGTCTCGATCCCGACGGCGTCGTTGAGCACCTTCGCGAGCGGCGCGAGGCAGTTCGTGGTGCACGACGCGTTGGAGACGACGTGGTGCTGCGCCGGGTCGTAGAGGTGGTCGTTGACGCCCATGACGATGGTCAGGTCGTCGCCCGACGCCGGCGCGCTCACCAGGACCTTCCGGGCGCCCGCGGCGAGGTGGCCGGCGGCGCCGTCGCGCTTGGTGAAGCGGCCGGTCGACTCGACGACCAGCTCGACGCCGAGCTCGCCCCACGGCAGGGCGGCGGGCTCGCGCTCGGACAGCACCCGGATCCGCTTCGCGCCGACGACGATGGCGTCGCCGTCCACCGCGACGTCGGCCGGCAGGGTGCCGAACGCGGTGTCGTAGCGCAGCAGGTGGGCGAGGGTGGCGGCGTCGGTCAGGTCGTTGACGGCGACGATCTCGAGGTCGCTGCCGCGCTCGAGGGCGGCGCGGACGAAGCTGCGTCCGATGCGGCCGAAGCCGTTGATGCCGATGCGCACGATGATCCCCATCTCTTCGGTGGGCGGCGTCATCGCAGCGGGGGCTCGGCCGCCCGGCTGAAACGGAACCGATCGGTTCCATCTCGAACGGTACCGATCGGTTCCGCAAAGCGCAAGACCCTCGTACGCTGGTCCGATGGCGACGAACGCCCGCGAGCGGCTCCTCGACACCGCGGAGGAGCTCTTCTACGCGCAGGGCACGCGGGGCACCGGGATCGAGCAGATCCTGCACGTCAGCGGCGTGGGCCGCGCGTCGTTCTACCGGCACTTCGCCAGCAAGGGCGCGCTCGTCGTCGCGGTGCTGCGCCGACGCCGGGAGCGCTGGGCGACGATCACCGTGCCGCGCGTCCTCGAGCGCGGCGGGCACCCGCTGGACACGTTCGACGTGCTCGCGGAGCGGCTCGAGGAGACCGCCTTCCGCGGGTGCGCGTTCCTCAACACGCTCGTCGAGATCCCCGACCCGGCCGAGCCCGCGCACCGCGAGGCCGTCGAGCAGAAAGACGACCAGCGCGCCTTCTTCGCCCAGTGCCTGGCTGCGCACGGCTACGCGGACAAGGACGGCGCCCTCGCCCGCCAGCTCCTCATGCTCTACGACGGCGCGAGCGTGGCCGGCCTGCGCGAGAAGTCCCCGCGCCCGGCGTTCGACGCGCGGTCGGTGGCCGAGCTCCTCCTGGCGGCGACCCCGCGCACACCCCCCGACCCTCCGCCCCCTCCATCCGCGAAGTAGACAGCCGGAAGCGTTGACTTATATAAGTCGGCACGCATACAGTCAGCTGCATGCACGCGTTCGACGTCCTGGGGGATCCCGTCCGGCGGAGGATCCTCGAGCTGCTGCTCGAGAGCGAGCAGTCGGCGGGTGAGGTGACCGCCGTCGTCCGCCGCGAGTTCGGGATCAGCCAGCCCGCCGTCTCCCAGCACCTGCGGGTGCTGCGGGAGAGCGGCTTCGCGCGCGTGCGCCCCGAAGGTGCCCGGCGGCTGTACGCCGTCGAGCCCGCCCCGTTGCGGGAGGTCGACGTGTGGCTGGAGCCCTTCCGGGCGTTCTGGACCCAGCGGCTCGACGCCCTCGGCACGGAGCTCGCCCGAGGCCGCCGGGAGCGGGAGCGGGCAGCCGCCCGCGCCGCCGCCGACGGCGCCACCGATCCACCTGGGAGGACCGACACATGATCTTCGACATGCTCACCGAGCTGGAGGCCACCCGCCGCGCCGTCGGGCCGGGGGAGGGCGACACCGTGGCGGTGTCGCTCACCCGCACCTACGACGCCGACGCCGAGGACGTCTGGGACGCCCTGACCAACCCCGAGCGGCTGCCCCGGTGGTTCTCGCCGGTGACCGGCGATTTCCGCGTCGGCGGGAGCTACCAGATCCAGGGCAACGCGGGCGGGGAGATCCTCGTGTGCGACCGTCCCGGCCTGCTGCGCGTGACGTTCGGCGGGCCCGAGAGCATCCTCGAGCTGCGCCTGAGCGCCGAGGGTGCCCGGACGACGCTCGAGCTGCGGCACGCGGTCCCGACGGCGATGGCCGGCGGCGGTGCGGGTGCCCTGTACGTCGGGCCCGGCTGGGACGGCGCCGTCATGGGCCTGGGGCTGCACCTGCGCGGGGATGTCATCGGCGACCCGGTCGAGGCCGCGAACAGCCCCGAGGTCGTCGAGTTCAACAAGGGCTCGATCGACCGGTGGGCGGCGGTCGTTGAGTCGTCCGGGACGGCGACGCCGGAGGCCCTCGCCCAGGCGCGCGAGGTCTCGATCCAGCAGTTCACCGTGCTGCCGGAGTAGGCCGGGGCGGGCCCGGCGCCGACCCGGGCGTGGCGCACCTCACGGAACGATTCGCACGGCTGCACCGTTGATATGAGCATCATGACGATGCTGCGGAAGTACGAGGAGTTCGAGGACGAGACCGGCCGCGTCGTGCGCTACCAGCGCGGTGCGTCGGGCGGCCTGGTGGCCTCCGGTGCCGAGGTCGCGGACGACGCGCGGATCGGCGCCTGGGCGTGGGTCGACGCCGGCGCGCGCGTGGAGTCGGGCGCGTCGATCGGCGAGCACGGCTGGGTCGAGGGCGGCGCGGTGATCGGCCCGCGCGCGCACCTGGCGAGCCGCGTGCGCGTGGGTCGCGACGCCGTCGTCGGCGCGGGTGCCCGGGTGGGTGCGCGCGCCGAGATCGGTGCCGGGGCGCGCGTGGCGGCGGGCGCCGTCGTGCCGGAGGACGCGGTGGTGCCCGACGGCGCCGTCGTTGCCCGCGGCCGCGAGCGGCACGGCCTCGCGGCGTAGCGCCGCCGCGGCTACTTTGGCACGGTGACCCCACCGATCCCGCCGTGGCAGATCCTGCGGCTGGCGGGCATCTGGGCGCTGCGGATCCTCGTCGCGTACCTCGTGGTGATCGTCGGGATGACGGCCGTCGCCACGGTGGTCGGGCTGGCCACCGGCGCGATGCGCGGGCCGGACCTGTGGGGCGCCGTGGGCGGCCTCGGGATGGTCGCCGCGAGCTACCTGTTCTGGACGGCGCTGCTGACCCCGGTGTTCGCCGTCGGGGGGACCGTGCAGGGGACGGTCGTGTGGGCCGCGGCACGCTGGTCGGGCGGCTCACGCCGCGCGTGTGCGCTGGCCGGCGGCGTGAGCGCCACGGCCCTGTCCGTCGTCTTCGTGCTGGTGACGTCCGAGCCGAGGGTGCCGGACCTCGTCGCCTACACCCTGGTCAGCCTGGTGGTCGGCGCCCTGGCCGGGTGGTTGTCCGCCCGCGACTGCACCCGCATGGTGCGCCGCCAGGCGGCGCTCGGCCAGGTCGCCGTCGCGTCCGCCGGCTAGGTCACCGCCAGAGCTGGTACTCGAAGACCAGCGCCGGCATGCCGCCGCCGATGCCCGGGAACCAGTTGTCGGCGTAGGCCGCCGGGTTCGGGGTGTTCGTGAACGCGTTGCCCTCGAAGACGCGCAGGTTGACGGGCGTCCCGTTGCCGCGCACCCAGTAGTCGTAGTGGTGGCCGGCGTCGTACGGGCCCCAGTCGACGAACCGGTTCTCGATCTGCGTCGACGTCTGCCGCGGCATGCCGTACGGGCCGTCCGCCCAGGTGGCCCAGCCATCGGTGGAGACGTAGGTCGCGTCGACCTCGAACAGGCCGCTCTGCCAGGTGCCCTGCACCTCGATCCAGTAGATGTACCCGACCTTCGACGTGAACGGCGCCGTGTTGCCCGAGGCGAGGCTGAGCAGGTCCGTGCCGGCGGGGTCGTCGACGACGTAGCTGTTGTTGCTCACCGGGAAGTCCTGGCCGCGGCAGACCGTGGCGATGAACCGCCCGAGCGGGAGGCCGAGCTGGTGGGCGAACCGGGGCCCGTCCGCCTGGAAGTCGGCGAGCGCGCCCGGGTGGCAGGCCGGCCGCACGACGTACTGCTGCACCCACCGGGTGCACTGGCCCCGGTTGTGGAAGTCGAGCTCCGGGAAGTCGGCGTACCCGCCGTGCGCGCACTCGGCGGTGCTCACCGGGAAGCTCGGCGGTGGGGGCGCGGGTGCCGGTGCCGGTGCCGCGCCGGCCGGCCCGACGGCGCCCAGCAGCAGGGCGAGCAGGCCGCCGAGGAGCGCGGTGGCGGCCAGGAGTGGTGTGGCTGAGGATGATCGTCGCCCGGGGCCCCGTTGCCCTGGTCTCGGGGCCTTGTGCGCATGAGTGAGTCTCATGACGTACCCCTTTCGATGATCGTCACGCTACGCCGGGTCGAGCCCGCCGACACCGGCGGACTTCCGCCCTGCCCGCGCCGAGGTCGAGGGTTTCGACCGAGGTCGAAGGTTGCGACCCTCGACCTCGAGCGCAGAGCTCGACCTCGACGGACGTCGTGTGGGGACCGACCGTGGCGCGGCGTCAGTCCGGGAGCCCGAGGATCCGCCGCCCGGCGCTCGCGACCGCGCGCTCGAGGGTCGCGTCATCCAGGCGCGCGACGTCGGCGTCGACCGCGGGGCCCATGAGCCCGGACAGGAAGATGGCCGCGCGGGTGCGGGAGACGTCGTCGGGCGCGGGGCCGGCGAGGGTCTCGCGGAGGCGGAGCCAGACGGCGGCGTCGTCGGGGGAGCGGCGCCCCAGGTCGGCGGCGCTGACGTCGCCGAGCACGACGGCGTACAGCCGCCGGTGCGTGACGGCCTGCCGGGCGAGCCCGTCGACGAGCGCACCGGCGCGCTCGTCGACGGGCCGCAGCTCGACCTCGTCCAGCAGGGTGGTGAAGGCGTCGAAGGCCGGCGCCAGCACGGCCCGCACGATGTCGTCCTTGGTGCGGTACCGGTAGTAGACGGCGGCCTTCGCGACGCCGAGGGCGTCGGCGATCATCTGCAGCGAGGTGCCCGCGACGCCGTGCCGGGAGAACAGGTCGAGCGCGCACGCGCAGACCCGCTCGGCGGACGCGTCACCCCGCGGCATGGGTGCTCAGCCCTCGGTCGCCTCGCGCGGGTGCTCGACGCACCAGCGGAGGGTCTCGCGGATGGCGCCGGGGACGTCGTCGGGCTCGATGCCCAGGACGGCGCTCGCGGCCGGGTCGCTGACGGCGTCGCGCGACTGGAAGCGGGCGGAGTCGGGCAGGTGGATGCCGTGCTCCACGCCGGCCGCCTCGGTCTGTGCCTGCGCCGCCTCGTACCCGGGCAGCATCGCCTCGAGCGGGAGGACCATGACGTCGCCCGGGTCGCGGCCGAGGGCCTCGCAGCACATGCGGAAGAACTCGGCGTAGGTGAGGTCGTAGGCGTTGATGGGGTAGCGGCCGTCGTGCTCGCCGTGCTCCATCGCGCCGACGGCGGCCTGGGCGACCTGCCGCACGGTGACCGACGACGTCGAGCCCGGCAGGCAGGCCACCGGCCCGTCCGTCTGGACCATGGGGAAGAACATCTCCCACAGGGGTCGCTGCCCCTCGACCCGGCCGAAGATGTACGGCAGACGCAGCACCATGACGTCCATCGCGCCCTGGCCCTCGAGGATCGCGACCTCCTCCTGCGCGAGGCGCGTGCGCGGGTACCCGTTGCGGGTGCGGTAGCCGAGGTCCGGCCACTGCTCGGCCCACTCGGCCGTGTAGGAGCCGTAGAGCACGAACTTCGCCACGCCCGACTCGCGGGCCAGGCGCGCCATGCGCTGCGTGGGCAGGACGTTCGCCTCGTAGAAGAAGTGGGCGGCGGGGGCCGGCGGGACTGTCCGCTCGTCGGCGCCGATGGCGTAGAACACGGCGTGCTTGCCGGTGAGGAGGGCGCGGAGCTCGTCGTCGGACATCGCCGTGAGGTCGCCGAAGTGCGCGTCCGCCTGCGCCGGGAGGTGGGCCGTCTCGGTCGTCGGCAGGGACAGCGTGGTGACGCCGTGGCCGCGGGCCAGCAGCTCGAGGGTGGTGTGGAAGCCGAGGAGGCCGGTGCCTCCGAGGACGAGGGTGTCGGTCATGTGGTCGACGGTAGGAGCGGGGGTGGGCGGGGGTGCGGGTAGGAGGTCCTAGCCGATCGGCTAGGAGTGGTCGGTGGGTGCGGTGGGGTGGCGGGCTGTGCCGGTACTCTCGTAGCGGCCTACGCCGCGTACGACGCGCGGTCGGGGCTCGCGGGGTCGCGCGGAGGTTCGCGGGTCCACGCGCCTGTAGCTCAGGGGATAGAGCACCGCTCTCCTAAAGCGGGTGTCGGCAGTTCGAATCTGCCCAGGCGCACACAGTGTTTTTGCAGGTCAGAGTCGGTGTGGGTGCCGCGGCGGCGGTGGGGCAATGTCCGATTTGCCGGGCATTGGTCAGCGTGTGGTCAGCGACTTGTCTCGGGACGTGGACAGCCTGTCAAGAACGTGGACGGACGCCGACGGACGCTAGACGGCGGAGCGTGCAAGGCCGCCAGAGCCCTCCCAAGGGCGTGGAGCTGAGTCGTGGCGGCCTGCGCGGTGGGGTCGTGCACCGCCGCCTGTCACGCTGACGGTTCGGTCAGCTCCACGTGCGACTTGCTGCGGACTGGTCGCGCCGGGCCCATGAGCGGCGCCGGCGTTAGTAGGCTCCAAACGTCGGCGCCTCGCGAGTGGAGAAGTATGGATCGACCAAGGGTCTTCATCGGATCCTCATCAGAGCGCTTGGATGTGGCAAGAAACCTGCACGTCGCTCTGGAACAGGCGGTGAAGTGCGAGGCAACGGTCTGGGACCAGAACGTCTTCACGCCGTCCGAGTACGCTTTGGAGTCATTGACCAAGGCCGCGCGCGAAGCGGACTTCGCAATCTTGATAGCCGCACCGGACGACCTCACTGAGAGTCGGGGAGAGCGCGGTGCATCTCCTCGCGACAACGTAATCCTCGAGTTGGGACTCTTCATTGGGATACTGGGCGTCCGCCGCGTATTGATTCTGTGTCCTGAGGTCGAATCGGGCGTAAGGCTGCCGAGTGACCTGTTTGGGCTGACGAGACTTCCGGACTATCGGGCCCGGCGCGACGGTAACTTGCTCGCTGCTCTAAACGGATCCGTGCTCGCCGCGAAGAAGGTCATCGAGGAGCAAGGGTCACGGTCAACGCGGGAGAGACCTGCGGCTACTTCTTCTGTGCATGCGGCGCCGAGCACCCGCCACACTTCCCCCGCGGTTGTCACAACAACACTCGCCCGCTATGGTCTCGACTCGCTACTGGCGAATAGTCACCCGGCTCGATTCGCCGAGTTGAACCAGAACAGACCCTGCGTCCATCTCCGGGCAGTATGGCGGCCCAGTAGTTGGGAACAGGGTCTTGCCCGTTTGACGAATCCGGCCGCGTTCCTCTCCACGGTCCCCACTGCGGTCTTGGATCGATGGCACAGCTACTACGCCCGCAACGGTGGCGTCGGTGGTCCTCAGCAAGCCGCTTTGGACGCGACGCACACCTTTGACAGTTTTTTCGTCGCAGAGCAGGACTGCGCACGGTCCGCCGGAGGTGAGCCGGAGGCTTCGGTGCGCTCGGCTCTAGCTCTGTTTGACGGTGGCCCGTGTCTGCGATTCATCGCAGACGTCAGCCTTTCGGTCCCGGTCGGCCCATTGCCCGCCTCCGGGGTGCTTGGGAGCCTCGCTGACCTCGCGCGGCACGCGATGAGGGCGATGCCTGCATGGTTGGCTGACGAGTACGGCGAGGCCGTGCCCACGTCCGGGATCCTTGAGCTCCACGCCCAGGGTAGAGGCGCCCTGCGTCGCGACGCGATCCGGGATAGCCTCGAGAGCTACGTCGATCTCGAAGTGCTGGGTATTCGTTCCCGGGCGTCGCAAGCCTCGCTGATGTGGGCCGGAGAGGTCGATGCGCTAAACGACGGCGCGCCTTCCTTCGCTGTTGCGGATGCGGTCGCCAGCGTTGTAATCAACTGGGGATACCTCTCCGCCCCCGATGATATCCGCGAACGGCTGCTGCAGTTGGTGATTCCCGCCAGCAGTTCGTGAAGGCGGTCACCGGACGGCTCGCTCTGCGCGTGACGGTTCCGCCTCGGCGCCTCGCTCGTTCGCTTCCGTCCCTACGGCTCTTCGTGGAATCACAAGGGTCCGGAGGATCTCAACGAGTGCGAGGGTCAACACTGACGCCCCCACCTTGCCGATTGCCATCCCAGGCGCTCCCGTGATGGCTGCTTCTGTGCCGAAGGCAATGGCAAGGAAGATGACGGAGTCTAGGACGCCGGAGGCCGCGTTGCTGACGACGACCGCACGGATCCGACGGCGGTGGCGCATGCGCTCGTAGATGAGCAGGTCAGCGATCTCCGCGATCGCGAATGTCACCACCGACGCAATCGCTAGTGATCGCGTCGATGTCAGAGCAGTCACAGGAGCGCTCGCCGCGATCACGGCAAGAACGCCGAGAGTGCCAAGTCGTTCATGAATCATGTCGCGCACTGTCAAGACGGCACCCGCGAAGATGACCCCGGACGGTGCGTGCAGGCCGAACCCGAGCGGAAGGGTGCGAGGACCACCGTCGCCGTTGTCGGCTCCAATGTGGATGATTGCCCAGTTCGCGAGCGCGACGCAGGCGACGAAGGTCGCGACCCAGCCGGCGGTCGCGAGGCGTCCTCTCTTGGCAGTCACTGCAGGAGGCCCACAGCCGCCAGGGTTTCTCGGCGCTTGGTGCATCCCGGGCAGGCTCCGCAAGGCAAGTTCGCGCGGTGGCATGAGTGAGTCCAGGCGAGGACGTCCTCGGTCACCGGCGAGGTCGTGAGCAGCTCAACGGCCCCCAGCTTCGCGGCCGGCGCGCGAACGCGGATGTGGCCCTCCTGACTTGCGACAACGTGATCAATGGCCTCGAGGAAGAGGCTGGTGCCGTCGAGGTGCCGAGCGCCGTCGGATGCGACAGTCCCGACCTCCACGACGGTGATGCCCCGAGTGACGCCCCACGCGGCTGCCAGGGTGATCAGAAGTTGGTTGCGAAACGGCCACCACTCAGGAGCGGCGTCCGGAGGCCCCTGCGGATCGGTGGCCGTTCCCGTCATCAGCCCGGCGCCCACTTCTCTCGCCGGGACGGTGATCATGCTCCAATGAATACCGAGCAACGTGGCCACCTGCTTGGCGGCCCGGGCCTCTGCCTGAGCCGCGACCTGTCCGTAGTCAATGGTTAGGCATTGGTCGGGACGAGTCATGGCGGCAATGGCCGTGCTGTCGAGCCCTCCGGAGAGGAGCAGGAGCCGGCTCACTTCTCGGCGTCTCGGCCCAGGGCCGCCCACGCAGCGTTGTAGATCGCGCTGGAGAGGTCGGGCAGCACGAGTGCCTCGGTTCCGCGAAGCATCGTCCAAGCGTGGTCATCGGCGTTCTCGGCGAGTGCGACGACGGGGATGTTGGCCCTTGTTGCCCAACCCGTCTCGAAGACGGTGCCCGAGTCAGCGCCATCGAGGATCGCGAGGACGCTCGTGCAGCGTTCCAGACCCGCGATATCGAGCTCGGCGACCTCGTCGCCTCCGTGGCCGATCTCGTGGAGCGGTGAGAACACCTCCACACCGAGATGTAGTAGGGCCCGTCGAGCCACGCGGATGAGCATTCGCTGAGCGACGTTGAAGAACGGGCCCGCGAGGTACACAGACGGCATTGAGTCCTGCGGGTATGCGGTGGGCTCGCCGACGTTCGCGAGGACGTCGGCGTTGAAGCCGGCTGCACCCTCGAGTGAATGTGCCGCCGCGACGCGGGAGGCGAAGCGCGCGGCCTCGAGCGGCTCGGCTGCTTCTACTGCCCAGGCGTGGGCGAAACCCGCGGTGAACGCGTCGCCCGAGCCGATTGGGTCGACCCGACGGGTCGGAACCGCTCCGAACGCGCTGAGACCGCTCGCCGTGGCGACCAACCCGCCACGGGCCCCTCTCTTGATGGCGACCGCCTCGATGCCAAGTTCGAGGAAGTGCCGAGCCGCGCTGCGCAGGTCGCCGTGTCCTGCGAAGCGCCGCGCTTCGTGCTCGTTCAGCACGAGCGCCCGGTGGGGGGCACTGACCCTGCCGAGCAGGTCGGCGACCTCGGAGTGCTGCGGGTCAATGACAACGCGATCGCCTCTGGCCGTCCACTCGGTCTCAATCATCCCGAAGCCAACGACAACGTCGCCGTCCGCGGCGATCGGTCCACCGCCGGTTGAGCCGGGCCGGATCGCTGGGTGTACGGGTGTCTCGTACAAGTAGCGCACCGGAGCCGTGCGAGGTGTCGTGGAGACGGGCACCTCGAAAGCAGCCGCCACGGCGCCCAGCTCCGGCGCTGTCGCTTCGTCCACGCAGGTGGCAAGGCTCGCATCGGCCCCGAGAGCGTGAAGCAGGCGTGCCGCCCGCAGTCCCGAGCCCATGAGACGGTGTGCAGCTGGGTCGACGCAGACCTCGTCGTAGACGCCACCGACGACCGTGACGTCCATCACGTCAGTTGTTGCGCTGGGGCCGGACTCGCACCCGCACAACCGGTGCTGTGCTGATCACCTCGGCCTCGTATCGGTACCCGTCCGCTATGCACTTCGTGAGGTCGGCAATGCGTTCAGTAAGCGCGCCGAGCTGAGCGCCGATGGGCCGGACCAGCAGACGCACCTGCGGCGGCACGCCGGCGACGACTACGTCGCAGGTGTCGTGGACCGAGATCTGCGCGACGACAGCAGGATCGGGCGACGCTACAGGTGCGTCGAACGAGAGGGTCGAGCACGAAGGTCCGCCAGCGCCCCCGCCGATGATGTCGACTTCGTAACCCGAGCCACCGCTTCCGCCCATTGTTTGCCCCCTCGGTCGCAGCCGCCTCTTCGCACGGCAACCCTACCGGGTTTGGTGGGCCTGGAGGGGGTGCTTCAGTCAAGATCACCCAAAGTGGCGACACCGAACATCAATCGGGCGCCACGGCCCATGGTCGCCAGCGTGGACCAGATGCAGGCGTCAAGGTCAGCCGTCGGTATGCCCCCGACGTGAGCCCATGTGACGAATGCTTCCTCAAAGCGGCGGTAGTCGCGCGGCAGCTTCCAGGTTGGGTCGAAGACGCCGGCGACGACTCCAGCTCGACGGATGTGAATGTCGATGACGGCGACATCGTTGGTCCGGGTGACGTTCCGTACGACCCACGACGCAGTCTTCGGGCCAATTCCGGGCAATGACGTCAGCCAGTCTCTAAGGGGGACTGGCTGGGCGATCGACGGAGGCGAGTTCTCGCGCAGATACTCGAGCGCACCTGCGAGACGCTCGGCCTTGAGCGACGGGAATCGATACCGCACTGGGCGAGGGTGACCCGGCAGGTCAAATGGCCGCGCGAGGGCTTCACGCAGTGTCTCGACGTCGACCGGCTCGCCGCTCAGGAGCTGCTCGTCAAGCAGCCGCCTGTATGCGTGGTACGCCATCCTCTCGGTGATCCCGTAGCCGCCGAGGAGGCACAGTGCCACCTCCTGGTGCAGACCGCTACCGACCTGGTAGGTCGCCGGCCGCGGCCGGCGACGCGCCTGATCTATCCAGAAGGCCGCCGTACCTAGGCGCGTGGCATCGTGCCAGCGGACCACACGGCGCCAGTCGGAGCCGCAGAACACCACGTCCTCACCAACCGGCTCGTGCGCCAGCTCCTGCGAGGGACGCGGTGCAGCGATGGTCGTCATGGTCGCCTTCCTTCGGTTGGTAACACTGCGCACGCCAGATCGTCGAGCGCAAGGTTGAGTTCGCGGGCTACCAGCGCGATGAGGAAGAAGCCCGGTGTGGGCGTGCCGCCCTGTTCGAGCTTCCGGAGCGTGTCGAGCGACAAGGACGCGGCCCGAGCGATCTCCGCCTGTGATCGCTCCCCGCGGGCTGCTCGGAGCGCCTGCCCCAGGGCGCGACCGCGTGCTCGGTCGCCGTCGGTCAGCACAGGTCGGGGCACGTGATAAGAATACGCGGATAATTAGCGAGTTCGGTCGACCACGCGCGGTCCGAGCGAGCCCGTGTGGGCAGGGGACTCGCGGTGGACCTCAGTCACCGCGCAGGTCAGGCGGTAGTGGTTCGATCGCCCGCGGCGCCTTCATCAGCGGTATGACCGGCAGCCGTTCCATCGCCTGCCACGTGGCCTCGCTGAACAGGTGCCCGTACAGGTCCATCGTCATGGTCGCGGTCGAGTGCCCGAGGATCACCTGCACCGCCTTCACGTCCGCCCCGGCCGCGACAAGAAGCGACGCGGCCGTGTGCCGCAGGTCGTGGATCGTCGTCCCCTCGACCCCGGCATGCCGCGTCGCCTCCATCCACCCCGACCGCGCCCGGAAGTTCGTGTTCGTCCACACGCCGCCGGTCGGGCTCGGGAACAGGTACCCGCCCGGCGCGGTGAAGGCGACCCGCGTCCGCACGTACGCATCCAGCGCCGCCGGCACCGGCACGGTCCGCGTCTGGTGCGTCTTCGTCGGCCCGAACACCGCGCCGCTGGTCCGCTTCGACTGCGTCGCCGCCCGGTGCACCCGAACCCCCAAGCCGTGCGGGGTCTGCACGACGTCGTCGACCCGCAATGCCGCCATCTCCGAGAACCGGCACCCCGTGGTCCCGAGGAACAGCACCACCGGCTGGCACAACGGCGGCACCGCCATGACCAGCCGGCCGAGCTGCTCGGGCCGCAGCCAGTGCGGCTCCCGCTTGGTCCCCCCGCGGGGCAGCGCCACCATCCGCGCCACGTTCACCGACAGCCGCCGGTCGCGGATCGCGTAGTCGAACACCAGCCGCATCATCGACAGCGCCCGACGCCGCGTCGCCGTCGCCAGCCCCCGCGCCGTCAACGCGGACATCACCCGCTCGACGTCGGCCGCCGAGATCCCGGAGATCGGGTACGCCCCGATCTCCGGGATCACGTACTTGTCCAGCAGGAACCGTGTGGTCTCCTGGCTGCGCACCGCCAGGTGGCCACGCGAGGCCTGCCACTCCTCGGCCAGCGCCGCGAACATCATCCGCCCGCGCGCCGGGTCGATCCACGAGCCGGCGTCCAGCTTCGCGAGCTGGTCCGCCTCCCAGCGCTTGGCATCGACCCGGCGCTCGAACGACCGCTGCGCGATGACCCAGCCCTCGAAGAACACCTTCGCGCGCCAGGTCACCTTGCCCGTCGGATGCTGCCGTCTGGTGACGGACATCAGCGCCGCTTCACCGGCATCGTCGGCTCGCGCTCGACCCACGCCGCCGGGAGGAGGATCACCGTGCCGAGCCGCCGGTACGGGATCTGCTCGTGCTCGACCAGGTGGTACAGCGTCCGGGGCGGCACGCCGAGCACCCGGGCGGCGTCCTTCACGCGGTAGTACTGCCGGGCCGCGGTGGCGGGGGCGGTGTGCTGTGCGGTGGTGGTCATGACCTTCTCCTTCTGTTGGGTTGGATGTGGTGGTGGTCAGCGACCGAGCACCGGTCCATCGGCGGACGACGGCGGCGCTGCGGTCAAGGGGTGCGACGCGGGCTGTGGAGGCCAGGGGTTCCGTGGCTGCTGTGGATGCACGGGCGGCACGAGGGGCGCGGCGCGGCCGGGGTGGTAGGTGTCCCAGGTCTCGGTAGCGCTGGGCTCGGCGTGGCTGGTGGCAAGGATCTGCTCGAGCACCTCGCGGCCCGACGACGGCGCGTGGCCGGGCAGGCACTCCGGGTCGCCTTGGTCGACGACGACGTAGGCGCGGTTGGTGTGGCGGCCGCGGCTCATCGCGACGTAGAGGTCCTCGCGGCCCATGCCGGGGGTGGCGATGGTGTGGGTCTCGTCGACGGTCATGCCCTGGGTCCGGGCGATGGTCGTGGCGTAGCCGAGCTCGACGTGCTCGGCGACGTACTCGGCGGCGAGGCGGACGGTCGGTGCGTCGGGGTGGCTGGCGGGGCGGACGCGGAGAGACCCGTCGGGGAGGACGGCGGTCACGTCCCACAGGGCGCCGTTGCGCACGAACCCGTCGGCGGTGGTCACGCGGCGGTGGTTGCGGCGGGTGACGATCCGGTCGCCGACGCCGGCCGTTAGCCCCTCGTGCAGGGCGACGCCGGTGGGGGCGACGTGGCCGGTGGTGATGCGGTCGGCTCGGATGCGGGCGTTGAGCTCGCGGACGGTCCGGTTGTCGACGGCCTGCAGCACCGCGACCCGAACGTGCTCGCTGGCCGTGGTGATGGCGTCGATGGCGGCGTCGAGCGTCGCGTCGTGGCCACCCGAGGTGATGGCGCCGTGGGCCTCGTAGGCGTCGAGCGCCGCCGCGTGGCCGCGTCGGAGCTCGAGGCTGGCGCGTGCCTCCCAGGGGTGGGCGAACCGCCAGAGGCTGGTGAGCTCGGCGGTGGGTCCGCGGCGGGCCAGCATGCCGAACGCGCCTCCGGCGTCGACCGACCCGCGCTGCAGGTGGTCCCCGACCAGCAGCACCTTCGCCGTCGCCGCCCGCGCTTGCTCGACGATCGCGGCCAGCGTGCGAGTGTCGGCGAGGGAGGCCTCGTCGACGATGACGAGCTGCCCGGGGGAGAAGCGCCACTGGTCCTGCTCGGCGCGAAGCCGCCAGTGCTCCTCGTTGGCCGCGCGCTGCTCCCGGTAGTCCCGGGTCGCCATGCGGGCGAGTGCGTCGGCGTAGCGCAGGGTGCGGATGGTGGCGCCGTCGCCGGTGGACTCGTGCAGCCACTTCGCCGTCGTCTCGCACGGCACCCCGAGCGACTCCGCCAGCGCCCGAGCCGCAGTTGCCGACGGCGCCAGCCCAACCACCGAGCCGATGCCGTGCCGCCAGAACGAGGACAGCGCGGCGAGGGTCGTCGTCTTGCCCGACCCGGCCGGCCCAACGAGCACGTCGAGGAGCCGACCGGAGGTGATGACGGCCTCGGCGGCCGCGCGCTGGTCGGGGGCGAGGGCGCCGAGGTGGCGCTCGGTCCGCAGCGGGATGGCGCCGAGCATCTCCGCCGGCCGGTGTGGTGCGCCGGTGGTCTCGGCCGCGTCGATGAGCGCCTTCTCCGCGCCGAGCAGCGCGGTCGAGGTGAACAGCGACTCCCCGACGCGCCGCGTCATCGGGTCGCGGTTGTCGTCCAGGTGCACGCACGCCGCGGCGGCCTCGGTGGTGAGGTCGTTGAGCAGCGCCCGCCGCTCCGCGGGCGAGGCCATCCGCAGCAGCTTCGAGGCCCGCACGGCGGCGGCGCCGAGGTTCCACGTCGTCCACACCGACCGCCGGGTCGAGACGTCGTCGAGGACCTGGGCGACCATCGCCGCACGCACCTCCGGGCCGACGTCGTGCGCGTGCAGCGCCCGCCCGTAGGTGCCGGCCAGCGCCCGGGCGGCGAGGTCGCGCGGCTCGAGCCCAGTCAGCGCGCGGGCACGGTTCGCCCAGTCCACCAGCAGGTCTGCCAGCGGTCGGATGGTCTTCGGTGGCCGCGTGGCGCGGGTCAGGTGCTGGCGCGCCCGCGTCGTCTCCACCCGGGTCGGCGCCCGGCCGTGGGTGCTCTCGAACTGGGCGAGCCACTCCTGCTCGGCGCAGTGGATCGCCTCGGCACGGGTCGAGAAGTGGGCCAGCAGGTCCTCGCCGACGCCGTCGACCTCGAACGCGAGATTCCGGCGCGGGCCGCGGTCGCGCATCGACCACTCCACGGGCAGGCGCCGCGCCAGCTCGTCGGCAAGCAGCGCGTCATACAGCTCGGAGACGGTGACGACCGCGGCGTGCACGGTCCGCCCGTCGAGGCTGCGCCAAGCGCCGTCGGGCCCCTGGACCTTGTTGGCGACCACGACGTGGGTGTGCAGGTTCGGGTCCCCGGCCCGGGTGTCCCAGTGATCGAACGCCGCCGCGACCATCCCGCGGGTGCGGACCTGATGACAGCCCGCCTCGCCGATGCGCGTGCGGATGACGCGCTGCTCGACGAACTCCAGCGATGACGCGAGCGCCGCCCGGTGAGCGTCATAGACGATGACGCGGGTCGCGTCATCGGCCAGCGCCCACAGGACCGAAACGGACTTGGGCGCGGTGAAGGTCAGGTCGAACCCGACCACCGCGTGACGCTTCCCGTCATCGAACCGGCTATAGGGCCGGCCGAGCGCGTCATCGGTCAGCGGGTCGACACCGTCGCGGAAGACGGCCGTCATCGCCGCCTCGGTGACGACGTCGCCCGGGCGGAGCCGCCGGGTCGTGTCACCGAGGCCGGGGAGGCCTTCGCCGTACCAGCGACCGGCAGGGTTTCCGGTCTGCTCGTAGTACGCGGTCAGCGACGCGCCGGCGTCGAGGCCGGCGTCGCCCGCGGCGACGTGCCGGGTGAGGTAGGCGTACCCGTCCCCAGCCGTCAGCTTGTGCATCGACATCACCCGCCTCACCTCCCTCGCGACTCCGTCGCTACCTGCAGGTGTGCGGCAGCGGGGGAGAAGATGCGCAGCTGCCGCCGCGACGGCGTTCAGGAAGAGGTGTGCCAGCGGGCCTACCAACCTGAGGCCACACGTCTTTCGGGACCGCTCCTGGCGGGAGCGGTCGTCTTGCCATCCCGCCGCAGGCACAGACGGGCAAGATGGCGGGGTGAGGCTGACTTCGACCGACGGAGCAGAGATCGAGCTCCGACCGTTGGGTTACCAGTACCCGAGCATCGAGGGGGATGGGCCTCGCGACTGGGATGCCAACTGGCTCTACATCCGGGGCGACGTACGCCTAGCGGATGGGAGGCGCTGGCACTTTGAGGACGCGTGCCTGACCACGTGGGAGGCCGCGGAGCTCGCCGGCTGGCTGCGCTCGGCCGCCGCCGGCGAGGTCAGGGCGATTCCCTTCCCGGCTGACGAAGAGCAGCTCTTGGTCTTCACGGAGCCGAACCTCGGTTTCAGCCTCGCCGCGACCGCTGAGGGTTGCAGGTCCGTCCGGGTGCACTTCTCGCTCGAGGCGAGGCCCCGATGGGCAACCCCGCCGGGAGACGACGTGGACCTCTACGACTTCTTCGTCACCGTGACGACGACTGTCCCCGAGCTCCTACGCGCAGTGGAGGAGTGGGATTGCGACCGGGCTCTGTTCCCGCCTCGCTGACTCGAGGGCCGGCCAGGCCTGGGCCGATGACGCGCCGTGACTCCTCTTGCACCTGCGCTCCGCGTTGAGCTCCGCGCACTTCGCCCCCTGGACACGACGCCGGGTGAGTAGCCTCGGCACGTTGGCGGTGTCGACCGAAGGCGGCTGCGATGACCGAGGCCCTGGAACTCACTGAGCGAGCGTCGCTGGCGATTCGCATCGGCGAGAGCCACTTCCGGGAGTTCAAGAGCGCGATGGCAGGACCGCCCGGCGCCAGGACCGGACGCAGTCCGAAGGACGTGGCCGTGGACATCGCGCGCACGCTGGTCGCGTTCGCCAATGCCGACGGCGGCGAGCTTCTCGTGGGCGTTGAAGACGACGGTACCGTTACTGGCCTCCCGTTCGATGCGACGGAAATCCAAGAGCTGCTGGCCGCGCCGCGCACCCACGTGCATCGCGATACGCCTCTCCCGGCCATGACCGCGACCCTTGTCAAGGTAGACGGCGACAAGATCCTCTACTTCGCAATCAGCAAGGGCCTCGACTTCGTTTACCTAACGTCAGACGGGCGGTGCATTCGGCGCGAAGACCGCGCGAGCGTCCCCGACACGGCTGAACGGATCGTCCACAGCCGAGAGGAAGACCGATCGCGGATCTGGGATCGAGAAGTCGTTTACTCGGCCAGGCTGAGCGACCTGGACCTCGATCTCGTCACTTCGGTGGCCGCGCAGGTTGCGTATGGCATATCCGTGGAAAAATGCCTGCAATACTTCGACTTGGCGGAGTTCACGCCAGACGGCTTGCGCCTCAAGAATGCGGCGCTCGCGCTGTTCGCGAAGGACGTGCGACGGTGGCACCCACGCTCCCAGGTCAGAATCATCACGGTGCGTGGAAAGGAGAGATTGACGGCGCCCTCCTACAACGTGGTCAAGGACGACGTTGTTGCGGGGAACATTCTCACGCTCGTCGACACGGCATGGGAACGACTGACTCTGGCAATGGCTCAGCAGCCCACGTTCACCGAGACCGCGCGATTCGAACAGAACTACCTGTACCCTCAGCTCGCATGTCGGGAAGCACTGCTAAATGCGATAGTACACCGCGACTACGCTATCGAAGGGCGAGGTGTTGAGGTCAGCATCTATTCAGACCGTATGGAGATCGTCAGCCCAGGAACCCTTCTGTCAACCGTCGCCCTCTCCGACCTGACCCAGCTTCGTGGTGTGCACGAGTCGCGCAACCCGCTCATCGCGCGGGTCCTGCGCGAGGTGGGTCTCGTGCGAGAGATGGGCGAAGGGGTGGTGCGCATCTTCAACGTGATGCGCTCGAGTGGACTCGCTGAACCCGAGCTGAGAAACGGGTCCGACAACTTCACAGTTGCTCTGTACAACAAGTCACTCTACGAGCCAGACGTAAGTCTCTGGCTGAGCAGTTTTGATGCCGCCCACTTATCGGAAGCGCAGCGTGCGGTGATGGCGCTAGGCTACAACGGCCGTGAATTCTCGGCTCAGGATGCAATTGACACGCTCGGCATCGTCGATGTAGGCCAACTACAGGACATCCTGACACCGCTTCGAAATGCCGGATTGATCGAGCGCACAAAGGATCGCAGCAAGGTGCGTGCGGAGGCTCGACGGCGTGGAGTCGCGACTCGCAAGGTGAAGAGCTACCGCGTGCGCCAGGATGCCAGTGCGAGTGCGCCGCGTGAGGACGAGGAACCGCGGGGTGCTCACTACCTATTCCTGGGCAACTTGCCGCTTGCTGCATCCGAGGCAGAGATCGTTGCTGTGCTGAGTGGATTCGGAGAGGTCCTAAGTGTCACCCTCCCGCCTGGGCAGAAGGGTGACAGAAACCGCGGGTTCGGGTTTGCCGTCGTCGAGAGCGCCGGCGTCACAACCGATCTCATCGCGCAACTCGACGGGCTTGACTTCTACGGCCGACGGCTACGTGTGGGAGAAGACCGCAAGGTGCACGACAAGGCGTAATCAGAGAGGTGGCGCAGGCCGCGTCTGCCGTCGCGCCCGGCGTGAGTGTGGGCGTCGGCGCCAAGTGTGGCCCTCCATCCGGGCCTGAGCGGGCGCGGTCCCTGCCAGGGTGCGCCTGGGCCCTTGGCGAGCGTCGTATCGGCCAGCCCTGGCATCGCGCGACGTGCTCGTCCGATATCGTCCAGCAGTGGAAAGGAGGCCCACGGTGGCCGACGAGCGCGAGGACCTGACTGAGGCTGGCACTGGCGAGCCCGTCGACATTGAGGTCGACCTCGAGGAGAGTGCGACTGACCTCGACGAAGAGGGGGAGGAGGTAGATCCCGTTCGGTTCTGGGAGAGCCGGCAGCGAGAACTGGTCGTCAGTGTGCTCAACTACAACCTCGGCACGCTGTCCGACCTGATTCATAGCTCGAAGATCGACCTGTCGCCCAGGTACCAGCGGCGCGCTCGATGGGACCAGAAGCGGCAAAGCGCGCTGATCGAGTCGTTCCTAATGAACGTCCCGGTTCCATCGGTCTTCCTTAATGAGGACGACTACGGGAAGTACTCAGTAATTGACGGCAAGCAGAGGCTCACTGCAGTACACAACTTCCTCAGGGGGCGCCTGAGGCTCAACGGACTCAAGGTCTTCTCGGAGCTTAACGGGAGCACCGTTGAGGAGATCCCGACGCCGCTTCGAAACGCAATTGAGACCCGAGCGGCGTTGCAGGCGATCATTATCCTCCGGCAGTCTGACAAGGATGTGAAGTTCGAGGTCTTCAAGCGTCTCAACACGGGCGGTGTGCGGCTGAATCCCCAGGAGATCCGGAACAGCACCTGGGCCGGGCCGTTCAATAACCTGGTGCTCGAGTTGTCGGAGGAGCGCGCGTTTCACGATCTCCTGAATATCCAGCGACGTGACCGCTCGCTGATCTGGCGTGAGATGCGCGACGCAGAGTTCGTGCTGAGGTACTTCACGTTCAGGGACACCTGGGATACCTTCTCAGGAGGAATGCAGCGGCACATGGACGAGTTTATGGCACGGCGCCAGTACGCCGACGCTGCGGTTCTGGAGGAGATGAGGCAAGACTTCCTCGCGACCGTATCCAATGTGCAGGCGGCGTTCGGCGAACACGCTTTCCAGAGGTGGGTCCCGTCTAGCGGGCAATGGCGTCGGCAGGTGCTGGCGGCTCTGTTCGATGCACAGATGTTCGCCTGTCGGGGTCAAGAGCGCGAGGTGCTGCTCGAGAAGCGAGAGCCGATACTTTCGGGGATGCAGGAGCTCTTTAGGGACGCCGAATTCTTGGCGAGCGTCGACGCGGCAACGAATACACCTAGCCTATTCAAGCGGCGCATTACGCGAGTGCGGGACTTGATCGGCGAGCAGGTGGGCTAGTGCCGTCCTCGAAATCCCTGCTCGAGTTTCTCGACTCGCTCGCCATGGCGGAGGAACTCGTGGTGGCAGAGCGGCCGCTCCCCGATCCTCCCTCTGGCGCGACCGAGGCGCTGGGCCTCGCGCTTCGAGGCGGAGCAGCCATCTTGATGGTGTCCTCCTTCGAGGCGTTCCTACACGCGCTATTCTTGGAGCGCCTGGGATCGCTGACGCAGCAGCCGCCGGTCATCGCGTTCTCGAAGCTGCCGGACCGGATGAGACTCAAGAGCGTCTGGGAGTCACTGGGTCTAGCTATGCGAGGTCCGCGCGGCTCGAAGACGGAACGGGTTGACCGACTTGCGGAGGTGATCTACGCGGCACGCGTCGTCGGTGCGGAGATCGTCTCGCCGGGTGCGTTCGCTGAGACCAAGGCCAACCCCGGTCCCGGAACCGTGCAGGAGATGTACGCGGATGTGGGTGTTGCTGACATCTTCACGGTCGTTCGCGGCGGCTTCGATGCGCTCTGGGGGCGGCCTGAGGCGAGTTCGTTCCTGAAGGACAAACTCGAAGAAATCGTGGGGCGCCGGAATGCGGTCGCACACGCGGTTGATGTTCGGCGCATCACGCGAGACCAGCTGGACGAGGCCATCCTGTTCTTGAAGGCTCTGGCTACCGTTCTTGATGCGCGACTGGAGTCGCAGGTGAATGATTTGTTGCGGACATGTGCACCGTAAAGTAGTTGGTGGATGGCGACGTCCTCTGTCGCCGGCTCCAAGGGAGGCCGCGACGAAGGCTGCCACCGCGGATCGATACGTCCCCCCGGCTTTGGGCCCATGTTTACGGGCCGTCCTAGGAAGTGCTGGCGAGTCTGGTGGTCAGCGTGTGGTCAGCGTCCACCCCGGAACGGGGTCACGACGCGAACTACTCGCATGTAGTTCCGCAGGTCAGAGCGTTATCCACAGACCGAGATCGAACTCCTAAAGCGGGTGTCGGCGGGCCGAACCTGCCGCCTCTGTCTCGGGTCCCAGGACGTGGACGGCCTGTCATGGGCGTGGTCGGACGCCGGCAGACGGCATCGCCCGGTGACGGCGTCAACGCCCGCGGCGCCCTGCGACCAGCCACCTCACCGCCCCTCGACACTCAGGGAGCTGCGCCGGCGAGCTGGACGGCGAGCAGGCAGACGTCGTCGGTGGGGTGGGGTGCGAGCCGGCGCACGAGCGTGTCGCACAGCGCATCGAGGTCACCCGTGCCCAGCTCGGCCGCCATGTCTCTCAGCGCCGCCATGCCGTCGGCGATCCCGCGGTTGCGGTGCTCGACCAGGCCGTCGGTGTAGAGCAGCAACGTCGACCCGGGGCGGAAGGCGACCTCGGTGGTGGTGCGGGCGGCGGAGCGCGCGATGCCGAGCAGGATGTCGTACGGCATGGGGACGTAGGCGGCGCCGTCGCCGTCGATCAGCAGCGGTGCCGGGTGGCCCGCCGTGGCCACGCGTGCCCACCACTGCCCGTCCCGGTGGGACAGGCGGACGACGAGGCAGGTGCCGATGAGGTCCTGCCCGAGCCGCCCCAGCGTCTCGTCCAGGCGGGTGAGCAGGTCGGCCGGCGCCTCGTCGTGGTTCACGGCGAGGGCCCGCAGGGTGCTCCTGACCTGCGCCATCCCGGTGGCGGCCGAGACGTCGTGCCCCGTGATGTCGCCGACGACGAGCAGGATGTCGCCCGAGGGCAGCACCAGGGCGTCGTACCAGTCCCCGCCGACCTCGGCCTCGGCGGCGGCCGGCACGTACCGTGCGACCGCGGCGAACGGGGCCAGGTCGGGCAGCGTCGTGAGCATGCTCCGCTGCAGGACGACGGCGATGCCCGCCTGTGCCTGGAAACGGTCGGCGCGGTTCTCCGACCGTGCGTGCTCCGTCGCCGCCGACAGGGCGATCGCCGCGTGGGCGACGAAGAGCCGCCCGACGGCGACAGAGCTCTGGTCGAAGGCGTCCGGCTGCCGGGAGTACATGTTCAGGGCGCCCAGGGTGTCGCCCTCCACGAAGAGGCGGAGCGAGAGCATCGACCGGATGCCGCTCTCCGTGGTGGCGCGGGCGGCGAAGGTCGTCCACCGGTGCTCCGCCCGCAGGTCACCGGTGACGTACATGTCCCGGTCACGGATCGCCGACAGGCATGGACCCTGATCGGTGTCGTACTGGATCTGGTCGAGCTGCAGTGCGATGGCGTCCGAGGCGGCGGGTGTGTAGATCCCGGCCGGGGTGAAGAGGGAGACGGCCGCGTACTCGCAGCCGGCGACTGTCGTGACGGACAGGTCGACCATGCGCTGAAGCGTGTGCTGGGGGTCGTCCTCGGCCTGGAGCGCGCGCGCAACGGAGGCCATCGCATCGGCGATGTCCGCAGCCGGCGCGCCGTCCATGGAACGGACGATACGGGGTCTCGGCGGCCGGTGCCCGCCGGGCCGGCGCAGGCTGCCGGGGCTACACTGGAAGCAGTCCCGGGACGAAGGGTCAGCGGCTTCCGCGGCCCGCCACCCGGCACTTCTGAGGAGGGCGTCATGCCCGTCCGAAGCTCATCGCCCACGTCGTCCGGCAGCCCGTTCGACCACCTTCCGAGCACCCACGACCTTCCCGACGCGCGGCCCGCGCCGAACGACAGCAGGGTGGGCCGGCAGCCCGTCGCGCGGACGCGCGCAGGAGCGGCCTGGGTCGGCATCGCCGTCGCCGTCGCCGTGCTGGTCCTGCTCATCGTCTTCATGCTCCAGAACACCGCCCCGGTCGAGGTCGCCTTCTTCGGCCTTCGGGGGACGGCGCCCCTCTCGGCGACGCTGCTCATCGCGGGCGTCGGGTTCGCCGTCGTGACCCTGATCGTCGGCAGCCTGCGCATCGGTCAGCTCCGCCGTCGGATCGGTGGCGCATCCGACCCGGCGGGGCGCACCGCCCACAAGCGCTGAAGCACGCACGACGGACGTCCACCAGGCGTCCCCGCCCCCTCACAGATCGGCCATCCCATGTCGACGACCCTGAAGACCTATGCGCAGGACAGCCCTGTGCCGTCCCCAGGCGAGCCCGGCCGGCCCCGTGGAGACTCCCGTGCCCTGCGGCTCGTGTCGATCCTCGCCTCCGGCCTGCCCGTCGAGCTCGGCACCCCGGACGAACCGGCGCTCTACACCGTTCCGGTGGTCTTCTCGCGCCAGGTCACCGCTGCGGAGCGAGAGGCCATCGAGGATCCCGGGACGGCACGCCGGCTCGTCGAGGCGACGGGCACGGAACCCGGCCTGGCGTTCACCGTCGACGACCGGCGCCTGCTCATCCACAACACGAGCCTGCGTCTGCTCAAGGACGGCCTCGCGTCCGCCATCGGGCGGATGCTGCAGCAGATCGGGACGGACCTCCTGGCCGAGCAGGACCGCGTCACGGCGTCGGCCGAGGCCCGGCTGTCCCACGAGCGCGCACGGTTGGCCGCGATCGCCAGGGACGCTGCGGAGATCAGCTTCTTCGCTGCCGCTGACGGCGACGAGCCTGCGGCCGGGGAGGCGACATGAGCGACACCCGGACGACGACGACACCGACGCCGGTCGGCGACGGGACGCGACCTCTGGACCGACAGGTCAGCGAGTACACGGACCTCGCACAGGCGGTGCGCGCGGCGGGGCTGCTCGAGCGACGCCTCGGCTACTACTGGTCGTGGTTCGTGGGCCTGACGGCCGGGCTCGTCGGCCTGGCCGTGCTGTTCGTCGTCATGGGCCCGACGTGGTGGCAGCTCGGGATCGCAGCGGTCCTGGCGGTGCTCCTGGGGCAGGTCATGTTCCTCGGGCACGACGCCGCGCACAGGCAGATCTTCGCCTCGGGGCGGTGGAACGACTGGTCCAGCCTCGTCATCGCGAACCTCTACGCCGGGATGAGCTACGGCTGGTGGCAGCACAAGCACAGCCGGCACCACGCCAAGCCCAACCAGGTGGGCGCGGACCCGGACATCGACCCGGACGTCATCGTCTTCCACACGACAGAGCTGGAGCGGCCCCGAACCGGTGTGCGCGGCTGGCTCACCCAGCGGCAGGGCTGGTTGTTCTTCCCACTGCTCCTGCTCGAGGGCCTGAACCTGCACGTCTCGGGGGTCAAGACGATCTTCGGCCGCGGCCCCGTGAAGCGACGCCCGGTGGAGATCGCCTTCATCACGCTCCGGCTCGGCGGCTACCTGGCCCTCGTGTTCTGGGTGCTGCCGGTGGGGATGGCGTTCGCGTTCCTGGGCGTCCAGCTCGGCATCTTCGGCGTCTACATGGGGGCGGTGTTCGCCCCGAACCACAAGGGCATGCCGATCGTGCCGCGTGACGCGAGGATCGACTTCCTGCGCAGGCAGGTGCTGATGAGCCGGAACATCCGCGGCGGGCGCGTCACCGACGTCGCCATGGGTGGTCTCAACTACCAGATCGAGCACCACCTGTTCCCGAGCATGCCCCGGCCGAACCTGCGGCGGGCCCAGCCGATCGTCCGCGAGTTCTGCGCGGCCCACCGCGTGCACTACACGGAGACGAGCCTTGCTCGGTCGTACGCGATCGTCATCCGCTACCTGAACGCGGTCGGGCTGGCCGCGCGCGACCCGTTCCAGTGCCCGCTCGCGGCGGAGTACCGCTCCGCGCGGTAGACGCACGGAGGCGGGCGCACGAAGGCCGCCACCCCTCGCGGAGCGGCGGCCTTCGATTCGCGCGGACCTTGCGGACCGGCCGTCAACCGGGCTTCACCAGTTCGGTTGCCGAGAAACCAACTTCGAACAACTGTACCACGGCGCCGCCGCGCGGCCACCAGGCAGACGCCGTGGCGGGAGTGAAGGTGGCGCCCGGACCGCAGGCGGCCTACGGGCACCGCCCTGTTCAGACCGGCTGCACCGGAGCCGGCGGCGGCTCGATCGTCCGTGGCGTCTGCATCAGTGGGATCACCGGCAGCCGTTCCATCGCCTGCCACGTCGCCTCGCTGAACAGGTGCCCGTACAGGTCCATCGTCATCGTCGCGGTCGAGTGTCCGAGGATCACCTGCACCGCCTTCACGTCCGCCCCGGCCGCGATGAGCAGCGACGCCGCCGTGTGCCGCAGGTCGTGGATCGTCATTCCCTCGACGCCTGCCCGGCGCGTGGCGTCCATCCACCCCGACCGCGCCCGGAAGTTCGTGTTCGTCCACACGCCGCCGGCCGGGCTCGGGAACAAGTACCCGCCAGGCGCGGTGAAGGCCACGCGCGTCCGCACGTACTCGTCCAGCGCCGCGGGCACGGGCACGGTCCGGGTCTGGTGGGTCTTGGCCGGCCCGAACACCGCCCCGCTGGTCCGCTTCGACTGCGTCGCGGCCCGGTGCACCCGCACCCCGAGCCCGTGCGGGGTCTGCACGACGTCGTCGACCCGCAGCGCGGCCATCTCGGAGAACCGGCATCCCGTGGTCCCGAGGAACAGCACCACGGGCTGGCACAGCAGCGGCACCGCCATGACCAGCCGGCCGAGCTGCTCCGGCCGCAGCCAGTGCGGCTCGGGATCTGCTCGTGCTCGACCAGGTGGTACACCGTCCGGGGCGGCAACCCGAGCACCCGCGCCGCGTCCCTCTGATGGGTTGGGTGTGGCCTTCGTCAGCGACCGAGCACCGGTCCATCGGCGGATTGCCTGCGAAAGCGGGCCACAATCGGCGCCTGACTGCGGTAGACACTGACTGCGGTCATCAGCGTGGATGACTCTGATCAAGGGGGCTTCTTCATGCATTACTCTCGCCTGCCCAAGATGGCGCTTGCTGCCATCGTGGCAACCACGATGTTCTCGGCACCGGCGCTCGCTACGGAGGACGGGGTCATCGGCACGGACGACGCCGGAACCGGACGCACCGACGACGGTGCTCGTCCCGAAGACAGGGTCCCGTTGCCCGCACAAGTGCAGTCCGAAGCGAACGCGAAGGCGCAGATCGCGATGGCGTACATGGACGTTCGCCGGGGCGTGCTCGCGCCGTCCCAGTTCAACGTCCTCGTGCAGGAGGCCGCCGCGAGCAACCCAGCTCTCAACCCGGACGCGATGCAACTCCGGGTGGCCAGCAGCCGGCTTGGCGGTGGCACGTCAACCAACGCGACGGCGGCCGCAATCTCCCGGGTCCTCGCAGTCGGTTCTGTCGCCCAATCGACCAACTACTACTGCGGCCCCGCAGCGGCGTACAACATCCTGGCCTACAAGGGTAGGACCGTCTCCAAGTACAACAAGAACCACGGCCTGAGCCAGACCACGCTCGCGTCGAGCACGTACCTCAAGACCGACGCGAACGGCGCGACCACCTGGGGCAGCGGGGCAATGCGCACTGGCCTGAACAGGTGGATCGGCGGCGCCGACAACTATCGGTACGTCGCCAACGCGAAGCCGAACGCGACGCTCGTCAAGAGTGCCCTCGTCTACGACATCGACCAGAGCTGGCCCTTCGCCTTGGAGACGTACGAGTCTCAGACGAGCCTTGCCCGGTACAACAACCACCCACTGTGGAAGAGCATTGGCCACTGGGTGACCGGATTCGGCTACGCAGCGAGCGGCGACACGATCTACATCGCCGACCCGTCGTGGCAGCTCTGGGGTGGTTACCAGAAGTTCAGCACCGGTACCGCGGACTTCACCAACAAGTACCTGCAGGTGCACGGGATCATCTGGTGACTTCTGCTCGCAGCACGGCTGCTGCCCTGGCCGGAATCCTGATCATGGCCGGGGCGGCAGCCTGCGCCAACGAGGTGAAGCCCGACTGCGAGCTCGCCGTGATCGCTGAAGCCACACTTGTCGACCTGGCAGAGGTCCGGCCCGGCCCGGCTCGCGAGGGTTGTGACTTCACGGTCGACGCACGCGTCGGGGGTGAAGAAGGGTCCCTGCCGGCCGCGCTGGCTCTCGACAGTGATGGCGAGACCCTCGCCCTCCTCCTGCCGACCGAGCAGGATCCACTGGGTGAGATTCAGTACGCCAGCGGTATCGCAGTCTTCGACGCGGATGGTGACGTCGAGACCATTCTGCGGGAACCGGGATCTGTCGCCCCGAGCGTGACTCCATGGCTCGGTGCGCTTACCGATGACTGGGTGCTCTGGGCGGACAGCACCTCGAGCGAGCTCGCGGCCTTGGACTCCGTGATCTACTCCGCCGACCGGCACACCGGTGAGATCAGGAAGCTCGGAGAGACGAGCCGCGATCCTGAGGGTCGGTCACGCACTGTCGCTGGGTACAGCCGCCCAACGATCGTCGGAGACTGGGCGTTCTGGGTCGACGTGCCTGTCGGAAAGGACGGCTCAGCGGACCGAGCCCAGATCGTGACGGCGCCTCTCGACGGCTCGAGCGCACCCGTTGTCGTCGCAGGCAGGGGCTTCATGGCGACGGCCGACGATTGCTCTCCGGTGCCTGCGCTCGTCTTCGCCGATCCAGGTGTCGGCGAGGCGCGCATACTCCGCGTCCCCGTAGACGCGGAGGGGCCGGGCCCGGTCGAGGTCGTGGCCCAGATCGACCTGGCGGCTGACGAGTTCCTCGAGGACGTCGCGGCGTGCGACCAGGCGCTCGGCTGGGCGGTTACTCGCGAGGAGCCGGCGGAGACGGACGCGGACGACCAAGGCTTGGCAGCAAGCCCGGGCACGATGAAGACAACGCTGTGGCTAACGACCGAGTATGGGACTACGCAGTTCACGTCCGTAGCAGGGCAGACGCTGGCGGACGTCGCGCTCAATGAGCACTACTTGGCATTCACCCAGGTTGAGCCGGGGAACGCCGCCACCCATTACCTCTTCCGACCCGCCGACCGTGCGCTCCTTACCATCCCGACTGAACTGGGCGCAGGCCAGGTGTTCCGGCTGGCCGGTGACAAGGCGCTGTGGCTCCAGCCACAAGAGGGAGAAGCAGCAGAGGAAGCGTTCGTCGACCTTCGGCGCGCTGAGGCCATCATCGCGACACTGACGACGCCGACATCGTGAGCTTTCGTGCCCCGCCCTACCGTCTCGATACCCGTGGGGAGCCCGACTGGTCGCCGGACGCGCGGGTCCGGCCCTCGGGCCGCGTCCGCCGTCGGGTACGCCCCGATCCCCGGGTGCCGGCGGGCTCACGAGGCCGGCGCCTCGCGGGCCTGGCAGACCTCGGAGACGGGCCCTGTGCGCCGGAGTTGTAGTTGGGCGCCCAAGGGCACGTGTAGCACGTGACGACGTGCGTGTGCAGGTTCGGGTCCCCGGCCCGGGTGTCCCAGTGGTCGAACGCCGCAGCGACCATCCCGCGGGTGCGGACCTGATGACGCCCTGCCTCACCGGTGCGGGTGCGGATGACGCGCTGCTCGACGAACTCCAGCGATGACGCCAACGCCGCCCGGTGCGCGTCATAGACGATGACGCGCGTTGCGTCATCGGCCAGCGCCCAGAGGACGGAGACGGACTTGGGCGCGGTGAATGTCAGGTCGTAGCCGACGACGGCGTGCCGCTTCCCGTCATCGAACCGGCCATAGGGCCGGCCGAGTGCGTCATCGGTCAGTGGGTCGACGCCGTCGCGGAACACGGCCGTCATCGCCGCCTCAGTGACGACGTCACCCGGGCGGAGACGCCGCCTCGTGTCGCCGAACCCGGCGAGCCCCTCGCCGAACCAGCGGCCGGCCGGGTTGCCCGTGTGCTCGTAGTAGGCGGTCAGCGACGCACCCGGCTCGAGCCCGGCGTCGCCCGCGGCGACGTGCCGGGACAGGTAGGCGTACCCCTCCCCGGCCGTCAGCTTGTGCATCGACATCACGCGCACCACCTCCCCTCGCCACTCCGTCGCTACCTGCAGGTGTGCGGCAGCGAGGAGAAGATGCCCCGGGAGCGTGCCGGAACCGGTCGTGAGAACGACGAAGGCCCCGGATCGCTCCGGGGCCTGTGGACTGCGCGGTGTCAGGACAACGCGAGGGCGCCGGAGTGATCCGGCGTGGTCGTCAGCTGTCGCCTGCGCATGCGGCAGACGGTACACCGCGCGGAGGCGCATCGCCCGCGCCCTACTGCCTGTCGGCCCTCCACGTCACGCTCCCGGCCTGGCCGAAGTTGGCCACGTCCGCGCGCGAGGCCTGCCCCTGCGGCGACGCCGTGGCGCGATCGGCCGTCTCGGCGTCGGGGTAGGTCAGCCGGGCGATCACGTACGGCGCCTCGGGGTCAGTGCTGTCGACCTTGCTCCAGACGAACTCGACGAGCTCAGGGATCGCGTGGACCAGGGGGACGTGGACGTCGCGGTAGTAGGCGTCGAAGGCGTCCGGGTCTGCCGGGCGCCGGTAGATCACGAAGATGTCGTGCATGGTCAGGTCCTCTCGAGGATGGGGTGGAGTGGATCCGCGGGCTCCGGCGGGCTGAACCGCAGGCCGAGGCAGAACGCCGCGAGCCCGGTCACCGTGACGACGGCACCGACCAGGCCCGTGGACGCGTAGCCCCAGCCGCGCAGGATGGCGAACGAGCCGACCAGCGCACCCACGCCGTTGGACGCGTTGAAGGCCAGGCTCGTCAGCGCGGCGCCCAACAGCTGCGCACGCCCCGCGTACCGCATGATGCGCAGGGTGAACCCGATCGCTGCGGGTGGCCCGAGCAGGCCGATCAGGAACAGGCAGACGACCAGGGCGACGACGGACGACGCCGTGAGCCACAGCCCGACGAGAGTCAGCACCGTCAGCGCGCTGCTCACGACGACGGCGCGCAGCGGCCCCGCGTCGACGACGCGGCCGCCCAGCACCCCACCGATCGACCCGCCCACACCCCACGCGAGCATCGCCCAGGGGACGAGGGCCTGCGGCGCGCCCGCCGCGTCGGTGACCAGCGGGGCGACGTAGACGTAGGTCGCGAAGACGCCGCTCGCCGTCACCAGGACGCCGACGGCGCCGAAGACCACCTGCGACTGCCGCAGGCCCGACAGCTCGGCGCGCATGTCGAGGGACCGGTCCCCGGGTGCCCGCGGGACGAACCGCACGATGAGCGCGGCGGCCAGGACGGCCAGCGCGGCGATCAGCACGAACGCCCAGCGCCACCCGGCCACCTGGCCGAGCCACGTGCCGAGCGGGACGCCGGTCAGCGTCGAGAGGTTGAGCCCGAGGGCGACGTAGCCGACGGCCCGCCCCTGACGGTGCGCCGGGACCAGCGACGCCGCGAGCACCTGCGCCGTCCCGAAGTACGCCGCGTGCGGGATACCCGCGAGGAACCGCACCGCGTGCAGGGACTCGATGCTGACCGCCAGTGCTGTGAGCAGGTTGCCGAGGCCGAGGGCGAGGACGAGGGCCACCGCCAGCGTCCGCCGGGGCAGGTGCGTGACGAGCCCGACGATCACAGGGGTGCCGATCACGACGCCGACGGCGTACGTCGCGATGACGCGGCCGGTCTCGGCCGGATCGGTCCCCACGGCGTGGCCGATCTCGGGCAGCAGGCCCATCGTCACGAACTCGGTCATGCCGATCACGAACGTGCCGAGGGCGAGGGCAGCGGTGGCGAGCCCGACGTGCACGCGGGTGTCGGGTCGGCTCGGGGAGGTGGTCATCGGGTCGGGACGCTAGCCGCGAGAAGGGCGTCCGCGACCGCCCTGGTTGCGCGGTATTTCTTCGTGACACGGGTGACACCCCGCCCGACGAGGGGCGCAACACCCGCTCCCTACGGTCGGCATCCATGAGCGGCCGGCGCGCACCGCGCCGGGCCGCCGGACCCCACGACCCGCCAAGGAGCCACCCGTGACCGACGACCTGCCCGTCTGCACCGTCGACGACCCGTTCATGCGCGCCGCCTACGACGTCGCCCTCGAGGGCTACCGGTCGGGGGGCATCCCGATCGGCGCGGTGATCGTGTACCGCGGCGAGATCATCGGCCGGGGCCACAACTCCCGGTTCCAGCGCAGCAACCCGATCCTGCACGGCGAGATGACGGCGTTCGAGAACGCGGGTCGCCAGCCGGCCGAGGTGTACCGGGAGTCGACGCTGTACACGACCCACTCGCCGTGCACGATGTGCGCCGGCACCACCCTGCTGTTCGGCGTGCCGCGGCTCGTCATCGGCGAGGAGATCCACAGCCGCCGGAACACCAACTACCTGGGGTCCGGCAAGCTGCCGTCGGAGTTCCTCCGGTCGATCGGCATGGAGGTCACGGTCCACGACGACCTCGCCTGCTACGAGATCCTCGAGCGCTTCGCCCACGAGAAGCCGGACGTCTGGGCGGAGGACATCGGCGTCACCGTGCCCGAGCTGATGGACATGCTCGCGGATCCGGCCTTCAAGCCCTGACGGCCCGCGTCCCGCCATTGAGCGGTATCTGACGGTGACGCCTCGGACATCGCGGTGCCACGTCGCCGCGACATCGGCTCCGTAGCGTCCCGGTCATCGCGAAAGACCACGGCAACGGCGCCGCCACCACGAACCACGGATCGGAGAAGGTCGGATGGCGCAGTTCGGTCTGATGATGGGCGGGAAGCCGATCGACGAGCACGTCGCACTGTCGAAGGAGGCCGAGGCTCTCGGCTTCGGGACGGTGTGGCTGGGCGAGGGACGCCTCACCGGGAGCGTCATCCCGCACATGACCGCCGTGCTGCGGGAGACGAGCACGATCAAGGTCGGCAGCGGGATCCTCCCCTACCGGACGCGCAACGTCGGCATCCTGGCCGGGACGTTCAAGACGTTCGACGAGTTCGCGCCCGGCCGGTCGATCATGGGCCTCGGCCCCTGGTGGGAGCCGCTCGCCACGCGCCTGGGCCTGCCGAACACCAAGCCGCTCACGGCGATGCGTGAGGTCATCACGGTCTCCAAGGAGCTGCTCGCCGGCCGCACCGTCACCTTCCACGGTGAGTTCGTGGACGTGACGGACATCCGGTTCGACAGCCCGCACGACGACTTCGGCCGGACGTACGACGTCCCGATCTACATCGGCGCCGTCCGCTTCGGCATGGTCGCGCTGTCCGGTGAGATCGCCGACGGCGTCCTGCTGGACTTCCTGCTGCCGCCGTCGTACACGGTCGAGGCGTGGGAGGCGATCCGCAAGGGCGCCGCGAAGTCCGGCCGCTCGCTCGAGGGCTTCGGCGTCCCGCAGCTCATCGCCTGCTCGGTCGACGACGACGACCCGCAGAAGGCCATCGACGAGTGCAAGTACTTCCTCACGCAGTACGTCGCCCAGCAGTCGCACATCACCGAGTTCTCCGGCGCCGACCCCGAGCTCATCGCGGCGGTCAAGGCCAAGGTCGGCTGGCCCGCGACGTCGGCGCAGATCAAGGACGCGATGTCGCTGCTCTCGAACGAGTTCGTGCAGTCCGTCTGCGCGTGCGGCAGCACCTCCGACGCCGTCGACAAGATCGACGAGTTCGTCGAGGCGGGCGTCACCGAGGCCGTGCTGACGCCCCAGAGCCCCGGGCTCGGCGGCCTCGACACGATCCGCCGCATCGGGAAGCACTCCGCCACCGCCGGCGTCTGACGGCGGACGACGAGGAGGGACGCGGACATGACAGCAGCTCAGGTGGTGGGTGCGCGCCCGGCGGTCGCGTCACCGGCGTGGGGCTCGGGTTGGGTGCGGGTCCGACGCGTCGCCGCGCGCTGGGGCGTCGCGGCCGTGATGGGCGTCGCGTTCGTCGTCGGGCTCTGCCTGCTCTGGGAGCTGGCGAAGCTCGTGACCGGCACGGACGACAGCCTCATGCCCCACTCGTGGGCGGTCTTCGCCCAGCTCGGCGAGCCCGCCGGCCCCGACGGGACGTGGCTGACGTACATCGCCGAGAACTGGGTCGTGACGCTGCGCAACGCCGTCGCCGGCTTCCTCGCCGGCTCGCTGCTCGGGGTCGCGCTCGGGGTGTGGATCGCCAGCAACCGGGTGGTCGGCGCCGCGCTGCTCCCGATCACCGCGCTCATGCAGACCATCCCGATCGTCGCCATCGCCCCGGCCATGGTGCTGTTCCTCGGCACGGGCTGGGAGATCAAGGCGGCCATCGCGGCCTTCCTGACCTTCTTCCCGGTCACGGTCGCCACGGCCAAGGGCATCGCGTCGACCAGCGCCGAGAGCCTCGAGCTGATGCGGGTCTGCGCAGCCAGCCGCTGGCAGACGCTCGTCAAGGTGCGGCTGCCCTCCGCCCTCCCGCTCATCTTCGTCGGGCTGGAGACGGCGGCCGGCGTCGCCGTCATCGGCGCGATCGTGGCGGAGCTGCCGTTCGGGGCCACCGAGGGGCTCGGCATGGTCATCCTGACCAGCTGGCAGTACTACACGATCCAGCCGACCTCCCTCTACCTCGCGGCCATCGCCTCGTGCGCCCTCGGCGCCTTCGTGGTCTTCGCCGTCCGCGCCATCCGCACGCTCGTTCCCGCAGCGGCCGACCCGAAGGGGGCCTGACGTGAGCACCGACACCACCGAGGCGACCGAGAGGCAGACCCGACTCGTCGGGCTCGCCGCCCGCGACGTCGTCAAGACGTTCTCCGTCAAGGGCAAGGAGAACCTCGTCCTCGACACCATCAACCTCGAGATCCCCAAGGGCGAGTTCGTCTCCGTCATCGGGCCCTCGGGCTGCGGCAAGTCGACGCTGCTGAGGATCTTCGCCGACCTCATCCCGGTCACGAGCGGCACCGCGGTGGTCGACGGCATCTCGCCGCAGCTGGCGCGGGCCGACCGCCGGCTCGGCGTCGTGTTCCAGCAGGCGAACCTGATGCCTTGGCGGAGCGTCCTGCGCAACGTCGGCCTCCCGCTCGAGGTCGAGGGGCGCGGCAAGGTCGCCCGCGACGCCACGTCGCGCGAGCTGCTCGAGCTCGTCGGGCTCGCGGGGTACGAGAAGCACCTGCCACGGCAGCTGTCGGGCGGCATGCAGCAGCGCGTCGCCATCGCCCGCGCGCTCTCGACGGAGCCGGACGTCCTCCTCATGGACGAGCCGTTCGGCGCGCTCGACGAGATCACACGCGAGCGGCTCAACCAGGAGCTCCTGTCCATCTGGGGACGGCTCCGCCCGACCGTGCTCTTCATCACCCACTCGATCCCCGAGGCGGTGTTCCTCTCGAGCCGCGTCGTGGTGATGGGCGCGCGTCCCGGACGGATCGTCGACGTCGTCGACGTCGACCTGCCGTACCCGCGGGACCCGGGTGCGCGGACGGACCCGGCGTTCCACGCGGCGGAGTCCCGGATCCGCGCGCTGCTCGCGACGGCCGGAGGGCACTGACGTGCCGGCCACCGTCAAGGAGCGCCTGGTCTCCGTGGGCAGCCCCGCCGTCGCGCTGGCTGTCGCGTTCGCCCTCTGGGAGCTCGCGGTCAAGGCCTTCGCCGTGAAGCCGCTCTTCCTGCCGGCCCCGTCGGGCATCGCGGCGCAGGCGTGGACCAACCGGTCCCAGCTGGGCGGCTTCTTCTGGCTCACCGGCAAGGAGGCCATCCTCGGGCTCCTGGCGGCGACGGCGGTCGCCACGTTCGCGGCCGTGCTCGTGCACCGCAGCCGGACGGCGGCGCAGCTCTCGGCGTCGATCGCCGGCGCCGGGCGCGCGATGCCGACCGTGGTGCTCTACCCGATCGTCACGGTCTTCCTCGGCACGACGTCGCTCGCCGTCCAGACGATCATCGCGATCGCGCTCGCCCCGCTGGTCTTCAGCTACGTCCTCGAGGGCCTCACGCAGAAGTCCGACCTCGACGAGCTCATGCACGTCGTCGGCGCCGACCGGTCCCAGACGTTCTGGAAGGTCCGCGTGCCGCTGGCCACGCCGCACCTGCTCACCGGCATCCGTACGGCCCTGCCGCTGAGCGTCATCACGGCCATCGTCGGGGAGTACTTCGGCGGCTCGACCTCGACCCTGGGCGCGCACATCCGGCTGATGGCCCAGCAGCTCCACACCATCGACCTCTGGGCGGCCATCGTCTTCGCCTGCCTCCTCGGGGTCCTCGCGTTCGTGCTCGGCGCCCTGCTCGAGCGCACGCTCGCCGCCCGCTCCGGCGTCCCGGCCACCACCTGAACCCGCCCTTCCCTTCCCCCTGCCCGCATCCCCTGCCCCCGCATCCCTCCTGCCCCGCATCCCTCGACCCGGACCCCAACCCCTGACCCCCGAGGAGCACACGATGAACACGTCACTGCGCCGACCGCTCGCCACCACCGCGGTCCTCGCCATCGCGGCCACCGCGCTCACGGCCTGCTCGTCGGCCGAGGCCGAGGAGCCCGCCGACACCGCCGAGGGCCTGACGCCCCTCAGCCTCACGCTGAGCTGGGTGACCCAGGCCGAGTACGCCGGCTTCTACGTCGCCGACAAGAAGGGGTACTACGAGGAGGAGGGCATCGACATCGAGATCCGGCCCGGCGGGCCGGACGTCAGCCCGTTCCAGCTCCTCGCCGCCGGACAGACCGACATCGCCCTGGGCGGGTACGGCCAGCAGCTGGCCGCGGTCGAGGCGGGAGCCGACCTCGTGACGATCGCGCCGGCGTTCGAGCGCGGCGCCGGACGTCTCGTCTACTTCGCCGACCGACCCGAGCTCGCCGACCCCGCCAACTGGGCGGGCACCAAGGTGAGCCTGTGGGGCGGCTGGCAGGCGACCTTCGCCGCGACGGCCTCGAAGTACGACGTCGACCTGGCGGACATCGAGATCTCCAACCAGTCGTTCGACATGACCAACTTCTGCCAGGAGGGCGTCGACCTCGCCGACGCCATGGTCTACAACGAGTGGGCCCAGGCGATCGCCGGCTGCGGCGGCCGAGAGCTCGCGCTCATCGACTACAACGAGCTCGGCACCGCCGTCATGGAGCAGAACCTCGTCGTCGACGGCGCCTGGCTGGAGGAGAACCCCGAGCTCGTCGAGGGCTTCCTGCGGGCCTCGATGCGGGGCTGGCTCGACGTCCGGGACGACCCGCAGCTGGGCGTCGACACCACCCTCGAGCTCGGACCGGCCCTGCCCGAGAAGTTCC
Source organism: Actinotalea fermentans (assembly GCF_007991475.1). Classification (NCBI taxonomy): domain Bacteria; kingdom Bacillati; phylum Actinomycetota; class Actinomycetes; order Micrococcales; family Cellulomonadaceae; genus Actinotalea; species Actinotalea fermentans. The sequence goes on along the minus strand of NZ_BJYK01000004.1, from coordinate 169,742 downwards.
AGACGTGGCAGATGAACGAGATCAACAAGCTCATCTGGCCGTCGAGCGCGGGCCTGTTCACGGTGCCCGAGGAGGAGTGGGACCGCAACGAGGACCTGCTCGTGCAGTTCGAGGTCATCGCAGGGAAGCCGGTGCGCGAGGACGTGGTCGACATGTCGTTCCGCGACAAGGTCGCCGCCGAGCTCGAGGCCGAGGGTGCCGACCTGATCGGCGCCGACTTCGAGCCCATGGTGATCGACCCGTACACGTACTTCCAGGACTAGGCGGGCGGGCGCCCGCCCCACCACGCCCCAGTCGCGGTCCGGTCGCGCAGTCCCTCGCGCGACCGGACCGGGACCCCACGCACGCACAACCGAGGAAGGCCATCGTGACCGTCGTACGCGCAGCACTCATCCAGACCGTCGGGCTCAGCCCGATGGAGGCCCAGAACAAGCACAACGTCGCCCTGATCGAGAAGGCGGTCGAGCAGGGCGCGCAGGTCGTCTGCCTGCAGGAGCTCTCCACGGGGCCCTACTTCTGCCAGGTGGAGGACCCGGAGTGGTTCGACCTGGCCGAGTCCGTCCCCGACGGCCCGACGACGCAGCTGATGATGGAGACCGCGCGGCGCCTCGGCGTCGTGCTGGTCGTGCCGCTGTACGAGAAGGCCGACAACTTCTACTACAACACCGCCGTCGTCATCGACGCCGACGGGACGTACCTCGGCATGTACCGGAAGAACCACATCCCGCACGGGAACTTCTTCTACGAGAAGTACTACTTCAAGCCCGGCAACCTCGGGTACCCGGTGTTCGACACGGCGGTCGGCCGGATCGGCGTCTACATCTGCTACGACCGCCACTTCCCGGAGGGCGCCCGGGCGCTGGGGATCGCCGGTGCCCAGATCGTCTTCATCCCGTCGGCCACCGCCGGCGAGTCGCGCGAGTGGTGGCTCCTGGAGCAGCGCGCGCACGCCAAGGCCAACGGCTACTACGTGGCGACGAACAACCGCGTGGGCCTGGAGGACGTCGGCCCGAACGACTTCTACGGGCTGTCCTACGTCGCGGACCCCAACGGCACGATCATCGCGCAGGCCGGCAGCGAGGAGGAGATCCTCCTGGCCGACCTGGACCTCACGGAACCCGACCGGTCGGTCATGCCGAACACGTTCTGGCGCGACCGCCGTCCGGACACGTACGACGCGCTCGTCGCCCCCTGACCCCGGCGCGACGCCGTCCGAGCAGCGACGCCGTCCGAGCAGCACCGTCCCCGAGGAGAGCCGTGAGCACGACCATGACCGCCGAGCAGATCGCCTCGATCGCCGAGCGGACCAAGAGGTACACCCTGTTCGAGTGGGGTACGCAGGACGTCGACCCCTTCGTCGTCGAGCGGGGTGAGGGCGCCCACGTCTTCGGCGCGGACGGGACCCGGTACATCGACTTCAACTCGGTGTCCGTCTCGGTGAACATCGGCCACGGCGACCCCCGGGTCGCGGACGCGATCGCCGCCCAGCTCAGGAAGATCGAGTTCGCCTCGCCGTACTGGGCCACCGAGGTCCGCGCGGAGGTCGGGGAGAAGCTCAACGCGCTCACCCCGGACGGGCTGGAGAAGGCGTTCTTCACGCTTGCCGGGGCGGACGCGAACGAGGCGGCGATCCGGACGGCGCGACTGGTCACCGGTCGCCGGAAGATCCTCGTCCGACGGCGCTCGTACCACGGCGCGACGATGGGGGTGCTCCCGCTCGCGGGGGACCCGCGCCGGTACGCGGTGGAGGGCGGGGTCGGGGACATCGCGCGGATCCCCGACCCGTACTACTACCGCCGCCTCGTGGACGGCCAGTCCGAGCAGGAGTTCTGCGAGCACGTGCTGGCCGAGACCGAGGAGATCATCCAGCTCGAGGGCCCGCACACGATCGCGGCGGTGATGGTGGAGCCGATCACGGGCTCGAACGGCCTGATCGTCCCCCCGCGCGGCTGGCTGACCGGCCTGCGGGAGCTGTGCACCAGGTACGGGATCCTGCTCATCTGCGACGAGGTGATGAGCGGCGTCGGCCGCACGGGCGCGTGGTTCGCCGTCGACCACGAGCAGGTCAGTCCGGACATCATGACGCTCGCCAAGGGCCTGACCAGCAGCTACGTGCCGCTCGGCGCGGCGATGTTCAGCGGACCGATCGCCGCAGCGGTCCAGGGGGTCCCCCTCGGTTCCGGGCTGACGTACCAGTCCCACCCGGTGGGGCTCGCCGCCGCGAAGGCGACGCTCGAGATCTACGAGAGCGACGGCCTCATCGAGAACTCCGCGGTGATGGGCGACTACCTGCGCGCCGGGCTGCGCGAGCTCGCCGCGCGCCACCCGTGCGTCGGGGACGTCAGGGGCGCGGGCCTCTTCAACGCCATCGAGCTGGTCCACGACCGCGAGACGAAGGTGGAGCTGTTCCCGCTCACCGGCCCGCAGGACCCGATCGTCCGCGAGGTCACCAGGACCATGGTGAACAACGGCCTGCTCGCGGCGCTGCGCGGCCCGTGGCTCATGGCGTGCCCCCCGCTCTGCGTCACCCCCACGACGATCGACGACGCCCTCGCCGCGCTGGACAAGGGCCTCGAGGTCGCCGACCGCATCACGTCCGCGGCCGGCGCGCCGCCCCCTCCGCACACCCGGCACACCTACCCCGCAGCACTGGAGGCCTTGCGATGACTGCCAGCTACGAGACCGGCGAGCGCTACCTGCGTGGGCGAGAGGTCCTCGCGTCGATGAACAACGACCCGGACGGCCTCGCCTTCTGGCGCGATGTCGACCCCGACGTCGGCCCGGAGCTGGACCGGCTGCTCGGGGAGCACTGCTTCGGTGACATCTGGGCGGGCGACGGCCTCGACAAGCGGACCCGTCGGATCATCGTCATCACGACGCTGGCCAACCAGAACCGGATGGTGCAGCTGCACGGCCACGTGAAGAGCGCGCTCCAGCAGGGCTTCACCAAGCGGGAGATCCTCGAGATCTTCCGTCAGCTGATCGCGTACGCGGGCTTCCCGACGGCGCTGTCGTCCGTCGAGGTGGCGCGGAACGCGTTCGCCGAGTTCGACGCGGAGACGGCAGCAGCGGAGACGGCAGCGGCGGAGGCGGCGGTGCAGCCGTGACGCGCACCGCCATCACCGGTGGCCTCGTCGTCAACGCCTCCGACTCGCTGCGGGCGGCGGTGCTGATCGACGGCGAGACGATCGTCGCCGTCGCGCACGAGGACTCCGACCTGGTGCGGCGCTTCTGCGAGGACGCCGAGGTCGTCGACGCGACAGGGAAGTACGTCATCCCCGGCGGGATCGACGCCCACACGCACATGGAGGCGGGCCAGGACCCCACGACGTCGTCGGACACCTTCGAGACGGGGACCATCGCCGCCGCGCACGGCGGGACGACGACGATCCTCGACTTCGCGGCCCCGCTCGTGGGCGGCAGCGTGTTGGGTGCGGTCGAGCGGTACCACGACAAGGCGAACGGGAGCTGCGCCGTCGACTACGGCTTCCACGTGATGACCCGCGACGTGGACGCGACCACCTTCGCGGAGATGAGCATGCTCGTCGACCAGGGGGTCACGAGCTTCAAGATGTTCACCGCCTACCCGGGCCAGTGGTACTCCACGGACGACACGATCTTCCGGGTGATGCGGCACGCCGGCGAGATCGGCGCCCTCGTGATGATGCACGCGGAGAACGGCCTCGTGATCGACGTCCTGCGCGACGAGGCGGCGCTGCGCGGCGACACCGCCCCCGTGTGGCACTCGCTCACCCGGCCCGAGGCCCTCGAGGCGGAGGCCGTCCACCGCGTGGCACGGCTCGCGGAGGTCGCCGGCGCGCCCGTCTACATCGTCCACCTGTCGTCCGCGCCCGCCCTGGAGGAGGTCGAGCGCGCACGCCGGCGCGGGGTGCGGATCTCCGCCGAGACCTGTCCCCAGTACCTCTTCCTCGGGCTCGAGGACCTGCGGAAGCCGGACTTCGTCGGCAGCCAGTTCGTGTGCTCGCCGCCGGTGCGGCACGAGGCGCACAACCACCACGCGCTCTGGCGCGGGCTCGCCACCGGTGGCCTGGCGACCGTCGCGACCGACCACTGCCCCTTCTGCATGCACCAGAAGGAGCTGGGCCTGGCCGACTTCCGGGCGATCCCGAACGGGGTGCCGGGGGTGGAGCACCGCGTCGAGCAGATCTACGAGGGCGTGGTCCAGGGCCACCTGACGCTCAACCGCTGGGTCGAGGTGTGCTCGACCCAGGTCGCCAAGACCTTCGGGCTGCACCCGCGCAAGGGGCTGCTCGCGGCGGGGGCCGACGCCGACGTCGTCGTCTTCGACCCGAACCGGCCCCGCACCATCTCGGCCCAGACCCACCACATGAACGTCGACTACTCGGCCTACGAGGGTCAGACGCTGCCCGGCAGCGTCGTCACGACGTTCCTGCGGGGGAAGAAGATCGTCGACGACGGGCAGTTCTGCGGCACCCGCTCGGGTGGCGCGTTCCTCAAGCGTTCCGTCGGGAGCTGAGGGTCATGCGCATCGGCTACAAGGCGTCGGCGGAGCAGTTCGGGCCGCGAGAGCTCGTGGACCTGGCGGTGCTGGCGGAGCAGGCCGGGCTCGACAGCGTGTGGGTCTCGGACCACTTCCAGCCGTGGCGGCACGAGGGCGGGCACGCGCCGTTCGCGCTGGCGGTCCTCGCCGCGGCCGGCGAGCGTACGTCCCGGGTGCTCCTCGGGACGAGCGTGCTCACGCCGACGTTCCGGTACAACCCGGCGGTCCTGGCCCAGGCGTTCGGCACCCTCGGCGTCCTGTTTCCCGGACGCGTGGCGCTGGGCGTCGGATCGGGGGAGGCCCTCAACGAGCGTGCCGTCGACCCGGCCCTGGAGTGGCCCGAGTTCAAGGAGCGGTTCGCGCGCCTGCGCGAGTCGGTCGAGCTCATGCGCGCGCTCTGGGCCGGGGACCGCGTCTCGTTCGACGGGGCCTTCTACGCGACGTCCGACGCAACCGTCTACGACCGGCCCTCCAGCGGCCTTCCCGTGTACGTCGCGGCCGGCGGGCCGGTCGTGGCCCGGTACGCGGGACGGGTCGGGGACGGGTTCATCTGCACCTCCGGCAAGGGCGTCGAGCTGTACCGGGACAAGCTCATGCCCGCGGTGGCCGAGGGCGCAGCCGCCGCGGGGCGGGACCCGTCCGGCATCGACAAGATGATCGAGATCAAGCTGTCCTACGCCGCCGACCGCGCGACGGCGCTGGAGGCCTGCCGCTTCTGGGCCCCGCTGTCCCTGACCGCCGAGCAGAAGCACGGCGTCGACGACCCCACGGAGATGGCGCGCCTGGCCGACCGCCTGCCGATCGAGGAGGTCGCGCAGCGGTGGATCGTCGCCACGACGGCGGAGGAGGTCGTCGAGCAGGTGCGGTTCTACCGGGACCTGGGCTTCGACCACCTGGTCTTCCACGCCCCGGGTCACGACCAGGCGGCGTTCCTCGAGTCCTTCGGCAACGACGTCCTGCCCGCGCTCCGCGCGTTGTAGCGGCGCCTCAGGCGGGGGAGGTCGGTGCACCCAGTCCCGTCAGGACCTCGGCGAGCCGCTGCGGGTCGTCGATCCGCGCGATCGTGATGCGGATGAACTGGCGACCGTCGGCCTCGAGCGTGAACGGCGTCCCCGGGTTGATCGAGATGTCCGCCGCGGCCGCGCGCCGCAGGGCCTCGCGCTCCGACGGCACCTCGACCCAGAGGTTGAGGCCGTCGGTGCCCGTCGACGGGAGGCCGATCGCGCCGAGCGCCTCCATGAGGGCGCGACGGCGCTGCTGGTAGACCGTCCGGGCCCGGGTCACGGTCTCCTGCGTCGCCGGGTCGGAGAGCATGAAGACCAGCAGCTGCTGGAGGATCCGCGCCGACCAGCCGGGTCCCATGCTCCGGCGGCGCTGGATGGAGTCGAGCACGTCGCGTGGGCCGCCGACGGCGGCCAGCCGCAGGTCGGGTCCGTAGGCCTTGGAGAAGCTCTCGACGTGGACGGTCAGGTCGGGGTGCCATGGCGCGACGCTGACGAGCGGGGCGGTCGCGACGTCCGAGGTGTGGTCGTCCTCGATGACCAGCACCGACGAGCCGGCGAGGACGCGGCCGAGCTCGCCGGCGCGGGCGGGCGTCGTCGAGATCCCCGTCGGGTTCTGGGCCCTGGGTTGCAGCACGAGCGCGACCGGTCGGAGCGCGAGCCGTGCTCGCAGGGCCTCGGGGACCATGCCCTCGTGGTCCATGTGCACCGGGACGGGGATGCCGCCGAAGCTCTCGATCGTGTCGATGAGGGTCGGCTGCGTCGGGTCCTCGACCAGGACGCGGTCGCCGAGGTGCACCCGGTCGCGCAGCAGCCGGTCGATGGCGTCGAAGGCGCCGTTCGTGACGATGATCTCCTCCGGCGCGAGCGCCGTCCGCCATCGTGCGCGCACGAGGTCGGCGAGCTCGGGCATCGTGTGCGGCTCGCTGTAGCTGGTCACCCCCGCGGTCTCCGCGACCGACCGCATCGCCGCCTGGATGCTCGGCAGGAGCTCGTGGTCCGGTGTGCCGTTGCTGAAGTCGTAGCGGCGCAGGCCGACGGCCCACGAGGCGTCGCGCGAGCGGTCCTGCATGGCCACCGCCCGCGGGCGGAGCACGATCGTCCCGCTGCGCCGGGCCGACCGGACGAGCCCCTCGCGGGCGAGCCGGCGCCACGCGTCGGTCACCGTCGTCGCGCTCACGTGCAGCGCGGCCGCGGTGTGCCGCACGGTCGGCAGCCGCGTGCCGGGCGGCAGGACGCCGTCGCGGATCAGCGCACTCACCCCGACGGCGATGCCTTGCGCCGAGCGTTGCTCGATCGCATGGGACATCATCTCGAGCAGCGCGGTGACGCGGGTGTTCTCGCGGGCGGCGGGCGAGCGGTCGAGGGCGGCCGGACCAGCCGGGTTCGGATCGATGTCGAGGGTCATGGTGGGGGTCCCTTCGGCGAGGCCCCTCCACGGTCCCCTGACGGCGTGAACGGCGTGTTCGCCGCTGATCACGGACATGTTTCCGGTGGGCGGCGACCCTCGACCCCTCGCGGCTAGGGTCGGCGCTATGCGCCGGCCCGGCCGGCCCGACGCGCGCGTCGGGGTGGAGATGGTGGAGGTCACCGACGCCGGCGGCGTGCCCGCGGAGCGCACCGCCCCCGCCGGGCCCGATGGCGCCGCTCCCCACTCGGCACGCCGGCGCGTGCTGCGTCGGCTGGGGATCGCGCTGGTCGCGGCCCTGCTGCTCGGCGCGGTCGCCGTGGGCGTCGCCGACGCGCGCCGCGACGCCGCTCGTCGGGAGGCGCTCGCCGACCTCGGGTGGGTGATGCCCGCGATGACCGGGCCGCCCAAGGAGGCCTGGCGGGCGCCCGGCGGTGCGGTGCTGACCCAGACGGACGGGACGGTCGTCACCCAGTCCGACGGCGCCGACCTCACCCTGCGCGCGGTCGCGACCGCCACCGGCCAGGTGCTGTGGGAACGCCCGGACACGAACGAGCAGTGCAGCCCGGTCCTCGACGAGGCGACGCAGGGCGCGAGCGCCCCGTCCGCCGTCGGCCGGCCGCAGATGCTCATGTGCCTCGCCTACGACGCACCCGGCAGCGACGGCACTCCGCCGGCCGAGGCCGCGTCGGTGCCCATCGCGTTCGTGGACCTGGAGACGGGCGCGGTGCAGGGGCGGGTGACGGTCGCCGGTCAGCTCCTCGGCCACGCCGAGGTGGGCGGGGGGCTGCTCCTGCTGACCACCCGCGCCGGGGGAGCGGTCGGCGTCGTGCGGGTGGACCCGCGGTCCGGGCGCGTCGCCTGGGACTGGACGAGCGGCTCCGGCGTCCGGCCCCGCCAGGCTCTCGCCGACCTGAGCTGGCACCTGGTCGAGGACGGCGAGGTCCTCCAGCTCGACGGCGCCCGGACGGTGGCGGTCTCCGTGGACGACGGCGCCGAGGCGGACCCCGAGCCCGGCCTCGCGAGGCGCACGTGGGCGGGCCAGGTCCACGCGGCGTTGGGGCGGGTCGGCACGGCCCTGCGCGACGTCGCGACCGGCGGCGAGCGCATCGCGGGCCTGGGCCCGGACGGCGATGCCCGGCCGTTCTTCCTGCTGGAGGGCACCGCGATCGTGGCCATCGGGTCGTCCGTGGCGGCCCTCGACGCGGAGACGGGCGCGTGGCTGTGGGTGCACCCGGCCGCCACCGACCTGGCGTTCGACCCGCTGACCGACGGCGACGTCGTTCTCGTCCCCGAGTCCGACGGCCCTGCGCTCGCCGCCCTGGGCCTGCGGACGGGGGAGGAGCGCTGGCGGATGGCGCTGCCCGCCGACGCCGTCGGGCTGCACCTCGCGCGGGACGGCACCCTGCTGGTGACCACGGCCTCCGAGGTCTTCGGCTACCGCTGAGGCGCGCCGCCCGGTGTCGGGAATCGGCTCGTCGCGGTCGGACGAGCGCCCTAACGTGGGTGCCATGCCACAGGTCAGGACGGTTCAGGTCACGTTCGACTGCGCCGAGCCGGAGCGGGTCGGCCGGTTCTGGTGCGAGGTGCTCGGGTACGTGGTCCCGCCGCCGCCCGCGGGGGTCACCTCGTGGGAGGAGTTCGACCGGTCCCTCCCGGCCGAGCGCCAGGGCTCGGCTTTTGCCTGCCAGGACCCGACGGGGGTCGGGCCGCGGCTGTTCTTCCAGCGCGTGCCGGAGGGCAAGGTCGTCAAGAACCGGGTGCACCTGGACGTGCGGGTCGGCACGGGGCTGGTGGGTGAGGAGCGCGTCGCCGCCCTCGAGGCGGAGTGCGCCCGACTGCTCGCGCTCGGCGCGACGCGCGTGCGGCTGATGGAGGCCGACGGGTTCGACGAATCGTGCCTCGTGATGCAGGACGTCGAGGGGAACGAGTTCTGCCTCGACTAGCGTGGCCGGTCGATGGCGCACGCCGTGCGCCGCAGCCGCACACGCAGGGGGACCGATGGCAGAGCTCGTGGACGACGCCGTCTCGCAGGAGGGCGCGCCGCCCGCCGACGCGCGGGCTGCCGGGCGTACGGGGCCGGTCCCGCCCTGGGCGACGTTCCTCGCGGGAATGGTCGCCGCCGTCGTCGGGCTGGCGCCGTGGCTCGCCGGCGGGGCGCGCCTGCCCCTGCAGAACCTCTGGGACGGCGGGATCCCGGCCGAGGCGCCCGTCGTGCTGCTGCCGTTCAGCCAGTACCACGTGACGTCGATCTTCGCGCTGCTCGTCGTGGGCGGGGCGGTGGCGGGCGTCGCGGCCCGCGCGCTCGTCGCCCTGGCCGGCGGCCGGGGACCGGCGCTGTGGATGGGCGGCGGGCTGCTCGTCGGGCAGGTGGTCGCCGTCGTGCAGACCATCGCGGCCGTGGCGCCCGGCCTGCGGGACGGGCGGGACTCGTCCGTGTACCTCGTCGGCATCGGGGGCGGCATGGTCGCCTGCCTGCTGATCAGCGCCGGGGTGTTCGCCCTGGTCGCGCTGGCCCCGCCTGCCGGCGCGCTGCTCGGCCTGACGACGGGCGCCGTCGCCGTGGGCGTGTGGCTGCCGATCGTCGTCGTCGAGACGAGCGGCCCCGGTTCGGCCCCGATGGGGCTGCTCCGCGCGTTCACCTACGTCATGCCCGTCCTCGTCGGGGCGGCGATCGCGTGGGCCGGCGTGCGGACGGTCGGCCGGGTCTTCTCCGCGCTGGTGAGCCTCGTCCTCGTCTGGCTGGCGCCGCCGCTGACGACCGCGATCTCCGCCGCCCTCGGCACGCGCATCCTCGCGCGGGACCTGCCCGGGATGCTCGAGTACGGCGCGGGCGTCTTCAGGCTCGCGGCCACGGACACCGCGCTGGTGGGCGAGACCCTCGCGCTCGCCGTGGCCGTGGCGGTGGCCGGGCTCATCCTGCGCGAGGCGCTCGGCCGGCGCGCGGCGCCCGCGGAGCAGCCGGCCTAGCCACGGGTCACCCGGCGGCGGCGTCCTCCAGGTAGACCAGGCTGTTTCCCTCGGGATCGCTGAAGTGGAACATCGGCGGCACGCCGTCCCACCGGAGCACCTCGTCGTTGTGGTGCACCACGCCGTCGACGGCCGCGAGGCGCGCGTAGGCCGCGTCGGCGTCGTCGGTGCCCAGGCGGAGGGCGACGGGGATGGGGCTGTCCGGGGGGAGGAGCAGCAGGCCAACCTCGGATCCGGGCGGGACCACCTCGATCATCCGCACGCCGGGCGGCACCACGGCGTCAAAGCGCAGCTCGCACCCCAGCACCTGGGTGTAGAAGGCCAGGGCCGCGTCCTGGTCGGTCACGGGCAGGGACACGCTGAGCACTCTCGTCGTCGTCATGCTGGGCAGACCGTGCTCGACGCGGGAACTGAGCGGGCGGTGAGCCGGTCGCCCCGCGGCGCGGACTTTGTACCGGTGTCTGGTGCTGCACCCGCCGGGCGTGGATGATCGGCGGATGGCTCCGATCGAGTTCGAGATCGAGCGCACCGTCCGTGCCCCGATCGACCAGGTGTTCGCCCGGCTCGTCGACATCGAGGGGTACAACGCCTGGATGGCGGGCAGCGGGACGATGCTGCGCCGAACTCGGCAGACGTCACCCGGGGCGCCCGCCGTCGGGACGACGTTCGTCGACGAGACGAGCCAGGGAAAGATCCCCGGTGAGGTCACCGAGCTGGAGCCACCGCACACGATCGTCTTCCACTGGTGGAGCACGTCCCGGTCGGGCCGGCCCAAGTTCGAGGGCTGGCCGGGCTACCACCTTCAGCCCGCCGACGACGGCGCGACGGTGGTCCGCCATCACGCCAGGCTCGTCCCGTACGGCATGTGGCGCCTCGCGACGCCGATCCTGCGGCGGATGGCCCGCAAGGAGCGCACCACCACCATGGACGCGCTGACGGCGTCCTTCGAGCGGGGCGCGGCGGCCGCGTGAGGTGACGGGAGGCGCGAGCGGGAGGGCCCAGGGAGACGACGCGCGCAGGCTCCCGCGACCCTTCGCCCGCTACTGGGCCGCCGACGCCATCAGCGCGTTCGGAACCGCGGTGACCGGCGTCGCCCTCCCGGTGCTGGTGGTCCAGCAGCTCGGCGCGACGCCGTTCGAGGTCGGCGTCGTCAACGCCGCTCGGCGCCTCGCTGGCGCCTCGGCTCGGCACGTGGCAGGGGCCGGGCCGCGTCGTCGTGCTGACGCGCGCGGCGTACCCGCTCGCCTGGGCGCTCGTCGCGCTCGCCCCGCAGAGCACGGCCGGCACCCTGCTGCTGCTCCTCGCGCTGATCATCCAGGGCCTCGCCGCCGGTGCGGAGAACGCGAACGAGATGGCCCTCTGGCAGTCGCTCACCCCGGACGGGGTGCTCGGACGGGCCAATGCCACCAGGCGGTCCGCCAACCGGACGGCGGCGGCCGTCGGGGCGCTCGGTGGGGGCTTCGCCGTCGGGCAGCTCGGCGACCGGCCGACGCTCGTCGCGGTGGCGGTCGTCTTCGCCGGGGCTGCCGCCATCGCGGCGCTGTCACCGGTGCGGGACGCGCGGGCGTCGTGACGACTCGTCGGACCGAGCCGGGTGTGCGGCGGGACTGCCGACGCGTCAACTCCCGGTCGCGCGCCGGTAACCCTTCCCGTCCTCCGTGCCCGTCCGGGACCAGCCCGCGTCCGTCACGACACCGTCGGCGGTCACCACGGCCCGCCACGCGTACGTGGTCGGCCAGCGGCGGAACACCGGGACCACCGTCGTGACCACGCGCATCAGCAGCGGGAGCCGGCGCGGGCGCCAGCGCCGGGTCGCCTGCAGCGACACCTCGCGGTCGTCGCCGGCCGGGCGCACCGACCACACGCCGCCGGTGACCCGCGCGTCGTCCATCTCGAGCACCCACGTGCCGTCGGCGACCGCGCCCTCGCGGCCCAGGTCGGGCAGCGGCGGCGTGAACCGCACGGCGACCCCGTGGCCGGCCGCGGCGGCCGTCACGGCCCGCACGCCGCCGTCGGGCCCAGGCTCAACCACGCCATCGCCCGGGCTGCCCGCCGCGACGTCGTCGTCCGCGTTGAGGCGGGCCGAGCAGATGGGGCCCGCGTACTTGATCAGGTGACGGCGGTGCAGGCGACGCCCGGGCAGGGCGCCGATGCGGGCGTCCTCCCCGTCGATCCGGATGACCGGCGACCGGCCGGGCACCTCGTGGACCAGGTCGAAGATCGGCATCCAGACCACGAGCATCGCCCGCGGCTCGGTGACGGCGGCGCTGACCGGTGCGAGGAACCCGCCGCGCCGACGCGGACGGCCGTCACGGTCGTCGACGTCGATCTCGATCAGCCGCCCGTCTGCGTCGGTGAACCGCGCCTGGGCGACGACGCCGTCGTCGGTCACCTCGATATGCGCGACCTCGAACGGCGTCTGGGTCCACGAGTGCGTCCCGGCGCCGATGGAGTACCCGCTCGGGTCGAGCCGTAGGGCGGGGTCGGCGCCGGGCGGGTGGACCGGGGAGTCCATGCACACCGTAGGGAGCGGCGACACGTCCCGGTGGGACGTGGTCACCACCGGGCGCGCTCGCGGGCCCGGACTACTCCGTCCGTGGGACCCTGCCGTCCGGATGGAACCTGTGCCGCGCGTCGTGCGTGTACGGGTGGTGGGGGCCGAGGGGAGCGACGTCGTGAGCGACGAGAGCGGTGAGCTGGAGCTGCTCGCCGCCCGCTCCGCCGAGGACCGCGACGCGGAGTTCACCGCCTTCATGGCGGCCGCGATCCCGGCCCTTCACCGGTCGGCGTTCCTGCTGTGCGGGGACGCGCACCGCGCCGACGAGCTCACCCAGCACGCGCTCGAGCGGACCTACCGGGCCTGGCCGCGCGCCCGGGAGGGCGACCCGCTCGCCTACGCCCGGCGGGTGCTCATGAACCTCCGCGTCGACGGCTGGCGTCGGACGCGGCGCGAGGTGCTCGCCGATCCGCACACGATCGCCGGCCGCGAGGCAACGTGGACCGACCCGGACCTCGGTGACCGCGACGAGGTGCTGCGCGCCCTCCAGGCGCTCCCGCTGAAGCAGCGCCGCGTCGTCGTGCTCCGGTACCTGCTCGACCTCAGCGAGGCGCAGGTCGCCGCCGAGCTCGACCTGCCCCTCGGGACTGTGAAGTCGACGGCCGCGCGTGGGCTCGCGAGCCTCCGCGCCCTCCTCGCCCCGGCGATCGACGGGAGGCCGCTGTGACGCACACCGACGACGACGTCCTCGTCGCCTTCCTCCGCGGGCACGCGCTCGACGCCGTCCCGCCGTCCGGCCTGGACCCGCGCGTCGTGCTGGCGTCCAGCCGGCGCAAGCGGGCGTTCGTCCGCGGCGCGCGCGCGGCCGCCGCGCTGGTGGTGGCAGGCGCCGTCGTCGTGGGCGGGGTGACCCTCGCCGACCGCTGGGACCGGCCCACGCCCCCCGTGGACGAGGTGCCCGGGCCGACCACGCCGCAGCCCACCGACGCCGACCCGCAGCCGGCGGACGACGCGGCCGCCGTCGGGCTCGCCGAGGGCATCCGGGCCGTGAACCTGCCCGTGGCGACGACCCTGGCCGACGGCACCGCCGTCCTCGACCTGGGGCTCGGCGACGCGTGGCCCTCGCTCGGGGACCGCCTCGCGCTCACGACCGGACCGGCGCAGGGCGCGAACCCCGAGCCCGACGTCGACCCCGTCTTCGACGCCGCACCGCCCGGCGCGGAGGTCCGCGTGTGGACGGCGTCGGCCGAGGGGCTGCGCACGCGCGTGGCGACGCTGTCCTGGCTGCCGGCCGACACCCCGGCGGACTACCCCGACGGCGTCTACCCGGCGCCCACGAAGGTCGTGGAGGAGTCGGTCGCCGGCCACACGCTGCTCCTCGGCGCCGTGCCGTCGTGGATCACCGATCCCACCGTGACCCTGCACCTGAGCGGGGAGGTGCGGCTCGCCGACGGGAGCACCGGCCGCGCGCTCGCGGTGCCCACCTTCGCGGCGCCCACCCCGGACGGCCGTCTGCTCTACCTCGTCGCGTTCGACCCGAGCGCCGGCGTCAGCGACGGCGAGGGCTACGCCGTCACGATCACCGACGGCCCCGGCCGGGCCCTGCTGGCGGGCTGCCCGGGCAGCGACGTCGACGCGTGCGTCGCCGCCGTGGCGGACCCGGTCAGCGCCCTGCCCGAGATGTGCGCCGAGCTTCCGGCCGGCATCGCCGGCACCGGGCCGTCCTACGAGGGCTGGTGGAGCTCCACGCCGGCCACCGAGGACGGCGGGGTGCGCACCGACCCCGCCGACTGGCCACCGATCATGCGCGAGCACCCGCGGACCGTGCTCGTCGACACCCGCAACGGGAAGGTCCTCGAGTCCTTCGACCGGATCGCCTGCAGCTCGATCCCCGACTACGCCGTCCCGGCAGGGCTGGCGCTGCCGCCGGACGCCGTCGTCGTGCTCGACGCCGACACCGGCGAGATCCTCCAGACCATGTCGCCGCCGTACTTCGAGCCCCAGTGGTGAGCGCGCGCCCCTAGCGGTTCTTGAACGGCGCCCCGACCGTCGCCCCCCAGCGCACCGCGCGCACGGACTCGCCGGCGACCAGGCCGCCCGTGGCGGCGTCGACCATGAAGCCCTCGGCCGGTGCCGAGACGCGGAAGCCGATCTGCCCGAGGCGCTTCTCGACGGTGCGCGCCGCGGGATCGCCGAAGAGCGGCTTCTTCACCCGGGTGTCGAACGCCGCGCCCGAGCAGCCGAGCGGCACGCGCACCTTGTCGAGCCAGTTCATCAGTGCCTTCTGACCGTCGCCGCCCGCGGCGCCGACAATGAGCAGGTTCAGGTCCTTCGGGATCTCCGCGGGGGCGGTGGCGACGTCGGTGCGCTGGATCTCACCGAACTCCTCCATGCCCTTGCTCACCATGGCGGCGATCATCTTGGTGTTCGACGACGCGGACTCGAAAACGACCAGTGCCTTCATCCGACATGTCCTGATCTACGGCCACAGGGGGGAGGGTGAGCCGTGCGTCCCTGCCACGCGTCTTTGCGTGCACCTGCCCCATCGGCCGCCGTCGCCGATTTTTAGAGGAGTTGACGCACTGGTTGCGCCGGCGGAATGGGCGGCGCCCGCAGCCCGTCTGCTCAGTCGTCGATGACGTCGAGCCCCTGCTCGCGCAGCCGCGCGAGGCTGTCGAGCATCGACTGCAGCACCTCCGGCTCGTGCCCGGGCCAGTCGGGCACCTCCTCCACGACGCGCAGGCCCGCGCGCGTCCGGTACGACTGCGTCGGGTTCCCCGGGAAGCGCTTGTTCGTCACGTTCGGGTCGTCCTCGAAGGGCCCCAGCGGCTCGACGACGTACACGTGCCCGCGCTCCTCGACCCCGGCGAGCGCGGTGGCCAGCTCGGCGCCCCACGCGGCGGTCTCGATCAGGCCCGTGAAGTAGATGTGGTTCGACACGCGGCCGTCCTGGTAGTTCGACCCGTACCCGGGCACGAGCTCCGTCCCCACCGTGACCTCGCTCCGCGTCCCGTGGAAGAACGGCCCGACGACGTCGGCACAGCTCTCGTACGTGACCGGCGTCCACCCCGGCGGATCCTGCGTCATCGACGCCCCCTCTCCTGAGGCTCCAGCATCGCCCAGCGGCCCTCGGAGACCACCTCGACCGCGCCGTCGGCCACGACGATCGCCGTCTGCTCGTCGATGACATAGGCGGGGACGTCGAGGTCGGCGGCCCACCGCTCGGCGTCGGCCATGGTGTTGGTCGGGAACGCGTCGAGGTGCGGGAAGAGCGAGAAGCCGACGACGCCGAGCGTCCGGTCGTCCGGCGCTCCTGCCCACTCGAGGAAGTACTGCCCGATGCGCGGCGTCAGCACCATGCTGCCGGCGCTCACGCCCACCCAGACGGTCTCCTCGAGCGAGGGCAGCAGGTCGGCCAGCCCCGACTCCCGCATCCGGTGGGCCAGGTAGGCGGCGTCGCCGCCGTCGACCAGGAGGACGTCCGCGGCGCGCACCCAGGGCACCCACCGCTCCGCGCCGATCGTCGGCAGCGCGGTGAGCTCGAGGACCCCGAGCGACGCCCAGCCCAGGCCAGTCAGGTGGGCCCACCGCGAGTCGGCCGCGAGGAGGCCGCGCACCGACGTCGGGCCGCAGGCGGGGTGGCCCCACTGCGCCGTCGGGATGCAGAGCGCGTGCGCCTCGCCGACGGGCTTGCCGAGCAGCCGCTCGAGCGCCGCGTGGATGCTCGGGTTGGTCACGCCGCCCGACGTGAGGAGCAGCTTCAACGGTGCCTCCAGGGATGGTGCGAGCAGGGCCAGTGTCGGTGACGACTCCCGCCGGCGCCCGAACTCATCGCCGCGCCGCTAGGGTCTCCGCGTGGCGGAGGAGACGACGGTGCGGCCCACGCTCGTCCTGATGGTGGGCCTGCCCGGCACGGGCAAGACGACCGTCGCGCGGCAGGTCGAGGCCGAGGGTGCCCTCCGCCTCACGAAGGACGAGTGGGTCAAGGCGCTCTACGGGCAGGCGAACCCACCCGAGGCGACGGACGTCATCGAGGGCCGCCTGATCGCCATCGCGCTGCGCGCGCTCGAGCTGGGCGTCGATGTCGTCGTCGACTTCGGGCTGTGGAGCAAGGAGGAGCGCACGGCGCTGCGGGAGGCGGGTGCGGCGGTCGGGGCGCGCGTCGTCATCCGCTACCTCGAGCTCGACCTGGCCGAGCAGCGGCGCCGCCTGGACCGCCGGCAGGCCGACGAGCCGCACACCACCTGGCACATGTCCGACGCCGAGCTCGCGGGCTGGGCCGCGCGCTTCACCCCGCCGACGCCCGGCGAGATCGACGGCACCGAGCCCCTCGACGACCCGCCGGCCGGCTTCGCCACCTGGGCGCAGTGGCGCGAGGCTCGCTGGCCCGCGGCCGTGGCCTAGTCCGCGCTCAGGATCGCCAGGTCCCGGCGCACGTAGCGCAGGTGCGCCCACTCCTCCTTGAGGATCACGCGCACGCAGTCGCCGACCGTCGGCCGCCACTCGTCCCCGCCGCCCCACGGGTCCGCCCGCTCCTCGGCGAGCAGCTCCGGCGCCACGTCGGCCAGGAAGTCCGTGACCAGCTGCTGCCGCTCCGCCCGCACGGCGAGGATCTCCTCGAACGTCGGCTCGTCCGTGCGGAAGATCGACATGTCGAAGCCCATCTCGGCCGCGCCGGTGAAGATCAGCCCGATCTCGTGGAACGGCTGGTCGATCCGCATGATGCCGCCGCGCAGCCACGCGTCCGTCGCGAGCACGAGGTGCCGCAGGGTCTGGGCCAGCGACCACTCGTCCTCGACGTGCGCGTCGCGGAGCTCGGCGGGCGTGCCCTCCACCGTCTCCCGCCACGCGGCCTGCACCGCCACCCACCCTTCGCGCAGCCCCTCGGGCGTCTCCGCCTTCTGCAGCTCGCGCCCGGGAAAGAGCCGGTTGAGCTCGGCATCCACCAGCGGCACGACGTCGACGCCGTTGACGATCAGGCTGCCGAAGAACAGGTCGTGGCTGTCGATGTCGAGCCCGCCGACGTCGACGGCGCGCATCGTCACGCCGCTGACGTCGGAGAACCGCAGCGTGGCGCCCTTGAAGCTCGCCTTGACGAAGCTCGCGCCTTCGAACTCCTTGGTGCGGAAGTAGGTCGTCATCGGCCAATCATTGACCCTGCCTCCGACGGTCGAAAGAGTCATGGAGCGATCGGCACCCGTCCTGCCCCGTCCCGCGCGTCCTGAGCCCGGCCTGTCCCCCCTCAGGCGTACCCCGGGCGGGGGAGAAGCACCGCTTTCGGATGACGGCGAACCCGACCTCGGGTGGTTCCGCCGACCCGGGCCCGGTCGGGAGGCTGAGGGTATGTCGCAGACCCTCGTCGCCCCGTCCCCGGTCGTGATCACGTCCCTCGGCACCCAGGGTCTCCGCAGCGCGCACGCCGACGGCGGGGGCCTGCCCTTCGCCCGGCAGACCGTGACCCCCGGCGGCTGGCTGGCGGGGCTCGTGTTCGGCCTCGTCTGCCTGGGCGCGGGCATGGTGCTCGTCGTCGCCTGCGTGCTCCTCGCGCTCGCGCTCGGGGTGGTCGCGCTCGTCCGCCGCGGCGGGCAGCCCCTGCGCGCGAGAAAAACTCGCGAAGTCCGGGTGTAATCGCCCGGTTTGTGTGCACAATCCCCCTGACGCGCGCCGCCAGACGCGCGTCCAAGGGGGATTCCGGCATCGGGCCGGGACCCGTCCGGCGACGAACGGGGAACTGACATGGCACGACGAGCACCCACCACCACCCACCGACGAGCGCAGCTGGCCGCGGCCGCAGCGCTCGCCCTCATCGCGACCCTGGCGGCCGCGCCCGCGCAGGCGCGCCCGGCCGACTGCGGCCTGACCGTCACCTCGAGCTACACGCTCCGCTCGGACCTGCGGTGCTCGGGCACCGCCATCAACGTCCAGGTGGGTCCGGGGCAGACCATCACGCTCGACCTCGGCCGGCGCTCCGTCGTCGGGGACGGCACCGGGACCGGGGTGCGCGTCACCTCGACCGGGGGTGGCGCCGTCGTCGTGCGCAACGGGCAGGTCCGCGGATTCCAGACGGCCGTCGGGGGCGACGGCACTCTCGACCTGACGCTGAAGGACCTGACGGTCCGGGGCGTGCGGGAGTGGCTCGGCGCCGGGCCGCTCTATCCCGGCACGCTGAGCGTCGAGCGGTCCACGTTCGTCGACGCCGGCGTCGGCGGCGGGAACGTCGAGTCGCGGACCGTGGTGCGGCGCTCGCACTTCGTCCGGTCCGGGGTGGACTCGACCGCGCAGACCTACACCGACGTCTACGACTCCACGTTCATCGGCGGCGGCGTCACCACCGGCCTGGCCGCGAACGTCGTGGCCGAGCGCAACACGTTCCTGCGCTGCGACGTCGGCGTGGACGCGCGCGACAGCTGGCCGGCGAGCCCCACGCTCGTGCGCGGCAACCGCTTCATCGACTGCCGGACGGGCGTGGAGCTGAACGTCGCGGCCCCGGGCAGCGGGGCGAACGGCGTGCGGGTCGAGCGCAACCAGTTCCTCGGCAACGCGGAGGAGGGCCTCGTCTTCTCGGTCCTCGGCTCGTTCGGGCGCGTCGACGTCGTCGGCAACCGCGCCGTCGGCAACGGCGGTACGGGCATCGTCGGCACGGGCGCAGGGGTCGCGACGCTCACGCGCAACACCGCCTACCGCAACGGCGGCTACGGGATCGAGGTGTCCGGCGTCGTCGACGGCGGCGGGAACGCCGCAGCCGCGAACGCGTCGACCCCGCAGTGCATCGGGGTGGGCTGCGCCACCGGCCGCTGACGCCCCGACGACGCGCGGACGACGCGCGGACGACGCGCGGACGACGCGCCGCCGCCCGTCAGCCGTGGTGGTGCCCGTGCCTGCCGAGCGTCGTCTCCGGCGTCGCACCCGGGCGGGTCCACTGGGCGGCGGGGCGGCTCGTCGGGCCGAACGTGGGCGTGCCCTCGACGTCGGTGCGCCAGTACCAGCAGGGCTGGTGCCCCTCCGGCCAGCCCGCGGGGCTCTGCTGCCACGCCTCGCCGCGGCCGTAGGGCGTCATGTCCAGCAGGGCGAACGTGCCGACGCCGCCCTCGACGCCCCGGCCCGTGGTGTCGTAGGTGAGGAAGGTGCGGTCGCCCTCGCGCAGGTAGACGGCGAAGGTGCCCATCGGCCCGCCGATCGGCTCCGCCAGCCCGCGCACCGAGTACCAGGGCTGCGTGTAGCCCATGAAGTCCACGAACGGGGCGACCTCGTCCCACGGGCCTTCGGTGACGATGGCGAACGACACCCCCCGGGCGGCCAGGTACACGGCGTCGCGCAGGTGCCACGCGGTGAAGGTGCACCCCTCGCACTGGCCCTGGTGGGGCGTGTGGTCGTACCACATGTGCTTGTAGACGAGGAGCTCGTCGCGGCCGGCGAAGAGCTTCCGGAACGGCACGGGCCCGTCCGGTCCGACCACCTGCGTCGAGCCGTCGAACTCCAGCATGGGCAGCCGGCGTCGGGCCGCGGCCAGCTCGTCGCCCGCGCGCGTGTGCGCCTTCTCCTTGGCCAGCAGCTCGTCGCGGGCGGCCTGCCAGCTCTCCCGGTCGACGACGCGCGGTCGGCCGGGGAGCGCGGTCGGGTCGGTGGCGGGGTCGGTGAGCGGGGTCGTCATGGGAGCCTCCGGTGCGCGGTGGGGCGGGTGGGCGCGGCGCGTGCCACGCCTGTCGGAACAGACCGCGGAGCGGGCGGGAACTGATCGCCTGGTCCGCGGCCGGGCGCGACGCTGTCGGCCCGCGCTCGCGGGCCGGCGGCCTCGGCGCCCGGACTCCGTCGTCCGGTTGCCGACCTTCAGACCGTGAGAAATCGTTATCGACGTCCGCGGCGTGACCGGTCCAGATCGGTGCGCGCCCACCTGTCCGAGGCCGCCGGACCTGATCGGAGAGGAACAACGATGTCCCATCCACGAACCGCGACGCGCCTGGTCGCCGTCGCGGCAGCGGCGCTGACCGCCGTCGCCGTCTCCCTGCCTGCTGCCCAGGCCGCTCCCCGCGCGTCGACCCTGCGGCACGAGGCGCCGCGTGACCTCGAGATCGGCACCGCAGTCTGGGGTCAGCGCGACCTGCTGGACTACGACCGCAAGAACCCCACCGAGTTCCAGCGGATCCTGGCCGCCGAGTTCAGCTCGATCACGCCCGAGAACGACATGAAGTGGGCGGAGATCCACCCCGAGCCCGACGTCTACGACTTCTCCGGGGCCGACGCGGTCGTCGCGTTCGCCAAGGCCAACAACATGGAGGTCCGCGGGCACACGCTGCTGTGGCACAGCCAGAACCCCGAGTGGGTGACGCAGGCCGCCGCGACGTGGACTTGCGACGAGGCCCGCGCGGTCCTCGAGGACCACATCCGCACCGTCGTCGGCCGCTACGCCGGCGAGATCTACGAGTGGGACGTCGCCAACGAGATCTTCCAGGACGACTGGGACGCGGGCGGCGTGCGGCTGCGCACCGAGGCGAACCCGTTCCTCGCGGCGTGCGCGGACGACCCGGTCGCGCTCATCGGTGACGCGTTCCGCTGGGCGCACGAGGCCGACCCGCAGGCCGTGCTGTTCCTCAACGACTACAACGCCGAGGGCATCAACACCAAGACGAACGCCTACTACGCGCTCGCGCAGGAGCTCCTGGCCGACGGCGTGCCGCTGGGCGGTATGGGCTCGCAGGGTCACCTAAGCCTGCAGTACGGGTTCGACGACACCATCCAGGAGAACTTCGAGCGGTTCGCCGCCCTGGGCCTGAAGGTGGCCGTCACCGAGGCCGACGTCCGCATGCCGCTGGGCGAGGACGGCGAGCCGACCGCCGAGCAGATCGCGCTCCAGGCGGAGCGCTACGACGCGATGCTCGAGGCCTGCCTGAACGTGGCCGCCTGCACCAGCTTCACGGTCTGGGGCTTCGACGACGAGCGCTCCTGGGTGCCCTTCGTCTTCCCCGAGGGCTACGCGACGATCATGACCGGCGACTTCGAGAAGAAGCCGGCGTACGACGCGCTGCTCGAGACGCTCACCAACGCGACCCCGGGCATCTCCCCGCGCACCCCGCCGGGCCTGAACCGGTAGCCGCCACCCCCGAGCCGCAGCCGATGGCGCGTGGACCCCACCCGGGCCTGCGCGCCATCGGCGCGGCCACGTCGCGCCCGGCCGCTCCCGTGCATGATGGGCGACGTGTCCACCAGCGTCCGGTTCCGCCTGCTCGAGGTGCCCTACGACTCCGGCCACCGCGACGCGCGGCACGGCGCCGGCCCGGGCGCCCTCGTCGCCGCGGGAGCGGTCGAGCGACTCGGTGCCCGCGGGGCCGACGTCGCCCACGGCCGCGTCGAGCTCGACCGGCCGAGCGGCTTCACGATCGAGGCGGCGACCGGGGCCGAGGTGATGCGCCGGGTGGCCGAGGACGTCGCCGCGCACCCCGGCCGCGTCCCGGTGGTGCTGGCCGGCAACTGCGGCGTGACGCTCGGCGTCGTGGCCGGGCTCCGCGCCGCGGCCCCCGAGCGGCGGGTCGCGGTGCTCTGGTTCGACGCGCACGGCGACCTGCAGAGCCCCAGCACGTCCGCGAGCGGCTTCTTCGACGGCATGGGCTTCGCGATGATGGGCGGCCGCTGCTGGCAGACGCTGGCCGCGTCCGTGCCCGGTTTCGTGCCGCTGCCCGACGAGCGCGCGGTCCTGGTGGGCGGGCACGACCTCGACGCGCCAGAGCGTGCGCTCCTCGACGAGGGCGGGCCCGCCTGGCTGAGCGTCGCCGACATCCGCGCAGGCCGCACGGGCGAGGTGCTCGACCGCGTCGCCGCGTACGCCGACGCCGTGCACATCCACGTCGACCTCGACGTCCACGACGTGTCGGTCGCCCCGGCGAACTCCTACGCGGCACCGGGCGGCCTCCTGCCGGAGGAGGTCCGCGAGACCGTCGCCGCGGCGCTCGCACGCCTGCCGCTCGCGTCGGCCACCATCGCCTCCTGGGACCCGACCTGCGACGTCGAGCACCGCATGCGGGACACCGGGCTGGCCCTGGTCGACCTCCTCGCGCGCCTGGCGGTGTAGGGCTCCGGCGAGCGGCGCGCCGTCGTCGTCGCCACCGCGGCCCGTGCGCCGAGCCCCGGAACCTTGACGCCCGTCCGCGCGCGTCCCTACGGTGCCCTCACCCCCCATGACGTCATTGGTGACGTCTTTTCCGGAGTTCTCCAACGTTGCAGATCGACGGGGAGGGGGTGAGGTGCCTGACCGGTCCGACGCCCACGCGTGAGCGCGAGGAGGCGTCGGAAGCACGACATGCATGCCGGCTGGGCGGGGTCGCCCTCCGTCCTGCCGGCTCCAGTTCGGACCGGGGAGGAACCGCATGATGGGGAGTACCGCACAACGACGTGACGGTGCGCTCGCGAGGACGACGCCACGCGCGGCGCGGTGGATCGCCACCGGCGCCGCGGCAGCGCTCGCGACAGCCGGGTTCGCCGGGCCGGCGTGGAGCGTCACGCCGGAGCCGGAGCCGGAGCCCACCGAGACCGCCACGGCCACCGCCGAGCCCGAGGTCACCGCCGAGCCCACCAGCGAGGCCACGAGCGGGGCCGTCGCCGAGGCCACCTACGAGGTCGAGATCCGCTCGACCGGCCGCGGCACCGTCTCCGGTGCCGGCAGCTATGCCCCCGGCGACACGGTCGAGCTGACCGCCGTGCCGGCCGCCCGGCACGTCTGGGGCGGCTGGACGTCCGCCGAGCTCGGCTGGATCGGCGCGCGCGTCAGCTCGTTCACGATGCCGGAGGGCGACGTCGTCCTCGACACGACGTTCCGCCACGAGATGGCGCCGCTCGCGCACGCCTACCGGGACTACTTCGACGTCGGCAACATCTGGTCGGGGTCGCAGACGTACGCGGAGGGCTCGCCCAACTCGGCGACGGTCGACCGGCACTACTCCGTGATGACCGCCGAGAACGCGATGAAGCCCGTCGAGCTGCTGCCGAACGCGAACATCGACCCCGCGACCGGGGCGTTCACGTTCCGGTGGGACGTCGCCGACCAGTTCGTGAACGAGACCCTGGCCCGCGGCATGGACGTGCACGGTCACGTGCTCGTCTGGCACGGGCAGTCCCCGGCGCGCATCAACAGCGGGACCACGGGTGGGACCCGCGCGCTCGCCAAGGCGAACATGGAGCGGTACATCCGCGAGGTGCTCACGCACTTCTCCGGCCGCGTCGTCTCGTGGGACGTGGTGAACGAGGCCTTCGTCGACGGGCTCGACGAGTTCGACCCTGCCACGCAGGACTGGCGTGACTTCCTGCGCGGTGGCCCGAACGGCGGGTTCTCGCCCTGGTACCGCGCCTACGCCAACGGCGCCGATGCGGCGGCCGGCGAGACGCCGTCGGACTTCCTGTACGACGCCTTCGTCTTCGCCCGGACCTACGGGCCCGAGGTGCGGCTGGAGTACAACGACTTCAACATCTTCCAGTCCGAGGGCAAGGCCCAGGCGGTCATCGCCATGGCCACCGACCTCAACGCGCGGTACGCCGCCGAGCATCCGCAGGACCCCCGCCCGCTGGTCGAGGCGATCGGGCTGCAGTCGCACAACTACATCAACCAGACGCCGGCCTTCGCCTGCTCCGACCTCACGCGCCTGCCGAACCTCGTGGACGACGACGCGGCGGAGTGGCAGCCGGGCGCCTGCTCGGACCACGCGTCCGTCGAGCGCTCGCTCCAGCTGATCACCGAGGCCGGCTTCACGGCGAGCATCAGCGAGCTGGACCTGCAGGTCTGGGAGGCGTGGAACGGCGAGCCCGAGGGGTCCAACCCCGCGGGGTACCGCGACCTGACGGACCCGAGCGTCGCGGACCGCATCTCCAAGGACGGGTTCACGTACTGGGTCGGCAAGATCACCAACCGGGCCGAGCTCGAGGCGATCCAGGCGCAGCGGTACGCCGAGTACTTCGCGGTCTACAAGAAGTACTCCGCGGACATCAACCGGGTGACCTTCTGGGGTCTGACCGACCAGCTCAACTGGCGGGCGACGCACAACCCGCAGCTGTTCAACAGCGACTTCTCCGAGAAGCTCGCCGCCGCTGCTGTCGCCGATCCCGAGCGCTGGCTCGGCGTGCGGGGGCAGATCACCGACACCTCGGCGCTCGAGGAGGTCGTCGCCTCCGCGCGGACCCTGGACCTGCGCGCCTACACCGGGCGCAGCGCAGCGCAGGTGCGGGCCGCCCTCGGGCACGCCGTCGGCGTCCTGCACCGGGGTGGGCCGCAGGCGCGGGTGAACGCGGCGACCGACGCCCTCGTGGCCGCGGTCGACGCGCTCGAGCTCCGGCAGCCGCCTCCGCCCAAGCCGCCGCACCACCGGCCGCCGCACCCGCCGCGGCCGCCGCACGTCCCGCACGTCCTGCCCCAGGCGGCGTAGCGCCGTCGTCGCCCGGGCGGCTGCGTCGTGACCGCCCGGGCGGGCAACGCCGCCACCGAGGTCCCCGCGGGACCAGGAGTCCATCGTCCTCCTGGTCCCCGCGGGGACCTCCGCGCGTCAGCGCACCTGAGCATGGGGTCCGGGGCGGTACGCTCGACGCGTCCTGGAGTCCCACGCGGGGTCGCGTTCCCCGTGGTGGCTCCGGAGACATCCCGCGGCCGGCGTCAGCATCGCCCGCGGGCGGCGCGCGGGGGGACGCTGCGCGGTGACCAGACGCTCGATCCGAGCGCTCGTCCCCGGGCTGACTGCAGCACGGGTCGTCGGGACCCACGAGTCCCGGGCGGTCGTGACGCAGCCCACGCCGCCGTCGCCGTCGCGGTGTCGACGCTTCGAAGGAGGAGACGTGTCAGGACCAGGCCAGCGCCGGTCCGGCCGCGGGCGTGCCGGTGGCGGCGCCCAGCGCGCCGCCGGGGGCGCGCAGCGCAGGCGCCCCGCCGACGAGGAGGGGATCATCCCCGTCCTGGCTCAGGTCGCCCGCGAGGTCGACAACGCGGTCCGCCGCCCCCCGACACGCGCCGCCGTCCGGACGAAGTTCCAGGTCGTCGCCCTCCTGGTGCGCGAGGAGCGGACCCGCGTGATGACCGACGCGTCCCTCACCGCGGCTCAGCGCGACCACGAGCTCAAGCGGCTCGACGGTGTCGCCACGATGCTCGCCCGGATCGCCGTGCGGGACACCTCCCTGCTGGCCCAGCTCGCCGAGGACGCCCGCGTGTCCGACGCCGCGCGCGCCTACAAGGCGACCCTCATGCGCGAGGGCGGGATGGAGCCCCCCGAGGAGGCGCCCGCCCCGGCCGAGCCCGCTGCGTCCGCAGCGCCGGCGGCCGCCGCCGAGCACCGGGTGGTGCCGCGGTCCGTGCTCGCGCGCCAGCTCGCCAACCCCTTCCTCGAGCCGGACTTCGAGGCCGCGGCCGAGCGCCGGGCCGCCCGGGCCCGCCGGCTCGCGGGCTGGGAGCTCCTCGAGCCGCTGTTCCGCTCCTTCGAGGTGGCCGGGCCCGGCGCGCCGGCCCGCATGCCGCTGCCCGACGGGCGTCTCGTGTCCGCCCCGCTCGGGCGGGAGCTCATGGTGCACCAGGCCCAGGTGGTCGCGGCCGCCGCGCGCGGGCATCGCACCTTCCTGCTCGCCGACGAGCCGGGCCTGGGCAAGACGGCGCAGGCGCTGCTGGCCGCGCAGGCCGCCAACGCGTTCCCGCTGCTCGCCGTCGTGCCGAACGTCGTGAAGACCAACTGGGCGCACGAGGTGGGCATGTGGACGCCGCTGCGGCGGGCCACCGTCGTGCACGGGGACGGCGACCGCGTGGACGCGTTCGCGGACGTCGTCATCGTGAACTACGAGATCCTCGACCGGCACGTGGGCTGGTTGGGCGACCACGGGTTCCGCGGCATGGTGGTCGACGAGGCGCACTTCATCAAGAACAAGGCGTCCCAGCGCTCGCAGAACGTGCTCGCGCTCGCGGAACGGCTCCGCACCCGGACCGCGCGCCCGCTGATGATGGCGCTCACGGGCACCCCGCTCATCAATGACATCGAGGACTTCCGGGCGATCTGGCAGTTCCTCGGCTGGATCGACGACGAGAAGCCGCTCGGCGCGCTCATGACGGCGCTCGAGGAGACCGGGCTGACGCCCGCGGATCCCGGGTTCTCCGCCGCTGCGCGCAGCT
Organism: Actinotalea fermentans; assembly: GCF_007991475.1. NCBI lineage: Bacteria > Bacillati > Actinomycetota > Actinomycetes > Micrococcales > Cellulomonadaceae > Actinotalea > Actinotalea fermentans. The sequence continues at coordinate 143,222 of NZ_BJYK01000004.1, read as the reverse complement.
CGGTGATCGACATGGGCATCGTGCGTCGGCGCAAGGTCGACGTCGCGGCCGACATCCCCGCGCGCCGGGTCGCGGACCTGCCGGTGGAGCTCGACGGCGCCATCGGGCGCTCGATCCGGGCGTCGGAGGAGGCGCTCGCGCGTCGGCTGGTGGGCCGCTACCGGGCGGCCCTGGCGGCACGGCCGGACGGCGCGGACGTCGTCGGGATCGACCTGCAGCTCGCGCGGCGCGTGGCGGCGGCCGAGCTCAAGGACTCCAGCGACAAGAAGACGGGCGACAACGTCTTCACGATGGTGCGTCGCATCGGCCAGGCCAAGGCCGGCCTGGCCGCGGACTACGCCGCCCAGCTCGCGCGCAACGTGGGCAAGGTCGTGTTCTTCGCCAAGCACGTCGACGTGATGGACGCGGCCGAGCAGACGTTCGCGGAGCGGGGGATCGGCTACACGTCGATCCGCGGCGACCAGACGCCCAAGGCGCGCGAGAAGGCCATCGCGGCGTTCACGAAGGACCCCGAGGTCCAGATCGTGGTGTGCTCGCTGCTCGCCGCGGGCGTGGGGCTGAACCTGCAGGTGGCCTCGAACCTGGTGCTCGCCGAGCTGTCCTGGACGGACGCCGAGCAGACGCAGGCGATCGACCGCGTCCACCGCATCGGGCAGTCGGAGCCGGTCACCGCGTGGCGGATCATCGCAGCGCAGACGATCGACTCGAAGATCGCCGAGCTCATCGACGCGAAGTCGGGCCTGGCCGCCCGGGCGCTCGACGGCGCGGCGGCCGAGGAGGAGGGGTCGGCGTCGACGGACGTGCAGCTCGAGGCCCTGGTCTCGCTGCTCACGGAGGCCCTCGCCGCCGACGCCCGCGGGTGAGGGGCTCCAGGTTGCGCCTGCACCGGGATGGGTGGCGCCCGCGCTAGTACGGCAGGCGGAGGCAATACCCAGGGCGGACGGCCTCGAGGATGCGGCGGCTCGTCTGCTCCAGCTGTGCGAGGTCCGCGGTCGGCAGGCCGCCGACGACGAGTCGTCGCACCTCGCGCAGATGCTCGGGTGCGGCGCCACGGACCGCGTCGAGGCCCGTGGCGGTGAGCTCGGCGCGCATCCCGCGCCCGTCGTCGAGGTCGGCGACGCGCCGCAGCCAGCCGCGCTGCTCGAGGCGGCCGACGACACGGGACACGTGGGACTGGCTGATGGCAAGGGCCTCCGCGAGGACCGCCAGCTGCGCTGCCTGCCGAGGGGCGGTCGCGAGCCACGCGAGGGCCCGGAACTCCACGAGGCGCATGCCCGCGTCCTGGCGGAGCTGGACGTCCAGGGCTGCCGGAAGTGCGGTGAGCACAGCGGCGAGCGCCCCCCAGGTCGTCGCCTCAGACGCCGTCATGCGCCACCGCCGGGTCCGCGCCAGGTCGCCATCGTCGTCCGCGGGGCCGTCATGGCCGCCCTGCAGGTTGGCGCCGTCACGTCCGGGGGCGTCGCCGTCGTCTGCGGGGTCGTCACCGTCGTCGAGCCAGAGGTGGCGGGCGCGCTTCCGTTCGCGCGCTGCGCGAGTCGCGTCCCTGAGCTCCGCCCAGCCCTGCCGAGCCCGCTCCAGGCGCCACAGCTCGGCGTCGTCCTCCGCCGTGATCGCCTCGGACCCGTCCTCGACCTGGCCCCGCTCGGCTCCCGCCACGTCCTCCTCGGCTCCCACCACGTCCTCCTCGGCTCCCACCACGCCCTCCCGCATCGGGCCTCCGCCGGCCCGACGCGGCGCCGCACGGATCCTCCCTTCGCGCACGGGATGCCGCGCGTCGGTGCTGTGGCGGCTGTGGGCGCTGCCGCCCGGCGATCCGTTGTGCGTTTGACCGGCTCAGCGATCCGCTGTGGGTTCGCGCGGTGGTGCGGCAGACGGCCGGGGAGGTTTCTCGGAACTGCTTTCCGCAGCAACTACTTCTGAGAAGCGTTCCCGCTCCTCGCGTGCCCCGTGCTCCTTGCGTGCCCGTGCGTCTTGCGTGCCCCGTGCGTCGTGTGTGCCCCGTGCTCCTTGCGTCCCCCGCTTGCAGGGCCTCAGTCGCTGACCCGCCGGCCGTGAGCGGGGCAGCTGGACCGCGCCGGTTGCAGGTTCGAGTCGTTGTTGGTGCCGGTGCGACGGCCGCGGCGGGGGGACTGTTCTCAGAACTGCTTTCCGCGGCAACTACTTCTCGGAAGTGTCCCCGCCTCCGCGAGCCGTCGCGCGAGAACACGGCCTCCGTGAGCGGTGCGACTTCTGGGATGGGCGCGGGGACGGAGCGCGGGATGGGCGCGGGGACGGAGCGCGGGATGGGCGCGGGGACGGAGCGCGGGATGGGCGCGGGGACGGGGGCGGGGACGGCAGGCGCGGAGATTGGCGGGTTGATGATCAACGGTGCGAGCATCCCCGCATGACGACATGGGGGCAGTTCGCCGAGTCCGCACCTGAGGTCGCCGAGGCGGCGCGAGCGCTGCTGACGGTGCCCGGGCAGGGGTTCGGCTACCTCGCGACCGTCGGCGCGAACGGGGCGCCGCGGATCCACCCGATCATGCCCGTCTGGGCCTCCGGCTCGCTGTTCGCCTTCATCGAGCCGTCCCCGAAGCTGCGTGACCTCGAGCGCGACGGGCGGTACGCCCTGCACTCGACCGGCTCGGAGGACGTCGACGACGAGCTCATGGTCGCCGGGCACGCCGTCGTGCGCGACGAGGCCGCGCTGCGCGAGGCCGCCGTGGCCGCGTGCCCGTTCACGCCGGGTGCGCAGACGCCGCTCGTGGAGCTCCTGCTCGACCGCGTGATGTGGGCGCACTACGAGCCGCGCGGGGTGTTCCCGCCGCAGTACCGCGTGTGGCGCGCGCCGGAGCCGGCCGCCGTGCCCGACGCCGGCTGACCGCAGGACTTACACGTTTCGGGCCCTCCGCGGCGCCCCTCCTTCCCGCTTGCATGGCTGGTCGTGCCAGGCCGACGAGCGCCCGTCGCGCCCGCCGACGACTGCCTGCGCGCTGAAGGAGTGGTCATGAGAACAGCACGACGCCGTCGACCGCGCCTCGCCGGGGCGATCACCGGGCTGGCGCTCCTCGCCGGGACGCTCGCGGCCGGTCCGATGGCCAGCGCCATCGGCACGGCCGGCGCGGCGCCCGCCGCACCCGTCGCGGCCGCGGCCGCCGTCGGCACGGGGACCGGGTACCTGCACACCGACGGCGCCCGCATCCTCGACGCCACCGGCGCCGAGGTCCGGCTCACCGGCATCAACTGGTTCGGCATGGAGACGGACAACAAGACCTTCCACGGCCTGTGGTCCGCCGTGCCGTGGCGGGACCAGCTCGCCCACATGGCCGAGCTCGGCTTCAACACGCTGCGCGTCCCGTTCGCGGGCGACGCGCTGCGGCCGGGGGCCCAGGCGACCAGCATCAACAGCTCGGTGAACCCCGACCTGCTGGGCCTGAGCCCGCTCGAGATCCTCGACAAGGTCATCGCGCAGGCCGGCGACCTGGGCATGCGCGTCATCCTCGACCGTCACCGCCCGTCCGCCGCCGGCCAGACGCCCCTCTGGTACACCCCCACGGTGTCCGAGGCCAGCATGATCGCCGACTGGCAGCTGCTCGCCGAGCGCTACGCGGACAACCCGACGGTGGTCGGTGCGGACCTGTTCAACGAGCCGCACGCCGAGGGCACCGATCCCGCAGCGACCGGCGCCTGCTGGGGCTGCGGCGACCCCGCCCGCGACTGGCGGCTCGCCGCCGAGCGGATCGGCAACGCCATTCACCAGGTCAACCCCGACTGGCTGATCGTCGTCGAAGGCGTGAGCTGCCTGTCGGGCGGTACCGCCAACTCGTGGGACGACATCCCGGACGACCCGATGGGCTGCACCTGGTGGGGCGGGAACCTCGCCGGGGCGCGCGAAGACCCGGTGCGCCTGCAGCACGCGAACCGGCTGGTCTACTCCGCGCACGACTACGGCCTGTCCGTCTACGACCGCCAGCCGTGGTTCGACACGTCCCGCAACCCCGACTTCCCGGCGAACCTGCCGGACGTGTGGGAGCACTTCTGGGGCTACCTGCAGACCGACGACATCGCCCCCGTTCTCGTGGGGGAGTTCGGCAGCACGCTCGCCGACCCGCAGGACGCCCAGTGGCTCGCCGCGCTCATGGACTACATGGACACCAAGGGCACGTCGTTCACGTACTGGTCGTGGAACCCGAACTCCGGCGACACCGGCGGCATCGTCGGCGACGACTGGCAGACCGTGAACCAGCGCAAGTACGCGATCCTGGCCGACTCCCTCGTGCCGCCGCAGCCCCGGCCGTACGACCCCGGTGACCCCGGCGACCCCGGCGACCCCGGGGACCCGGGCGACCCCGGCGACCCGGGCGAGCCCGACCCCGTCGGGACCTGCAGTGCCGACGTCACGATCGCGAACGCGTGGCCCGGCGGCTACCAGGGCGCGGTGACCGTGACCAACGACGGCGGGGCCGCCGTCTCACCATGGACGCTGAGCTTCTCGGTGCCCGACGGCGTCACGATCGGCAACGGCTGGAACGGCACCTTCGCGCAGTCCGGCCGCACGGTGACGGTCTCCGCGCCGGCGTGGTCGCCGTCGTTGGCCCCGGGCGCGTCCGTCACGGTCGGCTTCGTCGCGAACGGCCCGTCGTCACCGGCGCCGAGCGCGGTCGCCCTGGGAGGCGTGGCCTGCGGCTGAGCGCTGCCGCCGGTCCCCCCGGCGGGGCGTCGACAGCCCGGTCGGCGCCCCGTCGGGCCCGGCATTTCCTCATCACGGCGCCCTCGTGAGCCGATAAGGAAGGTGAGCGACGACAAGGCAAACCCGCCGCGAGGCGGGGACGCAAAGCCACGGGGCCCTCGAGGTCAGCCGGGCCGCCGAACAAGGGATGGACCTGTGACCATCGTGCCCGCGAGTCACGAGAGCACCTCCTTGGTGCCCGGGGGCTCGCGATGAGCCGCCCGGAGGTCACGCACCCCAAGTTCCGGATGTGGCTGCCGCCCGACGGCGTCGTCCGCCTCGTCTGGTCCCCGCCCGTCCCCTCGGGCCTGGAGGACGCCGTCGCGACGATCGAGGCGATGACCGAGGTCACGGGTGGTCGCCCCGCCCCGCTCATGGTCGACGTCCGGCAGGCCGGCCCGCAGGACCGCGCCGGGCGCCTGGAGTTCATCCGGCGCCACGAGGTGGTGACCGCCGTCGGCATCGTCGTCGGGAACCCGCTCAGCCGGATGATGGGCAACTTCTTCATGAACGTGAACCGGCCCAAGGCGCCGACCCGGCTCTTCGACGACGAGGACGCCGCGGTCGCCTGGCTCACGGGGTACCTGGGGTGACTCCGCCGCAGGAGCCTGGAGGCCCTGCGAGCCCTCCGGACCTGGAGCGCCGACTCGAAGAGGTCGTCAGCGTGATCCAGGAGCTCGCGGCGCTGAGGTTCGACGCGCGCGCGACCGTCGGCCCGGACGGCGACATCGTCGACGCGGTCGCCGCCGGCGTGAACTCGCTCGGCGAGGAGCTCGCGGCGTCGTTCGAGGAGGTCGAGCGCCGCGTCGCCGATCGCACCGCCGAGCTCGCGGCCGCCACGCGGGAGCTCCGTCACCGGGCCCTGCACGACGACCTCACGGGGCTGTCCAACCGCGCGGCGTTCTGGGACCGCCTGGACCACCGCATGCACCTGGCGAGCAACCGCTCCGCCGGCTTCGCCGTGCTCTTCCTCGACCTCGACGACTTCAAGCGGGTCAACGACACCTACGGCCACGCCGCGGGCGACGAGCTCCTCGTCACGGTCGCCGACCGCATCAGCGCGGCCCTGCGGGCGGGCGACACCGCCGCGCGCGTGGGCGGGGACGAGTTCCTCGTCCTGCTCGACGACGTCGCGACCGCCGAGGCGGCGCTCGCCGTCGCGCACCGCATCTCCGAGACGCTCCGGGCGCCCTACGAGCTCGACGGGCACAGCTACACGATCACGGCCAGCGTCGGCGTCGCCGTGGCACTCGACGGCCTGCCGACCGTCGACGCGATGGTCGCCGCAGCCGACGCCGCGATGTACGACGCGAAGCGCCGGGGCCAGGGCCTGTGTGTGCTCTACGGCAGGGACCGCCACGGCCAGGTCGGCCCCGCCGACCGGGTCACCTGGCCCGGACGCTGAGCCGCTCGAGCAGCAGCAGCGCGGCCTCGGTGACGCGGGCCCGGTCGTGCGTCACGGCGAAGTCGAACCACACGCCGGAACCGCTCTCCGCGGCGGGCCCACCCGGCGCACCGTCGGGCCGGATGCGCGCGATCAGCGCGATCGCCTCGTGGGCCCCCAGCACGACGACGGTCCACTCGCGCGCGAGGTCGTCGTCGGGCGCGATCGACGCGCCACGGACCCCCGGGGACGGCGTGCCCGCCATGCCGTGTCCCAGCACGCCCACGAGCGGCAGGTCACGGGCGAGGGTCGAGTACCGCCGCGCCGTCGGGCGGCCGAAGTTGCGCACGTCCTGGAACGCGCTGAGCAGCACCGGGGGGACCCGCGACTGGACCGCGGCGAGCTCGAGCCCGCGCGAGACCGACAGCAGCAGCTCCTTCGGGCCGGCCTGCGTCTCGTCCGGGCGCAGCAGCTCGAACGGCGTGCGTGGCGCCCGGCCGAGGCGGGGCAGCGACGCACGGACCCGCAGTGCGCGGCCGTCGGCGGGGCGCGGGGCGGGGTCCGGTCGCCCCCACAGCCAGCCCTGGCCCAGCGTCGCGCCGAGCACGACCGCGCGGGTGCGGTCCCCGGCGGTCTCGACGCCTTCCGCGACGACGTCGCGCCCGAACTCCTCGGCGTAGGCGCGGACCGCGTGGGCGACGGTGATCGTCGCCGGGTCGTCGACGGTCCGCAGCAGCCGGAGGTCCAGCTTGACCACCTCGGGCCGCAGCAGGGGCACGAAGGCGAGCGAGGCGGGCTCCGCCCCGACGTCGTCCAGCGCGACGGCGCAGCCCGTCTCGCGGATGCGCTCGGCGGCGTCGATGATCGCCGCGGGATCGGTGGCGAGGGCGCGCTCGGTGAACTCCACGACCAGGCGCAGCCCGTCCGGCCGGGACGCCAGCACCCCGAGCACCTCGTCGAGGGCCACCGACAGCGTGGTCGGCTCGAGGTTCACGAAGAGCAGCGGTTCCGGCCCGGCGAGGCTCGAGCCCGCGTGCGTCAGGTGCCGGCGCAGAGCGGCGACGTCGAGCTCGGCCGAGCGGCCGGCCTCGCGCGCGGCCGCGATGAGCGCGAGCGGGGACTCGAAGGGCGTACCCGCGGGGCCCCGCAGGAGAGCCTCGTGCGCGACCGCCTCGCCCGTGCGCAGGTCGACCACCGGCTGCAGGACGCTCCGGAGGGCATCGGCACCCAGGGTGACGACGGCCGCCTCCTCGGCGTCCCGCGGGTCGGCGCACGGCGCGTCGTCCCTCGGCCGGGCCGGCGCCGGGACGACGCCGGGCGCCGACACGTGGGCTCTGGGCACAGGCGATTCCTTCTGGCAAGACGCGGGCGGCGGGGTGTCGCACCGTTCCGATCGGCCATGGGCCGACCGGGATGAGCCGTCCGAACCTAGCGCTCGGGATGCGCGCCGGCGGATCGCGCCTACCGTCGAGGACATGCCCACCTACTCCGTGAACGATGCGGCCGTCCGTCAGGCCCGCCGCCTGATCGACGACGGCACGTACGACACCACGACCGAGTGGTCCGAGGCGGCCCCGAGCGCCGACGAGGAGAACCGCGTCGTCGAGCGGGACGGCTACGACGGGTTCGGCGCGTGGCACCTGGCCGTCGACCCCGAGGCGTCGGAGGACACCAAGGGCCGCTACGCCTTCCCCTACGGGGACTTCCGGCGCGTGAACCGCGCGGCGCTCATCCACGCCAAGCAACGCGCGGCCCAGAACGGGCACGACGCGATCGAGAGCGCGGCGGACCGCTTGCTCGAGCGACTGGACGAGGTCTCCGGCGCGTCGTCCTGACCCCGGCTGCGTCAGGGCCCGTCGGGGCCCGTCAGGCCCGGTCGGGCGCGACCGGCGTCAGCCGGGCTCGACCTCCGCGACTCGCCCGCCCTCGACGTGCCACCGGCGGGTGAGGCGCACGGTCTCCAGCATCCGGCGGTCGTGCGTGACCAGCAGGATCGTGCCGTCGAAGGACTCCAGCGCCGCCTCGAGCTGCTCGATCGCCGGCAGGTCGAGGTGGTTCGTCGGCTCGTCCAGGACCAGCAGGTTCACCCCGCGCGCCTGCAGCAGCGCGAGCGCCGCCCGGGTACGCTCGCCAGGAGACAACGACGAGGCCGGTCGCCCCACCTGGTGCGCGCCCAGGCCGAACTTGGCGAGCAGGGTGCGCACGTCCGCCGTCGGCCAGTCGGGCACCTGCAGCCCGAACGCGGCGGCGACCGGCTCGTCGCCCTCGAACGCGGCGCGCGCCTGGTCCACCTCGCCGATGAGGACCCCCGAGCCCAGCGACGCGCTCCCCGCCGACGGCGCCACCCGGCCCAGCAGGAGGGCGAGCAGCGTGGACTTGCCCGCGCCGTTCGGGCCGGTCACCGCGACGCGGTCCTGCCAGTCGAGCTGCAGGTCCACCGGGCCCAGCGTGAAGCCGCCGCGCCGCACGACCGCGCCCGCCGCCGTCGCGACCACCGCGCCCGAGCGCGGCGCTGCCTGGATCGACATCTGCAGCTGCCACTCCTTGCGCGGCTCCTCGACCGCCTGCGCCTCCAAGCGGGCCAGCGCCCGGTCGGACTGCCGGGCCTTCGCCGCCTGCTTCTCCGAGGTCTCGCCGCGGTGGTGCTTGACGTGCTTGTCGTTGTCGGAGGCCTTCCGGCGCGCGTTGCGCACGCCCTTCGCCATCCACGCGCGCTGCATCCGTGCCCGGGCCGCCAGCGCGTCGCGCCGGGCCGCGAACTCCTCGAACGCCTCGCGTGCACGGCGCCGCGTGATCGAGCGTTCCTCCAGGTAGGCGTCGTACGAGCCGCCGTACACGAGCACCCGCTGCAGGCTCCGGTCGATCTCGACGACGGTCGTCACGGTCCGGCTGAGGAACTCCCGGTCGTGGCTGACGACGACGATCGGGGCGGTCGCCTGCGCCACGAACTCCTCGAGCAGGTCCAGGCCGTGGGCGTCGAGGTCGTTCGTCGGCTCGTCGAGCAGGTACAGGTCCAGGCGCGAGAGCAGCAGCACCGCGAGCCCGACCCGCGCCGCCTCCCCGCCGGACAGGGCCGTCATCGGCAGGTCGAGGTCGACGGTCAGCCCGAGGTCGGCGGCGATCGCGTCGCGCCGGGCCTCGAAGTCCGCCCCGCCCAGGCGCAGCCAGCGCTCGAGGGCATCGGAGTACGCCTCGGCCGCGGCGTCATGATCCCCGCCCGGCGGCTCGGCGAGGGCGTGCGCGGCGTCGTCCATCGCGGCCTGCGCGGCGGCGACGCCCGTCCGCCGCTCCAGGTGCGCGGCCACCGACTCGTCGGGGCGGCGCTCGATCTCCTGCGCGAGGAACCCGAGCTCGGCGTCGGGTGGGGAGACGGTCACGCTGCCCGCCTCCGGCGCCAGCAGCCCTGCGAGCACGCGCAGCAGCGTGGACTTCCCGGCCCCGTTCGGCCCGACCAGCCCGACGACGTCGCCCGGCGCCACCACGAGGTCGACGCCGGAGAAGAGGGTTCGGTCACCGAAAGCGGCGCTCACGCCCTTGGCCTGCACGGTCGCCGTCATGGGTCGATTCTCCCGTGCCCGACGGGCGTCACGCGCCGGCGCGGTGGGCGCGGACCTTCGCACGGTTGCCGCAGACCTCCATCGAGCACCAGCGGCGCGCGCCCGCGCGGGTGGTGTCGACGAGCAGGAGGCCGCAGTTCTCCGCGGCGCAGACCCGGATCCGCGCGACGAGCGGTCCGGCGAAGAGGTCGATCGCGTCGCGGGCGAGCGTGGACAGCGCGGCCGTCACCGTCGGTGCAACGACCGCCCGGCCGCCGTCCGGCAGCAGCGCCGGGACCAGCGGCGGGGCGGCCGCCGCCGCGTTGACCAGGTCCTCGTCGCCGGGCCGGCGGGCGTCGACCGGCACGGGCGGGAGGGAGCCGCCCGCGACGTCGTAGGCGATGCGCGTGATCGCGCCGCGCAGGCGGCGGGCGGCGACGAGGTCGGCATCGTCCGCCTCGAGCGGCGGGAGGCCGAGGATGCGCCCGAGGAGGCGGCCCAGGTCGTCGGGGGTGTGTGCGATCTCGAACTGTGCCATGCCGCCGTCGCCGCCGGTGTGCACGAGGTCCAGGCACGGCCGGCCCGTGCGGAAGCGCCGATGCAGGTCCGCCTCGCTCCCCAGGTGCATGTAACTAGTTTAACTGGTTACATGGGCCGATGACGACTCAACGGAAGACCACGACCCACATCAACCCGCCCGAGCTCCACGCGAGCCCGCTGTTCAGCTGGGCCGTCCGCGTCCCGGCCGGTTTCGACACCATCCACCTCGGCGGACACGACGGCGTCGGGCCCGACGGCGCGGTGGTCGGCCCCGGCATGGCCGAGCAGACCCGGCAGGCGCTCGCCAACCTGCGCACCACCGTCGAGGCGGCCGGGGCGCAGGTGACGGACATCGTGGCCTGGCGGATCCTCTACGTCGACGGAGCGGACCTCCAGGAGGGCGTCGCGGCGTTCGGCGAGTTCTGGCCGCGCGAGGCGGCACCGCCGGCGATCACCGTGGTCAAGGTGCTCGACGTCGGCCCGCCCGGCGCCCTGGTCGAGATCGAGGCCGTGGCGGCCGTCGCGCCCTGAGCCTTCGGGCGGGGCTCACCAGCCCCGTTCTCCGTCGGCGGGCCTGCCGCCGGATGCACGCGCCTCACGCGGCCGCGGCGAGCGCGGGGGTGAGCGCCTGCACGCACGCGGCGTTCATCCGGCGGCCGGTGAGCAGGTGTCCCGTCACGGACTCGAAGCCCTCCTGGAGCACCAGCGCCTCCAGCCCCGGCTGGTCGAGGTCGCGTTGGCCCTTGGCGCGTGGGGGCACCGGCCCCCACCGGCGGATGATCCGCCAGCCTGCGGCGATCATCTGGCGCGCAGAGAGGCCCTGGCCGGTGGCGTCGACGGCGATCAGCACCCCGTTCGGTCGTAGCAGCCGGCGCACCTCCGTGAGGACGGCCTTCGCGTCCGGGACGACGTGCAGCAGGTTCACGGCCACGACGGCGTCCGCCTCCCCGCTGGGCAGCCCGGTGGCGGTGGCGTCGGCGACCCGGGCCTCGGCCTGGGGGATCGCGCTGAGCGTGCAGTGGGCCATCTCGACCATGTCGCTCGACAGGTCCAGGGCGAGCACCTGTTCGCAGTGCCCGGCGTAGGCGGTCGTGTACAGGCCGGTCCCGCAGCCGAGCTCGACCACGCGGCCTCGGGGCACCGTCGCCGCGAGATGCTCGCGGACGGCGTCGACCAGGTCGGCGCCCGCGATGAAGGTGTGGTCCGTGTCGTAGGCCGCCGCGAGCCGCGACCACGCGTCCTTGGTCATCTCGCCCACCCCCCGCCGTCGTCGGCGGACGGTTCCATTATCAGCCTTCGAGCGGCTCCGAGACCCATGCCGAGATGTCGGTGTTCCTGGGCGCGAAGACCACGCGCGCGGTGGCGCCCGGCGCCGGTGCGAAGCGCGCGGTGCGCAGGCGCCCGACGCGCCGCGTCGCGACGGTCTCCCAGACCCCGTCAGTCCCTCGGCGCTGCAGGCTCGCCGTGCCCGGCAACGCGACGCGCAGGACGACGTCCGACCCGTCGCGGCGCAGCGCGGTGCGCGCGGCGCGCAGGCGGTCCTTGCGGCTGACCGCACCGATCGGCGCGGCGATCCCCATCGCTGGCGTGTGGAGGCCCGTGGGCACCCCGGCGGCGACGATCGGTCGGTCCTGGTCCTCGCTCATGGAGCCCCCCAAGCCGTGCGGTACGGCCAGGCTACGGCTCAGTGGGGAGCCTCGCGGCGTGTTCCGTCAGCGCGCGGGGTTGAGGCGGCCGAGCACCGCGTCGGCCACGACGGCGGTCACGTGCGGGGCGACGTGCAGGTTCAGGGCCGGCTCGAACAGCTCCGCCTCGAGCAGCACGATGCCGTGCTCCGCCGAGTCGACGAGGTCGATGCGCGCGTACAGCGGCATCGCGCACCCCGTCACGGCCTGCACGGCGGCCAGGGCCCGACGCGCGAACGCCGACTCGGCGTCGGTCGTCGCCACCGGCTGCGGGTCCTCCTGGTAGACGCCGCCGATCAGGCCGCCGCCCGGCGCGAGCAGCGCCCCCTTGGCGATGGCGTGGGTGAGCTCGCCGTCGACCAGGTACAGCGCCTTCTCGCGACCGGCGGAGAGCTCGGGGATCTCCGGCTGCACCATCACGGCGTTCCCGGCCGCGACGATCCGCGCCGCCAGCGCGAGCGCGGCGGGGTCGTCCGCGTCGAACAGGCCGGTGTGCCGCGCGCCCGCGGAGACGGCCGGCTTGAGCACGACCCGCGCGCCGGTCCGCGCGGCCAGTGCGGCGCCCGCCGCGTCGACGTCGTCGCAGTACACCGTGGGCACGACGGCGACGCCCGCGTCCGCCAGCCGCGCCAGGTAGCGCTTGTCGAGGTTCCAGCGGACGAGGTCCGGCGGGTTCAGGAGCGTCGTCGCGCCCTCGACGTGCGCCAGCCAGGCCGTGAGCTCGGCCATCCGCTCGGGGTAGTCCCACGGGCTGCGCAGCACGAGCAGGTCGAACGCGGCCCAGTCCACGGCGCCGTCGTGCCAGACGACGGGCGCCGCGTCGATGCCGCGCTCGCGCAGCGCCGCGACCAGCAGGGGCGTGTCGTGGTCGGGGTCCTCGGCCGGGTAGCCGTCGGTCACCACGATCCCGACGCGCGGGGCGGCGGGGTCTGCGGACGGGAGGGGGAGCGTCACGAGCACGTGACCCTACGCCCGCGCGCGGCCGGCGGGCGGGCGTCGGCGGTGTCGATGGCGGTGTCGGTGGCGCCGCTTACGTTGGCGGTCCTGGCCGGGGCGGTGGGGTTCCGGCGGTCCACCCGAGGGGGTCCCAGATGGTCGACTACCGCATCGAGCTCGTGTTCGTCCCGGTCGCGGACGCCGATCGGTCCCGCGCCTTCTACGGCGACACCCTGGGCTGGCCGGTGGACCACGACGTCCGGGTGAGCGACGACCTGCGGTTCGTGCAGGTGACGCCGCCCGGCTCCGCCTGCTCGATCGCCTTCGGGGAGGGCATCGGCGAGGACATGGCGCCGGGCACGCTGCGCGCGCTGCAGGTGGTGGTCGCCTCCGCCGACGAGGCGCGGGCCGACCTCGTCGCCCGCGGTGTCGACGTCTCGCCGGTGGAGGACCTCGCCTGGGGCCGGTTCGTGCACTTCGCCGACCCCGACGGCAACACCTGGGCCGTCCAGGAGCTGCCGACGCGCGGGTAACCGGTTCGCCGTCAGGCCGGCCCGCGCAGGATCTTCGCCATCGGACGGCCCTTGGCGAGCTCGTCGACGAGCTTGTCGAGGTAGCGGATCTTCTGCATGAGCGGGTCCTCGATCTCCTCCACGCGCACGCCGCAGACGACGCCGGTGATCAGCGCGGCGTTCGGGTTCATCGCCGGGGCCCGCGCGAAGAACGTCTCGAGGTCGACGCCGTCGGCCATGGCGCGCGCGAGGCCCTCGGCGTCGTAGCCGGTCAGCCAGCAGATGACCTCGTCGACCTCGGGGCGGGTGCGGCCCTTGCGCTCGGCCTTGGCGACGTACAGCGGGTGCAGGTCCGCGACGCTCATCGCGAAGATCCGGTGTCCTGGCATCGTCGGCTCCCGTCCTCGTGCGCCCGCGGGCGGCGGGATCGGGCGAGCCTAGCCCCGCGTCCCGACGGCGGGACGAATCTGCAATCAAAGGTTGCGCATCCCGCCTAGGTCCCCTACTGTCATACGCAACGACAGGTTGCGCATCGCGGGAGGTCCCCATGGAGTTCGGCAGCATCGAGCGGGAGATCTACGTCGAGGCCGCGCCCGAGCTCGTCTACGACGTCGTCTCCTCTCCGGAGCACCTGCGCGAGTGGTGGCCGGACGACATCGAGCTCGACCCCGCACCCGGCGGCGCCGGCCGCATGACCTTCGGCCGGGCCGGCGACCCGGACGCCGTCGTCGTCCCCATGACGGTGGTCGACGCCGAGCGGCCGCACCGCTTCTCCTTCCGCTGGGCCTACGAGGAGGGCGAGGTGGCGTCGTCGACGAACTCCTACCTCGCCACGTTCGAGATCACGCCGTCGGGCACCGGCACCCTCCTGCGGCTGACGGAGATCGGGTTCCGCGAGCGCGGGTGGGAGGCCGCCGTCCTCGAGGAGCGGTACCAGCAGAACGTCGTCGGCTGGGCGTACTACCTGCCGCGCCTGGTGTCCTACGCCGAAGGGCTGGTGTCCCCGCGATGAGCACCGCCGTCGACGACGACCTGTGGTCCGCGGTCGGCGACCCGACCCGCCGGCGGATGCTCGACCTGCTCCTGGCCGACGGCCGCGGCACCGCCACGACCCTCAGCCGGCACCTGCCGGTGACGCGCCAGGCCATCGCCAAGCACCTCGCCGTGCTCGACCGCGCCGGCCTCGTCCGCTCGACGCCCGCGGGGCGCGAGCGGCTCTACGAGGTCGACGAGGCGCAGCTGGCCCGCGCGGTCGCGCAGCTCGCCGACGTCGGCGCCGCGTGGGACGCGCGTCTGCGCCGCATCAAGCGGATCGCCGAGGCGATCCAGCGCAGCCAGGCGGACTGACCCCCGCCTGCACCACCACCACCGCGCCGCGGTGGTGTCGGTCGCGCGCGCCCGGACGAGGGCGGACGCGGCTCCTGCGACGAAAGGGGAATCACGATGGTGGACATCCTGCACAGGGTCGCCGTGCGATCGGCGTCGCCCGACGGCGTCTACGCCGCGCTCACGACCCTCGACGGCCTCGCCGGCTGGTGGACGCAGGACACGACCGGCGACGTCGCACCCGGCGGCGTCATCCGGTTCCGCTTCGAGACGGCGAACGGCCCGGACGGCTTCGACATGCTCGTGAAGGAGGCCGTGCCCGGGCAGCGCGTGCTGTGGGAGGTCGTCGACGGGCCGGCCGAGTGGATCGGCACGCACGTCGGCTTCGACCTCGCGCAGTCCGACGGCTGGACGGAGGTGCTCTTCCGTCACCTGGGCTGGGCGGAGCCGGTCGAGTTCATGCACCACTGCAGCACCAAGTGGGCCGTGTTCCTGATGAGTCTCAAGGAGCTCGTCGAGACCGGCGCCGGTCGGCCCGCGCCGCGCGACGTCAAGATCGACAACTGGAACTAGCCGCGGGCGGGGGTCCGCACGGTGGGGCTGGCCCCACCACCGGTCGGCGGGGTGGCGCCATCGCGCGCGTCGCCCTGCCGACCGAGGGTGGACGGGTCCGGTCATCGCCCGCAGCCGCGGGCCCCACCGTAGGAGGACCCATGACCACACCCGACCACCGCGGCCCGCGGCGCCGCGCGCTCGCCGCGCTGCTCGCCGCGGGCGCCGTCGTCGGCGGCCTCGCCGGGACCGCGCCGGCCGCCGGCGCGGCCGGGCGAGCGGAGCCCGGCCCGACGGCCGTCGCCTCGCCCACCCGTCCGGCGGCGCCCGACCGCGAGCTGCAGGTCGCCCTCGACGGGCTCGTTGCCGACCACGGGTTCCCCGGGGTGCTCGCGACCGTCGTCGACGCCCGTGGCCGCGAGCGCGACGACACCGCCGGGGTCGGCGACCTGGCGACCGGCCGCCGCGTACCACCCGACGGCCAGGTGCGGATCGGCAGCAACACGAAGACGTTCACGGCGTCCGTGGTGCTGCAGCTCGTCGCCGAGGGGAAGGTCGCGCTCGACGAGCCGGTCGAGACGTACCTGCCCGGCGTCGTCCGCGGCGAGGGCATCGACGCGACCGCCATCACCGTGCGCAACCTGCTCCAGCACACGAGCGGACTGGCCGAGTACCTGCTCGGCATGGACCTGGGCAGCCCGCCCGACTTCTTCTCCATCCGCGACAGGTACTGGCAGCCGCGAGACCTGGTGGACCTGTCGCTCGCGCAGGGCGCGGACTTCCAGCCGGGCGAGCGGTGGGCCTACAACAACACGAACTACGTGCTCGCCGGGCTGATCGTGGAGCGGGTCACCGGCCGGCCGCTCGCCGAGCAGGTCACCGAGCGGATCATCGAGCCGCTCGGCCTGCACGACACGTACGTCCCGCTGCCGGGTGAGCGCGACCTGCGCGGGCGGTATCCGCAGGGCTACCACCCGCGGCCCGACGGGACCCTGGACGACATCACGCGCCTCGACCCGTCGATGGGCGGGGCCGCGGGGGACATGGTGTCCACGCCGAGCGACCTCAACCGCTTCTTCGCGGCGCTCGTCGCCGGCGAGGTGGTGCCGGCGGCGCAGCTCGAGCAGATGCAGACGACCGTGCCGATGCCGCCGGAGTACCCCGGCGACGGCTACGGCCTCGGGCTCATCAGCACGGAGCTGAGCTGCGGCGTCGTCGCCTGGGGGCACGGCGGCGACATCCCCGGGTACTCCAGCCGGGGCGGCGTGGTCGCGGACGGGCGCGCGGCGACGATCGTCACGACGTCGCTCGTGCCGTCGATGGAGGCACTCGCCGCAGCCGAGCAGGCGGTCGACACCGCCCTCTGCTGACGGCGTGCCCTGCCGACGCACCCGCTGCGGGGCGCGCCCTGGTGCTCAGCCGGCGCGTCCCGCAGCGTCGCCGTCGGCGCCGTCGACGGCCTCGGACAGGACGCGGGCCAGCTCGGCCGGCGCGGTGAGCATCGGCCAGTGGCCGCTGTCGAGGTCGACGTACGACACGCGGGCGGCCCGGGCCAGCTCCGGCACGTCGCCGCTGCCCACCCAGGCGCGGGCGTCGTCCGGCGAGAACTCCGGGCACACCACGACGACGGGCACCGCGAACCGCCGCTCGTCGCGCAGGCGCACGACGCCGCGGACGACGCCCTCGGGCACCGCGACGGCGCGGGTCTCGAACGCGCGGCGCGCGGCGTCGTCGAGGTCGGCGGCGTCGGCCTCTTCGAAGGCGTCCCAGCCCGCGAAGGGCATCACGCCGTCGGCCACGGGGAAGAAGTCGGCGTAGCGGCCGCCGTCGGCCGCCGGGAAGCCTCCGACGAGCGCGACGCCCGCGACGCGCTCGGGCCGCGCGTCGGCCGCCAGCCACGCGAGCGTCGCGGCGGCCGAGTGGCCGACCACCCAGACCGGGCGGTCGGCCGCGTCGACGGCGGCGACGACCGCGGCCGTCTGGTCGGCGAGCGTCGCGGCGGTGTCGCCGTCGCCCTGGCCCGGCAGCGCGACCGGGACGCCCCGGTGGCCGCGCGCCTCGAGCGCCCCGACGACGGCGTCCCACACCGACGCGTCCAGCCACAGCCCTCCGACGAGCAGGATCTCCATGCCCTCCCCCTCTCTCGCGCAGGTCGCGACCGTAGCGCCGGCCCCGGACACCCGGCGCGGCCCGCCTGGTCCCGCGTTCAGGACGCCCCGCCCCCGAGCGTGAGCACCACCTTGACGTCGTCGGCGCGCCGCTCGAAGGCCTCCGCGAACCGGTCGAGGGGCACGCGGCGCGTGACGAGGCGGCTCAGCCAGCCGACGTCGGCCCGTGCCAGGGCGTCCGCCGCGAGCCGGTAGTGGTGAAGGTTCGCGTTCACCGACCCGACGATCGCGTCGTTCTCCAGCACCATCTCCCGGTTCAGGCCGCCCCCGTCGATCCGGAGCGGCCGCCCGGTGGGGGAGACCCCGGTCAGGCACACGATGCCGTAGGCGGCGGTGGCGGCGACCGCGCCGAAGACGAGGGCCGGGACACCGGTCGCCTCGATCACGACGTCGGGGCTCGTCTCGCGGGCGACGTCGTCCAGGTCGCCGTGGTGGTAGGTCGCGCCGAGGTCCCTGACGAGCCGCGGCTTCGGGCCGTCGGTCACCCGGTCGAGGACGTGCACGTCCAGGCCGCGCTGCACACCGAGGAGCGCCGCGCGCAGCCCGATCGGTCCGGCGCCCGTGACAAGCGCCGTGCGCGGCTCGAACCAGGCCCGCCGGCCCACGTGCTCCACCTGCTCCCACGCCTTGGCCACGACGCTCGCCGGCTCCATGAGCACGCCGACGTCGGCCAGCCCGGGGTCGAGCACCACCGCGTAGTCCTCCTCGACGCGCCACAGGTCGCTCGCGTAGCCGTGGATCGCCTTGATGCCGCGCTCGGTATACCGGCCATTGCGGCACATGTCGAACTGCCCGGCCGCGCACGCCCCGCACGGCTCGGGGTCCGGCCGGCGGACCACCCCGACGACGAGGTCGCCCTCGGCGAAGCGGCTCCCGCGCGGGGCGGTCCGCACGCGACCGAGCGACTCGTGCCCGACGACGAGCCGGTCCTCGCCCGGCGGGGCCCAGCCGTAGTCGCCGTCGACGATCTCGTGGTCGGTGCCGCATACGCCGACGGCCAGGCCCTCGACGAGGAGGTCGCCGTCGCCCGCCATGGCGTCGGGCATCTCGGTGACCTGGAGCGAACCCGGCTGCTGGGGGACCACCGTGAGTGCGCGCATGGTGCTCTTCCTCCTCGGGGGCGGGGCCGTCGCCGTCAGGGCGCGGCCGGGGTGCGGGCCGGCCGGGTCCCGCTCAGGTGGCGGGCCGCGTTCACCAGGCCCACGTGGGAGTAGGCCTGGGGCATGTTGCCGAGCTGGCGACCGGTCGCGGTGTCGTACTCCTCGGCCAGCAGGCCCAGGTCGTTGCGCAGGTCGAGGAGCCGCTCGAAGACCTCCCGGGCCTGGGCGGTCCGGCCGGTGCCGTGCAGGGCGTCCGCGAACCAGAAGGTGCACGCGAGGAACGAGCCCTCGGCCCCGGGCAGGCCGTCGACGCCGCCGTCGGCGAACGGGTCGTAGCGGAGCACGAAGCCCTCGCGGTACAGCTCGCGCTCGACGGCCTCGACCGTGCCGACGACGCGCGGGTCGTCCCACGGGAGGAAGCCCGTCTGCGGGATGAGCAGGAGGGCGGCGTCCAGGCCGGCCGAGCCGTAGAACTGCGTGAACGTGCCCCGGTCGGCGTCGAAGCCGCGTGCGCAGACGTCCGCGTGGATGCGGTCGCGCAGGTCGCGCCACCGGGCGACCGGCCCCTCGAGCCCGAACTGCTCGACGGCGCGCACGGCCCGGTCGACGCCCGTCCACGCGAGCACCTTGGAGTGCACGAAGTCCCGCCGCGGGCCACGGACCTCCCACAGGGAGTTGTCCGGCTCGTGCCAGTGCCCCTCGAGGAAGTCGAGCAGGGCGCGCTGGAGGTCCCAGGCGCCGCCCTCCGACTGGATGCCGGCGACCCGGGACAGGTGCAGGCCGTCGAGGACCTCGCCCCACACGTCCAGCTGCAGCTGCCCGGACGCGGCGTTGCCGACACGCACCGGCCGGGAGCCCTCGTACCCGCCCAGCCAGTCGAGCTGGTACTCCGGCAGGCGCCGGGTGCCGTCCAGCCCGTACATGATCTGCAGGTCGGCCGGGTCGCCCGCGACCGCGCGCAGCAGCCACTCGCGCCACGCCTTGGCCTCGGCGACGAACCCGGTGCCCAGCAGTGCCTGGAGGGCGAAGGTCGCGTCGCGGAGCCAGCAGAAGCGGTAGTCCCAGTTCCGCGGGCCGCCGAGCTGCTCGGGCAGCGACGTCGTCGCGGCGGCGGCGATGCCGCCGGTCGGCGCGTAGGTGAGGGCCTTGACCGTGAGCAGCGAGCGGCGGACGGCGTCGGGCCAGCCGCCGTCGTAGCGGAAGTGGTGCATCCAGCGCGCCCAGAACTCCTCGGTCTGCGCCAGCGCGCGCCCGGCTTCGGCGGGCGTCGGGCGCGGCTCGTGGGACGGGCGGTAGGTGAGGACGAACGGGACCTGCTCCCCGGCGGCGACCGCGAAGTGCGCGTACGTCGTCAGGTCCCGGCCCTCGAGCTCCACGGGCGAGCGCAGCCACACGGCGTCGGGCCCGGCCACGGCCTCCAGCTGGCCGTCCACCGTGCGGACCCACGGGACGACGCGGCCGTAGTCGAACCGGATGCGCAGGGTCATCTCCATCGGCACCCGCCCGCTGACGCCCTCGACGACGCGCACGACGTCGGCGGCCTCGCCCCGCGGCGGCATGGCGTCGACCACCCGGACGGTGCCGTCGGGCGTCGTCCACTCCGTCTCGAGGATCAGCGAGTCGCCGCGGTAGCGGCGGCTCGTCGCGAGCCCGCCCGACGCCGGGGCGAGGCGCCACAGCCCGGCGTCCTCGTCGCCGAGCAGCGCCGCGAAGCACGCGGGGGAGTCGAAGCGGGGAAGGCAGAGCCAGTCGATCGAGCCGTCGCGCCCGACGAGCGCGGCCGTGTGCAGGTCGCCGACGATCCCGTAGTCCTCGATCCGCAGCGCCATCCGGGAGCCTCCCCTCGGTCCGGGCGGGCCCCGTGCGGTCGCGCGGCGCGTCCTGGCGCTCATGCAACCACCGGGCGACGGCGCCCGCGCGCCCGGGGTGAAAGGTTCGGGCGGTGTGCCCGCGGGGTGCTCCGGACGCGGGATGATCGCCCCACCGGCGGGAGGAGGCGCACGTGGGCATCGGGCTGTACCTCGTGGCCGCCGTGGTGGGCGGGCTCGTCGCCCTCGGGCTGCGGCTCCCGCCGCTGGTCGGGTACCTCGCCGCGGGGTTCGCGCTCGGCGCGTTCGGCGCGCCCGAGCCCGCCGGCCTCGAGGCCGTCGCGGACCTCGGCGTCGTGCTCCTGCTCTTCGCGATCGGCCTGAAGTTCGACGCCCGGACGCTGCTGCGGCGCGAGATCTGGGTGACGACGAGCGTGCACATCGTCCTGGCGACGGCCGTCGGGATGGGGTTCCTCGGGCTCGTCGCGCTCGTCGGCCCGCCGCTGCTCGCGGACGAGCCGGTCGGCGGGCTGGCGCTGATCGGGTTCGCGCTGTCCTTCTCCTCCACGGTGTTCGTCGTGAAGGTGCTCGAGGACCGGTCGGACACCACCTCGCTCTACGGGCGCATCGCCGTCGGCGTGCTGGTGCTCCAGGACGTGGTCGCGGTCCTCTTCATGGCGTTCGTCGCGGACGAGCCGCCGAGCCCGTGGGCGCTCGCGCTCGTCCTGCTCGTCCCGGGCTCATGGGTGCTGCACCGCATCTGGGACCACATCGGCCACGGCGAGCTGCAGGCGCTCTTCGGCGTCACGGTCGCCGTCGCGCTCGGCTGGGGGCTGTTCGACGCCGTGGGTCTCGAGCCGCAGCTGGGCGCCGTCGTCATGGGGGTGCTGCTGGCGCGGCACCCGAGCGCGCCGGAGCTGTCGCGCTCGCTGATGACGTTCAAGGACCTCATGCTCGTCGCGTTCTTCCTGCAGATCGGCCTCCACGGGACGCCGGGGCTGGAGGAGCTGCTGCTGGCCGTGCTCGTGCTGGCGCTGCTGCCCTTCCAGGTGGCGATCTTCGCCGTGCTGCTGTGGGCGCTGCGGCTGCGCCGGCGGACCGCGTTCCTGGCGAGCCTCGTGCTGGCGAACTTCTCCGAGTTCGGGATCATCGTCGCGTCCGTGGGCTCGTCGGCGGGGTTTCTTGACGAGCGCTGGCTGGTGGCGATCTCGATGGCCGTCGCGTTCAGCTTCGTGGTGTCCGCCCTGGTCAACCGGCGCGGCGTGGAGCTGGCCACGCGGATGGTCCGGCTGCTGCCGCACCACAGCACGCTGCAGCTGCACCCCGACGACCGGCTGGTCGACGTCGGGGACGCCGACGCGATGGTGCTCGGACTGGGGCGGATCGGCTCGGCGACGTACCTCAAGCTGCGCGACGAGTACGGGCTGCACGTGGTCGGCGTCGAGCACGACCAGGTGCGGGTGAACGACCTGCGCGCGCTCGGCTTCGAGGTGCTGCGCGCGGACGCCACCGACGTGGAGTTCTGGAACCGGGTGCAGCGCGCGGGCAAGGTGCGCGTCGTGGTGCTCGCCATGCCGTTCCACCGCGCCAACCTCATCGCGCTCGCCCGGCTGCACGCGGCCGGCTTCACCGGTCGCGTCGCGGCGGTCGCCCGCTACGACGACGACGTGCTCGAGCTCCAGCGGCACGGCGCGGACGCGGTGTTCCACCTGTACGGCTCGGCGGGCGACGCGCTCGCCGACCACGCGGCCGAGGTGCTGCACCGGCGGCCGCGGGCCCTGGACGGGCCGGGTGAGGACGCCGGCGCGACGCCGGAGATCGCCGGCGGCTGAGCCGCGGGTGACGTTCGTCACGATGGTTGCGGTCCCACGGTACATTCCCGTCGAATCGATACGGCCACCGAGTTGACCATGGGGCCGACGAGGTCCACAGTCGGCCCCGTGTCAATGATGCGCGCCAACGAGCTGACCACGCCCGCCCCCCTCGCGACCGGCCCGCTGGCCTGGCGCGACCGCGCCCGGCCCGAGCCCGGGCCGGGCCAGCTGCTCATCGAGGTGGCCGGCTGCGGCGTCTGCCGCTCGAACCTGCACATGATCGAGGGCGACTGGGTCGACGGCGGGGTGCCTGCGATCAGCCCGATCGTGCCGGGCCACGAGGTGACCGGCTACGTCGCGGCCCTGGGCGAGGGCGTGACGGACTTCGCCGTCGGCGACCGCGTGGGCGTGCAGCCGCTGTGGTGGGCGTGCGGCGAGTGCCGGTTCTGCCGGACGGGGCGGGAGCAGCTCTGCCACCGCCGCATCATCACGGGCGAGCACGTGGACGGCGGCTACGGGGAGTTCATGCTCTCCTGGGCCCACCACACGTACGTCGTCCCCGACGAGCTCGACCTGATCGACGCCGCGCCCCTGTTCTGCCCCGGGATCACCGCGTACGGCGTCGTGAGCAAGGTCGACGTCGGCCCCGGTGACGTCGTGGCGATCTTCGGGCTCGGCGGCGTCGGGCACATGGCCGTGCAGATGGCCGCGCTGACGGGGGCCGAGGTGGTGGCCGTCGGACGGACGCCCGCGCACCTGGAGGTGGCGCGCGAGCTCGGCGCGGCGCGCACCGTCGACTCGAGGGACCCGGCGGCGATGGAGGCGATCGCGGACTCCGCGGACGCCGTGCTCACCTTCGCCGGCTCGGACGAGGTGACGCAGCAGGCGATGCGGACGCTCGCCTGGGGCGGGACGCTGGTCAACGCCGTCCCCATCGACGTGCGCGACTTCCACTTCAACAGGGGCCAGACGATCAAGGGGTCGATCCTGGGCAACCGCGAGCAGATGCGCGCGGTGCTGCGCCTGGCCGCCGAGGGCAAGATCCGCACGGTCGTCGACCGCTACCCGATGACGCAGGCGCAGGGTGCGCTCGCGGACCTGGCCGGGGGGCGCCTGCGCTCGCGCGCGGTGCTCTACAACGACCGCGCGTCCACCGAGCGCGGCTGAGGGCGGCCCGGTCGCCGATGGTCGTCGCCGCCGTCCTCGTGGGGGTC
The DNA here is from genome assembly GCF_007991475.1 of Actinotalea fermentans. Classification (NCBI taxonomy): domain Bacteria; kingdom Bacillati; phylum Actinomycetota; class Actinomycetes; order Micrococcales; family Cellulomonadaceae; genus Actinotalea; species Actinotalea fermentans. The sequence continues at coordinate 119,939 of NZ_BJYK01000004.1, read as the reverse complement.
GAGCGTCGCCCGGATGAGGGGGACCGGGAACTGTGCCGCGCGGAGCGGGTCCAGGTACTCGTCGGTGATGCCGGCGGTGAACATCTCGAAGTCGAAGACCTTGAAGAGGGCCTCGCGCCCGAACTTGGAGCTGTCGGCGACGAGGAAGGCCTCGGACGCGATGGCGCGCATCGTCCGCTTGACCTCGAGCTCGTAGCTGTTCGTGTTGTAGATCCCGTCCTCGTTCACGGCGTCGGCGCCGAAGACCGCCACGTGCACGCGCAGGTTCTGCAGCTGCTGGACCGACGTCGGGCCCCACATCGTGTAGACGTTCGGCAGCAGCTCGCCCCCGATGAAGACCAGGTGCGCGCTCTGGTTCTGCGCGACGGCGGCCCCGATGAGCAGGTCGTTGGTGACGACCGTGAGGTGCTTGCTGTGCAGGTGGCGGGCCACCTCGAGCGTCGTGCTCCCGCTGTCGAGGAGCACCGTCTGCCCGTCGAGGATCCGGTCCGCCATGGCCTGCCCGATGGCGCGCTTGTGCGGCCGGTGCAGCGTCTGCTTGAGGTCCATGGGCGCGTCGGTCTGGCGCACCGGCAGCGCACCTCCGTGCGTGCGCTGCACGAGATCGCGCGCCTCGAGCTCGGCGAGGTTGCGCCGGATCGTCGACTCGGTGACCCCGAAGTGCTTCGCCAGGTCCGTCACCGACACAAAGCCACGCTCGAGCAGTAGCTCGACTGTCTCAGCCTGTCGCGACACTGCGACCCCCTCTCGCTCCGCGACAGCGTAGCGCACGGTATGCGCGATATCGCGCATGTCCCTTCGCGAAGCCGCGCAGAGGCATGCGCGAGTTCGTTGACAGATGCGCGCGGAAACCCGTACCGTCGCGCTCACCGCTGATGCCGGCACGGCAAGGGCGATGCCAGATCACAAGGGAGTGAACCTATGAAGCACAGGAGGCTGGCCGGCGGGATCCTCGTCGGCACGATGGCGATGGCGCTGGTCGCGTGCAGCTCGGTCGACGAGGCCGAGCCGAGCGACGGGGCCAGCGACGACTCGTCGTCCGCCCCGGTCGAGGACGGCGCGTACGTGACCGTCGTGAAGGCGACGGGCATCGGCTGGTTCGACCGCATGGAGGTCGGCGTCGACGAGTGGGCCGCCGAGACGGGCCTCGACGCCCGCCAGGAGGGCCCCGCCGAGGCCACCAACGAGGGCCAGGTGTCGATCATCCAGGACCTCATCGCGCAGAAGCCCGTGGCCATCACGGTCGTCCCGAACGACCTGGCCGGGCTCGAGAGCGTCCTGGCCCAGGCCCGCGAGGCCGGGATCATCGTCGTCAGCCACGAGGCCGTCGGGATCGAGAACGTCGACATCGACATCGAGGCCTTCGAGAACAAGGCGTACGGCGCCCAGATCATGGAGAACCTGGGCGAGTGCACCGGCGGCACCGGGCAGTACGTGCAGATGGTCGGTCGCCTGACCAACGGCTCCCACTCCGAGTGGATCCAGGGCGCGTACGACCTGCAGCAGGCCGAGTTCCCCGACATGGTCCGGGTCGAGGACCCGATCGAGTCGGAGGAGAACGAGGAGGTCGCCTACAACAAGGCGAAGGAGATCCTCGCGAAGTACCCGGACATCGCGGGCTTCCAGGGCTCGGCGGGCACCGACGTGGTCGGCATCGCGCGGGCCGTCGAGGAGGCCGGCAAGTCCGACTCCGTGTGCGTCATGGGCACGAGCATCCCGTCCGTGGGTGGCAGCTACCTCGAGAGCGGCGCGATCGACAAGATCTTCTTCTGGGACCCGGCTCTCGCCGGCAAGGCGCAGCTCGCCATCGCCCGGATCCTCGCCGACGGCGGCACGATCGAGGAGGGGACCGACCTCGGTATCCCCGGCTACGAGTCCCTGGTGAAGCTCGCGGGCGCTGACAACGCGTTCGCCGGCAACGCGGGCGTCGCGGTCGACCTGTCCAACGTGGCCGACTACGACTTCTGACCGGCTGAGCCGTTCGCTTCCTGGGTGGGCCGGGCCTCGTGCCCGGCCCACCCGGGAGGCGGGGGCGCCAAGGGATGCAGGTGGAACCCATGACCGTGACTGCCACACCAGTCCTCGAGGTCCGCGACATCGTCAAGACGTACGGCGGTGTGCACGCGCTGGACGGGGTCTCCCTGTCGCTCGCGCCGGGCGAGGTGCACTGCCTCGCCGGTGAGAACGGCAGCGGCAAGTCGACCCTCATCAAGATCATCAGCGGCGTCGAGCGCGCCGACAGCGGTGCGATCACCATCGACGGCACGACGCACGGGCACCTCACCCCCAACGAGGCCATCCGCAGCGGCGTCCAGGTGATCTACCAGGACTTCTCCCTCTTCCCGAACCTCTCCGCCGCCGAGAACATCGCGATGCTGAGCGAGCTCGCCGAGCGCCGCGTCCTCTCGTCGCGGTCGCGCATCCGCGCCGCCGCCCAGCGCGTCGTCGACGACCTGGGACTGTCCCTCGACCTCGACGCCGAGGTGGAGCGGCTGTCCGTCGCCGACCGCCAGCTCATCGCGATCTGCCGCGCGCTCGTCAACGACGCGAAGGTCCTCATCATGGACGAGCCGACGACGGCGCTGACCTACAGCGAGGTCCAGCGGCTCTTCGTCATCGTGCGCCGGCTGCAGCAGCGCGGCGTCGCGATCGTGTTCGTCAGCCACAAGCTCGACGAGGTGCTCGCCATCTCCCAGCGGCTGACCGTCCTGCGCAACGGCCGCGTGGTCGAGTCGGGCGACGCGTCGGGCTACACCCGGCGCGCCGTGTCGAAGGCGATGACCGGCCGCGACGTGAGCGAGACCCGGCTGGTCAACGACGTCGCCCCCGACGCCCCGCAGCTGCTCGAGGTCGAGCACCTCAGCCGGGCCGGCGGGTTCGACGACGTGTCCTTCGCGCTCCGCGCCGGCGAGATCCTCGGCATCACCGGGCTCCTCGGCTCGGGCCGCTCCGAGATCGCCGAGGCGGTGTTCGGCATCAACCCGGCCGACTCCGGCCGGATCCTCGTCCAGGGCAAGCCCCGACGGATCGCGTCCATCCACGACGCCGTCGACGCGGGCATCGGCTACGTGCCCGAGGACCGGCTCACGCAGGGCCTGTTCCTCGACATCCCGATCGCCGAGAACATGGTCGCGGCCTCGCTCGACGCCTACCGCACGCGGTTCGGCCTGCTCGACAGGCGGCGGATCCGGCGGTCCATCGCGGACCTCTTCGGTCGCCTGCGCATCCAGGCCCCGAACTCCTCGGCCGTCGTCCGGAGCCTGTCGGGCGGCAACGCGCAGCGCGTCGTCCTCGCCAAGTGGCTCGACCGCAAGCCCGCGATCCTCCTGCTCAACGGCCCCACCGTCGGGGTCGACGTGGGCTCGAAGGAGGAGATCGTCACGATCCTGCGGGAGCAGGCCGCGGCCGGCATGGGCATCGTCGTCATCTCGGACGACATCCCCGAGCTGGTCAGCTGCTGCCACCGGATCCTCATCATCCACGACGGCCACGTCGTCGCCGAGCTCGCGGGCGACGACATCGATGCCGACGAGATCCAGCGAAGGATGGCAGCATGACCGCCCGGCTCGCCCGTCTGCGCGGCCCCAACAACGAGGGTCTGCTGCTCGCGGTCATCGTGCTCGTCGTCATCGCGATGTCGCTGGCCAGCCCGGCCTTCTTCACCGCGGGCACGTTCTTCGCCCTCGTCCGCAGCTCGATGGTGCCGCTGATCTTCGCGCTCGGCGTGCTGCTCGTGCTCATCTCGGGCGGCGTCGACGTCTCGTTCCCCGCCATCGCGATCTTCGCGGCCTACACCACCGTCACGCTCTTCATGGACGGCTCGGGTGGGACGGCCCTGGTGATCTTCGCCGTGGCGATGCTCATCGGCGCCGGCCTGGGCATGCTCAACGGCGTCGTCATCGCGAGGTTCCGGCTCCCGACGCTGATCGTGACGCTCGGCACGCAGGGGATCTTCAAGGGCGTCCTCATCGCCTACATCGGCTCGGCCTACATCTCCGCGGGCGACCTGCCCTCGGCGATCACCGAGGCCTCCGACCGGCACCTCGTCGACGTCGCCGGTGGCGGGTACCTGCACTTCCTGATCGTCCCGGTCGTCGTGATCGTGCTGCTCGTCGCGGCCATGCTGAAGTGGACCGTCTTCGGGCGCAGCATCTACGCCATCGGCGGCGACACCGAGGCCGCCCGGCGCGTGGGCATCCGCGTGGTGCGCACGCAGGTCTGGCTCTACATGCTCGTCGGTGCCCTCGCGGCGTTCGGCGGCGTCGTCTACGTCATCCTCGGCAAGAACGCCAACCCCCAGAGCCTCGTCGGCACGGAGCTCGACATCATCGCCGCGGTCGTCCTGGGCGGCGCGTCGATCTTCGGCGGGCGCGGGTCCGTCGGCGGCACGGTGCTCGGCGTCGTGCTCGTGCAGCTCATCAACAACAACCTCGTGCTCGTCGGCATCCCGAGCACCTGGCAGCGAGCTGCTGTCGGCGTGCTCCTCCTGCTGGGCGTCAGCATCCAGGCCTTCGCCGCCACGCGCGGCCGGAGCCGACCCGTCGCGGTCCAGAAGGAGGTGGCGGCGTGAACGGCACCCGTGGCGCGCTGTCCGAGATGAACGGCCGCGTGGACAACGCCTTCTCCGCGGCGATCGACCGCATCCACGTCGCCCACGGCGTGGGCCGGATGGCCCTGCTGCTCGTCGTGACGTTCGGGTTCTTCGCGGTCCTGCGGCCGGAGATCTTCCTCAACAGCGTCAACCTGCAGAACATCGGCATCGCCGCGCCCGAGATCGGCGTGCTCGCGCTCGCCCTCATGCTCGCGATGCTCACGGGCGGCATCGACCTGTCGGTGGTCTCCATCGCCAACGGCGCCGCCATCACCGTCTCCTCGATCTACACGCACTTCGCGACGACGCAGGGCGCGGACGCGGCGGCCTCGATGACGCCGCTGGTGCTGCTCGCCGGGCTCGCCGTCGGAGCGCTCCTCGGTGCGGTCAACGGCGTGCTCATCAGCATGGTGGGCATCACGCCGATCCTGGCGACGCTCGGCACGATGCAGGTCTTCAACGGGCTCGCGCTCGTGTGGACCGGTGGCGTGACGATCTCCGGTGCGCCGGCGGCGCTCCGCTCGCTCGGGTCGACGGCCGTCGCCGGGGTACCGGTGCTCGCGCTGGTGCTGCTCGTCGCGGCCGCGCTCGTGGCCGTGCTCGTGAACCGCACGCCGATCGGTCGCAAGGTGCAGCTCCAGGGGGCCAACCCCGTGGCGAGCACGTACTCCGGCATCAGCAAGCGCGCCACGCTCATGACGACGTACGTCACCAGCGGCCTGCTGGCCGGGGTCGCCGGGCTCATGTTCCTCGCCCGGAACCCGTCCGCGAGCGCCGACTACGGCTCGAGCTACGTGCTCCTGGTCATCGTGATCGTGGTGCTCGGCGGCACGAACCCGAACGGCGGCTCCGCGACGGTGCTCGGCGTGCTCCTCGCCGCCGTCACCCTCCAGGTGGTCTCCAGCGGCTTCACCGCGCTCCGGCTGTCCGCCTACGAGTACGCCATCGCGCAGGGCGTGATCCTCGTCGGCGTCATGGTGCTCGACCAGGTGAAGTTCCGGCGCCGACGCGGGCGTCGCGCGATGTCGGGGACGGCCGCCCCGGAACCGGCCACGAGCGCTCCCACCCACTGATCCGACGGAACGGACGGACCGATCATGAAGAAGATCATCAACGCGCCCGAGGACTTCGTCGACGAGTTCGTCGAGGGCATCCTCCTGGCCCACCCGGACCTCGTCCGGACACCCGGCGACGACCTGCGGGTGATGGTGCGCGCGGACGCGCCGCTCGCCGGCAAGGTGGGCATCGTCACGGGCGGTGGCTCCGGCCATCTGCCCCTGTTCAAGGGGTACGTCGGGGCCGGGCTGTGCTCCGGCGTCGCCATCGGGAACGTCTTCAGCTCGCCGAGCTCGGACCAGATCCTGCAGGCGACCAAGGCCGTCGACGGCGGCGCGGGCGTCCTCTACCTGTACGGCAACTACGGCGGCGACGTCTTCAACTTCGACCTCGCGTGCGACCTGGCCGAGCTCGAGGGCATCCCGACGGCGACCGTGCTCGGCCGCGACGACGTGGCGAGCCAGCCGCGCGAGCGCAAGCACGACCGGCGCGGCGTCGCGGGCATCCTCTTCGCGTACAAGGCCGCGGGCGCGGCCGCCGAGCGCGGCGACTCGCTCGAGCAGGTCGTGGCGGTCACCGAGGACGTCGTCGAGCACACGGCGACGATCGGCATCGGGCTCGCGCCGACCATCATGCCGACCACGGGCAAGCCCTCGTTCGAGCTGCCCGACGGCGAGATGGAGATCGGCATCGGGATCCACGGCGAGCCGGGCTCGCGGCGCGGTCCGCTCGAGACGGCGGACGAGATCGCCGACCACCTCACGTCGGCCCTCGTGGACGACCTCGGGCTCGGCGAGGGCTCGCGCGTGGCGGTGCTCGTCAACGGCCTCGGTGCCACGCCGCTGGAGGAGCTGTACGTCCTCTACCGCCGCACGCACCGGTTCCTCGCGGACCGCGGGATCGAGATCGTCAAGAAGTACGTCGGGGAGTACGCCACGAGCCTCGAGATGGCCGGCGCGTCGATCTCGCTGCTCGAGCTCGACGACGCCCGCCTGGAGCTCCTCGAGGCCCCGGCCCGTTCGCCGTTCTTCCGGGAGGGCTGAGACGTGCGCGGCATCGAGCTCAACCAGCACATCCGGGCGAGCCTGGCCCTCCTGATCGAGTCCGCGGACGAGCTGCGCGACCTCGACCAGGCGCTCGGCGACGGCGACCTCGGCATCACGGTCACGGCCGGCTCGCGGGCGGTGATCACCGAGCTCGAGCAGCTCGGCGACGCCGCGACCCCGACCGAGATCGCGCGGACCGCCGCCAAGGCCTTCGCGAACGCCAACCCGTCGACGATGGCGGCGCTCGTCGCCGGCGCCCTGCTGTCCGGTTCCCGGACGTGGGAGGGCAAGGACGAGATCGGGCTGCCCGAGGCGTCGGCGTTCGTCGCCGCCGCGGCGGCCAGCATCGCGCACCGCGGCAAGACCGAGGTCGGCGACAAGACCATCCTCGACGGCATCGTCGCCGCGGCAGACGCCCTCGCCTCGGCCGGCGACCCGGCCGAGGGGATGACGTCCGCCTGCGACGCCGCGGCGCGCGCGGTGCGCGAGACCACCGAGCTGCAGTCCCGCCGTGGCCGCGCCTCCTGGCTCCAGGAGCGCAGCATCGGCCTCCCGGACCCGGGCGCGACGGCGTTCTGGCGCTTCCTCGAGGCATGGGCGGTCGTGTCCGCCCGCCCCCACTAGCCCCAACCATCACAACGAACGGACAACTGCAATGAACACCTGGCTCGACGAGGTCTTCGACGTCAAGAAGCCGATCATCGGCATGTGCCACCTGCCCGCGCTGCCGGGTGACCCCGGCTACGACGCGGCGGGCGGCATGACCGCCGTGCTCGAGCACGGACGTCGAGAGATCACCGCCCTCCAGGAGGGTGGGGTCGACGGCATCCTGATCTCGAACGAGTTCAGCCTCCCCTACCTCACGAACACGGAGCCGGTGACCGCGGTCACCATGGCCCGCGTCATCGGCGAGCTCCGCTCGGAGCTGTCCGTGCCGTTCGGCGTGAACGTGCTCTGGGACGGCGTGGCCTCGATCGACCTGGCCGTCGCGACGGGCGCCTCCTTCGTCCGCGAGGTGTTCACCGGCGTGTACGCGTCGGACTTCGGCATGTGGAACACCGACGTCGGCCGCGCGGCGCGGCACCGTGCGCGGATGGGTGCCTCCGGCGTCCGCCTGCTCTACAACATCGTCCCCGAGGCCGCGGCCTACCTGGGCGGTCGCGAGCTCGCGCAGATGACCCGCTCCACGGTCTTCAACGGCGCGCCCGACGGCCTGTGCGTCTCGGGCCTGACGGCCGGTGCCGCGACGGACACCTCCACCCTCAAGGTGGTCAAGGAGAACGCGGGCGCCGTGCCGGTGTTCGTCAACACGGGCGTGCGCCCCGACACGGTCGCGGAGAGCCTGCAGTACGCGGACGCTGCGATCGTGGGCACGTGGTTCAAGAAGGACGGCAAGTTCGAGAACGACGTCGAGGCGGCGCGCGTCGCCGACCTGATGAGCGTGGTTCGGGGCGTCCGGGCATGACCTTCCTCGGCGTCGACGTGGGCACCTTCGAGTCGAAGGGCGTCCTCGTCGACGCCGAGGGCACCGTCCTGGCGCAGTCGCGGCGTCGACATCAGATCTCGACGCCGCGGCCGGGACACGTGGAGCAGGACCCCGAGCTCGACTGGTGGGCCGACGTCGTCGTCATCGCCCGCGAGCTGATGGCGCACCCGGCCGCGCGCGACCTGCGCGGGGTGGGGCTCAGCGCCATCGGCCCGTGCGTGGTGGCGACCGACGAGGAGCTGACGCCCCTGCGGCCGGCCATCCTCTACGGCGTCGACACGCGGGCCGCGCGCCAGATCGACGCGCTCGTCGGCGCGCTCGGGGAGCAGGAGATCCAGCGGCGCTGCGGCAACGCGCTGACCAGCCAGTCGGCGGGGCCGAAGATCGCCTGGCTGCGCGACGAGGAGCCCGACGTCTGGTCGCGGGCACGCTGGTTCATGACGAGCCAGTCGTGGCTCGTGGCGAAGCTCACCGGCGAGGTGGTCATCGACCACGCGACCGCCGGCTACTTCCACCCGCTGTACGACCTGCAGGCCGCGCGCTGGGACGTGACCGGCTGCGAGGACGTTGTCACCGCCGACCGCCTGCCGCGGCTCGGCTGGACCACCGACCTCGCCGGGACCGTGCACGCGCGCGCCGCCGCCGAGACCGGGATCCCCGAGGGCACGCCCGTCATCGTCGGGACGACCGACGCGCCCGCCGAGGCCGTGGCGGCCGGGGTCGTCGACGACGGCTCGCTCATGGCGATGTACGGCTCGAGCGGGTACTTCATCCGGGTCGGCTCGACGCCGATCACCGACCCGTCGCTGTGGGCGGCGCCGTTCGTCCTCGAGGGCACCTACGTGCTCGCGGCCGGCACGGCCACCACCGGCACGGCCACCCGGTGGGTCGCCGACGCGCTCGGCATCACCGACGAGCGCGACGAGGTGACCTTCGCCCGGCTGCTCGAGCTCGCCGAGGGCTCGCCGGCCGGCGCCCGCGGCGTGCTGGTGCTGCCGCACTTCGCCGGCGAGCGGACCCCGTTCCAGGACCCGCACAGCCGGGGTGCGATCGTCGGGCTCGGGCTCGAGCACACGCCGGCGGACATCGCGCGCGCCGTGCTGGAGGGCATCGGGCACGCCACCGCGGAGGCCGTGGGCACCTACGCGCGGTGCGGCGTCCCCGTGAGCCGCGTCGTCGCCATCGGCGGCGCCACCAAGAACCCCGTGGTCATGAGCACGGTCTCGACCCTGACCGGGCTCACCCAGGACGTCGCCGCGACCCCCGGCGCCTCCCACGGCGACGCGTTCCTCGCGGCGCTCGGGACGGGCGCCGTGGAGCTGGCCGACGGGCGTCGCTGGTGGTCGGTGGACCGTTCGGTGCCACCCGACCCCGCCAGCGCCGAACGGCTGCGGGCCGACCACCGAGCGTTCGTGGACCTCTACCGGGCGCTGGCGCCCTGGAACCGCGAGCGGGACATGAGCACGAGAGGAGACGGCGCGTGACCGACATCGACTGGAGGACCGTCGTGCGACTCGTCGCCGACGGCGTCGCGCTGGGCGAGGGCGACCGCGTGTCGGTCTTCGTCACCGACACCGCCGCGATGGACGCCGTCGCGGCGTTCGTGGACGAGGCATGGCGGCGCGGCGCGGTCCCGCAGGTCGTGGCCACGGACGAGCGGTTCGACACGTCCGCGCTGCGCTGGGCGCCGGAGGCGGCGCTGTCGGCGGCGCCCCCGCTCGAGGCGGCGGCCATGGAGTGGTCCGACGTGCACGTGTCGTTCCGCGCGATGACCAGCCCGGTGCTCGACGCCGACCCCGCGCGCATCGCGGCCCTGCGGCACGGCCGCGGGCTCGTCTCGACCATGCGCTGGCAGGGGACGCGGTGGGCTCTGGTGCGCGTGCCCACGCCGCGCTGGGCGTCGGCCATGGGCCTGGACGCCGAGCAGCTGCTGCGCGAGTGGGTCGCGTCGTTCGACGCGGACTGGTCGGAGGCGGCGGGTCGGATGCAGCGCCTGTGCGACCGGCTCGGCAGCGCGCGGCGGGTGGTCATCGAGGACCCGACGTCGCGCCTGGAGATCGGCGTCGAGGGGCGCGTCTGGATCCCCTTCTCGGGCAACGCGAACTGGCCCGACGGCGAGATCGCGACCGCCCCGCGCGAGGACGACATCGAGGGGGTCATCCGGTTCCCGGGGGCGCTCTCGTTCGGCGGGGTGCTCGTGCGCGACCTCGAGCTCGAGTTCTCCGGCGGGCTGATCGTGGCCGAGCGGGCGAGCGAGGGGGTCGACTTCGTCACGCGGCTGTTCGACACCGACGAGGGCTCGCGGCGCGTCGGCGAGCTCGGCATCGGGACCAACGCGGCGCTGACCACGATGACGGGCGACCTGCTCATCGACGAGAAGATCCTCGGCACGGTGCACATCGCGCCGGGGCGCGCGTACCCGGAGTGCGGCGGGGTCAACGAGTCCGCGCTGCACTGGGACATCGTCAAGGACCTGCGGGGGACGGGCGGTGCGCCGCGCGGCTCCCTGCGGGTCGACGACGAGTGGCTCGTGCGCGACGGCGAGGTGCAGCCGGCGCTGCTGGAGGCGGCGGTGGGCGGGCGCTGACGCCCGAGAGCGCCGGGCGCCGACGGCGCCGAGGGCAGGGCCCGGCGGCGGAAGAACTCCGTGGCGCCCCCGGGGCGGGCCTGCGTACGGTCGGGCGCGTGGTCACCATCGACGCGCTGCAGGGCGAGGTCGACGCGCGCTTCGGCCGCCTCGGCCTGCCCTCGTGGGCCGACCCGCACCCCGACCGCCGGCCCCACGACGACGAGTACTCGCGTCTGACGGACCCCGGGCGCCACGTCGTCGTGCACGAGCGCGCACGCGTGTGGGCGCAGGTGCTGCGGGACCGGCTGGGTGCGCGCGTCGACCGGCTGCCCGCCGAGCCGATGACGGTCGCCCACGGTCAGCGGTACGGGTTCGACCGCGGGGTGCGGGTCATGTCGTCGCGGCCCGGGACGCTGCCGCTGCTCCTGCTCGAGCGCGACGGGCGCGACCGGCCGGGCGACGCGCCCCTGCCCGTGCTGGTGCTGGCGGTGGCGCGGACGGACGTCACGCTGGCGCAGTGGCCGGACTGCGGCTGCGACGCGTGCGACTCGGGGTCGGCGGACCTGCTGGAGGCCGTCGACGGCTCGGTACGGGAGGTCGTCGGCGGGCCGTGCGTCGTCCTGCAGGGGCCCGGCTGGGGCGGGCGGTGGGTGCCCAACGGCGGCAGCGCTTACAGCCGGGGTGCGGAGCGGCATGAGTTCCGCGCCCTCATGGAGGTGTGCCGGCGCCTGGCCGCCGGCGAGGACGTCGCCCCGCCCGACGGCACGAAGGCCTTCGTCGGGCGGTCCTGGCTGGGGTGACCGGCCGGGCCGTGGCGATCCGTGTCCGGTTTGTTGCGATTCGAACAGGTGTTCGATACGATGTGGGCATGGAAGCCGCCGAGGTCGCCCGGGTGTGCCGGCGGCTGCGCACCGGCGCGATTCCTGCTGCCGACGGCGAGCGGATCGACCTGCTTCGTGCGCTCGAGGAGCTGAAGTCGGTCGCGACGGCGGTCCAGGCCTCGGTGGCCCTCGCGGTGGACGCCCGGGCCCGCGAGGTCGAGGCCGCCGCTGGCGTGCCCGCCGAGCACCGGGGCCGTGACGTGCCCGTGCGCCTGGGCCTCGCGCTGCGCGAGTCGCCGGTGCGGGCGCGGTCCTTCCTCGGCGCGGCGAAGGCCTGGCACGCCGAGATGCCGCACACGTTCGCCGCGCTGCGGGCAGGGGTGCTCTCGCCGTGGCGGGCGACCGTCCTCGTGCGCGAGACGGCGTGCCTCCCGGTCGAGGTGCGGGTGCGGATCGACGAGGAGGTGTGCGCGGACCAGCGGTCGCTCGGGGGCCTCGGCACCCAGGCCCTGGTCGCGCGGGTGCGGCGACGCGCGGCCGACCTGGACCCGGCGGCCGTGGCGGCCCGTGCGCGGCGGGCGGCGGGAGACCGCGCCGTGTGGGTGCGGCCGGCGCCCGACACGATGACCTACGTGACGGCGCTGCTACCGGTGGCGCAGGGGGTGGGCGTCTACGCCGCCCTGCGGCGCGCGGCCGACCTTGCCGGCGGCGACGGGCGCTCGCGCGGCCAGGTGATGGCGGACACGCTCGTCGAGCGGGTCACGGGGCAGGCGACCGCGGACGCGGTGCCCGTGATGGTGAACCTGGTGATCTCGGACGAGACGCTGCTCGGCTCCGGCTCGGCCCCGGCTGCGGTGGTGGACGCTGCGGGTGCCGGTGGAGCGGTGCCCGCGCAGGTGGCCCGGGCGATGGTCGCGGGCGGTCTGGACGCCGATGCCGCCTGGCTGCGCCGGATCTACGCGGATCCCGCCGGCCGGCTGGTCGCGGCGTCGTCGGCTGGCCGGTTCTTCGCGGACGGGCTGGCGGACCTGCTCCGCGTCCGGGACCAGGGCCTGTGCCGGACGCCCTACTGCGATGCGCCCGTGCGGCACCTCGACCACGTGCGCCCGGCCGCGCAGGACGGACCGACCGAGCTCGAGAACGGACAGGGGCTGTGCGAGGCGTGCAACCTCGCCAAGAACGCCGGCGGGTTCACGCAGGCGGTCACGGGCGATGGTCTGCACACCGTGATCACGACGACGGCGACCGGGCACCGGTACCGCTCGACGGCGCCACCGCTGCCGCGACCGGCGAAGGCCTGGCCCCGGGGAAGGCCCGAGGCATCTCCGGCGGAGGTGCTGCTCGCGGAGCTCCTTGCGCGAGTGGCATGACGGCGCATCGGTCAAGGCCGGGTAGGTGCGTACCGAAGAGGAGGCATGGGCATCTTCCGCCGCCGCCCCGGCCAGCCTGACGAGCCTGCGGCGCAGGCGACTCCTCAGTTCCTCGACCTGAGCGAGGGGGAGCTCGCGTGGCTCGGTGAGCTGCGTGCCTCACTTCCTGTCGGGGTGGGGGGCGATCCGGCCGCGCTTGGTCGCTTCTATGACGAGGCCCTGGACGCCTGGCAGGCGACGCCGGTTACCGAACGCGAGGACCCGAACCGCCTCGTCAACGCGATCGGTGTCGGTGTGGGCGACCTCGTCTGTGCGCGTGTCGCCGGTGCGCGGTGGGTGGTCTTCGTCGACGACGCGGGCGCAGACCTCGCCGTGGTGGCCGGAACGGACAACTCGACGATCTTCCCGACGGGCGCCGTCGGGAAGCGGTGGAGCGACGGAGTGCGCCGATGGCTGCCCGACTTCGTCGAGTGGGCGGCGGGCAGGCTGGAGGCATGGGCCGTCGAGCCGTCGGCAGAGGTCCGCGCGCTTGCCGCGTTCGCGCTCGAGCACGCCGTCCGATCCGTCGTCCCCGAGGGCGGCCCTCTGGTGCCGTTCTGCATGGTCGAGTCCCCGGACGGCCGCTCCCTGCAGCGGTTCGTCGGCGAGCTGGGGGAGAGCGTCGCGCGTGCGCGCGACCACGCGCGTTCCTCCGGAGCAGCTCGTGCCGCGGTTGCTTGGGACGGGTACCTGACCGTCGAGGGTCGGCGCGACGACGCGCTCTTCGTCGAAGCCTCCGATGCCGGGCAGGGGAGCATCGTGCTCGCCCAGCGCTACGCGTCGGACCGGAGCGGTACGCGCGCCGTCGGCAGTGTGGTCGACGTCGGCAACGGCGGTCCGCTGCTCTGACATCGCCGAGGCCGCGGCGGTTCGGCATGCTGGCGCAGTATGGACCTCATCGCGGACCTGTTCATCGATGGCGAGTGGCGCGCGGGCTCGGGGGGTGACCGGTTCGACGTCGTCGACCCGGCCGACCTCTCGGTGATCGCGCGCTTCGCCGTGGCGACCGAGGCCGACTGCCTCGCCGCCGTCGACGCCGCCGCCGCGGCGCAGGCGGGCTGGGCGGCCACGGCGCCGCGCGAGCGCTCCGAGCTGCTGCGCGCGGCGTTCGAGGTGTTCACGGCCGAGGCCGACGTGCTCGCCGAGATCATGGTCCGCGAGAACGGCAAGGCGTGGGCGGACGCCGCGGCCGAGGCCGCCTACGCGACCGAGTTCTTCCGCTGGTTCGCCGAGGAGGCCGTGCGCGTGCGGGGCGACGACCGGCTCGCGCCGGCGGGGGACAAGCGGATCGTCGTCGACCACCGCCCGATCGGGGTGTCGCTGCTCGTCACGCCCTGGAACTTCCCGGCGGCGATGGCCACCCGCAAGCTCGCCCCTGCGCTCGCGGCGGGCTGCGCCGTCGTGCTCAAGCCCGCGCGTCAGACGCCGCTCACCGCCGCGTACGTCGTGGACGTGCTGCGCCGCGTCGGGGTGCCGCGCGGCGTCGTCAACCTCGTCACGCCGGCACCCACGGGTCCCGCCGTCGCGGCGATGCTCGCGCGCGACGAGGTGCGCAAGCTCTCGTTCACCGGTTCGACCGAGGTGGGCCGCGACCTGCTCCGCCTGTGCGCCGACCGGGTCGTGAGCGCCTCGATGGAGCTCGGTGGCAACGCGCCGCTCGTCGTCCTACCCGGCGCGGACCTCGAGACGGCCGTCGCCGGCGCGCTCCAGGCCAAGATGCGCAACGGCGGCGCCGCGTGCACGGCGGCCAACCGCCTCTACGTCCACACCTCGCTCCACGACGCGTTCGTCGAGCGGTTCGCGGCCGAGCTGGAGGGCCTGCGCATCGGCCGCGGCCTTGACCGGAGCCACGACCTCGGCGCGCTCGTCTCCGTCGCCGAGCGCGACAAGGTCGCCGCCCTGGTGGCGGCCGCGATCGACGACGGCGCGCGCGTCGTCACCGGCGGCCCGGGCGCCCCGGTGCCGGATGGTGGCGCGTACTACCCGGCGACCCTGCTCGCCGACGTCCGGCACGGCTCGCCGGTCACGCAGCAGGAGGTCTTCGGCCCGGTCGCCCCGGTGATCCGCTACGACGACGTCGACGACGCCGTGCGCATGGCCAACGACACCATCCACGGGCTGGTCGCGTACGTGTTCGGCGAGGAGCGCGAGGCCGTCGCCGTCGCGCGCCGGCTCGAGTCCGGCATGGTCGCGGTCAACCGCGGCGTCCTCAGCGATCCCGCGGCGCCGTTCGGCGGGGTCAAGCAGAGCGGGCTCGGCCGCGAGGGCGGCTTCGACGGCATCGGCGAGTTCCTCGAGACGCAGTACCTCGCGCTCAGCGCCTGACGGGGGTCAGCCGCGGGAGGGCGCCGGCAGTCCTGCGGCGAGTGCGGCGAACGCCTCGCTGACGACGTCGGCGGGAGCCCGCTCGGTGTCGGTGCACGCGGCCCGCAGCATCGCCACGCGCACGGCGGTGATCGTCACCGCGGCGACGAGCGTCGGGTACATGTCCTCGGCTCCGGCGCCCGCGAGGCCCGCGCGTTCGGCGATGGCGTGGGCCAGCTCCCGCTCGGCGTTCGCGTTCGCGCCGAGGACGCGCGGCAGCAGCTCGGGGTGACGTTCGACGAGGCCCCGGCGCAAGGCCCACACCTCGCGGTCCAGCTCGATCCCGCGCAGGTACTCCGCGACGGCGGCGCCCACGGCGACGAGGGGCGGCTCGTCGTCGGGCCGGGCGAGCAGCAGCTCGCGGAACGCCGCGAAGCGCTCGGTGTGCTCGCCGACCAGCGCGTCCTCCTTGGACGCGAAGTAGTTGAAGAACGTGCGGGGGGACACGCCGGCGGCTGCGGCGATGTCGTCCACCGTCACGTGCTCCGGGCCCCGTTCGACGGCCAGTGTGAGGGCCGCCCGGCGCAGGGCGACGCGCGTCGCGTGCTTCTTGCGCTCGCGCAGTCCCGCGCCGGTGGGCGGCGCGTCGGCAGGCGTCGGGTCGGCTGACCGCTCCTCGATCATGCGTCCAGTGTACGGCCGCCTGCTTGCAGAGACTGCAAAGTTGCACTCCCTAAGAAATTGCAGCGTCTGCAAGATTCGACTACCGTGGGCCGAAGGTCCCGATGGAGCGACCGCGCCGCCGCCGTCCCGCGCCCCCTCTGCGCACCGCTTCCCTGAAGGAGTCCGCTCACGTGAGCACCACCGCCGTCCCCGCCCCGGGCCTCGACCGGGAGGCGCGACGCGTCTTCGTCGGCCTGATGCTGGGCATGCTCGTCGCCTCCGTCAGCCAGACGATCGTGTCGCCCGCGATGCCGATCATCGTCGCCGAGCTGGGCGGGATCGAGCACTACAGCTGGCTCGCCACGGCCGCGATGCTCGCGTCCGCCGTCGTCGTGCCGGTGATCGGCAAGCTCTCCGATGTCTACGGCCGGCGCGGCTTCTACATCGCGGCGCTCGTCACCTTCATGGTCGGGTCCGTCCTGTCGGGCTTCGCGCAGTCGTTCTGGTGGCTCGTCGGCGCGCGCGTCGTGCAGGGCCTCGGCATGGGCGCGCTGATGGCGCTGTCGCAGACCGTGATCGGCGACATCATCCCGCCGCGCCAGCGCGGCAAGTACCAGGGCCTCATGGGCGCGGTGTTCGGCCTGACGTCGATCGCCGGGCCGCTGGTCGGCGGATGGGCCACCGACCACTTCGGCTGGCGCTGGCTCTTCTTCGCGACGCTGCCGCTCGGCGTCGCCGCGCTCGTCGTCATCGTGCGGCACCTGCACCTGCCGCACGTGCGCCGCGAGGCGCCGCTGGACCTCGCCGGCATCCTCACGCTCACGGGCGCGCTCGTCGCGATCCTGCTGGCCACCTCCTGGGGCGGCACCACCTACCCGTGGGCGTCCACGCAGGTCGTGGGCCTGTACCTGGCCGGTGCGGCGCTCCTGGCGATGTTCGTGCCCATCGAGCTGCGCGCCGTCGAGCCCGTGCTGCCGCTGCGTCTCTTCCGCAACCGCATCTTCACGGCGGCCAACATCGCGGGCTTCGCGATCGCCATGGGGATGTTCGGTGCGATCTTCTACATCCCCGTGTACGCCCAGGGCGTGCTCGGCGTGAACGCGACGAACTCCGGCGTGATCATCATGCCGATGAGCGTCGCCATGATCCTCGTCGGCATCGTCATCGGCCTGCTCATCACGAAGACCGGCACCTACAAGGCCTTCACGGTCGGCGGGGCCGCCGTCCTCGTCGCCGGGTTCTGGCTGCTCACCCGCGTGCACTACGGGTCCTCGGCCCTCGAGCTCACCGCCGCGATGGTCGTCATCGGCATGGGGCTGGGCGCGTCGATGCAGACGATGACGCTCATCGTGCAGAACGCCGTCGACCGCGCCGACCTCGGCGTCGCGACCGCCGCCACGCAGTTCTTCCGCAGCGCAGGCGGCACCGTCGGGATCGCGGTGCTCGGCACCGTGATGACCTCGCGCCTCGGCCCCTCGATCGCCGCGCACCTGCCGGAGGGGGCGGCGTCGGCCATGCCGGAGGGCGGTCTGAGCGCCGGCTCGGTGCTCGACCCGAGCGCGCTGGCCGGCCTGCCCGAGACGATCGCCGTCGCCGTACGCGAGGGCCTCGCCGACGCCCTGCACCAGGTCTTCGTCGTCGGGCTGCCGTTCGCCGCGGTCGCGCTGCTCGCCACCATGGCGATCCGCGCCATCCCGCTGCGCCAGACGCTCGAGCCGGCGGCCACGCCCGACGACGTCGAGGAGCCGGCCGCCGCCGAGGACGTGCTGGTCTGACGCGCTAGCCTGCCCTCCGCCGGCCCAGCCGGGGCCGCCGAGGGGAGCCACGCGTGGACGAGCTGCTGGAGGCCGCGCGTCGGGCGCTGGCCGACGTCGACTGCAACGTCGGTTTCGCGGCGGCGGTGCTCGGCGGGCTCCCCGGTGGCGACCTCTGGGTGGCCGACGACGACGGCGTGCCCCTGGCCTTCCACGCCGTCCACCCGTGCGGGATGTCGCTCGCGTGGGGGCCGGCGCTCGGGGCGGCGGCGGACGCCGTCGTGCGCCGGGTCCAGGGTCGGGTTGCGCGCGGTCGCGGCGAGTGGCTCCAGGTGGACCCGCGCTGGCACGGGCTGGACTGGGACGGGATGCTGGGCGCGGTGCCGCTCGCGGAGGCCGACGGGGCTGGTCGCGAGCCCGGCGTCGTCCGCCGGACACGGCTCAACTTCTCGTTCGACGCCGCTGTCTTCGCCGCCCTCCGTGCGGACGCGACGGGCACCGTGCGCCGGGCGACCGAGGCCGACTTCGCCTGGCCCGGCGGCACCGTGCCGAGCGACTGCTGGCCCGACGCGCGGACGTTCCTCGCCCAGGGCGGGGGATGGGCGGCGGAGGTGGACGGCGCCCCGGCCGCGCTCGCCTTCGCGGCGATGACCAGCGGCGACGACGTCGAGATCGGCATCGAGACGCTGCCCGCGTTCCGGCGCCGCGGGCTCGCGCGCGTGGCGTGCGCGGCCCTGGTGGAGGACCTCGTCGCGAGCGGGCGGACGCCGGTGTGGTCCTGCCGCGCGGACAACGTGGGCTCGGAGCGCCTCGCGGGCACGCTCGGCTTCACCGTCTCGCGCCGCCTGCCGTACTGGGAGGTCCGGGCCTTGCCGTTGACGTGACGTCAACCGGCCGGGCAGCTACGGCGCGGTCGTCCCGTCGCGCCCGTAGTCGTCGGCCAGGCGGACGACGTCCTCGCGCCAGCCCTCGCCGGCGGACGACGCCTCGGCGAACACCACGTCGGTGACGGCGGTGACGCGGTGGAGCGCGCCGGGTGGAAGGTGCGCCACGTCGCCCGTCCGCATGGTCCGGGAGATCAGGAGGTCGACGGACGGTCCGTGCTCGAGCGTCGCCACGCCGGAGACGATGCAGATCGTCTCCTCCTTCTGCCGGTGGTACTGCAGGCTCAGCGCATGCCCGGCGTCGACGGTGATGATCTTGCCGACGTAGCCGTGTCCCCCGGTGGCGAAGATCGTCTCATGGCCCCAGGGCTTGGCCTGGACGACGGCCGTCGTGAACTCGGGGGGCGAGACGGAGGTGGTCATCGGGTCAGTGGCCCTCGAGAAGGGCGCCGAGCAGCGCGTGGAGGTCCACCAGGGCGACCCGTGTTCGCGCGTCGCTGCAGCCGTAGGGCAGCACCAGACTGCGTCCGTGGCGCATCGCGCCGCACGAGTAGACGACGTTGGGCACGTAGCCGGACCGCTCGTCCTCGGCCGCGGTGAGCAGCGGCTGCTCGAGCCGGCCGATCACGTGCCAGGGCTCGTCGAGGTCCAGGAGCAGCGCGCCGATGCTGTAGGCGCGCATCGGGCCGACGCCGTGGGTGAGCACCAACCACCCCTGCTCGGTCTCGATCGGGGAGCCGCAGTTGCCGAGCTGCACGACCTCCCAGGCGCGCCTGGGAGCCTGCAGGTGCACGGGCTCGACCCAGTGCAGCAGGTCGGCCGACGCGGTGAGGGTGTTGTTCTCCCGGTCCGCGCGGGACAGGGCGAGGTACCGGCCGCCGACCTTGCGCGGGAAGAGGGCGAGTCCCTTGTTCCGCGCGCCGGGACCGCTCAGAGGGGTCGCCGAGAAGGTCACGAAGTCGTCGGTGCGGAGCAGCTGTCCCGTGACGGAGCGCCCGTCATACGCGGTGTAGGTGCCCAGGTACTCGACGGCATCGTCGGGCGCCACGAACCGCACCATCCGGACGTCCTCGATGCCGTGGCTCTCGGCCGGCCCCCGCGGGGTCAGCACCCGTTCCTGGACGTCGGAGGTCGCTGGGAACGCCACCCGGTAGGTGTTGGCGGCGATCCGCGCGAAGCGGTCGGCGGTGCGGCCGGTGGAGCCCCTCGTGAGGCGCTGCGCGTGGAGGCGACCGAGCGCGCCGGCGAGGTCCTCGCCGTCGAACGTGGACTGCAGGCAGGCAAGGACGAACTCCGCATCGGCGCCCGCCTCCGCATCGACCTGCTCGCCGCCGGCCTGGTCGAGCTGATGGGCGAACGCGTTGCGCGAGTACTCCGGTGGGAGGGCGACGGCGGGCACGGACACGGCAGGGCCGGGGTCGAGCGTGACCACGTCGCCCGCGTCCACGACGCCGGAGCGCAGCTCGACGCTCGACACGTGCCCTTCGCCGACGGAACGCAGGGTCATCAGGAACCGCAGGGAACCGGCGGGCAGGCCCGACTGGTCGGGGTGAGGGACCATCGAGGGGTTCAGGAGCCCGGCTCCTTCGATCGCGCACTCCTTCGTGAAGTAGGCACCGATGAGCCGACGTCGCGGGCCGGTGAGGGTCACGTCGTCCGCCAGCCGGTGTT
Source organism: Actinotalea fermentans (assembly GCF_007991475.1). NCBI lineage: Bacteria > Bacillati > Actinomycetota > Actinomycetes > Micrococcales > Cellulomonadaceae > Actinotalea > Actinotalea fermentans. The sequence continues at coordinate 99,685 of NZ_BJYK01000004.1, read as the reverse complement.
CGACGAGTGCGGCGTGCGCCTCCCACGTCGCGTCGAGGTCGCGATGGCGGTGCCCGAAGTCGGCGTGCAGCGCCGCCAGCGCGCCGACGACCTCCTCGTCGGAGAGGGCGAGCACGCGCTCGAGCACGCCGGTCGAGCGGGAGCGGCCGCCGACGGGGGTCTCCTGGCCGGGGAGGAAGAGCGTCGCGAGCACGCGCTGCGGGTCGGGCAGCAGGAGCAGCGGGGTCCGCACCACCCAGTCGCGGGGTGTCACGGCGCCACGGGTGAGAGCACGTCGGCCAGCAGGTCGACCAGTTGAGCCGTGGCCACCGATGCGAGCGTCGACTCGGCGCCCTGGTTGAGGTTCACCGACCCGTCCTCGAGTCCGTCGTAGGCCCCGCCGCCCGACGGTGCGCGCATCCGGAGTCGCCCGTCGTTGTCGCCCTCGAACCACGCCTCGCAGCGCGCGACGAGCGCTGCCCAGCGGTGGTCGCCGGTCGCGCCGAACGCCGTCGCGGCGGCCTCGGCCATGGACGCCACCTCGATGGGTTGCTGGTCGAACGATGGCCGGCGCTCACCGGGTCCCCGTCCGCCGGCGGGCACCACCGACACGTGGCCGGCGACGTCCTGGTGGTCCGCCAGCCACCCCAGCAGCGCGAGGCCGCGGTCGCGCAGCTCGTCGTCATGGAGCGCCCGGCCGACGGTGATCATCGCCTCCGGCAGGACCGCGTTGGCGTATGTCAGTCGATGGTCGGGCCAGAGCCAGCCGGCGCCGCTCTCGGCCTGGGACAGGACGGACCGGGCGTCGTGCAGCAGGCGGCGGGCGGCCAGGTTCTCCGGCGCCGTCCTCATCAGTGCCGCCGCGCCCAGCGCGGCGTACGCCATCGCCCTCGGATAGGGGGACCGCGCGAGCAGCGCGCGCTGCGCGCCGAGCACCCCACCCGCCCGGACCTGACCCTCCGGGGAGTGCGCCGCGGCCGTCCCGAAGGCCCACAAGGCCCTGCCCCAGTGGTCGCCCGTGGCGGGCGCGTCGAGCCACCGACCGGTGTCGTCGCTCCGGTTGTGCATCCGGCCGTCGGCGGCCTGTGCCCGCAGCAGGTAGGCGAGGTAGATGCGTGACATCGACACCACGTCCGGCGTCGGCCGCGGCTCGCGCGCCGTCACGAGCAGTGCCCGGGACGCGTCGTCGACGCACATGCCGTGCTCGACGCGCGGGGCCGCGAACAGCGCGTGCTCGTAGAGGCCGACGGCTGTCGTCAGGCACGCCACGTGCTCGTACCGGGGGTCGTCCATCAGGCCACTGTCGTGACGCGCGCGGACTGCAGGGCGGAGGCGAGGTCCAGGTAGCGGTCGGCGACGGCTGGCCACAGGAGCGACGCGGCGAGCCCGCGCGAGACGGCGGCCATCCCGTCGGCGACACCGGGCGTCGCGAGAACGTGCTCGAGCGCGCTCGCGAGGGCGCAGGGGTCGCGCTGCGGCACGAGCACGCCCGCGCCGCCGGACAGGAGCTCGACTGCGTGCGGGAAGCTCGTGGAGATCACCGGCTTGCCCGCGGCGACGGCCTCCGTGAGCACGCCGGACGTGACCTGCTCGAGCGAGTCGTACGGCAACAGGATGACGTCGGCGTCGCGGACGACGTCGCGCAGCTCGGGGCCCGAGAGGTATCGGCCGTCGAAGCTCACGCAGTCGGTCAGGCCGAGGTCGGTGGTGAGCTCGAGCAGGCGGTTGCGGTACGACTCGCCCTCCGCTTCCCGCACGCGCGGGTGCGTCTGCCCGACCACGCGGTAGAGGGGCAGGTCGATGCGCTTGCGCAGCTCGGCGAGGGCGACCAGGGCCCACTCGATGCCCTTGCCCGGGGACAGGAGGCCCCAGGTCAGCACGGTCGGCCGACGGTCCGGGGGTGCGTCGGCGCGCGCCTCCGCCACGGCCACGGCCACGGCCACCGCCACCGCCACCGTCACCGGAGCGGGACGGTTGTCCTGGGCGCCGTGCGGGATGACGGTGACCCGCGCCGGATCGACGCCCCATCCCGTGACGAGCCGGTCACGGGCGGTCGTCGTCATGGTGACCACTGCGTCCGAGTACTCGAGCAGCCGGGCCAGGACGCGGTGCTGGTTCGGCGTCGGTGTCGTGAGCACCGTGTGGAGCACGGTGAGGACCGGGACGTCGAGGCGCGACACCACGTCGAGCACGTCGGTGCCGTCCGCCCCGCCGAAGATGCCGTACTCGTGCTGGACGACCGCGACGTCGTACGTGTCGAGGACCGCAGCGACGCCCGCCGCGTCCGACGGCCGGGCGGTCACCCACTCCATCACGACTGGCGGCAGCTCGAGCTGGGGCTCGTCGACGAGGCGGACCACGCCGACCTCGGCCCCGTCGGCGGCGAGCTGTGTCGCCAGGGCCTCGCAGAACGTCGCGATGCCGCACTGGGTGGGGGTATATGTCGACAGGAAACCGAGTCGGACGGCCATGAGGCCCTCTTCCATCGTGCATCGGTGCAGCAGGCTCGCTGCCGTTCACGGAAGGAAGAAGGCTCACGTCCCGGTCTCACCGGGCTGGCGCATCTGGGGCGGCACGCCCGGACCTGGCCGGGGACTTCGTCGGTTCGCCCTGCCAGGGTAGCAGGCGCGATCCCGGCAGCTCCGGCCCGGCCTCCGCGCCGCAGTGGCGTAACGTTCGCGACGACACCGGGAGGCCCCCGTCAGGATCGCCGTGCTCGCCTCGATCGCCCACCGCGTCCCCCCGCGCAGCTACGGGCCGTGGGAGCAGGTCGCGTCCACCCTCACGGAGGGACTCGTCGCCCGCGGTCATGACGTGACGCTGTTCGCCACGCGCGACTCCCGCACCGCGGCCCGGCTCCACGCGGAGGCAACCGCGGGGTACGAGGAGGACCCGGCGGTGGACCCGAAGGTCCACGAGGCGCTGCACATCGGGGCGGTGTTCGAGCGGGCTGACGAGTTCGACGTGGTCAGCAACCAGTTCGACTTCCTGCCCCTGGTCTTCAGCCGCCTCGTGCCGACGCCGATGGTGACGACCATCCACGGCTTCTCGTCCGAGCGGATCGTCCCGGTGTACCGCGCCTACGACGACGTCGCGCACTACGTCGCGATCAGCGATGCAGACCGTCACCCCGCGCTCACGTACGACGCGACGATCCACCACGGGATCGAGGTCGAGCGGTTCTCGCTCGGCGAGGGCGGCGGGGGGTACCTGCTCTTCCTCGGGCGGATCCATCCCGACAAGGGCACCACGGCCGCGATCGAGGTCGCCCGGCGCGCCGGCCTGCCCCTCGTCATCGCCGGCGTCGTCCATGACGAGGACTACTTCCGCGACGCCGTCGCGCCGCACGTCGACGGCCGCGCCGTCACGTACCTCGGCGCCGTCGGGCCGGCCGAGCGGGACGCCCTGCTGGGCGGGGCCGTCGCGCTGCTGCACCTGATCGACTTCGACGAGCCCTTCGGCCTGTCAGTCGCCGAGTCGATGGTCGCGGGCACACCCGTGATCGCCTTCGCACGGGGGTCGATGCGCGAGCTCGTGCGCCCCGGGCTCGGGGGCGCACTGGTGGACGACGTGGACGGGGCGGTCGCCGCCGTCCCCGTCGTCCGGGTGCTCGACCGTTCGGCCTGCCGGTCCGACGCCGTGGCCCGCTTCTCCGCAGACCGGATGGTCGACGACTACGTGCGAGTGTTCGAGCAGGTGGCCGGCGGCCCGCGCCGCTGAGCGAGCGGGCCCCGGCCGCGCACTGCCAGTCTCGGCCCGTCGCCTCGGCCAGGAGCTCCTCGCCGAGACGGACCGGCGCACGGCGGCGGACGAGATCGTCGTCGACGCCCGCTGCGCATCGGGCGCGCACACCGTCGCAGCGGTGACACGATCGGGCGCGTGATCGACGGCGCGCCCCTGGTCCTGACACCGCTGGAGCTCGGGGCCGACGCCCTGCCGGTGCACGTCGTCGACAACGGCGACCTGCGACTCGCGTTCCTCCCGAGCGTCGGCGGGCGGCTCATCTCGGTCCGGTGCGGCGGTGCGGAGCTGCTCTGGCGCAACCCCGAGTACCTGGACGCGGCGCTGCGGACCGTGCGGCCGCGGGCGACCTGGCCGCCACTGGACGGCGGCATGGGCTCGTGGCCGAACGTCGGCGGGTCGAAGACCTGGCCCGCGCCGCAGGGCTGGTCGGGCCCCGACGAGTGGCCGGGCCCGCCCGACGGGGTGCTGGACTCGGGCGCGTGGGCCATCGAGTCCGCGTGGTCCGCGGCGGCGGGCGCGCTCCTCGTGCGCCTGACCAGCCCGGACGACGCGCGGACAGGTCTGCGGGTCACGCGCGCGTTCACGATCCCCGAGGGCGGGTCGGCCTTCGCGCAGCGCACCACGTTCACCAACGTCTCCGACCGGCCCGTCCGCTGGGCCGTCTGGGAGGTGGCCCAGGTGGACACGGCGTCGGGCGGCGAGCTGTGGGTGGACGTCGCCGGCACGGCCGAGCCCGTGGACCTCGTCGACGTATTCGGGCGCCTGCGGGTCGGACCGGTCGAGGCGGGCCGGCGCAGGGTGGCGATCGACGACGTCGTCGGGAAGGTCGGGTTCACCGACGCGACCGGCGCGCTGCCCTTCCGCCGCCCCGACGGCGCCGGCCTGGACTGGCGCTTCGACGTCCCGCCCGGGGAGTACCCCGACGGCGGGTGCCAGGTGGAGATCTGGATGCAGTACCCGACGCCCGAGCCGCTCGAGGGCCCGGGCAGCCTGCACCCGGCGGCCCGGCTGCTCGAGCTCGAGGCGCTCACCCCGATGACGGTGCTCGCGCCCGGTGCGAGCGTGCACCAGGAGATCGCCTGGACGGCGGTCCCGCCGGCCTGCTGAGTTGCCCGGCGGGGCGCCCGGAGTGGTGGCAGCATCGCCCCAGGCGTCCTCGCCCGTCCGGGCGGAGCCTCCGCGGAGCGAGGTGAGTGCGATCCCTGTCTGGCTGGAGGCGGGCGGCTGGGGGCTCGTGGCCGGTTCCGCCCTCGTGCTCGGCTCCCTGCTCGCGTGGTTCGCGCGGATCCCGCAGCGGGCCGTGGCCACCGTGATGGCCTTCGGTGCAGGCGTTCTCATCTCGGCGCTGGCGTTCGAGCTGGTCGACGAGGCGGAGCGGTCGGGCGGACTCGGTCCGACCGTCGTCGGCTTCCTGGGCGGCGCGGTCGCGTACGTGGCGGCGAACGCCGCCCTGGCCCGGCGCGGCGCCCGGCACCGCAAGCGGTCCGGCGGTCAGCAGCCGTCCGAGGCCGACCAGGCGGGCAGCGGCGCCGCCATCGCGATCGGGGCGCTGCTCGACGGCGTCCCGGAGTCCGTGGTGCTCGGGGTGTCGGTGCTCGCGGGCCACGGCGTCGGCGTGGGGGTGCTGGCGGCGGTGGCCATCTCCAACGTCCCCGAGGGCCTGGCCAGCGCCGCGGGCATGAAGCAGGCGGGTCGCAGCGGCAGGTACGTCTTCGGCGTCTGGGGCGGGATCGCCGTCGTGAGCGGGCTCGCCGCGGCGGTCGGCGCCCTCGCGCTGGAGGGCGCCGACGCCGGACTGGTGGCCACGATCACGGCCGTCGCGGCGGGTGCGATCCTCGCGATGGTCGCGGACACGATGATCCCGGAGGCCTTCGAGCGGACCCACCTGCTGACCGGCCTCGTCACGTCGCTCGGGTTCCTCGCGGCGTTCGTGATCGAGCGGTGGCGCGGACGCGCGATGCGGGGGTCAGGCGGCCACGAGCTCGAAGGCGTTGCCCTCCGGGTCGGTGAGCGTCATCGTGCGCCGGCCGTGGTCGGTGACCGTGCCGAGACGCCGCGCGCCCAGGCCGTGCAGCCGCCGGTACTCGGCGTCCAGGTCGGCGGTCGCCAGCTGCAGGTGCAGCGGCGTCGCGAGGGCCCGACCGTCGGACACCTGGCGGAAGACCAGGCGCGGCAGGCCCGCGTCGTCGCCGAGGAGCTCGGCGCGGGCGGGGCTCGCCCCGGGCGCGACGTCGACGCGCAGGGCTGCGGCCCAGAACTGGGCGGCCGCGAGCGCGTCGAACGCGTCGTAGGCGAGTCCGGCGAACGCGGTGGCGGACGCGGCGCGCGGCGCCTCGCGGCGCGCGGGGGCCGTGGTGGTCAGTGCGGTCATGGGTGCTCCCTTCAGGGTGTGGTCGGGGCCGGCTCGCCCTGGGCCAGGTGGGAGACGTGCTCCCACTCGCGCCAGGTCGCGAGCCGCTGCTCGTAGTCGGCGGTGGCGATGCCCAGCGAGACGTCGCCGAAGAAGACCCGCAGCGGTGGCACGGGTGCGTCCACCACGGCGAGGAGTGCGGTCGCGCTCGCGCGCGGGTCGCCCGGGGACGACGCGCGGGCGGCGCGGGCGGCCCGCATCTGCGCGTGCGCGTCGTCGTAGGCGGGCAGCTGTGCGGAGTGGCGGGCCGAGGGGCCGCCCCAGTCCGTGGCGAACGGCCCGGGTTCCACGAGCGTGACGTGGATGCCGAAGCCAGCGACCTCCTGCGCGAGTGACTGGCTGATGCCCTCCAGCGCCCACTTCGACGCGTGGTAGGCGCCGATGCCGGCGAACGCGCTGATGCCGCCGATCGACGACACCTGCACGACGTGCCCGCTGCCCTGGGCGCGCAGATGGGGGAGGGCGGCCTGGGTGACCCAGACCGCGCCGAAGAGGTTGGTCTCCAGCTGGTCGCGCAGCTCGGCCTCGGTGAGCTCCTCGACCATGCCGAAGTGGCCGTAGCCGGCGTTGTTCACGACGACGTCGAGCGCGCCGAAGTGCGCCTGTGCCCGGTCGACGGCCGCGAACGCGGCCGCGCGGTCGGTGACGTCCAGCTGCAGGGCCAGGACGGCGTCGCCGAACTCGGCGACCAGGTCGTCGAGCGTGTTGAGGTCGCGGGCGGTGGCCGCGACGCGGTCGCCGCGCTCGAGCGCGGCCCGGGCCCACGCGTGGCCGAAGCCGCGGGACGCGCCGGTGATGAACCAGGTCTTCATGGGGTGCTCCTTCGGGTGGTGCGGTGTCTCGGTGAGCGTCGGAGCGGGCGTGGTGGTGGGTCTCGGTCCGCGTGAGGCTGACCGGCGGGGCCGTGCGGCGGCTGGCAGAAGCCTGTGTGGACGCCGTGCGGGGCTCCGCGTACCCTTGAACGGAGGAACCTCCGTTTCGACTCCACGAGCATAAGCGGAGGGTCCTCCGGTTCGCAAGAGGGAGATTCGTGACCACCCCAACCACCGCCCGGCCGCTGCGCGCCGACGCCCGGCGCAACCGCGACCGGCTGCTCGCCGTCGCGGCCGAGGCGCTCCTCGCCGACGTCGAGGTGCCGCTCGAGACCGTCGCCGAGCGCGCCGGCGTCGGCATCGGCACGCTCTACCGGCACTTCCCGAACCGGGACGCCCTCGTCGAGGCGGTCTACCGGCACGAGGTCGAGGCCCTCTGCGACGCCGCGCCCGACCTGCTGCGCGGCGACGGCCCGGCGGTCGACGCGCTGCGCGAGTGGATGGGCCGGTTCGTGCGCTACGCCGCGACCAAGCGCGGCCTCGGGGCCGCCCTGCGCGCCGCCGTCGGCTCGGAGTCCCCGCTCTTCGCCGAGACCCGCCAGCGCATCCTCGGCGCCCTGGCCATCCTGCTCGACGCGTGCCGCGCCGAGGGCTCGGTCCGCGCGGACGCCGACGCCGACGACGTGATGCGCGCGATGTGGGGCGTGTGGCTCGTGCCCGACGGCCCGGAGTGGGACGCGCAGGTCCGGCGCCTGCTGGACCTCGTCGTCAACGGCCTGCGCTTCGGTGCCTGACGTCGACCGGGCATAGGTTCGTCCGGTGATCCCCGAAGACATCGCCCTCCTCGCCACGCCCGGAACCTCCGCCGTCAGCCCCGACGGCACGCTCGCCGTCGTCGCCGTGACGCAGCCCGACCTGGCGGCCGACGAGGAGGTCGGGCACCTGTGGCTCGTCCCCACGGACGGCTCCGCGCCGCCGCGCCCGCTCACGCGCGGCCACCGAGACACGTCGCCCGCCTGGTCGCCCGACGGGCGCTGGGTCGCCTTCGTCCGGGCCGAGCCCAAGGGCAAGCCGCAGCTGCACGTGGTCGAGGCGACCGGCGGCGAGCCGGTGGTGCTCACGGACGCCCCGCTCGGCGCCGGGGACCCGCGCTGGTCGCCCGACTCGCGGCGTCTGGTCTACGTCGCCCGCGTGCCCGAGGCCGGCCGCTACGTGCCCGACGGCGACCCGTCCGCCGAGGCGCCGCGCCTCATCACGACCTTCCAGTACCGCGCCGACAACCTGGGCTTCAGCTACGACCGCCCGCGGCACCTGTTCGTCGTGGACCTGCCCGCGTCGCTCCTGGAGCGCGGCGAGCGGCCCGCCGCCCTGCCGGCGTCGCGCCGGCTGACCGACGGCGCCGGCGACGCGCACGCACCGTGCTGGCTGCCCGACGGCCGGCACGTCGTCGCCGTGGCCGCCGTGCACCCGAACCACGACGAGGACCTCCGCGCCGACGCGGTGGTCGTGGACGCCGACGCCGCGGAGCCGGCCGCCCCGCGTCCGCTCACCGACGCGGCCGCCGGCTCGACCCTGGGCGTCGAGACGGCGGTGCCGTCGGCCGACGGCGGGGCGCTGTGGCTGGTCGCCGGCGACCTCGGGCCGAGCGGCCGCGGGTTCGTGGCGACGCAGAACGCGCTGTACCGGCTCGACCTGACCACCGGGGCGGGCGGCCCGGCCGCGGTGGGCACGCCCGCCCGGCTCACCGACCCCGAGACCAGCGACCTGGTCCCCGGCCTGGTGCTCCCGGTCGGCGACGAGGTGCTCGTCGCCGACCAGGTGCGCGGCGCCGTCGTGCTCATCGCCGTGCCCGCGGCCGGCGGCGAGCCGCGCGTGCTCGTCGACGCCCCGCGCGTCGTGCTGGGGGCCGCGGAGGCCGCCGGGACCGCCGTCGTGAGCGCGGCCGACCCGGCCTCGGCGGGGGAGGTGCTCGCCGTCCGCGTCGCCGACGGCGCCACGACCGTGCTCACCGACCTCGCTGCGCCGCTCCGCGCCACCGGGCGGCTGCGGCTTCCCGCCGAGCTGACCGCCACCGCGCCCGACGGGTACCCGGTGCACGGCTGGGTGACGCTGCCCGACCCCGCCCGGCACGGCGACGGCCCCTACCCGACGGTCCTGATGATCCACGGCGGCCCGTTCGCGCAGTACACGCACGCGGTGTTCGACGAGGTCCAGACGCTCGCGCACGCGGGCTACGCCGTCGTGCACGGGAACCCGCGCGGCTCGGGTGGCTACGGGGCCGCGCACGGCCGGGCGATCCAGGGCGCGTTCGGCACCGTCGACACCGACGACGTGCTCGCGCTGCTGGACCACGCGCTCGCGACGACCCCGGCCCTGGACGCGACGCGCGTCGGCGTCATGGGCGGCTCGTACGGCGGCTACCTCACGGCCTGGCTGACGACGCAGACCCACCGGTTCGCCGGCGCGATCGTCGAGCGCGGCTTCCTCGACCCCGTGAGCTTCGTGGGGTCCAGCGACATCGGCTGGTTCTTCGGGCTGGAGTACCTGGGCGACGCGGCGACGCCGGAGGGCGCGGCGGCGGTCGCGGCCCAGTCGCCGATGGCGCACGTGGGCGACGTGCGCACGCCCACCCTGGTCATCCACTCCGAGCAGGACTGGCGCTGCCCGGTCGAGCAGGGGCAGCGGTGGTTCGTCGAGCTCAAGCGCCGCGGCGTCCCGGTCGAGCTCCTGCTCTTCCCCGGCGAGGGGCACGAGCTGAGCCGCTCGGGCCGCCCGTCGCACCGCCTGCTGCGGTTCGAGCACGTGCTGCGGTGGTGGGCCACGCGGCTGGCGTGAGGCGCCGGGCCGGGGGCCGCTCCCAGGTGCCGGTCGTGACCCGTCGACCTAGTGTCGAAGGCTCACCCGTCCACGAGACGAAGGAGCACCCATGGCCCACCTGACCGGCAAGACCGTCGCGTTCCTGGCCACGAACGGCTTCGAGGACTCCGAGCTCACCAGTCCCTGGCAGGCGGTCGCCGAGCACGGCGCACGGCCGGTGCTGGTCTCCCCGGAGTCCGGCTCCATCACCGGCAAGAACGGCCACGAGCAGGCGGTCGACGAGCCCGTCGGCGGCGCGGACGTAGGCCGCTTCGACGCGCTCGTGCTGCCGGGCGGCGTCGTGAACGGCGACAAGCTGCGCCTGTCCGCCGACGCCGTGCGCTTCGCGCGCGCGTTCTTCGAGCAGGGCAAGCCGGTGGGCGTCATCTGCCACGGCGGCTGGATCCTCACGGACGCCGACGTCGTGCGCGGCCGCACGCTCACCTCCTACCCGAGCCTGCGGACCGACCTGCGCAACGCGGGCGCGACCTGGGTCGACGAGGAGGTCGTCGTCGACTCCGGGCTGGTCTCCAGCCGGACCCCGGACGACCTGCCCGCCTTCAACGCCAAGCTCGTCGAGGAGATCGGCGAGGGCCCGCACGGCGGCCAGACCGTCTGACCGCCCGCCCCGGTCCGTTCGTGCGGCGCGGTGGACGTGGTCTGGTCCTGCCGCGCCGCGCGTCGTACCGTCGTGCCTTCGCACCGCGACGAAGCGGGTCGTCGCGGTCACGTGCGACGGGGGACGACCATGCGGGTGTCGGAGGTGCTCAGGCGCAAGGGCGCCACGGTGATCACGATCGCGCCGGACCGGAGCGTGCGGGAGCTGCTCGCCCTGCTCGCCGAGCACGGCATCGGGGCGGTGGTGGTGAGCGAGGACGGGGCCGGCGTGTCCGGCATCGTCAGCGAGCGCGACGTCGTGCGGCGGCTGCACCTGTACGGCGAGGAGGTCCTCGACGGGCCCGTGGCCGCCATCATGACGGTCGACGTGGAGACGTGCGCGCCGCCGGACGACGTCGAGCAGCTGATGACCGTGATGACGGAGCAGCGGATCCGGCACCTGCCCGTGCTCGAGGAGGGCCGCCTCGTCGGCCTCGTGAGCATCGGCGACGTCGTGAAGCACCGGATCTCCGAGGTCCAGGCCGAGCGCGACCAGCTGAGCGCCTACATCACGCGCTGACGGGCGCCGGCGCGCGGGTGGCCTCCGCCGCCGCGCCCGCCTCCCGCGGGCCCTCGTCCGGCCGCATCCGCCGCCAGACGACCAGGGCGCCCGCGACCAGCACGACCGCCGCGGTGATCAGGGCGAGGTGCAGGCCGTCGACGAACGACTGCCCGACGGCGCTGCTGTGCGCTCCCCGAGTTTTCGCTCGCTCGAACATCCGCGCCCTTGCGGCGAACAGAGCGGACGGGTCCTGGGACAAAGAAGTGGACGAATAGTTGTGGTGTTTAGCTGAAGTCCCTTGTGAAGTCGGTCCGAGGCGCCGTACTGTCCGGACATGTCGACCGTCACAGGCACCCACCCGTTCATCTCCTTCGACTTCACGACGAAGCGGATCGATCCTCGGACCTGGCTGCTGCTCGGCGAGACGATGAGCAAGTGCCAGCACCTTGCCGGCTCGCCCCTCAAGCCCGGGGCTGCGAAGCACCTCATGTCTGTCTACCTCGCTCGAGGCGTCCAGGCCACGACTGCCATCGAGGGCAACACCCTCTCGGACGACGAAGTGCAGAAGATCGTCGACAGCGGTTCCGCTGACGTCCATGAGTCACGTACATACCTCGAACGCGAGGTGCAGAACGTCCTGTCGGTCATCCGGGAGATGGATGAGTGCCTTCAGAGTGGCCGTCACCAGCCAATCACTGCCGAGCGCTTGCGAGTGCTCAATCGGAAGGTCCTCGAGGGCATCCCGGACAAACCCGAGGTTGTCCCCGGCGAGTACCGCCAGCACGACGTGACGGCGGGACCCTACAAGGCGCCCCACTGGCCTGAGGTGCCGGGGTTGGTCGATGACCTCGTGCAGTGGCTCGAGGGCCTGCGAAGTGGGGTCGGCACCAGCAGCGAGGACCGTTTCGTGGTGGCCGTGCTGTCCGCGATCCTCGCTCACCTGTACATCGCATGGATCCACCCCTTCGGCAACGGCAACGGCCGGACCGCCCGTCTGGTCGAAGTCCAGATCCTGTCTGAGTCTGGCGTGGTGCCGCTCGTGGCGACCAACCTGCTCTCCGACCACTACAACAAGACGCGGAACGCGTACTACCTGGCGCTTGACGCTGCCCGGGAGGATGTTGGCGCCTTCATCCAGTACGCCGTGCTCGGGCTCGCCGGCGAGCTCCGGGACCAGATCGCGCTCGTTCGGCGGGAGAGCCTCGACATCCACTGGGAGAGCTACGTGTACGAGGAGTTCCGCTCAAAGCCCAGCACGGAGGCCAGAGACCGGCAGCGCCTTCTCGCTCTGGAACTGCCCAGCGACCGCTCGGTTACGCCCAGCGACATCGTCGTGCTGACCCCTGAGCTCGCTCGGCGCTATGCCAAGTGCGGCGAGCGGACACCTGCACGCGATCTCAACGACCTGGTGAAGATGGGCCTCGCTGCGCGTGAGGGACGTCGGTCGTACTTCGCCCGCCGCCACATCATCGAGGCGTTCGTTCCGCCGGTCTCCAACTAGATCCGCGCCTCCAAGTCGAACCTAGTGTCTCGGCCAGACAACCCGGGGGAGAGGTCGTGCCGTGATTCCGGTCTTCGGAACTCCCGACCCGATCAGGGTCATCGTCGAGCAGGGGGGCTCCTCCACATGGGCGGACTGGGGCCCCCTTGTTGGCGTGGTTGTGGGAGCAGTCCTTGGCGCGGTCGGTCAGATCGTCGCCGGACGTCTGCAACGCAGCCACGACGCGGAGCGGGAGAACATCGCGGTGAGGCGGGCCCTGTACGGCCAGATCCTGCGCGCACTCGACGGCCTCCTGCGCGAGGCAGGGGAGGCGGCACTCGCCGCCGAGGGCAAGGTAGACCCTGGTGGGGCCATCAACCGCTTCGTCGATGCTGCGAACGCGCTGGTCAGGCTGCTCGCCGAGACTGGTGTGAGTGGGTCCCTTGAGGTGTACGAGGAGATCCGCAGCCTGCTCGACGGCCTCGCTCCGACCGGCTTGAAGCCGGGCGACGCCGAGGCGTGGCGCCAGCAGCATCGGAGGATCAACCAGAGTCGGGCCTTGTTGATGGCACTCATGCGGCTTGATCTGAAGACGCCTGGTGATGTGCCTACTGCGAACTCGAGGCGGAATGTGGAGGCCGGCAGGGGCGCTGACCAGCAATGACGCTGGGCTTCGTGGCATTGATCGAGAAGGCGTTGGGCCAGCCGAGGTGGTGACCGGCGGGCCGCCGATGGCCGGGCCGGGCGCCAGATCGTCACGCTCAACCTCGACGACCGGTTCGCATGGGGCCTGGAGGTGGTGCTGGACGGTCTCGAGCGCCGCTTGGCCGTCGGTCAGGGCTGACCTGCGGGAACGCTGCGCGGCCGCGATCTTGTGATGCGCATAGACTCCCGCTCGTCGAGGGGAGACGGACGTGGCCAAGCGACCGACGGTGTACGACGTGGCAGAGCTGGCCGGCGTCTCCATCGCGACGGTGTCGTTCGCGTTCCGCCAGCCGGGCCGCGTCCGCGAGTCGACCCGGCAGGCGGTGCTCGACGCCGCGCGGCAGCTCGGCTACGTGCCGTCGGCCAGCGCCCGGGGCCTCGCCGAGAACCGCACGGGCGCGCTCGGCATCTACTCGTTCGACCTCCTGCTGGAGTCCGACGGCGCGTCGGGCGGGCGACCCGTCCGCGAGGACCCCGGCCCGTACTTCGCCGGCTCGGACGCCGCGGCGCGGGCGTTCGCCGACGACGCCGACGACGAGGACTTCCGGGTGTTCCCGCTCTACGTCGACGAGGTGCAGCGCGGGTTCGAGCTCGAGTGCGCGCGCCGGGGCCGGGCGCTGCTCATCGGCAAGGGTCCGCGCGAGGAGGGGCGCGGGATCGTCGACATCGCCAGCCGGGTGGACGGGCTGGCCGTCTTCCCGGGCGCGCGGTCGGCCGAGCTGCTCGAGCGGCTGGCGCAGCGGCTGCCCGTCGTCGCGTTCGCGATGCCGTGGGGTGCGGGCGACCTGCACCACGTGCGGGTCGACAACGCGGGCGGTGTCCGGGCGCTCACCGAGCACCTCGTGCGCGTGCACGGCCGCAGGCGCGTGGCGTTCGTCGGCGCCACCGAGGTGACCGACTACGCCGAGCGCTTCGACGGGATGCGCGCCGCCCTGGCGGAGCTCGGCGTGCCGGTGCCGGACGAGGTCCTGGACCCGACGCCCCTCAGTGCCGCCGAGGCGTTCCCCGTGCTGCGCCGCCTGCTCGCCGGTCCACGGGCGGACCTGCCCGACGCGCTGGTCTGCGCGAGCGACCAGCACGCCCTCGACGTGCTGTGCCTGCTGCGGGACGCCGGCGTGCGCGTGCCGGACGAGGTGGCGGTGACCGGGTTCGACGGCGTGGTCGCCGGCCGGCTGTTCGCGCCGAGCCTGACCACGTGCCGGCAGCCGATGGAGGCGATGGGGCGGCTGGCGGTGGACATCCTCACCGCGTCGCTCGACGACCCTGCCGCGCCGCCGGTCGACGTGACGCTCCCGGTCCGGCCGCTGTTCCGCGCGTCCTGCGGCTGCGCGGGCTGACGCACCCGCTCTCCCTCCTTTCTGCGGTCTCGTTTCCGGTTGCGGCCGTGAATATTCGTGCCTAGGGTGCCCGGCAGGCGGTTGTTAAGCGCATAGATCTGCGCGGCCCGCCAGGACGGGCTCTCGACGAGGAGGCACGCGATGACAAGGCACACGACGAGGCTGATGCGGCTCGGAGTGGCGGCGACGGCGACAGCGCTCGTGCTGGCCGGCTGCGGCCGCGGGGACGGCGACGGCGGCGCGGGCGAGCCCGCGGAGGCGACGGCCGTCGACGAGGGGGCCGCGAGCGGGACCATCGAGGTCTGGGCCATGGGCACCGAGGGCGAGGCGCTGGGCGACTTCGCGCAGGCGTTCATGGACGAGCACCCCGACATCACGGTGAACGTCACCGCCGTGCCCTGGGACGCCGCGCACGACAAGATCGCGACCGCCATCGCCGGCGGCCAGACCCCCGACGTCTCGATGATCGGCACCACCTGGATGGGCGAGTTCGCCGCCACCGGCGCCCTCGACCCGACGCCGGACCTCATCGACTCCTCGAGCTTCTTCGAGGGCGCGTGGGAGACGACGAACGTCGGCGGCACCAACTACGGCGTGCCCTGGTACGTCGAGACCCGGGTGCTCTACTACCGCACCGACCTCATGCCCGAGGCGCCGACCGACTGGGACGGCCTCACGGCCGCCGCCCAGGGCGCGATGGACGCCGGCGCGACCTACGGCATCAACCTCCAGCCCGGCCAGACGGGCGCGTGGCAGACGTTCATGCCGTTCGCCTGGCAGGCGGGCGCGGAGATCGTCAACGAGGACGCGACCGAGTTCACGTTCGACACCCCCGAGTTCGTCGAGGCGCTGGCGAAGTACCAGTCGTTCTTCACCGAGGGCCTGGCCCCGACCGACCTGCCCCAGGGCTCCCTCGAGCCCGACTTCATGGCCGGGAAGATCGGCTCCTTCGTGTCCGGGCCGTGGCACGTCGGCATCCTGCGGGACCTCGACGAGGCGGGCATGGCGAACGTCGCGCTCGCCCCGCTGCCGGCCGGGGCCGAGGAGGCCAGCTTCATCGGCGGCGCCAATCTCGCCGTCTTCACCGACTCCGAGGTCCGCGACGCCGCCTGGACGTTCGTCGAGTGGCTGAGCCAGCCCGAGACCCAGGTCGCCTGGTACGGCGAGGTGAACGACCTGCCGTCGGTCGCCTCCGCGTGGGACGACCCGGCGATCGCCGACGACGAGTACCTCGGCGTCTTCGGCGAGCAGCTCCAGACGGCCGTGGCGCCGCCCTCCATCCCGACCTGGGAGGAGGTCGCGAGCGTCATCGACACCGAGCTCGAGCGGCTCTGCAAGTCCGGTGCCGACCCGCAGGAGGTCGCCACGGCCATCCAGCAGCAGGCGTCGTCGATCGGGACCGGCCTGTAACGGGCCGGCCGCGACCGAGCGAGCAGGACCACGACGATGTCCGCCCAGACCGCGGCGCGGCCCGGTGAGCAGGGTGCACCGGGCCGTGCCGCGTCCCACCAGGGCCGCGCCGGCGCGCAGGACCCCTACGCGCTGCGCCGCCGGCCGCCGCTCTACCGCCGGCGCACGCGCGCAGCGTGGGGGTTCGCGCTGCCGTTCGTGCTGCTCTTCCTCACGTTCACCGCCGGTCCGGTGCTGATGTCGCTCGCCATGGCCGTGACCGACATCCGCAGCCGCGACCTGCGCAACCCGCTGGCCGTCGAGTTCACCGGGCTGGCGAACTTCCAGGCCGTGCTCGCCGACCCGCTGTTCCGCAAGGCGGCTGCGAACACCGCGTACTTCGTGCTCGTGGGCGTGCCGCTGACGCTGGCGCTCTCGCTGGCGATCGCGGTGGTCCTCAACGCGGGCATCACCCGGGCGAAGACGTTCTTCCGCGTCGGCTACTACATGCCGGTCGTGACGAGCATCGTCGCGGTCGCCGTCGTCTGGCGGTTCCTGCTGCACCCGGACCAGGGGATGCTCAACGAGGTGCTCGGCTGGTTCGGCATCGAGGGGCCGAACTGGCTGCAGAGCACCACCTGGGCGATGCCGGCGATGATCGCGATGGCCACCTGGCGGTCCATCGGGACGCTGATCATCATCTTCCTGGCCGGCCTGCAGAGCGTGCCGACGTCCCTGCACGAGGCCGCCGCGCTCGACGGCGCGGGCACCTGGCAGCGGTTCCGGTACATCACCGTGCCGACCCTGCGCCCGACCCTGCTCTTCGGCGCCGTCATCACCGGCATCGGGTACGTGCAGTTCTTCGAGGAGCCCTTCGTCATGACGCAGGGCGGGCCCCTGAACAGCACGCTCTCCGTGGCCTTCCAGACGTACAACCAGTTCGGCTTCGGCAACTACGGCTACGCCGCCGCGATGAGCTACGTGCTCTTCCTCGCCGTCGTGCTGCTCACGCTGGTGCAGTTCCGGCTGCTGGGTGACCGCGACGAGAAGCCGCGCCGTCGTCGGCGGCGGACGGCGACCGTCGTCGCGAACAAGGAGATCGGACGATGAGCGCCGCGACCACCTCCACCTCCACGGCCACCTCCACGGCCCCCGGCCCCCGGCGCCTGCGCGGGCGCGGCTTCGGCGAGCCGAAGGCGCACTGGCTCGCCTACGCCGTCCTGGGCCTCGGCCTGGTCGTCGTGACCAGCCCGTTCATCTGGATGGCGTTCTCCTCGCTCAAGAGCGAGGGCGAGATCCGCCGGGTGCCGCCCACGTGGTGGCCGGAGGCGCCGACGCTCGACAACTTCCGCGAGCTGTTCGACCGCCTGGACTTCCCGACGTTCTTCGGCAACTCCGCGCTCGTCGCGACGGCCGTCACGCTCGGGAACGTCGTGTTCTGCTCGATGCTCGGCTACGTCCTGGCGAAGTCCGACTTCGCCGGCAAGACGCTCCTGTTCCGGCTCGTGCTCGGCACGCTGATGATCCCGGGGATGGTGACGCTCGTCCCGCTGTTCGTGCTGGTCGCGAACATGGGGCTGGTCAACACCTACCTCGGCCTGATCCTGCCGTTCCTCGCCGCGCCGTTCGGCGTCTTCCTCATGCGGCAGTTCTTCCTCGGCATCCCCGACGAGCTCATCGACGCCGCCCGGGTGGACGGCGCGAGCGAGGCGCGGATCTTCGTCCAGGTGGTCGTGCCGCTGGCCAAGCCGGCGCTCGCGACGCTCGCGATCCTCACGTTCCTGGGGTCGTGGAACAACTTCCTGTGGCCGCTGGTCGTCGCGACGACCGAGGACAAGTACACGCTGCCCGTCGCGCTGGCCCTGTACTCCACGGGGCAGAACCAGACCGACTACGGCCTGCTGCTCGCCGGCGCGGTGGTCGTCGTCGTGCCGGTGCTGGTGGTGTTCCTGATCCTGCAGCGGTACTTCGTGCAGGGCATCGCGCTCACGGGGATCAAGTGAGGGCAGCGGGAGCCGGGGGGCTCACGGTCCTCGTCGCGCCCGGCGGCGGGCTCTCGTCGCTGACCCACGACGACGGGGCCGGCGCGCTCGAGCTGCTCCAGCACGCGGCGTCGGCCTACGAGCCCGGGCTGTTCGGCGTCTGGGTGCGTGACCGCGCGTCGGGCCGCGCCTGGCCGACCCTCGGCGCCGGATCGGGTGCGGCGGTGACGGCGACCGACGACGGCCTGGTCGCCACGGGCGGCGCCGACGGCCTGCGCTGGCGCGTCACCCTGCGGCTGCACGACGCGCGGCCCGCGTGGGCGCTCGCGGTGCGGGTCACCGCGGAGGGGCCCGGCACGCGTGAGATCGACACGCGTGAGATCGACGTCGTGCACACGCACGACCTCGCGCTCGCCACGCCGGGCGCCGTCCGCGCGAACGAGCTCTACGTGAGCCAGTACCTGGACCTCACGCCGCTCGAGGGCCCGACGGGCGTCGCGCTCGCCGTGCGGCAGAACCAGCCGCAGGGCGGGCGGCACCCGCTCGCCGTCGTCGCCGCGGACCGGCAGGTGGTGGGGTGGGCGACGGACGCGCTGGCGGTGCACGGCCTCGCCGGGCGGGCTGACGGCCCGCTGCTGACGGCGGCCGACCTGCCGTCCCGACGGCTCCAGCACGAGCACACGCTCGCCGCGCTCCAGGTGGCGCCCGCCCGCCTGGCCCCGGGGGAGGAGCTCGCCGTCACGTTCGCGGGCCTCCTGGTCCCCGACCACCCGTCGACGACCACGCCCGACGACGTCGCGCTGGTCCGCGAGGCGCTCGCCCTGGGCGCGGCGGCGTTCCGCGGAGGATCCGTCGCGGAAACCGCGATCGATCCTCCGCAGAGCGCGGGCGCCGACGGCCGCCCGCTCGCCGGGTCCGCCTACGACCGGGGGCGCGAGCTCGCGGTCCGCGACCTCGCGGAGGACGAGCTGGCAGACCGGTGGCCCGGGCGCTGGCGGCTCGTGGAGCGCGACGACGACGGCGCGCTGCTGTCGTTCTTCGCCGGCGACGAGCACGTGGTCACCCGGGCGAAGGAGCGCGCGGTCCTGCGCCCGCACGGCACGATCCTGCGCACCGGCGATCGCGCCGAGCCGGACCCGGAGAGCCTGACCACGACGGCCTGGATGGCGGGCTCGCCGCTGTCGTACCTCACCCGCGGGCACGCCACGACGGGCCGCGTGCTGACCACCGTGCGCGGCTACCTCGGGCTGCACCGCGCCTACGGGCTGCGGCTGTTCGTCGAGGACGACGGCGGGTGGCGGCTGCTCGACGTGCCCTCCGCGTTCTCGATGACGCTCGACGGGGCGCGGTGGGTCTACGCCCCGGCGCGGCCCGGCGGCGCCGAGGAAGCCGGCGGCGCCGACGACCTGGAGGTCACCACGCACGTGCCCGCCGACCAGCACTGCGTCCAGGTGCGGCTGCGGGCCGGACGCCCGCGCCGGGTGCTGGTGGCGCTGCACCTCGCCGGGGTGGACGACCCCCTGCCGGCCCCGGCGCCGCCCGCCGCGGAGGCGACGCTCGACGGCGTCGTCGTGCGCCTCGCGGGGCCGGGCGGGGCCCGGACGCTCACCGTGGGCGCGTCGGCCCCGGTCACGGTCGGCGACGACGCCCCGCTCGCCGACGACGGCATGCCACGGCCGGGCGCCGGCGTCGTGACCCTGGCCACCGGCCCGGTGCCGACGCTCGAGCTGCACGTCACCGTGTCCGACGGGTCGCCGCCGGACGCCGTGCCGGCCGTCGCGCCGGAGGCCGCAGCAGGCGAGGGCTGGTGGCGCGACCTCACGGCGCTGCGTGTGGACGGGCCCGCGGAGGCCGAGGCGCTCGACGCGAGCCTGCCCTGGCTGGTGCGCGACGCCCTCGTGCATCACCTCGCCCCGCGCGGGCTCGAGCAGTACACGGGTGGCGCGTGGGGCACCCGCGACGTGACCCAGGGCCCGCTCGAGCTCCTCCTCGCGCTCGACCGCCTGCCCGACGCGCGGTCGCTCGTCCTGCAGGTCTACGCCGCGCAGAACCGCGACGGGTCCTGGCCGCAGGCGTTCGGCTTCCTGCCGGGCGACGAGGGGTTCCGGCACGAGCCGCCGCACGGCGACGTCGTGCACTGGCCGGTCCTCGCGCTCGGCCGGTACCTGCTCGCCTCGCACGACTCCGGGGTGCTCGACGAGCCGGTGCCGTGGTGGTCCCCGGGCGGGCCCGCGACGACGGCGCCCGTGCTCGAGCACGCGCTCGTGGCGCTCGACCGCGCCCGGGCCGGCCTGCTGCCGGGCACGCACCTGGTGGCCTACGGGCACGGCGACTGGAACGACTCCCTGCAGCCCGCCGACCCGGCCATGGCGGCGACCATGACCAGCGCCTGGACCGTGACGCTGCACCACCAGGCGCTGACGACGCTCGCGGCCGGGCTCGCCGCGGTCGGCGAGGGCGGGCACGCCGACCTGGTGGCGGCGCTCCGCGCGGAGGCGGCCGCCGTCGCGGCGGACCTGCGCGAGCACCTGCTCGTCGACGGCGAGCTCGCCGGCTACGCGCAGCTCGCCCCGCCGGCCGGACCGGGCGAGCGCCCGCGCGTCGTGCGTCACCTGGTGCACCCGCGGGACACCGAGACGGGGCTGCGCCGCGGGTCGCTGCAGACCATCCACGCGCTCGCGGGCGGCCTGCTGGGCCCCGACGAGGCCGCGCACCACGTCGGCCTCGTCCGCGAGCACCTCATGGGCGTCGACGGCGTCCGGCTGTTCGACGCGCCGCCCCGGTACCACGGCGGGGTCAGCCGGCACTTCCAGCGCGCGGAGACCGCGACGTTCGTCGGCCGCGAGATCGGGCTGATGTACGTGCACGCGCACCTGCGCTGGCTCGAGGCGATGGCCGTGCTCGGCGACGCCGAGGCGCTGTGGCACGGGCTGCGCCAGGTGCTGCCCGCGACCGTCGGGACCGTACCCGGCCTCGTGCCGGGCGCGCGCCGGCGGCAGGGGAACACGTACGCCTCGTCGTCGGACGCGGCCGTCGCCGACCGGGCGGAGTTCGCCGCGCGGTACGCCGAGGTGCTCACGGGGGCGACGGGCCTCGAGGGCGGCTGGCGCATCTACTCGTCCGGCCCGGGCGTGCTCGTGCGCGTCGTGGTGCAGTCCCTGCTGGGCCTGCGGCGCCGCGGCGACGCCGTCGAGATCGACCCCGTGCTGCCGGCGCGGCTGGACGGGCTGACGGCCGTCGTGCCGCTGGCCGGCGGGCTGCTGCGGGTGCGGTACCGGGTCCGCGGGCGGGGCGCGGGCGTCGCGTCGGTGACCCTCGGCGGCCGTCCTCTGCGCGCGCAGGGCCTCGCCGACGCGTACCGTCCGGCGGGCGTCGTCGTGTCGCTCGCGGACCTGGCGACGGCGCTGGCTGCCGACGGTCCGCTGCTCGAGGTGGAGGTGGCATGAGCACCGACGACACGCGGCGCTGGCTGGACCCCGACGTGCCCGCGGGGGAGCGGGTCGCGGCCCTGCTGGCTGCGATGACGCTGGAGGAGAAGGTCGGCCAGCTGGTCCAGATGGCCAACCCGGACGTCGAGCGGCACGCGGACCTGCTGACCGCCGGCGCCGTCGGCAGCGCCATCGTCGCGAGCGGCGCGTACGCGGGGAACGTGCGCGACGCCGGCACCCAGGCCTCGCACGCGAACGCGCTGCAGCGGGCGGCGCTCGCGTCGCGGCTGGGCATCCCGCTGCTCGTCGCGCGCGACGTCGTGCACGGGCACCGGACCGTCTTCCCGATCCCGCTCGGGCAGGCGGCGTCCTTCGACCCGGACCTCGTGCGCGCGTGCGCCCGGGTGACGGCCCGGGAGGCGAGGGCCGACGGCGTGCGGTGGACCTTCGCCCCGATGGTCGACGTCGCGCTCGACCCCCGCTGGGGCCGCGTCGCCGAGGGCTACGGGCAGGACGCGTGGCTGACGTCGCTGCTCGGCGCCGCCGCGGTCGAGGGCTTCCAGGGCGGGCCGGACGGCGCCGGGCTGGCGGAGGAGGAGTCCCTCGCCGCGTGCGCCAAGCACTACGTCGGGTACGGCATGGCCCAGGGCGGCCGGGACTACGCCGAGGTCGACCTCGGTCCCGTCACGCTGCAGAACCGGCACCTGCGCCCGTTCCGCGCCGCGGTCGACGCGGGCGTCGCCACGGTGATGAGCGCGTTCCACACGGTCGACCGCGTGCCGATGACCGCGCACGAGCCCCTGCTGCGCGACGTCCTGCGGGGCGACCTCGGCTTCGCGGGCCCGGTGGTCAGCGACTGGGACGCGGTCGGTGAGATCGTCCGGCACGGGCTCGCGATGGACCTGACCGGCGCCGCGACCCTCGCGCTGCGGGCCGGCGTCGACGTGGACATGGTGACCGGCGCCTACGCGACGCACGCGGCCGACCTCGTGCGCTCGGGCGCGGTCGACGAGGCCCTGCTCGACGACGCCGTCCGGCGGGTCCTGGCCCTCAAGGTCCGGCTCGGGCTCTTCGAGCGGCCGTTCGCCGACGAGGGTCGCGCCGCCCGTGTCCACCTGGCCCCCGAGCACCGGGCGCTCGCGCGCCGGGCCGCGGCGTCGGCGGTCGTGCTGCTGCGCAACGACGGCGTGCTGCCGCTGCGGCCCGTGGGGCGCGTGCACGTGACCGGCCCGTTCGCGACGGCGACCGAGGAGCTCCTCGGCACGTGGACGCTCGACGGGCGCGGCGAGGACGTCGTCACGATCGCCGACGCGCTCCGCGAGCGGCTCGCCGCCGACGGCGTGGAGGTGACCGTCGACGACGGCCGGTTCCCCGACGCGTCGCACCTCGCGGCGCGCGAGGCGGACCTCGTCATCGCGTGCGTGGGCGAGCACCCGCTGCGCACCGGCGAGGCGAACTCGGTGGCGTCGCTCGAGCTGCCGCCGGGCCAGGCCGAGGTGCTCGAGGGGCTCGCGCGGGTGAGCCGGACGCTCGTCGTCGTCGTGGTGACGGGGCGGCCGCTCGCGCTCGAGCGGCTCGCGCACCTGGGGTCGGCTCTCGTCCTCGCGTTCCACCCGGGGACGGAGGGCGGGCACGGGATCGTGGACGTCCTGACGGGTGACGTGCCGCCGAGCGGCCGGCTGCCGGCGTCGATGCCGTGGGTGACCGGCCAGGTGCCGATGCCGCACGACCACCTGCCCTCGGGGCGCCCGCTCGACCCCGCGGGCCCGCTCGGCCGCTACCGCGACCACAGCGACGCGCCGCAGTACCCGTTCGGGTTCGGGCTCGGGTACTCCGCGGTCGAGTACGGGCCGGTGCGGCTGTCGGCGGAGCGCCTGGGCGCCGGCGAGGTGGTGCGGGCGAGCGTCATCCTGCGCAACGCGGGCGAGCACCCGGCGGTCGAGACGGCGCAGCTGTACGTGCAGGCGCACCTCGCCTCGATCTCGCGGCCGGTGAGCGAGCTGGTCGGGGTCCAGAAGGTAGCGCTGGCCCCCGGCGAGGAGCGCGAGGTGACGTTCGACGTCGACCACGCGCTGCTCGCGCACCGCGACGCCCGCGGGCGGCTGCGGCACGAGGGCGGGCCGTTCACCGTGCGCATCGCGCCGTTCGCCGGCGTCGGCGGCGGCGCGGGCCCGAGCGCGCAGCTGGACGTCGACCCGCTGCCCGACGCCGCGGACGCCGCGGACGACGGGGACGACCAGACGTAGGACAGGTCGACGACCGGTCGACCGACGGAGCTCGACGAAGGGGGAGGACAGATGACCGGACACCTGCGTCGCAGGCTGACGACGCTCGCGGCGGGAGCCGCAGCAGTGGTGGTCGCCACGGGGCTGGCCGTCGCGCCGGCCACGGCCCACGGCGGTGGGCACGGGCACGGCGGCGGGCACGGCGGCGGGGACCGCGCGGTGCTCGGAGAGTACGCGGAGGACACCTGGGCGTCGTTCGTCGCCATGGTGGACCCCGCGACGGGGCTGCCCGCCGACAACGTCGACGGCTCCCTGGACGCCGCCACCCGCTCGGGCTACACGTCGCCGACGAACATCGGCGCCTACCTGTGGAGCACCGTCGTCGCGCGCGACCTCGGCATCATCGACCGGCGCGAGGCGAAGGACCGGATGGCCCAGACCCTCGCGACCGTCGCGACCCTCGAACGGCACGACGACTCGGGCATGTTCTACAACTGGTACGACGAGGCGACCGGGGAGAAGCTCTACGCCTGGCCGGGCACGGGCGACCCGGTGAAGCCCTTCCTGTCGAGCGTCGACAACGGCTGGCTGGCCACGGCGCTCGTGCTCGTCGGCAACGCCGAGCCGCGCCTGCGGGAGCAGGCCGAGGCCATCCGGTCGACCATGGACTTCGGCTTCTACTACGACCCCGCCGTCGGGCAGATCCGTGGCGGGTTCTGGGACGAGGACCCGGCCGACCCGGCCGCCGTCGTCGGCAACTACCCGGGCCGGGGGCCGGACGTCTGGTACACCGGCCACCACTACGGGACGCTCAACACCGAGCCGCGCATCGCGAGCTACCTCGGCATCGCGTGGGGCCAGATCCCGCCCGAGCACTACTTCCGCATGTTCCGCACGTTCCCGGACACCTGCGACTGGTCGTGGCCGGAGCAGAAGCCGGTGGGCGAGTGGCGGCAGTACCTGGGCGTCGACGTCTTCGAGGGCGCCTATCGGTACCGGGACATGCAGCTCGTGCCCACCTGGGGCGGCTCGATGTTCGAGGCGCTCATGGTGGACCTGTTCATCCCCGAGGCCGACTGGGGTCCGCGGAGCTGGGGCGTGAACCACCCGCTGACCGTGCGCGCGCAGATGGAGCACGGCCTGGACGAGGCCGGCTACGGCTACTGGGGCTTCTCGCCGTCGAGCGACCCGGCGGGTGGGTACCGCGAGTACGGCGTGGACCCGATCGGGATGGAGCCGAACGGCTACACGTCCGACCAGGAGCGGACCACCGTCGAGTCGGGCTGGGACGACCCGGCCTGCCCGCGCGAGGCGAGCCAGCCCGCCGGCTACGGGGACGGCGTCGTCACGCCGCACGCCTCGTTCCTGGCGCTGCCCTACGCGAAGGACGCCGCGCTGGAGAACCTGGCGAACATCAGGGCCGACTTCGACGCCTACGGGCCTGGCGGCTTCTACGACGCCGTCGCGGTGCGCAGCGGCCAGGTCGCCCAGCGCTACCTGGCGCTCGACCAGGGCATGATCATGGCCGCGATCGGCAACGAGCTCCTGAACGACCGGGTCAAGGGCTACGTGGTGCGCGGTCCCGTGCACCACGTCATCCGGCCGCTGCTCGGCATCGAGGAGTTCAACGCGGCGGGCTGAGCCCGAACGGCTC
Organism: Actinotalea fermentans; assembly: GCF_007991475.1. Lineage (NCBI taxonomy): Bacteria > Bacillati > Actinomycetota > Actinomycetes > Micrococcales > Cellulomonadaceae > Actinotalea > Actinotalea fermentans. The sequence goes on along the minus strand of NZ_BJYK01000004.1, from coordinate 74,525 downwards.
AGTCGAGCCAGGGGGCGGCGCTGGGCAGCGGGAAGGGGTGCCCCTCCCAGCGCCGCCACCAGGCGCCGGCGTCCGGCGGCAGCAGGCGCGCGGGGATCGCCGTGACGCGGTCCCGCAGCTCACGCTTGAGGATGGCCAGGCCGTCGGGGTCGGGGTCGGCGCTGCCGACGCTGTCGGCGAGCGCGGCACGCTCCGCAGCCTCGCCCGGCAGCGTCGCGAGGATGGCCAGGGCGCTGCCGCGGTCGGGGGAGTCCGGCCCGTGCAGGGCCACCTCCCACGCCCACGTCCGACGGCGCAGCTCGACGATCTCGCGCACCGCACGGCTCTCGGCGGGCGTCGCGCCGCCGACGGCCTGCGCCGCGCGCGACCAGCCGTAGTCCATGGCGATGGCCGTCAGCCCGGGGTCGACGACCATCGCGTCGTGCACGTCGATCTCGGGGACGACGACGACGGCGCCGGCCGCGCGCGCCCGCGCCGCCTCCTCGCGGACCACCTCGTCGGCCATGATCCCGACGCTGGCGCGCAGGACGATCGACAGGAGGTCGCGCGTGGCGTAGCTGTCCTCGCGCGGGACGCCCGGCGCCGAGGCCAGGACGGCGTAGCACCGGTCGACGTGGCCGCGCGCGAGCACCGCCTCGACGGGCAGCACCTCGCGCACGCCGCCGTCGACGTAGTGCTCGTCGCCGAGCCGCACCGGCGCGAACACCCCCGGGATGGTGCACGACGCGCGGACGGCGTCGACCAGGTCGACGGGGGCCGCGCCGGGCACGGGTACGCCCGCGCGGTCGAGGAGCCGGCCGTCCTGCGTGACGTACCTCAGCTCGCCGGACTCGAGGGCGACGACGGCGACGCGCAGCGTGACGCCGGAGCGCGCGAGCCGCCCGGGCGCGAACACGGCCGGGTCGAGCACGCGGTCCAGGACCGGGCCCAGCCGGTAGAGCGCCTGCTCCTGGCCCGCGCCGCGCAGGATCGTCTCGATGTCGGGGCGGGCCCGCGCGAGGTGCCGGATCGCCGCGACGAGGTCCACGACGTCGAGCGACGCGAAGGGCAGCGCCGGCCGCTCGGCGGGACCCGGGTCGACGGCGTCCACGGCCGCGGCCGCGGAGGTCACCGGGGCCTCCTCGCGCAGCGGGCGCCGGCCGAACGGCCGCCGCAGGCGCTGCCGGCGCTCCTCCAGGTCGGAGATGGTCTCGATGAGCGAGGAGCCCTGGTCCCGCAGCCGGGCGAACCACTCCTGCTCGGTGAAGATGTCCGAGGACTGCTGCAGGTCCCGCCAGAGCTCCTCGAGCTGGGCGAGCGCCGCCCGCTGGCCGGTGTGGTCCCGGTGCTGGGCGAGCACCGAGCCGAGCACCGAGCCGACGGACGCGCCCGCGACCACCGTCGGCGTGATGCCGACCTCGTCGTAGAGGTACCGCAGGGCACCGAGCTGGAAGCTGGCCCGGGAACCGCCGCCGCTGAGCACCAGGCCCACGGAGGGGGTCGCGCGCCGACGCCGGAAGATCATGGCCCCAGTCTGGCGTCAGGATTGCCGCGGTGCGGCGTTCCCGGCGTTCGGCACGTTCACCGGCTCCGGTTCGGGCGCCGGCGCAGGGCGGGTGGCGGGCGCGCCCGCCCGGAGCTCCTCGAGCCGCGCGATGAGGCTCGCGGCGTCGTACGCGCCGACGTGGCGCTCGCCGCCCAGGAAGAACGTCGGCGTGCCCCGCGCGCCGCTCGCCTCGGCGCCGGCGACGTCCTCGCGCACGCGCGCGGCGGTCTCGTCGTCGGCGAGGTCCGCCAGGAAGGCGTCGACGTCCAGGTCGAGCTCGGTCGCGTAGCCGACCAGGTGCTCGAGCTCGAGCCGGTCCTGGTTGCCGAAGAGCAGGGCGCTCATCTCGAAGAAGCGCCCCTGGCGGCCCGCGGCCTCGGCCGCGTGCGCGGCGAGCTCGGCGTGCGGGTGCACGTCGGGCAGGGGCAGGTGCCGGACGACGTAGCGCAGGTCGTCCCCGAAGTGGGCGCGCAGCGCCTGGGCCACGCCCGTGACCTTCGCGCAGAAGGGGCACTCGAAGTCGAGGTACTCCACCACGGTCAGCGGTGCGTCCGGGTCGCCGTGGATGTGGTCGCGCTCGGGGTCCACGGGGTGCGCGAGGACGCGCGGCAGCTCCGCGGTCCGCTCCCCGCGGAAGCGTGCGGCGAGCCGGAAGACCAGCCAGCCGAGGGCCGTCGCGAGGACGGCTGCGAGCAGGATGCCGACCGTCGCCTGGTCGCGGAGCTCGGACTCGCCGAAGGCCAGCTCGGCGATGAGCAGCGAGACCGTGAACCCGATGCCGGACAGGGCGGCGCCCCCGACCACCTGGCCGGGCCCGACGCCCTGCGGCAGCCGGCCGAGCCCCAGGCGCACCGCCCCGAACGTGCCCACCGAGATGCCGACGAGCTTGCCGACCACGAGCCCGAGGACGACTCCCCAGGTCACCGGCGAGCGCAGCGCGTCCGCGAGGACGCCGTCGCGCAGGTCCACCCCCGCGTTCGCGAGCGCGAACAGCGGGACGACGACGTAGCTGGTCCAGGGGTGCAGCACCTCCTGCAGGCGCTCGTTCACCGAGACGGCGCGCACGATGCCGCGCTGCGCCGTCCGGCCGACGCTCGGCAGCGGGGACTGGCGGAAGGCCTTGGCGGCGCGCGCGGCGTCCTCCACGAGGTCGCGGCGCGCGGCGAGCGCGGGCACGAGCAGGCCCGACAGCATCCCGGCGATCGAGGCGTGCAGCCCCGAGCGCAGCGTGGAGAGCCACAGGACCAGCACCACCGCGACGTAGGGCGACGCCTGCCAGACGCCGGCCCGCCCCAGCGCGACGAGGACGCCGAGGCACGCGACCGCGACCACCAGCGACGGGACGTGCAGCGCGTCGGAGTAGGCGACGCCGATCACGGTGACGGCGAGGATGTCGTCCGCGACGCTCATCGTCAGCAGGAACAGGCGCAGCTGGGTGGACAGGCGCGGCCCGACCACGGCGAGCGCGCCGAGGAGGAACGCGGTGTCCGTGCCGATCACCACGCCCCAGCCCGCCGCCGCGTCGCCGCCGCCGCCGTTGACAGCGAGGTAGAGCGCCGCGGGCACGAGCAGCCCAGCCAGGCCCGCGACGGCGGGCACGAGCACCCGGCGCCGGTCGGTCAGCTCGCCGAGCGCCAGTTCGCGCCGCACCTCGAGGCCGACGACGAAGAAGAACACGGTCATCAGGCCCTCGTTGACCCAGTGGTGCAGGTCCATGTCGAGGCCGTCACCGCCGACGGTCATCGCGACCGGCGTCGTGAGCAGGCCCTGGTAGGCCCACGACCAGGGCGAGTTCGCCCAGGCCAGGGCGAGCACGGTGGCGGCGAGCAGCAGCGCCGCGCCGGCCGCCTCCGTGCCGAGGTAGCGCCGCAGGGGCTGCGAGACCTGCGCGACGAGCGCGACCCGCTCGCCCTTCGAGCGCCCGCGCCAGGCGCCCCAGCTCACGCGTGGCTCCCGCGTCCGGTGTGCTGCATGGGTTCCTCCGTTCCGAAGACGGAACTCCCGCAGGCCCCGGATTATTCACGGTCGATGTGAGGCGGCGGTAGGGCGCCGCGGCTACGGTCGACGGATGGATCGCTGGGACGTGCTCGACTGGCGACGGCGCGTGGCCGACCTCTACGCGCGGGTGCGGGCCGCCCGGGAGCCCGCCGGGGCGCACGCCGTCTGGGCGGCCGGGCGCGACGCGCTGATCCGGACGCACCCGGCGTCGCCCCTGCCGCCGGGCGTGCGCGAGCGCTTCCCGGGTACGCGCGTCGCACCGTACGCCCCGGCGTTCCGGTTCGTCGTCTCGGTCGCGGACGCGCCCCCCGCGACCCGCGCGCTGCCCGCCGGCGACGACGGCCAGGTGGCCCTGGAGCGGGTGGGCCGCGTCGCACTGCCGGGCCTCGGCGAGCTCGACGTGTGGTGGGTCGGTGGCTACGGCGGCGGGCTGTTCCTGCCGGTGCGGGACGCGACGTCGGGCGCCGCGACCTACGGCGGCGGGCGGTACGTCCTCGACACCGTCAAGGGCGCCGACCTGGGCGGGGGGCGTGAGGCGCTCGTCGTCGACCTCAACTTCGCCTACCAGCCCTCCTGCGCCTACCACCCCTCCTGGGTGTGCCCCTTGCCCGCGTCGGGCAACACCCTCGCGGCTGCGGTGCCGGTCGGCGAGCTCGCTGCGTAGCGTGACCACGTGATCACCTGGCTCACCGCGTTCCTCGACAGCCCGGCCGACGTGTGGGACGTCTCCCGGCGGTTCTGGACGGGCGTCACCGGGTACGGGCTCTCGGCCGCGCGCGGTGAGCACGGCGACTTCCAGACGCTGATCCCGCCCGGCGGCGACGGGTTCCTGCGCGTCCAGCGCCTGCACGACGGCGGCCCGCGTGTGCACCTGGACCTGCACGTGGCGGACGTGCGCGCGGCCGCGGAGGCCGCCGTCGCGCTGGGCGCCCGCGAGGTCGCCGCGTCCGGTCACGTGGTGATGTCCTCGCCCGGCGGGCTCCCGTTCTGCTTCGTGCGGGAGGGCGAGCGGCGTCGTCCGGCACCCGCCCGGTGGACGACGCCGGACGGCCGGGACCACGCGAGCCTCGTGGACCAGGTCGCGCTCGACGTCCCCGCCGCGGCGTGGGACGCGGAGGTCGCGTTCTGGGTCGCGCTGACCGGGTGGGAGATGACCTCCTCCGCGCCGGGCAGCGAGTTCGCGCCGTTGCGCCGGCCCGCGGACCAGCCGCTGCGCCTCCTGCCGCACCGGCTCGGCGAGCCGACCGGCCCGGTGCGTGCGCACCTGGACCTCGCGTCGACGGACCGTGCCGCCGAGACCGACCGGCACGTGGCGCTCGGCGCCGGGGTGGAGCAGGTGCGGGACGCGTGGACGGTGCTCGTCGCCCCCGACGCGCGGCGCTACTGCATCACCGACCGTGACCCCGTCAGCGGGGTGCGCCCCCAGGCGTGAGCGCTACTGCCAGCCCCACGAGCTGTCGACGTAGGGCTCCGGGCAGGTCCCGTCCGGCCGCGCGGGCTCGAAGTGCCACCACTCGTTCTGGTAGGTGCGGCAGAGCCCGAACCCCGCCGCGCGCTCCTCGAGCCAGCGTGCGCCCTCGACCGGGCCGACGTCGATCGCCAGGCCTGCGACGTGCGCGGACTTCTCCGGCGGCAGCACCCAGCGGTGCGCCTCCTCGACGGAGCCGTAGGTGACGACGGCCTCGTCGACGAGCCGCTGCTGCTCGTCGGCGGACCGCCAGCCGGAGGTGAGCGTGAGCGGCACCCCCTCGGCCGCGGCGGCGGCCTGCGCATCGGCGAACCGCTGCGCGAGGCCGGCGTCGAGCGCCGTGGGGGTCGGCGACGGTTCGGGCGGGTCCGACCACGGTGCGCCGGCCCCGGGACCCTCCAGCCCGAGACCCTCCAGCCCGAGTGCCCGCGATGCCGGTCCCCACGCCTGCCAGGCGCCGACCCCCACGACCGACGCGAGCACCAGGAACGTCACGGTCCGCTGTCGGCGGCGCGTGGACCTGCCTGATGGTGCGTGCTGCGTCATGGCTCGAGCCTCGCCGGACAGGGGTGTCCGCGTCGTCGGGTGGTGGCGGGATCCCGCGTGCCCCCGCGCCGATCGGCGGGTGGGGGAGCCCACGGGCCCCCTGCGCGCTCGGGGTCGGACTACGCCCGCCTGCCTCTCCACCCCGCGGTGGAGACGGCCGCGGGCAGGACGCGTCCGCGGACGGTCCCGCGTCTCGCGCGCGCACGCCTACGCTCGGCGCGTGACGACGTCGGCCGCCCACCCCCGCCCGAGGGGGGTCCCCGAGCGCCTGGCCGCACTGCGGGTGGACGCCGTGGTGGCGCTGGCCGTGGGCGGCGCCTGGTGGGCGGCGGTCTCGCTGGCCCGGCGGTGGGACTACTGGCACCCGCAGTCGATCGAGTCGTTCTGGTGGGCGGGCCTGTGGCTCGTCGTCCCGCTCGCGCTGCGGCGCAGCTGGCCGGGCGTCGCGTTCTGGCTGACGGTCGTCGTCTATCCGTGGGGCTACACGTCGCCGTGGCTGTCCGCCTGGAGCCTCCAGTCGGCGTTCCACCTGATCCCGGTGCTGCTGGCGGTCTTCATCGGCGCCCGCGCCCGGTCCGCGCCGGCCTGGGTGTCCGCTCCCGTGGGCGTGCTGGCGGCCTTGTGGCTGGAGTGGGGCACGCTCGACCCGCTCGTCTTCTGGGTGCGCGGGGACGTGCCCGCGCCCTCCTCGAACGTCACCGAGCTGCTGCTCCTGCTGAGCCTGGTCGCCGCCGCGGCGGCGCTCGGCGCCGTCTTCGCCCGGCTCGACGACACGCTCGCCTCGCTCGCCGAGCGCAACCGCGAGCTCGAGGCCCTGCAGGAGGTCCGTACGCGCGAGGCCGTCCAGTCCGAGCGGGTGCGCATCGCCCGCGACCTGCACGACGTCGTCGCGCACCACGTGAGCGCGATCGTCGTGCGCGCGCAGGCCGTGGACCGGGTCGGCGGGGACGACGTCGAGGTGTACCGCGACGCGGTGCGCTGGATCGCACCCGAGGGGCGCAACGCCCTGGACGCGATGCGGTCCCTGGTCCGGGTGCTGCGGGAGGACTCGGCGCCGCTCGCCCCGACGTCCACGCTGGCGGACCTCGGCGCCGTCGTCGAGCGCATGCGTGGCGCCGGGCTGGAGCTCGACGCCCGGCTGCCGCGGGCGTGGCCGGCGTGCCCCGCGGCGGTGGGCCTCGCCGTCGTGCGCGTGGCGCAGGAGGCGCTGACGAACGTCGTGTCCCACTCGGCAGCGGGGCGGGCGGCGGTGTCGCTCGACCACTCCGGCGGGCGGCTGGTCCTCGAGGTCACCGACCCGGGGCCGCCGCGGCCGGCCGCCACGCCGGGACGGCAGGGCAACGGGCTCATGCACATGCGCGAGCGCGCCGTCGCGTGCGGCGGGACGCTCGCGGCGGGCCCGCTCGCGGGCGGCCACGGCTGGCAGGTACGGATGGAGGTGGCCCTGGATGGGCAGCATGTCGAGTGAGGTGCCGGCGGCGGATCGCGCGCCGACGCGCGTCGTCATCGTCGACGACCAGGCGATGATCCGCATGGGTCTGAAGATGATCCTGGACCACGAGCCGGACATCGTCACGGTCGGCGAGGCCGGCGACGGCGAGGCGGCGCTCGCGCTCGCGGCCGCCGAGCTGCCGGACGTCGTGCTCATGGACATCCGGATGCCGCGCCTGGACGGCGTCGAGGCGACGCGGCGCATCCGGGCCGACCCCGCCCTGGAGGGCGTGCGCGTCGCGGTGCTCACGACGTTCGACGACGAGGAGTACGTCACGGGCGCGCTCGCCGCCGGCGCGGACGCGTTCCTGCTCAAGGACACCGACCCGGGGACGCTCGTCGCCTGCGTGCGGCGCGTGCGCGACGGCGGCAGCCTGCTCGACCCCGGCGTGACCTCGCTCGTCGTGCGGCAGTGGCGCGAGGGCCTGCGTGCGGACGCGGTGGCCGACGCGCGGTGGCGCTCCGCCGTCACCGAGCTCACCGCGCGTGAGGTCGACGTGCTGCGGGCCGTGGCGAGCGGCGCGTCGAACACCGACATCGCCGCGTCCCTGGATGTCTCCACGGCGACCGTGAAGTCGCACGTGCACGCGCTGCTGCGCAAGCTCGGGTGCACCGTCCGGGCGCAGCTCGTGGTGGCCGCCTACGAGTCGGGCCTCGTGGTCCCCGGCGCGGGTGGCACGAGCACACTGGACGCATGAGCGAGGGGGCGATCCGCCGTCGGGTCGTGGTGTGGGGAGGCGTGCAGGGCGTCGGCTACCGCTGGTCCTGCGCGCGCGAGGCCGGCCGGCTCGGGGTGACCGGGCGCGTGCGGAACCTGGGCAGCGGTGAGGTGGAGATCGTCGCGGAGGGTCCGCGCGACGCCGTCGAGAGCCTGGTCGCGTGGGCGCGCCACGGCCCGGCCCGCGCCGAGGTGAGGGGCGTCGACGTGACCGAGGAGGAGCCGCGCGGCGCCATCGGGTTCCGCGTCGACTCGTGAGCCGGTCTCACCCGGGCGGTGCGAGACCGAGCCAGTCGGCGAGCGCCTGCACCTCGCGGCCGACGGCGTCCCGCGCGTCGGCGTCGAGCGGCAGGTCCTCGTGGAGCGCCTGCACGACGAGGCGCCCGGCCTTCCGGTCGGCCTTCGCGTCGAGCTTGCCCACGAGGCGGTTGCCGTGCAGCACCGGGAGCGCGAAGTAGCCCCAGCGCCGCTGGTCGGCCGGCTTGTACATCTCCAGGACGTACTCGTAGCCGAAGAGCTGCTGTGCGCGGACGCGGTCGTGGATCAGCCGGTCGAAGGGGGACAGCAGCGCCGTGCGCGGGGCCGGTGCCCGGTCCAGGACGGCCAGGGCGGCGGGGTCCACGCGCCACCGTCCCGGCACCCCGGCGACCGTCGCGGGCTCCCCGGCAGCGCCCACCGTGATCGGCTCCACCGGCACGGCGACCGTCACGTCGCGGGCGATCCCGAGGGACGCGAGGCGGCGCTCGTCGCGGATGTGCGCCGCCTCCTCGGCCGTCGGCACGGCGACGTCGGCGGGGTAGACGCGCTCGGGCAGGTCCCAGAGGCGCTGCCGCCCGACCCGGCCGGCGATCGCCACCTGGCCGCGGACGGCGAGGATCTCGAGCATCTGCGTGACGTTGCGCTGATGGGTCCAGCCGGTGGACTGCCACGGCACCTGGGCCGTGTCGGGGATGTCGCGGGACTGGAGGGGCCCGGCGTCGCGCAGGCGGGCGAGCACGTCGCGCCGGAAGCCGTCGTTCGCCTCGAGCCAGCGGCTGGCGCCGCTGTCCGGCCGCGGCTGGACAGCGAGGTAGAGCCCGACGTCGCTCATCGGCCGCACCAGCGCCCCGAGCTCGAAGAGCCGGCGCTCGTCCAGGGCGCGCGTCAGGTGCTCCGGCCGGTAGGTACCGCCGAGCCGGCTCCACGCGACGAGGTCCGCGCTGGGCGCGACGGCAGCCGTGGGGTCGAGCTGGAGGAACGTGAGCCGGTGGACCGTGGCGACGAGGTCCGTCGGGCGGTCCGCGGTCAGCAGCTGCGCGGCGACCGCGACCCGGCGCGCCTCGTCGACGGAGAGCTCGATCACCGCCCGAGCCTCACGCACATCACCGACACGGGCAACGGCGGGGGCCCCTGCCGGGCGCTGGGGACGGCCGTCGGGCGGCCCGCGGTGGAATCCCCGCCCGGGCGGCGGCGTTCTGCAGGTGTGACCAACCTCGAGGTGCGGCCTGCGGAGATCGAGGCGGCCTGCGGGGCGCGCGAGCCCGGCGTGGAACTCGTCGGCCCGCGCGACGTGCCGCTCGGCGGCCCGCGCGCGATGACCGTGCGGCGGACGCTGCCGTCGCGGACCCGCTCGATGATCGGGCCGTTCTGCTTCGCCGACCACTACGGCCCCGACGACATCGCGGCGACGGGTGGTATGGACGTCGCGCCGCACCCGCACATCGGCCTCCAGACGGTGACCTGGCTGTTCGAGGGGACCGTGCTGCACCAGGACTCCCTCGGCTCGGTGGTCGAGGTGAGTCCCGGGCAGCTGAACCTCATGACGGCCGGCCGCGGCATCGCGCACTCCGAGGAGGGCACGCTCGCGCGCTTCCCCGCGCAGCGTCGCCTGCACGGGGTGCAGCTGTGGACCGCCCTGCCCGACGCCGCCCGGCACGGCTCGCCCGCGTTTCAGCACGTCGCGGACCCGCCGGTGCTCGATGTCGGCGGCGCGCGCGTGCGGGTGTTCATGGGGGCGCTCGGCGGCGAGCTGGCCTGGGCCCGTTCGCCCGCGACCGCGTACTCGCCCCTGGTCGCCGCGCAGGTGGACCTGCCCGCGAGGACGACGGTGCGGCTGCCGGTCGAGCGCGGCTTCGAGCACGGCGTGCTCCTGGACTTCGGCGACCTGACGGTCGCGGGGACGTCGGTGCCCGAGGCGCACCTCGCCTACGTGCCGCCCGGCGCCGACGGGCTCGAGCTGACCGCCGGGCAGCGCCCGGTGCGCGCGGTGCTCATCGGGGGAGAGCCGTTCGGCGAGAAGCTCCTCATGTGGTGGAACTTCGTGGGCCGCACCCACGAGGAGGTCGCCGAGGCGCGCGCCCAGTGGCAGGCGGCGATCGCGGGCGACACGGAGGCGGTGGCCCGCTTCGGCACGGTGCCCGGCTACGACGGCGCGCCGCTGCCGGCGCCCGAGCTGCCGAACGTCCGCCTGCGCCCGCGCGAGCGGTAGGCGCTCGGACGCGGCAGGAACCGGCTCAGCTCCTGCGGAGCCGGTCCATCTCGGCGCGGATCTTCTCCTCGGTGGGCTCGGGCGAGTACACGTCCCACACGTTGAACGCGACTCCGATGCCCCAGCCCAGGATCGGGAAGACGGGCCAGAAGAAGCTGTCCGCCCCCGACGTCACGAACCAGATGACCACCAGGAAGGCGTTCACGAGGACGTAGGCGAGCAGGTGCGCGCCCAGGTCCCGCTTGGCCTTCAGTCTCTTCTCCGCGCGCTGGCGCAGGTCGTGCTCGACGACGTCCTCGCTCATGTCTCCTCCTCGGTCGCCGTTCGCCACGATAGGGCCCGGCCCGGTGTCGCGGGGAGGGGCCGGGTGCTCAGGCCGGCGACGGCGCGTCGACGAGGTCCGCGTAGTCGGGGTGCCGACGGATCCAGGCCGCGATGAACGGACACTGCGGGACGACCCGTAGGCCCGCGGTGCGCGCGTCGTCCAGGGCAGCGCGGGCCAGCGCCGACCCGATCCCGGCGCCCTCGTGCTCCGGCTCGACGACCGTGTGCGTGAACGTGATCCGGCCGTCCTCGCGGCGGTAGGCGGCGTATCCCGCGACGCGCGCGTCGGGGCCGCCCAGCCGCGCCTCCCACCTGCTCCGCTCGGGGTGGTCGCGCACGATGACGTCACTCATGCCCCCAGCCAACCACCGGCGCACGACGCCGGCGCGCGCGGGGGCTCAGGCCGTGCTCTCCGTCGTGGTCGTGGACGGTTCGCGTGGGCCGGCCGAGCGCAGGCTCCCGAGCTTGGACAGGGTGTCGAACCAGAACGGGGCGCCGAAGCTCACCGCCATGGCCGTGAGGAGCCAGCCGAGGATGGCCACGCCCAACGTGCCGTCGTCCCAGGGGCGTGCCGCGCCGGACTCCCAGCCGATCGGCATGCCGGCGGCCCCGAGCGCACCGAGCTCGTCGTTGATGCAGTCGAGCCGTTCCTGGCCTTCGGTGCCTTCGCACAGCGTGCCGTCCACGGCGTTCTCGACGACGACCGTGCGGACCGCCTCGTCCGACCAGAGGGTCTGCGTGATCGCGACGAGGTTGATGTTGAGGCCCACTGCGGCGACCAGCCCGACGCCGGCGAGGATGACCTGGGACCAGCGCTTGTAGGCGCCGGAGAGCCGCCCCATCTGCGCGTCGTACCACTCCTCGATGGCCGTCTGGAACTTGTCTAGGTCCTTTTCCGCCTGGACGAAAAGGGGCTCGAGGGCCCGCCGGGCCGGGTGCGTGGAGCCGATCTTCTCGATCGACGCGTGGATGGCCTCGACCGGGTCCTTGGGGTCGCCCCGCAGCAGCAGGGCGACGAGCGCTCTGGCGAAGGTTCGCCCGGGGATGTACTGCGGGTTTCGGCGCCAGGCGGTCCACGGGAACAGCCGCGGCGTCTGCAGTGCCCGGATCAAGGGGTGCTGGTAGAGCTGCACCGTCCAGGTTGAGTCTGGCCCAGCAGGAAGAGCGGGATTGGCTGGTGGGCCGGGTGGCGCGGCTGGGGCGGCGACGGCAGCCGGGCCGGGAGGCGCGGCTGGGGCGGCGACGGCAGCTGGGCCGGGAACAGGAGGCTGCGCTCCCGGTGGCACCTGCCGAACCTTGGTGAGGTCCACCGGCTTGAGGGTCTCTCTGCTGAGCTGCCTAGCGCGGTTGAACGTGCTCGTCTTGTGTTCAGGCGGCACGTCCAGCATGTCGGCGATGCCGCGCAGCAGGTCCTTCGCGCGTTTGGTGAAGAGCTGGGAGATGCCCTCCGTCACCGCCGAGCAGAGCAGCGACGTCAGTGCCAGCACCGCGACGATGCCGATGAGCGTGTCGAGAGATCGCGACCACATGGTGTGCCCCCTGCTGGCTCACGTGCCCGATACGCGTCACGCTCGTCCGGGTGCTTTGTGGCTGACAAGAGACTTTCGTCCCTGATTGCGGTGCTTGCTGGCGAGTCGCCGGGCGGCAGGATGGAGGCATGCGCGCATGGACCGTCGCGGCCCGCGGCCGGCTCGAGCTGGTCGACCTCCCCGACCCCGAGCCCGCCGACGACGAGCTGCTCGTCCGCGTCCTGGCCTGCGGCGTCTGCCGCACCGACCTGCACGTCCTCGACCACGACCTGCCGCCGCACCGCCCGCGCGTCGTGCCCGGGCACGAGGCCGTGGGGGAGGTGCTGCATGCGCCCGCGGGGTCCGGCGTCGGGCGCGGGGACCTCGTGGGCGTCGCCTGGCTGCGGCGCACGTGCGGGGAGTGCGCGGACTGCCGCGCCGGGCGCGAGAACCTGTGCCGCCGCTCGCAGTACACGGGCTGGGATGCCGACGGCGGGTACGCCGAGCTCCTCACCGTGCCCGCCGCGTACGCCTACCCCTGGCCGACCGGGCTCGACCCCGTCGAGGGCGCGCCCCTGCTGTGCGCGGGCATCATCGGCTACCGCGCGCTGCGCCGGTCCGCGCTGCCCGACGGCGGCGTGCTCGGCCTGTACGGGTTCGGCGGCTCGGCGCACCTGACGGCCCAGGCGGCGCTCGCCGCCGGCGCCCGCGTGCACGTGATGACCCGCTCGCCCGACGCGCGGGCCCTCGCCCTGGTCCTCGGCTGCCACTCCGCGCAGGGGCCCGCGGACCCGCCGCCCGAACCACTGGACTCCGCGATCCTGTTCGCGCCCGCGGGCGAGCTCGTCCTCCCGGCGCTCGAGGCGCTGCGGCCCGGCGGGACGCTCGCGGTCGCGGGCATCCACCTCAGCGATATCCCGCCGCTGGACTACCAGCGGCACCTGTTCCACGAGAAGCAGCTGGTCTCCGTCGAGGCGAACACCCGCGAGGACGGGCGCGACCTGCTCGCGCTCGCCGGGCGTATCGGGATGCGCGCGACCGTCGACCGCCGGCCCTTCGAGGCCGCCGACCTCGCCCTGGCGGACCTGCGCGCCGACCGCGTCACCGGCGCCGCGGTGCTGGTGATGGCGTGACGGCTGCCGTGAGCGGGCCGCCCCGGTGGGCGCTGGTGGCCGCGGCGGCCGGCGTCGTGGTGGTGGGGCTCGTCGTGCGGCAGGTCCCCGGTGCCCTGGGCGACCTCGCGGGCGGGCTGCTGTACGCCGTCCTGGTCACCCTGCTGGCCGCGTTCGCCGCCCCGCGCGCCCGGCCGACGACGCTCGGCGTCGTCGCCCTCGCGATGTGCGTCGCCGTCGAGTTCGCGCAGCTCACGGACGGCCCCGCGGCGGCCGCGGACGCCGTGCCCGCCCTGCGGTACGTCCTCGGCACGACCTTCGCCGCACCCGACCTGGCCGCGTACGCCGTCGGCGCCGCGGCGGCGGCCGGCGGGCTCGCCGTGGCCCGCGCGGCGAGGGCCCGGAAGGCCCAGGCGGCGCCGGATCCCGGACGGTAGCGTCCCGAGGAACGGACCAACGACGGTGCGCCCCCACGGGCTGCGGCCGTGCCGACCACCCGGGGCGCCCGGAGCGGAAGGCGGCGCAGTGGCACCAACGATCGTCGGACAGGACCTCACCGTCGTCCTCGAGGCGCTCCAGGCGGCGGTCGCGCCCGGTGCCTTCACCGCCGACCCTGACGCGCTCGCGGCGCGCGCGGTGGACGCCTCCTTCATCCCGCCGGACGGCGACCCGATCGCGCTCGTCGCGCCGCGGACCACCGACGAGGTCTCGGCCGTCATGCGCCTCGCGCATTCCCGCGGCATCCCGGTGGTGCCGCAGGGCGGCCTGACCGGCCTCGCGGGCGGCGCGTCCGCCGTCGCGGGCGCGATCCTGCTCGACCTGTCCCGCATGACGACGATCAGCCGGATCGACACCGACGACCACGTCGCGGTCGCCCAGCCCGGCGTGATCACCGAGCACCTCGCCAACGCCGCCGCCGAGCACGGCCTGTTCTACCCGCCCGACCCCGCCTCGTGGTCCACGTCGACCATCGGCGGCAACGTGGCGACCAACGCCGGCGGCATGCGCTGCGTGAAGTACGGCGTCACGCGCGACTGGGTGCGCACCCTGCAGGTCGTCCTCGCGGACGGCACCGTGATCCACACGCGGCCCGGCACCGTGAAGGCCGTCGCGGGGCTCGACCTGACCAGCCTGTTCGTCGGCAGCGAGGGCACCCTCGGCATCGTCACCGAGGTCACCGTCGCGCTGCTGCCCGCGCCCGGCCCGTCGCGCGGCGTGAGCGCAGGCTTCCCGAGCGTGGCGACCGCCCTGCGGGCCGCGAACGCGATCATGGCGGGCCCGCACCGCCCCAGCACGCTCGAGCTGCTCGACGCCGTCGTGGTCGAGGCCGTGTGCCGGCTGGAGCCCGGCGCCGGACTCCCCGCGGGCGCGGGCGCGTGGCTGTTCGCCGTGACGGACGCGCTCGTCGGCGCCGACGACGACCTGGCCGAGTTCGCGCGCGTCGCCCGGGCGCACGGCGCCAGCTCGGTGGAGGTGGCCGACGACGAGGCCGACGTCGCCCGCCTGCTCGCCGCCCGGCGGCTGCTGAACCCCGCGATGCGGGAGTACCGGGGCGCGAGCCTGAACGAGGACGTCTGCGTGCCCCGCTCGCAGCTGCCCGCGGTGCTCGCGGCGATCGAGGAGCTCTCGCGGGAGATCGGGCTGCCCATCGGCACCGGCGGGCACGTCGGCGACGGCAACCTGCACCCGGTCGTGGCGTACGACCCGGCGCGGCCGGAGGAGCTGGCGGTCGCCCGCACGGCGCACCACCGGATCATGGCGCTGGCCGTCGAGCACGGCGGCACCGTCTCCGGCGAGCACGGCATCGGGACGGAGAAGCTGGGCGCCCTGCCGATGGAGCTCACGCCGCGCGTGCGCGACCTTCAGGTGGCGCTCAAGGGCGTGCTGGACCCGAAGGGCATCTGCAACCCGGGCAAGAAGCTCTGACGCGGGGGCTTGATCGCGGCACAGACCTTGATCGTTCGTCTCGCCTGGTGGCGGGTGAATTCCACCTGTTGATAGGGACATCGCCGTCCGTGTGAGGCATCCTACAAGGGCATTCCCACGTCCCCCAGCGTGGGAACGATCCCCCCACACACGATCTCGGTCCCCCGCCGGGTGCGCGTCCTTCGAGGACGTCACCCATGCCTGCGCGCAGGGCCCGGAAGGACAACGGTGCGCGACCCCCACGCCGCCCCGTCCGACGAACCCGTCGGCGTGGCCACCGCGATTCCCAGCCAGGACACCCCGCCCGCCGGCGTACCCACCCGTGGCACGACGGCGGCCGCCGGCACGTCCGCGGCCGGCGCTCCTCCCGCGCCCGCACCCCGCCGTCGGCGGCAGTGGGGGGCGGAGCGGCCTCGGCCCCCGTTGCCCGCGGTCACGCGGCCCGCCGCGGCCACGGCCACGTGGTGGGGCGGCGTCGCGATCACCGTGTCGGGCGTCGCGTGGCTCGTGTACCTCGTGCACACGGTGCTCTCGCAGTTCATCGACGAGGGCGTGCGCGACAGCCGTCTTCTCTGGCAGACGGTCGCCTACGTCGTCCTCATGACGGCGCTGATCTTCTCCTCCGTGATGTACCTCGTGGCCCGCCAGGGCGCGCTCTACCGCTCGCGGACGCACGTGCGGGCGCCCCGGGCGGAGATCGACGCCCTCCTGGCCCGCACGCGGCCGTCGCTCACGGTGCTCGTGCCCTCCTACCGCGAGGAGCCCGACGTCGTGCGGTCGACGCTCCTGTCCGCGGCGCTGCAGGAGTACCCGGGCCTGCGGATCGTCCTGCTCCTGGACGACCCGCCGAACCCGACGGACCCCGCGGCAGCGGCCTCGCTCGCCGGCTGCCGCGCGCTGCCCGGGGAGGTCATGGACCTGCTGCGCGAGCCGTACGACCGGGTGAGCTCCTCGCTCGTCGTGCACGAGGCCGCGGCCGTGCGCGGCGGTGCGGCGACCACCGACGCGGTCCGCTCGCTCGCCATCGACTACTCCTGGGCGGCGGGCTGGCTCGACGACCGTGCGGCGGCCCAGCCGCGCACGACCCACGTCGACGACTTCATGGCGGACCAGGTCCTCGCGGGCCTCGCCGAGGACCTGCGGACCACCGCCCGGGCGCTCTTCGCCGCCCTGGACGAGGGTGCCGACGTCCCCGCCGAGCGGCTCGCCCAGCTGTGCCGGCGCCTCGTGTGGACCTTCGGCGTGGAGATCACCTCGTTCGAGCGCAAGCAGTACGCGAACCTCCCGCACGACGCCAACAAGGCCATGAACCTCAACGCCTACCTCGGTCTCATGGGCACCTCGGTGACCCCGCGGGAGACCAGGATCGGCACCGTCCTGCGGCCCTCGGACCACGAGGACGCGGTGCTCGTGCCCGACAGCGACTTCGTGCTCACGCTCGACGCCGACAGCGTGCTGCTGCGCGAGTACTGCCTGCGCCTGGTGCACCACATGCTGGTGCCGGGCAACGAGCGGGTCGCGGTCATCCAGACGCCGTACTCCGCGTTCCGGGGTGCCCCGACGCGGCTCGAGCGGATCGCCGGTGCCACCACCGACATCCAGCACATCGTGCACCAGGGCCTCACCCACTTCGACGCGACCTTCTGGGTGGGTGCCAACGCGGTCATCCGCAAGCGGGCGCTCGACGACATCGTCGAGATCAGCTACGTCGGCAGCCAGGAGGTCCGCCGGTACGTGCAGGACCGCACGGTCATCGAGGACACCGAGTCGAGCATCGACCTGGCCGCGGCCGGCTGGACGCTCCACAACTACCCCGAGCGCCTCAGCTACTCGGCCACGCCCCCGGACTTCGGCTCGCTCGTCGTGCAGCGCGCGCGGTGGGCGAACGGCGGCCTGCTGATCCTGCCCAAGTTCCTGCGCCACGTGCGGCAGGCCCGCAAGGCGGGCCAGCGGGTGCCGCGGACGGCGGTCGCGCTGCGCGTGACCTACATGGCCTCGATCTCGTGGGCGAGCCTCGGGCTCGTCTTCCTCCTGGTGTTCCCGTTCGACAGCCAGCTGCTCAGCCCGATCCTGCTGACGGCGGCCCTGCCGTACTTCCTCGCGATGGCCGCGGACTTCCACCAGCTCGGCTACAAGCGCACGGACGTGCTGCGCGTGTACGCGTTCAACCTGGTGCTCCTCGCGGTGAACCTCGGCGGCACGCTCAAGTCGCTCCAGCAGGCGGCGGCGAAGTCGAAGATCGCCTTCGCCCGCACGCCCAAGGTGGCCAACCGGACCGCGGCGCCCGCGCTCTACGTGCTCGCGGCCTACCTCATCGCCGGGTTCTCCTTCGCCACCCTGGCGCACGACATCCGCGTGGAGAACTGGTACAACGCCGCCTTCGCGGCCTTCAACGGCGTGCTCACGACCTACGCGGTGGTGGCCTTCATGGGGCTGCGGAACTCTCTCGTCGACATGGTGCTCGGCGCCTGGCACTGGATCCGCGTGCCGGTCCGTCCCAAGCAGCCCGCCGCGGCGCCCCCACCCGCCGGCGACCTCGACTGGGAGGCCGTCCTCTACTACGGCCCGGACCGGACGGGCGAGCTCGCCCGACGCGCGGCCAGCGCCGTCTCCACCCTCCCCCCGACCCGGCGCGGCGACACCCGCGCGCGCCAGAGGTGACCCTGATGACTTCGCCCAGCTCCCAGCGGACCCGGGTCTCCCCGTGGCGCCTGCTCGTCGTGCTCGCCCTCGTCGGGGGCCTCGGCTGGACGGGCACCCGCACCGTCGCCGCCATCGTCGCCCCGACGCCCGACCCGGGCGACTCGCGGTTCGCCGCCTACGTCGACGTCACCGCCACCCCGGCGTTCGCCTTCGAGACCCCCTCGGGCCCCGCCCAGTCGACGGTGGCGCTCTCCTTCGTGGTCGCGGACCCGCAGTCGCCGTGCACCCCCACCTGGGGCGGCTACTACGGGCTCCAGGACGCCGCCGACGTCCTCGAGCTCGACCGTCGGATCGCGCAGCTGCGCGCGACCGGTGGTGACGTCTGGGTCTCCTTCGGGGGACAGCTCGGGACCGAGCTGTCCGCCGCGTGCAGCGACCCCGACGCGCTGCGCACCGCGTACCGCGACGTCATCGACCGCTACGACCTGAGCCGCGTCGACCTCGACATCGAGGGCACGGCGCTGGAGGACGAGGCGGGCGCCGCCCGCCGGGCGGCCGCGTTCAAGGACCTGCAGGACGAGGCAGCCGACGCCGGTCGCTCGCTCGACGTGTGGCTGACCCTGCCCGTCGGCCCGGACGGGCTCACCGACCGCGGCGTGACGACGGTGGAGACGTTCCTGGCGGCGGGGGTCGACGTCGGTGGCGTCAACGGCATGACGATGAACTTCGGCGTGGTCACCTCGCCGCACGAGCCCCTCGCCGACGTCGTCGTCTCGGCGGCCGAGGCACTGCGCGACCAGGTCGCCGACGCGTTCGCGGACGCGGGCCGTCGCATGTCGACGAGCGACTCCTGGGCGCGCGTCGGCGTCACGCCGATGATCGGCCAGAGCGACGTCCAGTCCGAGCGGTTCACCCTCGCCGACGCGGCGGCGGTGAACGCGTTCGCCAAGGACCGCGGGCTCGGCCTGGTGTCGATGTGGTCGCTCAACCGGGACGCCACCTGCACGGCCCCGCTGCCGTCGGTGCTCACGGTGGTGCAGACCGGCTGCAGCGGCGTCGACCAGCGCGGCGAGAGCTTCGCGGAGACGCTGGCGGCCGACCTGGACCTGCAGCCCGTCACGCCGGACCCCGCCGGGACCGCGCGGTCGACGCCGACGCCGACGGCGACCGCGGCGAGCCCCGCGGACGTCGTGGACGACCCGGAGACCAGCCCGTACCCGATCTGGGACCCGTACGGCACCTACCCGGCCGGGACGAAGATCGTCTGGCACAAGCAGGTCTACCAGGCGCGCTTCTGGACCAGCGGGGTCGTCCCCGGGACGCCGGTCGCCAACGAGTGGGACTCGCCGTGGACGCTCATCGGGCCCGTGCTGCCCGGCGACAGACCCGCGCCCCTGCCCACCCTGCCGGCCGGGACCTACCCCGACTGGGATGCCGACGGCGTGTACGTCGCCGGCGACCGGGTGCTGCTCGACGGTGTGCCGTACGAGGCGAAGTGGTGGTCGCAGGGTCAGGAGCCGGGCACTCCGGTGCCGGGTGGCTCGCCCTGGGTGCTGGTGATCCCGGCGGGCTGACCCGGCGGCGCTGTAGCGCGCCAGAGCGCGCCCGGCGGCAGGTTCCGCCGGGCCGCTCGGCCGAGCGGGTGAAAGTTGCCCGGAGGCCTTGCGATCATGGACCTCCAGATTGACCCGTGAACCCCAGGGGGTACACAATCGATCTCGACAGTGCGCACCGCCTGCCCCCTGCGTGGTGCGCACTGTCTCATGTCCGGGCCCGGTCGCCCGGTGCACCCCGTGACTCGCCCGGTGCGTGCCCCTGAGCCCTTCCTGCGCTCGCGGATCTGCGTTCACCCGAACTCGCGGCGGCGCGGCTCCCCGGCCCCGCGCGAGGCGCTCGTTACCGTGCTGATGTGACTGCTCGAGCGCGCTCCATCGCCCTGGGGGCCGAGCCGGACACCGCGACGCCGGCCCCGTCCGGACCCGTCGCCGTCCGGCCCGTCGGCCCCGAGGAGCTGGTCGCGCGCGCGTGCGCCGCATGGCGCGCCGCCCTCGTGACGGAGGCCGGCGACTCGGCCCTCGCCGACGTCGGGCGGCTGGGCGCGGCGGTCCTCGACCTCACCGCGGCGCACCCCTCGGGCATCGCCCAGCTCTTCGCCGGGCGCACCACGCGGCTGTCCAACCTCGTGCGCGAGGGCTCCGCGCTCACCGCGGCGCGCCGCCGTGCCCGCTCGGTCGCCGGACGCGCGGACGAGCACGCCCAGCGCTACGGCATCGCCTCGACCTTCCTCGCCATCGGCGTCGCGACGTGGGTGGAGGAGCTCGTCGACGACGTGCCCGAGGCCGAGGCCGACGCCGTCGTCCCCGACGAGTCCACGACCCCGCGGACGGGGGAGCGGACCGCGCCCGCGGCGGCGGCCGCCGGGGCCGGGCCGGCCGCGGAACGGGCGGACGGTCCCGCCGTGCTCGTGTCCGGGAACGCGCGCGGGCCGCGGATCACCGAGCCCGACGCCACGACCGCGCCCATCCCGCTCGTCGCACCGCCGGCGGTACGCACCGGCGCCCGCACCACGCCGCGCCCCGGCCGGCGGCGTACGCGGACCCTGCACGCCCCGGTCCTCCTGCGGCCCGTCACCGTCGCCCCGCACCCCGGTGAGCCGGACATCGACCTCGCCCTCGAGCCGTCGCTCGAGGTGAACCCGCTGCTCGCGGTGGCGCTGCGGCAGCGCGGCGCGCTGCTCGACCCGCTCGCGCTCGCCCGCGGCGCCTTCGGACCCTCGGGATTCGACCCGCGGCCGGCGCTCGACCGCCTGCGCGGCCTCGGCGAGACCCTCCTGGAGGACTTCCAGCTCGACGACCGCCTGCTGGTCGGCACGTTCGTGCACCCCGAGCAGAGCCTCGTCGACGACCTCGACGCCCTCGCGCCCCAGCTGACCGAGCACGAGGTCGTCGCCGCGCTCGCCGGCGACGAGCGGGCCGCGGCGGCGCTCGCCCACCCGCTCCCGCCGCGCCCGTCCGGCGACCGCGCCCCCGACGAGGAGGGCGTCGGCGACCTCGACCCCGCGCAGCTGCACGTCCTCGAGGCGCTGGGCGCCGGCCACCACGTGCTCGTCGACGCCCCGCCGGGCAGCGACGTCGCCGGGACGGTCGCCGCCGTCGTCGCCGACGCCACCGCGGCGGGGCGCACCGTGCTGTACGTCGCGGGCCACCGGCGCGCGGCCGAGGCGGTCACCGAGCGGCTGCGCGCGCTCGGCCTGGACGACGTCGTGCTCGACGTCGCCCCGCGCTCCGGCTGGCGCGAGCAGGCCGGTCAGCGCCTGCTGGGCGCGATGACCACCGAGCCCGTGGCGGTGGATGCCGAGAAGGTGGCCATCGTCGAGCGCGAGCTGCTCGACCGCCGCTCGCGCCTGCAGCGCTACATCGCCGCGCTGCACCGCGTGCGGGCACCGTGGGACTGCTCCGCGTACGACGCGCTCCAGGCGCTCGCGCGGCTGACCTCGACCCGGCCTGCGCCGGCGACGCGCGTGCGGCTCACACCGCCGGTGGCCGAGGCGCTCGGTGGGGAGATCCGGGCGCAGGCGGGCACCGACCTCGTGCGGGTCGCCACCCTCGGCGCGTTCTCGCCGGCCGCCCAGGCCTCGCCCTGGTACGGCGCGGACCTGCCGACGCCCGACCGGGCCAAGGCCGCGCTGCGCCGCCTGGACCACCTGCTCAACCAGTCGCTCCCGCAGATGCGCGCCGAGGCGACGCGGGTGGCCGAGGAGACCGGTCTCGTGCCGGCGGCGACGCCGGCCGCGTGGACCGAGCAGCTCTCGATGCTCGAGGGCGTGCGCGCCGCCCTCGACGTCTTCCGCCCGGTCGTCTTCGAGCGGTCGGCCGCCGACCTCGTCGCCGCGACGGCCACGCCGGCCTGGCGGGCCGAGCGCGGCATCGCGATGAGCGGCTCCGTGCGGCGGCGCCTGCGCAAGCAGGCCAAGGACATGCTGCGCCCGGGACGGCCGGTGGCCGACCTGCACGGTGCGCTCCTGGAGGCGGCCGAGCAGCGCGAGATCTGGCGGGCGCACTGCCCCGCCGGGGGCTGGCCCCGCATCCCGGAGGGCCTCGCGGCGCTGGAGCTCGAGGAGCGGGAGACGCGCGCGGACCTCGACGCGCTCTCGGACGTCCTCGCGCCCACGGCCGGCGGCGGCGACCTGCCCAGCCTCACGTGGGACGAGCTGGAGCTGCGGCTCGGCCGGCTGCGCGCCGACCGTGAGGCCCTCGACACGCTGCCCGAGCGGACGGCGCTCCTGCGCAGCCTCCAGCAGCGGGGCCTCGGGGGGCTGCTCGCCGACCTGGCCGCGCGCCGCGTGACGGCCGGGGTGGTCGCCGCGGAGCTCGAGCTCGCCTGGTGGAGCACCGTCTTCGAGCTCATCCTCACCGAGGACCCGGCCCTCGCGGGGCACGACGGCGTCACGCTGGCCCGGCTGGTCGCGGAGTTCCGCGCGCTCGACGAGCGGCTGCTCGCCGACCGGGCCGTGCTGGCCCGCGCGTCGGCCCGGTCGTCGGTGCTCGCGCGGATGGCGCTCGCCGAGACGGCGACCCAGGACCTGTTCGCCGAGATCGTCGAGGGACGCTTCGGCACCCTGCGTCAGGCCGTGGAGCGCTACCCGGCGGTCGCCCGCCACCTGCGCCCGTGCATCGTCGCGTCGCCGATGATGGTGCCGCACCTGCTGCCGCCCCGCCGCGACACCGACCTCGTCGTCGTCGACGCGGCGGGCCACCTCCCGCTGGAGGAGGTGGTCCCGGCCCTGGCCCGCGGCCGGCAGGTGCTCGTCGTCGGCGACAGCCGGTGCCCCGCCGGCAGCGCCCTGGCCGCCCTCGCGCCCCTGCTGCCGACCGTCGCCCTGCGCGCCGACGCGGCGCGCCGCGACCCCGCGCTCACCGCTTTCCTGGCCGCCCACGGCTACGGCGACCGGCTGCGCCCGACGCCGCTGCCGTCCGACGCAGGGCTGCTGCGGCTGGAGGTCGTCGACGGCACGGGCATGCCCGACGACGCCGGCCTCGTCGAGGGCACGGCCGCCGAGGTGGCGCGCGTGGTCGAGCTCGTGGCCGAGCACGCGCGGACCCGCCCGTCGGCGTCCCTCGCCGTCGTCACCGCGTCGCGGGCGCACGCGGAGCGGGTGCGCGACGCCGTCGCCTCGCTGGCCACGGAGGACCCGGCCGTCATGCGGCTGGTGGCGCCCGAGCGGCCCGAGCCCTTCACGGTCGCCCTCGTGGGCGCGACCCAGGGGCTGCTGCGCGACGACGTCATCCTCTCGGTCGGCTTCGGCCGCACGCCGCACGGCCGGGTGCTGCACCGGTTCGGTCCGCTCACCGACGACGGCGGCGACGCCGCTCTGGTCGACGCCCTCACCACGGTGCGGGAGCGGCTGACCCTCGTGAGCTGCTTCGCTGCCGGCGACCTGGACGTCGATCGGCTCAAGACGCCCGGGGCGCTGCTGCTCGCCGAGCTGCTCGCGCTCGTCGAGCGCCGCTCCGCGGGCGGCCCGGCCGGTCGGCCCGCGCCGCACGCCGGCGCCGACCCGGACCGGCTGGTCCTGGACCTCGCCGAGCGCCTGTGGCGCGCCGGCCTGCTCGTCGACGTCGACCACGGCCCCGGCGACGGCTACCGGATCCCGCTGGTCGTCGGCCACCCCGACGTGCCCGACCGCATGCTCGTCGCGGTGCTCACCGACGACGACGCCTACGTCGCCGAGCCGAGCGTGCGGGTGCGCGACCGCCAGGTGCCGCAGCGGCTCGAGCGGCTGGGCTGGAGCGTGGCGCAGGTGTGGTCCGCCGCCGCGTTCCTGGACCCGCAGGCCGAGGCCGACGCCGTGTGCGCGACGGTGATCGAGGCGCGCCACGCGCTGGCGCAGGCCCAGGCGGCCGCGGCCGCCGAGCTGGCCCGGGAGGCCGAGGCCGCCCGCGTCGCTGCCGCGACGACGCCGAAGCCGGGCGCCCGCCCGCCGCTGCCGGCGGCGCCCATCGGTCTGGACGACGGCGACACCGCCGAGGTCGGCCTGCCCGTCACGGGCACCGGTCCGGTCGTCGAGGAGGCAGCGGCGGCTGAGGCGACGTCGGCAGAGGAATCGTCGCCCCTGGACGAGTCCGGGGACGCGTCAGCGCCGGCCGTCGAGCAGCCGGGACTGTTCGACGTCCCGCCGGCCCGCGGCCCGCGCCCCGACGTCGAGGTCGGCCTTCCCATCAGCGCCTACACCGACGACCAGCTCGACGACATGGTCGCGTGGATCGCGTCCGACGGCGTCCCGCGGGGCGACGTCGAGCTGGCGACCGCACTGCGCGCCGAGCTCGGCATCAAGCGCCGGGGCAGCAGGGTCGACCAGGCCGTCGACGCGGCGGTCCGCCGGTCGCGATGAACGGCCGCGACGACTGGGACCGGGCGGGTACCGAGAGCCCTGCGGCGGTCCCGCCCGCGGAACCCACCGCGACCGACGCGCCCACGCCCACGCCCGCGGCCGGCCGGCCGCGCCGGCACCGACGGGCGGTGCGCCCGGGCCGGGAGCAGCCGGTGATCTCCCCGACGTCGGACGACGCGGACCTCGGCTGGGGCGACCGCCCCGAGCCCGACGACGGCGAGCGCCTGCGCCGCGAGGTCCCGCCGCACTGGGGCAAGGACTGACGCGGCGGGGCTGATGCCCACCGCCGTGCGCCCTCGCCCCAGTGACGGGCGTCAGACGTCCCGGCGCGCAGCCAGGAGGTCGCGGATCTCCTGCAGCAGCAGGACGTCCTCGGCCGGCGCCTTGGGCTCGGGCTCGACGCCCTTCTTGCGACGCTCGGCGAGCTTGTTCATCGGCATGACGATGACGAAGTACACGGCGGCCGCGATGAAGAGGAAGTTGACGATCGCGGCGATGACCGCGCCGAGGGAGAAGACCGCCTCGTTGATCGTGAAGGTCCACAGCCCCGACACGTCGGGCACCCCGCCGAGCGCCGCCAGGAGCGGCGTGATGATGTTCTCGACGATCGAGGTGACGACCGCGCCGAGGGCGGCGCCGATGACGACCGCCACCGCCAGGTCCACCACGTTGCCCCGCAAGATGAACTGCTTGAAGCCGTTGATCATCCCCGCCACCCCTTCCGGTGCTCCAGCCGGGCGGTTCGCCCTGACTCGTCAGGATCCTTGCACCAGGACGGCCCCGAGGGAGCCCCCTGCGGCGGCCGCGATGCGGTGCCCGTCCTCCGCCGGCACCGCCACGACGACGAGCGGGTCCGTGTCTGCGGCGGTCCCGGAGCCCAGCAGCCCGACGCCGCCGTCGCCCGCGTCGTCCTCGGTGAGGACCTCCAGGACGAGTGCTGACGCGGCCAGGACGGCGGGTCCGTCCTCGCCGGGCCAGCCGTCGAGCCCGCCGGAGACCAGGTCGACGCGGTCCCCAGGCCGCAGCAACGCGGCGACCGCGGCGTCGGCCAGGTGCACCGGGACGGCGACGGTCCCGTCCGGCGCCGCGGTGGCGAACCGGGACCGCGTCAGGTGCGCGGGCAGGACGACCAGCCCGCGGGGCACGTCGACCGCGAGCGCCTCGCCCACGAGGGAGTCGGCGTGCGGCACGGCCCCCGTCGGCGCGGCGGAGCGGGGGAGCCGCACGGTCCGCAGGTCCTCCGCGGTGAGCACGTCGCCGGCGCTGAGGTCGTCGTCGGCGACGACGACGGGCACCGTGGGGGCGGGGGGCGGTGCCGCGGCGCGCGCGGCGAGCGCGCACGCGGCGACGAGGCCGAGGGCGAGCACCGCGGGGCGCACGCGCCAGGCCAGGACGCGGAGCGCGAGGGGCAGCCGGGGCGAGGTCACCCGGGGACGCTAGGGCCGGCGTCGGGCAGGGAGCGTGGCGGCCCGGAGGGGCTGGGGACGGGCAGGGGGCGCCGGACGCGGTGGAGAGTCGGACGCGGTGGAGTGGCGGCCGCGACCTCAGGTGGCCGGGTTGCCGGTGGGGCTCAGGCCGACGCGGCCGGGGCGCTCGCGGCGGGCGTCGAGGTGCTCGACGTCGACGGCGTGCTGGACGAGCTGCTGCTGGACGAGCTGCTGCTGGACGAGCTGCTGGACGAGGCCGGGATCGACGCCGTCTTGCCCGACGACCGCGAGTCGGTCCGGTAGAAGCCGGAGCCCTTGAAGACGACGCCCACGGCACCGAAGAGCTTGCGCAGGCGACCGGAGCACTCCGGGCACTCGGTCAGCGAGGCGTCCGTGAATGCCTGCTGGGCGTCGAAGCGGTGCCCGCACGCGGTGCACGCGTAGGAGTACGTCGGCACTGTCCCTCCAGGTCAGCTCGACAGGTCGGCCCGGCGGGGTGCTCGCCCGGCCTGGCACTCGGCTCATCCGAGTGCCAATGGTACGACGCTCGCGGGGCCCGTCGCATTCCCGTCCGCCGGGACGACCCGCCGGACGACCCGCCGGACGACCCGCCAGGGCCGGCTCACCGGGCCCGCCGGCCGGGCCTGTCGGCCGGACCCGCCCGGCCGGGCGCGGCCCGAGCGGCTACCCTCGCAGCGTGCCCCGAAGCCGTGCGCTGCGCGTCCTCATCGTCGTCGCCCTGGTCGTGGTGCTCGCCCTCGTGGCGCTGGTCGCCGTGGCCGCCGCGGTCGTGCGCCGGCCCCTGCCCGACCACGCCGGCAGCGCCGACCTGCCGGGCCTGACCGCCGAGGTGTCGGTGCTGCGCGACGCGCGGGGCGTGCCGACCATCGAGGCGGCCACGGCCGAGGACCTGTTCCGCGCGCAGGGCTACGTGCACGCGCAGGACCGCTTCTTCGAGATGGACTACCGCCGGCACGTCACCGCCGGTCGCCTGTCGGAGCTGGTCGGCGAGAACGAGGACGCGCTCGCGGCCGACAAGGTCATCCGCACGTTCGGCTGGCGCGACGTCGCCGAGCAGGAGCTGGGCCTGATCGACGAGTCGACGCGCCGCTACCTCCAGGCCTACGCCGAGGGCGTCAACGCCTACCTGGACAGCAGGAGCGCCGAGGAGCTCGCCGTCGAGTACACGGTGCTGGGGCTCCAGGTCGACGTCGCGCACCCCGAGCCGTGGGACGCGGTCGACTCCCTCGCCTGGCTCAAGGCCATGGCCTGGGACCTGCGCGCCAACTACGACGACGAGCTCGCCCGCGGCCTCACGTACACGACGGTCCGCGACGTCGCCCGGGTCGACGAGCTCTTCCCGCGCTACCCCGCGGACGAGCACCTGTCGATCGTGGCCGCGGAGGCGGACGGGTCCGACGTCGCGTCGACCGGCAACGCCGTGCTGCCGGCCGACCTCGAGCGGGCGCTCGCCGACGCCCAGGCGGCGCTCGACGCGATCCCGACCCTCGTAGGGGAGGGCGACGGCGTCGGCTCCAACTCGTGGGTCGTCTCCGGCGACCTGACCGCGAGCGGTGCGCCCATCCTCGCCAACGACCCGCACCTGGCGATCTCCGCGCCGGGGGTCTTCATGCAGATGGGCCTGCGCTGCGCCGACGTCGGCCCGCAGTGCCCGTTCGACGTGGCCGGCTTCACGTTCGCGGGGTTCCCGGGCGTCATCATCGGGCACAACGCCGACCTCGCCTGGGGTCTGACGAACATGGGCGCGGACGTCACCGACTTCTTCCTCGAGCGCGTCGACGACGAGACGGGCACCTACCTGTACGACGGCGAGCGCAAGGCGCTCGACGTCCGCACCGAGGTGATCGAGGTCAACGGCGGCGACCCCGTCGAGCTCGAGGTGCGCGCCACCGACCACGGGCCCCTCGTCAGCGACGTCCTCGACATCGCCTCCCTGGCCGGGTCGCCGACGCCGACCGGCGGGCGCGGCGGACGCACCGAGGTCGCGCTCGCGTGGACCGCCCTGACCCCCGGCCGGACCGCGGACGCCGTGTTCCGGCTCAACACCGCGGCCGGGGCCGCCGACGTCGCGGCGGCGGCCGCGGCGTTCGCCGTCCCCGCGCAGAACATCGTCTGGGCGTCGACCGACGGCCACATCGGCTACCAGGCGCCGGGGCTGATCCCGATCCGCCAGCGGGTCACCGACGGCCCGGTGCCGTCCGACGGCTCCTGGCCGCGGCCCGGCTGGGACTCGCGCTACGACTGGCAGGGCTTCGTGACCCCGCAGGACCTGCCTGCCGTTCAGGACCCGCCCGAGGGCTACGTCGTCGCCGCGAACCAGGCCGTGGCGGGCTCCGGCCCGTTCCTGACGAACGACTGGGACTACGGCTACCGGTCCCAGCGCATCCGGACCCTGCTGGACGAGGCGATCGAGGCGGGCACGCCGATCGACGTCGAGCTCACGAACCAGATGCAGCTCGACACCTGGAGCCCGTTCGCCGACGAGCTGGTGCCGGCGCTGCTCGGTGCGCCGGTCGCGGACGAGTTCACCGAGGAGGCCGTGGACCTGCTGCGCGACTGGGACGGCCGGCAGACGGCGGACTCGTCGGCGGCCGCCTACTTCGCGGCGGTCTGGTCGACGCTGCTGGAGCTCACCTTCCAGGACGACCTGCCCGAGAGCGTCTGGCCGAACGGCGGCAGCCGGTGGCTCCAGGTGGTGGTGAACCTCCTCGGCGACCCCGACAACCCCTGGTGGGACGACCGCACGACGGTGAACGTCGTCGAGAGCCGGGACGAGCTGCTGTCCCGCGCGCTCGAGACGGCGCGCCTCGAGCTGACCGTGCAGCTGGGCAAGGACGTGCGGGACTGGGAGTGGGGGCGGCTGCACACGGCCGCGCCGCAGCACGCCGTCCTCGGCGGCGGCGGGATCCCCGCACCCGTGCGCGAACTCGTCAACCCGCAGCCCCTCGCGGTGCCCGGCGGGTCGTCCATCGTGAACGCCACGGCGTGGGACGCGGCGAGCGGCTCCTTCGCGGTCACGGCGGGTCCGGCGATGCGCATGGTCGTGGACCTGGGCGACCTCGACGCGTCCACCTGGGTCACGGTGACCGGGACCTCAGGGCACCCCGGCAGCGTGCACTACACGGACCAGTTCGACGCCTGGGCGCACGGCGACACCTTCCCCTGGCCGTTCACGCCCGACGCCGTCCGCGACGCCGCGGGCCGCGAGCTCACGCTCCGGCCGGCGTCCTGAGCCAGCGCCACCCGGACGGGGTCGCGACGATGTCGACGAGGCGGTCGTGCGGCTCGCGCGGGAGCGGCCGGACCACGGCGTCGTAGACCTCCTCGTCGAAGACGACGGCGACGACGAGGGCGTCCGCGGGGGCGTGCCGCAGCACGCGGTCGTACCAGCCGCCGCCCTGGCCCAGCCGGCCGCCGTCGGTGTCGACCGCCAGCGCCGGCGCGATGA
This sequence comes from Actinotalea fermentans, assembly GCF_007991475.1. Classification (NCBI taxonomy): domain Bacteria; kingdom Bacillati; phylum Actinomycetota; class Actinomycetes; order Micrococcales; family Cellulomonadaceae; genus Actinotalea; species Actinotalea fermentans. The sequence continues at coordinate 45,512 of NZ_BJYK01000004.1, read as the reverse complement.
CGGCGCGGACCTCGGTGAGCGCGTCGGCGCCGAGCGTCGGGCCGGCCGGTTCGGCGGGCCGCCCGGGTGCGCGGACCTGCAGGTCGCCGGGTCCGCGGTACCACGCCCAGTCGCGGCGCAGGCCGGCGCCGAGCACGGGGAGCATGATCTGGGTGCCGCGCGCGGCGAGCCGGTCGAGCAGCGGGGTGGTGGGCGGCTCGGTCGGCCGCGAGACGTAGGCGGCCACGCACGTCGCCTCGGCGACGGCGGGCACGCCCGCGACCACCTTCGCCAGGCCCAGGCCCGCCGCCTCGAGAGCGCGCGGCGTCAGCTTGGCGCGCCGCGCGCGCAGCGCCCGCCGGAGCTCCTCCTTGACCTCGTAGACCTCGAGCCCGGACTGGTGCTCGGGGTACGGCTGGTCGGACGTGCTCATGGTCACATCATGGCAAAGAGTTCGTCGGCTCGGCTCCAGGGCGCACCCGGGGGTGCGGGTGAGACGGCCGTCGGCGCGCCGATGCGCGACATCTCCGCCCTTGGTGGGGCCCGCGGCGCGCCGGGCCGCTAGCCTGCCAGACATGACCATCCGCAAAGCCGTGATCCCCGCCGCGGGCCTGGGCACGCGGTTCCTGCCCGCCACCAAGTCCACGCCCAAGGAGATGCTCCCGATCGTCGACAAGCCGGCGATCCAGTACGTGGTCGAGGAGGCCGCCCGCGCTGGTCTGGCCGACGTCCTGATGATCACGGGCCGCTCCAAGCGCAGCCTCGACGACCACTTCGACGCGGTGCCGGAGCTGGAGAGCATCCTGGAGGCGAAGGGCGACGAGTACCGCCTCGCCCAGGTGCGCCGGTCGACCGAGCTCGCCAACGTGCACTTCGTGCGTCAGGGTCAGCCCAAGGGACTCGGGCACGCGGTGCTGTGCGCCCGCCACCACGTCGGCGACGAGCCGTTCGCGGTGCTGCTGGGTGACGACCTCATCGACGAGCGCGACCCGCTGCTCACCGAGATGATCGAGCTGCAGGAGCGGGTCGGCGGCTCCGTCGTGGCGCTGCTGGAGGTCGAGCCGGAGCAGGTCGGTGCGTACGGGTGCGCGGAGATCGCGCCGCTCGCCGGCGACGTCGAGGACCACGTGCGCGTGACCGGGCTCGTCGAGAAGCCGGACCCCGCGCGTGCGCCCAGCAACCTCGCGGTCATCGGCCGGTACGTGCTGCACCCCGCGGTCTTCGACATCCTCGAGACGACGGAGCCGGGGCGCGCCGGCGAGATCCAGCTGACCGACGCGCTGGCGACGCTCGCGGGCCTGCCCGCCGAGCAGGGCGGCGGGGTGCACGGCGTCATCTTCCGGGGCCGTCGCTACGACACCGGCGACCGCCTGGACTACCTCAAGGCCGTCGTGCAGATCGCGTGCGAGCGCCCCGACCTCGGTCCGGACCTGCGGGACTGGCTCGTGGAGTACGTGGACAGCTGGCAGTGAGGTCCGTCGCGGACCAGCTCGCGGCGGTCCTGGCGGCCGCCGCGCCGATGCCCCCGCTGGACGTCGTGCTCTCGGACGCGGACGGCTGCATCGTGGCCCGCGACGTGGTGGCCGAGGCGGACGTCCCGGTCGTGCCGATGGCCGACCGGGACGGCTACGCCGTGCTCGCGGCGGACGCCCGCGGGGCCGGCGAGCTGCCCGTCGTGGACGACGTGCCGGTGACCGGCAGCCGGTTGCGGCACGTGCCGGGGACGGCGGTCCTCGTCGCCGCCGGCGCGCCGCTGCCCGTGGGGGCGGACGCCGTCGTGCCGCTCGAGGCGTCGGACCGGGGCCGCGCCAAGGTCGCCCTGCGGGCCGCCGTCGCGCCCGGGGAGGGCGTGCGGCAGGCCGGCCAGGACGCCCGGGCCGGGAGCACGGTGCTGGCCGCGGGGACCCGCGTCGGACCGCGGCACCTGGCGCTGGCCGCCGCCGTCGGGCGGAGCCGCCTGTGGGTGCGACCGACGCCGCGCGTCGTGGTGGTGACGATCGGCGACGAGCTCGTCGAGGCCGGCCGCCGCCTCCGGGACGGCACGGTGCACGACGCCGACGCGCACGCCCTGGTCGCGGCGGCGCGCGAGGCGGGTGCCGCCGCGGTCCGCGTCGGCCCGGTGCCCGACGACCGCGCGGTGCTGCGCGAGGTGGTCGCCGACCAGCTCGTCCGCGCGGACCTGCTGGTGCTCGTCGGCGGCCTGTCCGCGGGGCCGTGGGACACCGTGGGGGACGTCCTCGCCGGCCTGCCGGACGTGCGCGTGGACCAGGTGGCGATGACGCCCGGCGGACGGATGGGCTTCGGCGTCGTGCCGGGCGCCGTCCTGCCGGTGGACGACGGCGCGCCCGGCGTCATCGTGGCGGCGCTGCCCGGGCACCCCGTGGACGCGCTGCTCACCTTCGAGATGTTCCTGCGCCCCGCGCTCCGCGCGATGGCCGGGCAGGTCACGCTGTACCGGCCGAACGTCCGCGCGGCGGTGGCGCGTGCCTGGGCGTCGCCCGCGGGCCTGACGCAGGTGGTCCCCGCGACGGTCGTCGGCTCACCGGGGGAGGGCTACACGGCGACGCCGCTGGAGCCCGGCGTGGAGTCGCTGGCGGCGCTGGCCCGCGCGAACGCGCTCGTCGTGGTCCCCGAGGACACCACGATGGTCGCGGCGGGTGACCTCGTCTCCTGCCTGGTGCTGGAGGGCTGACGTGGCGCGCGGGTGGCCCGTGGAGCTGCGGGAGGGCGACGTCCTCCTGCGGCCGCTGCGCCGCTCCGACGGCCCGGACTGGCTCTCCCTGCGCGCCCGCAACGAGGAGTGGCTGCGCCCGTGGGAGGCCACCGCGCCGGAACCGCCGCGCGGGCGCCCACCCACGTTCGCGGCGTACGCCCGGGTCCTCGCCCGGCAGGCGCGCGCGGGCGAGACGCTGCCGTTCGCCGTCGTGCACGCCGGCGAGCTCGTGGGGCAGCTCACCGTCGCGTCCGTCACGCGCGGGTCGCTCTGCTCGGCGAGCGTCGGCTACTGGGTCAGCGAGCACGTGGCCGGCCGCGGCATCATCCCGACGGCCGTCGCGCTCGCCGTCGACCACTGCCTCGGGCCCGTCGGGCTGCACCGGGTGGAGATCGCGATCCGCCCGGAGAACGCGGCGAGCCTGCGCGTCGTCGCGAAGCTGGGGCTGCGCGAGGAGGGCGTGCGCGAGCGCTACCTGCACATCCAGGGCGGGTGGCGGGACCACCGGACCTTCGCGGTGACCGCCGAGGAGGTGCCGGGCGGGCTGGTGGCGCGCTGGCGGCGCACCAGAACCACACAGGTGTAGTTCGCGCGTCCGACACGCCGCGCCCGGTCCGCCCCCGGGCTCGTCCGGCCACCTACCGTCGTGACGTGAGCCAGACCGCCGGCGTCCTCCTGGTCGCCGTGGCGGTCCTGTGGATCGCATACCTGGTGCCGCACCGCCTGCGGTACCGCCAGCAGCTCGCCGAGTGCCGGACCGAGGACAGGTTCTCCGAGCGGCTGCGGGTGGTGCGGGTGGCGGGGACGGAACCGGGGGCACGGCGGCACGTCGCCGCGAACCAGGGACGGGTGCTCCTGCACCCGCCGCGACGAGGAGGTGGGTCAGTGGACCGGCCGCACGGGCTTGCCGACAGGGTCGTGGCCGACGCCGTTCGCCGCACCGCGGCGGAGCGCGCGGCCCGCGCTGCCTACCTGGCTCGCCGACGCGCGGGAGCGCGCCGTCGGGCGATCCTGGCCACCACGCTCCTCGTGCTCGCGGTCGCGGGCTGGGCCGGCGTCGTCGCGGGCGGGCTGATCGCCCTCGGCCTGGTGCCCTCCGCGCTGTTCGTGAGCGTGCTCGGGCTCGGCCGGCAGGCGGTCGTCGCGGGGCGGCGCGCGGACGCCGCGTGGGCGGCCGGTGCGGCCGCGCGGGCCGCGGTGCCGCGCTCGACGCGTCCGACGGCCGTCGGGCACGCGCACCGTCCGTCCGAGGCGTCGACCGAGGTCATTGCCCGGGTGCCGGCCGAGAGGGCCGCCGAGAAGGCGCCCGTGGCCGAGGTCGCGACGGACGTCGAGGAGACGCCGACGTGGGCGCCGGTCCCGGTCCCGCGCCCGACGTACTCCCTCAAGCCCGCGGTCCGTCGTCCGGACCCGGCCCCGCTCGTGCTGGACGAGCAGGACGTCGCGGAGGCTGCCGCAGCCATGGGGGAGACCGGCCGGGAGGAGACCGGCCGCGAGGTGGCCGAGGAGCCGGCGGCGGTCACCGCCGGGTTCGACCTCGACGCCGTGCTGGCCCGGCGCCGCGCGTCGGGCGAGTAGCAGGTCCGGACGGCCCGAGGGCCGGCGAGGCCGGTGCAGCAGGCCGGCCTCGGGGCCGTGCCGCACGGGTTCGACCACCGTCTTGCGGGTGCTACCCTTGTACCCGCTTCCTGGGGCTGTGGCGCAGTTGGTAGCGCGTCTCGTTCGCAATGAGAAGGTCAGGGGTTCGAATCCCCTCAGCTCCACCAGGTGAAGGCCCCTTCGGGGGCCTTCGTCATGTCTGGGCCGTGGGCGGCGCGGCGGTGGATAGCCTGGCCCTGACGACGGAACCCCTCCTCCGCCGTCGCCGGAGGCCTGTTCCATGGACCTGCCAGTGGTACCTGTGCCCGTGCGCGGTGAGCGCCGCAGGGGCAGGCCCTTCCGTGCGACCGCGACGACGCGGGTCGTGGTCGGCGACGACCCGGCGGCGGTCGAGACGGCGGTGCTGCTGGCGGCGCGGATCGGCTACGACCTCGGCGCGCCCATCGGCGTGGGGCGCGAGGGTGACACCGACGTCGTCGAGCTGCGGATCGTCGTCGACCCGGCCGAGCTGCCGGTGCCGCGCGACCTCGCACCCGAGCTGGCCGCGGAGGCGTACCGGCTCGAGGTGGACGCCGACCGCGTCGTCGTCAGCGCGCTCGACGCGCGCGGCCTGCTGCGCGGCCTGGCGACCCTCGAGCAGCTCGCCCACCCGGTCGACGACGGCGTCCTCGTGCCGCCGGTGCTCGTGGTCGACCACCCGCGCTTCGCGTGGCGGGGCCTGTGCGTCGACGTCGCCCGGCACTGGTTCGGCCCGGAGACCCTGCGGACCATCGTGGGGCTGCTCTACTCCCTCAAGCTCAACGTGCTGCACCTGCACCTGACCGACGACCAGGGCTGGCGGATCGAGTCGCCGTCGCACCCCTCGCTCGCGGAGGTCTCGGGCCGGACCGCCGTCGGGGGCGACCCCGGTGGCTTCCTCACCGCGGGCCAGTTCGCCGCGCTGGTGACGTTCGCCGAGGCCCGCGGGATCACCGTGGTGCCCGAGATCGACCTGCCGGGGCACGTCAACGCGGCGCTGCACGCGTGCGCCGAGCTGACGCCGGGCGGGGAGGGCAGGCCGGCCTACACGGGGGTCGGGGTGGGGTTCTCCCGCCTGCACGCCGAGCTGCCCGCGACCATCCCGTTCGTGTCCGACGTCCTCGCCGACATCGCGGAGATGACGCCCGGGCCGTACGTGCACATCGGCGGGGACGAGGCCCTGACGATGCACGCCGCCGAGTACGACCACCTCGTCGGGCACGCGGCCCGCGTCGTCGCCGCCGCCGGCAAGACGGTCGTCGGCTGGCAGGAGGCCCTGCGGACGTCGCTGCCGCCCGGGTCGCTCGTGCAGTACTGGGACGAGCGCCCGGCCGACGCGTCGCTCACGGCCGCGCTCGACGCCGGCATCCGGCTGGTCTTCTCGCCCGCGTCCCGCCTCTACCTGGACATGCGCTACGACCCCAGCACGCCCGTGGGCAGCGACTGGGCGGGCTTCATCGACCTGCGCCGCGCCTACGAGTGGGACCCGGTGGCGCTCCTGGGGGTCCCCGAGTCGGCCGTGGCGGGCGTCGAGGCGGCGATCTGGACCGAGAACGTGCGCACGCCCAAGGACCTGTTCGGGCTGCTCCTGCCCAGGCTGGCCGCGGTCGCCGAGGTCGCGTGGTCACCGGGCGCCAGGACCGCCTTCCACGGCTTCACGGCCCGCCTGCGGCACATCACGCCGCGGTGGGACGCCCAGGGGCTGCCGTGGCACCGCGGGGCACTCGCGGAGCGGCCCGGGCCGGGCTGACGCGGCTCGGACGGTTCAGACGGCTCGGACGGCTCGGACGGCTGAGGGGGCCTAGACCCAGCTCTGCAGCCACTGGCGCAGCTGCCACTGCTCGAACGTGATGACCTGGCCCGTCCAGACCGGGTAGAAGAACACCGCCGCGCCGACCACGAGCACCGCGGCCACCACGTAGCCGAGCACGACGAACCGGCGCAGCCCGTCGTCGTCGCGGGACCACCGCCACAGCGCTGTGGCGGCCCACGCGAGCAGGAGCGCCAGGAACGGCAGGAACGCCACCGCGTAGAACGCGAAGATCGGGCGGTCCGCGTAGGCGAACCAGGGGAGCCACCCGGCCGCGACGCCGACGAGGAGCGGCACGGGCGTCAGGTCGCGCCGGCGCACCACGAGCACGATGGCGGCGACCAGGGCGATCGCGGCGAGCCACCACACGAACGGGTTGCCGAGCGACGTCACCGCCTGGGCGCACCGCTCCGCGCCGCACAGGGTGCCGGCCGGCTCGGGGGACTCGTAGAAGAACGACGTCGGCCGCCACTGCACGATCCAGCCGAGCGGAGAGGCGGAGTACGGGTGCTCCGCCTCGAGCGTCGTGTGGAAGTTCCAGATCTGGGCGTGGAAGTGCCACCAGGACCCGATGGCGTCCGTCACCGCGTTGCCGCCGGGCTGGCTCGCGGCCCACTGCCGACCGTAGGAGCCGGCGCTGGCGAACCACGACGTCCAGGTGGCGACGTACACGGCGGCGGCCACGCCGACCAGCGAGGCGAAGGCGGGCAGCGCGTCGCGCAGCAGGGTGCCCTGCCACCACCGGCGCACCCCCGCGCGTCGCCGCGCCGCCGCGTCCCACCCGACGGACAGCAGGCCGAAGGCCGCGACGAAGTACAGGGCCGACCACTTGGTGCCCAGGGCCAGGCCGAGCAGCACGCCGGCGAGCAGACGCCACGGCCGCAGACCGAGCCGTGGTCCGAACCCGGAGCCGGCCTGCGTGCCGTCCATGATCTCCGTGCCGGGCGGAGCGCCCGGTGGACCCGCGGCGAGCCTGGTCAGGTGCGCCGCGGCGTGGTCGCGGTCGACGAGCAGCGCGGCGAACGCGGCGATGAGGAACATGGCCAGGATGCCGTCGAGCAGGGCGACCCGGGACTCGACGATGGCCGTCCCGTCGAGCGCCACGAGGGTGCCGGCGACACCGCCCAGGAGCGTCGAGCCGAGCAGGCGCCGGCCCGCCCGCACCACCAGCAGCACGGTGAGGATCCCGGCCAGGGCGACGGCGATGCGCCACCCGACCCGGTCGTCGCCCCCGAGCAGGCGCATGCCGAGGCCGATCAGCCACTTGCCGACCGGCGGGTGCACGACGAACGCCGCGGTGTCGAGGTGGCTGTCGTACAGGCCCGCCTCGAACGCCGGGTTCGGCTCGGGCGGCCACTGGGCCTCGTAGCCGAGCGTCGCCAGCGTCCAGCCGTCCTTGACGTAGTACGTCTCGTCGAAGACCAGCGGGTAGGGGCGGTCGAGGGCAGGGAGCCGGACCGCCGCCGCGAGCGCTGTCACCGCGAGGGTGAGCGGCCAGCCGGCGCCCCGCTCGAGCGCCGCCGTCAGTCGCGCCCCCACGGCTGCCGGCGGTGCCTCGGTGGTCACGCCGGTCATCGTAGGGGGCCGGTCGTGGCGAAGGGCTGTCGACGGGTGTCGCTAGCCTGGCGGGCATGACTTCCGGGCGCGTCGTGCTGGCGGCCACGCCGATCGGCAATCCCGACGACGCCTCGCCGCGGCTGCTCGCGGCCCTGGCGAGCGCCGACGTCGTCGCGGCCGAGGACACGCGGCGCCTGCTCGGCCTGTGCCGGCGGCTCGGCGTGACGCCCACCGGGCGGGTGCTGAGCTTCCACGAGCACAACGAGGGCGGGCGCCTGGCGGAGCTGCTGGCGGTGGTGCGCGACGGCGGCACGGTGCTCGTGGTGTCCGACGCGGGCATGCCGACCGTGTCCGACCCGGGCTACGGCCTGGTGCGCGCCGCGGCGGCCGAAGGCCTGCCGGTGACCGTCGTCCCCGGCCCGAGCGCGGTCCTGGCGGCGCTCGCCGTGGCCGGGCTGCCCACCGACCGGTTCACCTTCGAGGGGTTCCTGCCGCGCAAGCCGGGGGAGCGGTCGCGCGCGGTCGCCGAGCTCGCCGGCGAGCGGCGCACGATGGTGTTCTTCGAGGCGCCGCACCGCCTCGCTGCAGCGCTCGCGAGCCTCGCCGACGGCCTCGGCGCCGACCGCCCCGCCGCCGTCTGCCGCGAGCTGACGAAGACCTACGAGGAGGTCCTGCGGGCGCCGCTGGCCGAGCTCGCCGCCTGGGCGGCCGCCGAGGAGGTGCGCGGGGAGATCGTCGTCGTCGTGGGCGGGGCGCAGCCGGCCCCGCCTGCGGACGTGGCGGACCTCGTGACCGAGGTGCTCGTCCGCGCGGACCAGGGGGAGCGGCTCAAGGACGCCGTCGCCGTCGTGGCCGAGCGCGCGGGCGTGCCCAAGCGCGCGCTCTACGAGGCAGCCCTCGGCAGGCGCCGGGGCTGACCCCTGGCCAGGCCGTCCGGTCCGACGCACCATGGCGACATGGCTGCGACCCGAAGGGCACGCCGCGTCCGCTGGGCGGGTGGGTGGTCCGCGCTCGCGACGGCGGCGCTCGTGGCGGGCTGCGCGACGCCGGAGCCCGCGCCGACGCCGTCGGTGGTGCTGGTGACGCCCGAGCCGGCCGAGACGCGCGCCGCCCCGCCGGACCCGCCGTCGATGGCGCAGCCGCCCGCGCTGGCCGCCGCCACCGCCGATCCCCAGGACGTGCTGGTGGGGCTGGACGCGCCGTGGGGCCTGGCGTTCCTGCCGTCGGGCGCGGTGCTGGTCACGTTGCGCGACCGGGCGGTCGTCCTTCTCCTGGACGCCGGCGGGGTGCGCGAGCTGACCGGGCCGGGCGCGGGCGAGCTGGCGTCCGGGACCGTGACCCGCGGCGAGGGCGGCCTGCTGGGGGTCGCGGTGTCGCCCGAGTTCGCCGTCGACGGGCTCGTGTACCTCTACCGGACGGCCCCGGACGGCAACCAGGTGGTGCGCGGCGAGCTCGACAGCCTGGCGGGCTCGCTCGGCCCGCTCACGCCGGTGCTCACCGGGATCCCCGCGGCCGAGAACCACAACGGTGGGCGGCTCGCCTTCGGCCCGGACGGGATGCTCTACGTCACGACCGGCGACGCCACGGAGCGCCCCGCCTCGCAGGACCCCGCCTCGCTCGCCGGCAAGATCCTGCGCCTGACGCCCGACGGCGCGCCCGCCCCGGGCAACCCGACGCCCGGGAGCCCGGTGTGGAGCCTCGGCCACCGCAACGTGCAGGGGATCGGCTGGGACGGGGCCGGGCGGATGTTCGCGAGCGAGTTCGGCCAGAACACGTGGGACGAGCTGAACGAGATCACGCCCGGCAGCAACTACGGGTGGCCGCAGGTGGAGGGCGCGGGCGGTGTCGCGGGCTTCGTCGACCCCCTCGCCGTCTGGCCGACCGACGACGCTTCGCCGAGCGGGATCGCGGTGACCGACGACGCCGTGTACCTCGCGGCTCTGCGCGGCCGGCGGCTGTGGGTGGTCCCCCTGACGGCCGACGGCGCGGGTGAGCCGCGGGCGGTGCTCGTCGACGCGCTCGGGCGCCTGCGCGCCGCCGCCATCGGGCCTGACGGCGCCCTGTGGCTGCTCACGAACAACACCGACGGCCGGGGTGACCCGCGCGACGGCGACGACCGGCTGGTCCGGATGCTGCCGCCGTGACCGATGATCGAAAAGGCTCGTCGCCGCGGGTCGGGGATGTCAGGGTTGTCCGGTGTCCACCGAGCAGACCCCTGAACCGACCGCCGACCTGCCCGGTGGGCTCGTCCTGCGGACCGCGTGTCCGGCCGACCTCGACCAGATCGGGGAGCTGCTCGAGCGTCGCGGCGAGCCCGGCGACGCCTGCGACCAGCGGCTCGTCGCTCTCGACCCGGACGAGGGCTGGCGGTCCACCGCGGTCGTCGTCGACGGCGACAGGGTGGTGAGCACCGCGACGCTGCTGGACGAGACGCTGCGGCTCGGCGACGTCGTGCTGCCCGCGGGGCAGGTCGAGCTCGTGGCTACCGACGCCGCGTACGAGGGTCGCGGGCTCGTCCGGGCCCTCATGGGCTGGGCGCATGCGGAGTCCGCGCGCCGCGGGCACCTGGTCCAGGAGATGGTGGGGATCCCGTACTTCTACCGGCTCTTCGGCTACGAGTACGCCATCGGGCAGCCGCGCGCGCGCCGGCTGACGGGCGTCCCCGCGGGCGGGCGGGGCGACGTCGTGCGGCCGGCGACGGCGGCCGACATCCCCGCGCTCGCCGCGCTCCAGGAGGTCGCGCAGGCGGGCTTCGACCTCGCCGTGCCGCACCCGGCGGCGCGCTGGCGCTGGCTCGTGGCGCACGAGGCGACCCGCACGCTCGTCGTCGAGCGGGACGGGCGCGTGGTCGGCTCGGGCCGGATCAGCCCCGGCAGCGGGCTCGTCGCGGAGGCCACGGCGCAGGACGCCGACGCGGTGGCCGACCTGCTCGGCGCCGTGGCGCGCCAGTCCGAGAGCGGCCGGGTCGGCGTCGTCGAGCGGCTGGGGACGTGCGTGCACACGGTGTGCGAGCCGCTCATGGAGGCGGCCGGGAACCGCGCCGAGCAGTACTACGTGCGGATCCCGGACGACGCGGCGGTGCTCGACGCCCTGCGCCCGGTGCTCTCCGCGCGGCTCGCGGCGGCCGGCCTGGAGCGCGAGGAGGTCCTGCTGTCCACCTACCGGCGGCACTACCGGTTCCCGGTGGGGCCGGACGGGCTGGGGACGGCCGTCGTCGGCGGGCCGCTGCAGGACCCGGTGGACAACGGCGGGGCCGGGGTGGCGCCGGACTGGCTGCCCGCGCTGCTCTTCGGGCCGTGGGGCATCGAGGGCCTGGAGCGGCTACGGCCGGACGTGACCGCCGCCGGCGACGAGGAGCTGTTCGGCGCCCTCTTCCCGCCCGTGACCGCGGACGTGCTCTCCTACTACCTGCCGTTCTGAGCACCGGCGTTCTGACCCTGCCGCCGCGCACTGGTTTCCTCTCCTCGCGTACACGCACCGCCGCTCTTGTGACAGATGTGGCCAACGGGACCGGAGTGACGGCTCCTGCGTCTCAGCGGGCACATCAGTACCAAGTGCGGCGCTCCGCGCCAGCTCACGGGGCTGCCGGGACCCATGGGGGCTCGCGCAGGGGGCAGTGGCTGCGTGGGAGGTGTCCGCGTTCGGGCGGCGCCCAGGGGAACGGCGCCTCGTGGGAGAAGGTCAGGCCTGTGGATGGCGAGGGGTCCACATCCGCGGAGGGCCGACCGAGGGGGCCCGGGTGGGAGAGGTCATGGTCGACGGGTGCCCGACGACGTCGTGAGCTTCCTCGCCGCGCGGCACGGAGCCGCGCGGCTGGCGGATCTGACGGCGCGTTTTCCCCGCCGTCGCGTGGCCGATGCGGTGAGCCGCGGGGCCGTCGAGCGACTGCCCGGTGGGGTGCACGTGCTGCCGGGGACGCCGCTCCCGGTGGTCACCGCGGTGGTCCACAACGGAGCCCTCACCTGCGTCTCGGCGGTGCAGCACCGCCGACTCGCGGTCCTCGTCCCGCCGGACGTGCCACACGTCGCGGTACCCCGGCCGCGCGGGGACAGGCCGTCGCCGATCCGCGACGACTACCCGGCTGTCCGTCATCGGTGCGGTGGGCACGTCGGCAGGGTCATCGCGACCGTCCCCGAGGCGCTCGCGCGGATGCTGCTCTGCGTTCCGGCTGCGGAGGCGATGGTCAGCATCGACTCCGCGCTGAACCAGGGCCGGGCCACGCTGGCGGCGGTCGCCCGAGCACTGCCCGCGACGGCGCCGGCCGGCTGCCGGCTCGTCCTGCGGCTCGCCGACGGGCGTGCCGCGTCGCCCACCGAGACGCTCGCACGCCTGGCTCTGCGGGCTGCGGGCCTGCACGTCGAGGTGGGCGTGCCGATCACCGACGTCGGCTTCGTCGACCTGCTCGTCGAGGGCAGGGTGGTCGTCGAGCTGGACGGGTTCGCGTACCACTCCGGGCGTCGGGAGTTCGCCGCTGACCGTCGCCGGGACCGAGAACTCGTGGCGCGGGGGTTCCTGGTGCTGCGCTTCACCTATGGGGATGTCGTGGGCGACCCGCAGGTGGTCGTCCGTGCGGTCCGCGCAGGCCTGTCATCCCGCGCAGCCGTGCACGGACCGCCGCGCCTGTGACTCCTGGGGGCTGGAGTGGCACGAGTGCTGTCACACGCGCCGCAACGGTCACGCCTGTCACAGGTGCGGCGGTCCATGAACGGCGACGATGCTGACGCGAGAGACCCGGTCCCGGGAGCCCGCGCCGGCGCTCACTAGGATCGGGGCCCATGGCCCACATCCTCTCGGCGGTCGCCTGGCCCTACGCCAACGGACCCCGTCACATCGGACACGTCGCCGGCTTCGGCGTCCCCTCGGACGTCTTCAGCCGGTACATGCGGATGGCGGGCCATGACGTCCTCATGGTCTCGGGCACCGACGAGCACGGCACGCCGATCCTGGTCCAGGCGGACAAGGAGGGCGTCACCGCCAAGGAGCTCGCCGACAAGAACAACGCGATCATCGTGCAGGACCTGGTGGACCTCGGCCTGTCCTACGACCTGTTCACGCGCACGACGACGGGCAACCACTACCGCACCGTCCAGGAGCTCTTCTCGACCGTGCACCGCAACGGGTACATGGTCGAGCAGACCACGCAGGCGGCGATCAGCCCGTCGACGGGCCGCACCCTGCCCGACCGCTACATCGAGGGCACCTGTCCCATCTGCGGGTACACCGACGCCCGCGGCGACCAGTGCGACAACTGCGGCAACCAGCTCGACCCGACGGACCTCATCGACCCGCGCAGCAAGATCAACGGCGAGACGCCGCAGTTCGTGGAGACCGAGCACTTCTTCCTCGACCTGCCGGCGCTCGCCGAGGCCCTGGGCGCCTGGTTGGACGAGCGCGAGGCCACGGGGCTGTGGCGGCCGAACGTCATCAAGTTCAGCCAGAACATCCTCCAGGACATCCGCCCGCGCGCGATGACCCGGGACATCGACTGGGGCATCCCGATCCCGCTCGAGGGCTGGCGCGAGCAGCCGACCAAGCGCCTCTACGTGTGGTTCGACGCCGTGATCGGCTACCTGTCGGCGAGCATCGAGTGGGCGCGTCGCACCGGCGAGCCGGAGCGCTGGCGGGAGTGGTGGAACGACAGCGAGGCGCTGTCGTACTACTTCATGGGCAAGGACAACATCGTCTTCCACTCCCAGATCTGGCCGGCCGAGCTCCTCGCCTACAACGGGCAGGGCGAGCGCGGCGGCGAGCCGGGGGAGTACGGCGTGCTCAACCTGCCCACCGAGGTGGTCTCGAGCGAGTTCCTCACCATGGAGGGCAAGCAGTTCTCCTCGTCCCGCGGCGTCGTCATCTACGTGGGCGACGTGCTGGCGCGCTACCAGCCCGACGCCCTGCGGTACTTCATCTCCGCGGCCGGGCCGGAGACCTCGGACTCGGACTTCACCTGGTCGGAGTTCGTCCAGCGCACCAACTCCGAGCTCGTCGCGGGCTGGGGGAACCTGGTCAACCGCACGGCGACGATGATCGCCAAGAGCTTCGGCGAGATCCCGGCGGCGGGGGCCCTCGAGCCCGTCGACGAGGCCGTGCTCGCGACCGTCCGGGCCGGCTTCGACACCGTCGGCGGCCTCATCGGGCGGCACCGCCAGCGGGCCGCGATCGCCGAGGCGATGCGCGTCGTCGGCGAGGTGAACAAGTACGTGTCCACCACCGAGCCGTACAAGATGAAGGACGAGTCGCAGCGCGAGCGCCTGGCCACGGTGCTGCACGTCGCCGCCCAGTGCGTGAGCGACTGCAACACGCTCCTCGCCCCGTTCCTGCCGCACTCGGCGAACAAGGTGCACCAGGTGCTGGGCGGCGAGGGCGAGTTCATGCCGATGCCGCGCATCGAGCACGTCACGGAGCTGGACCCGGGTTCGGGTGCCGGCTTGGAGACGTACCCGGTCATCACCGGCGACTACTCCACGACGCCGCGCTGGGAGTCGCGCCCAGTCGTCGTCGGCACGCCGGTGGACAAGCCCACGCCGGTCTTCACCAAGCTCGACGACGCGGTCGTCGCCACGGAGCTCGACCGCCTGCGGGGCGCCGCCGGGGAGGGCTGAGTGGCGCGGCGACCGCGGGACACGAGCTGGCCGCCGGACCCGGAGCCGCTGCCCCACCCCGTCCCCGACAACCACACGCACCTCGACGCGGTCCTTGCGGAGACCGATGCGGCGGGCTGGCGCGTCCGCGCGTCGGACGGCGCCGCCCCGGCCGCTCCCGACGCCGGTGCTCCCGATGGCGGCGCAGCCGACGGCGGCGCTCCCGAGCTGACCGTCGCCGACGTGCTGGCCCGCGCGGCCGCCGTCGGCGTGGACCGCGTGCTCACCGTGGGCTGCGACCTGCCCGCCGTCGACTGGACGCTCGCCGCGGTGCGGGCCCACCCGGTGCTCGGCGCCGTGGCGATCCACCCGAACGAGGCGGTGCTGCACGCCGGCGTGCGCGAGGTCGCGCCGGACGGCCTGGACCCCGACCCCCGGCCGCACCACGACGTGCCGCTCGACGAGGCGGTCGCGCGCGTCGCGGCGGCCGCGCGCTCGCAGGCGCGGATCCGCGCCATCGGCGAGACCGGGCTCGACCACTTCCGGGCCGGCGAGGGTGGCCGAGCCGTCCAGCGCGAGGCCTTCCGCGCCCACCTGGCGCTGGCCAAGGAGCTCGGCCTGCCGGTGCAGATCCACGACCGGGACGCGCACGAGGCGGTCCTGGACGTCCTCGCCCGCGACGGTGCGCCGGAGCGGACGGTCTTCCACTGCTTCTCGGGGGACGCGGCCCTCGCGCGGTTCGCGGTCGGGCAGGGGTGGTACCTGTCGTTCGCCGGGCCGGTGACGTTCGCGTCGTCGGCCGCGCTGCGGGCCGCGCTGCACGAGGTGCCGCTGTCACAGCTGCTCGTGGAGACGGACGCCCCGTACCTCGCGCCGCACCCGGCGCGCGGGCGGCCGAACGCGCCGTACCTGCTGGCGGCCACTGTGCGGGCGATCGCGGCGGAGCTGGGGCTGGACCTGGCCGAGCTGTGCCGCGCGCTGGACCGCACCGCGGAGCAGGTCTACGGGCCCTGGTAGGCACCCGGCGCGACGTGCTGGGGCGCGGTCCGACGGACGTCACCCGGGCGGATTCCACCCCCTCGACTACCGGTCGTCGTGTCCTTTCCGTTACCGTCGTCGGGTCCCGTGGTGCCCAGGCGGCCCCGGACGGATCCTGTCGGGCGAGGTTCGGAGCTACGTGCACGGTCATCGGGAGGTCCGCCACGCGCGCGTCGAGCGAGGTCGGCTCGCCGCTCAGGCGGCGGTGCTCGCGGTCCTCGTCGCCGGCACGACGGCGTTCGCGACCCTGCACAAGACGGTGACGCTCGACGTGGACGGCCAGGTCACCACCGTGTCGGCCTTCGGGCGCACGGTCGGGGACGTCCTCGCGGCCCAGGGTGTCGAGGTCGGGGAGCGCGACCTGGTCGTGCCCGCCGTCGGCAGCGGCGCCCCGGAGGGTGCGGAGATCGTCGTCCGGCACGCCCGCCAGCTCTCCGTCGAGATCGACGGCGAGGAGCAGCTGGTGTGGACCACCGCGCTCACCGTGGACGAGCTCGTGGCCGAGATGGGCATGCGCGGGCAGGTCCGCGCATCGGCCTCGCGGGCCTCCGACCTGGGACGGGACCTCCTGCGGATCTCCACCACCAAGACCGTGCACGTGAGCGTCGACGGCGGCACGCAGGACGTGGTGACCTCGGCCTCCACGGTGCGCGAGGTGCTGCGCGAGCTCGGCGTCGTGCTCGGGGAGTACGACCGGGTCTCGGTCTCGCTCGACGCGGCCGCGGTCGACGGGCTCGTGGTGCTGGTCACCCGGGTGCAGGGCGTCACGCGCACGGAGACGACGGAGCAGCCGTACACGACGGTGCGGCAGGAGGACCCGCAGCTGGCCGCCGGCCGTGAGGTCGTCGCCACCGCCGGCCGCCCCGGCACGAAGGCCGTGACCTACCTGTCCTACGAGGCCGACGGCGTCGAGCTGGGCCGGATGGTGCTCGCGGAGTCGGTCATCCAGGCGCCCGTCGACGAGGTCGTCCGCGTCGGGACCTTCACGGCCCCCGCGGCGGCACCGGTCGAGGCGGGCACCGCGCGCGCCGTCGGGCTCGAGCTGACGCTCGCCCGCGGCTGGGACGAGACGCAGTTCGCGTGCCTGGACGCGCTGTGGAGCGCGGAGAGCGGGTGGCGCGTCAACGCGTCCAACTCCAGCTCGGGCGCCTACGGCATCCCGCAGGCCCTGCCCGGCTCGAAGATGGCGAGCGTGGGCGCGGACTGGCAGACCAACCCGGCCACCCAGATCACCTGGGGCCTGAACTACATCCAGGGTCGGTACGGCACCCCCTGCGACGCCTGGGCCTTCTTCCAGACCAAGCACTGGTACTGACCGGCATCCCGGTCGCAGCCGGGACGCCGGGTGCGGGTTCGCGCGTCACCGATTCGCTTCTCGATCACGAATAGGTTACGGTCGCGTGTCGCTCTTGACAGCGCCCGGCCTCGCGCCGTCGGCGTTGCGTTGACGGAGCAGACCGGCCGGCCCACGGGGCAGGCCGTGACGGCCGGATCGGGGGCCTCACCCCTCCACGGCGCGCAGCGCGCGCCCGCCCCCCGTGCCCGGGACGACCGACCCCAGGACCCACGTGACCTTCTCGCTGCCTCGCGCCCTCCGTCGCTCCACCTCGCAGACCCCGGCCGACCCCGTCGCCGACGTCGAGCTCCAGAACGCACCAGGGCCCGCCGCAGCGGCCCCGACCGCGCCCGGCCGGGGACGGTCCGTCGTCCGCCTCGGCGCGCTCGCGGCGGCCGCGGTGGTGCTGGTGACCGGATCGGTCGCCGTCGCCCGCGCCCACAAGACCGTGACCCTCGACATCGACGGCGAGGTGGTCCAGGTCGGCACGTTCGCCGGCAGCGTCGAGGGCCTCCTCGACGACCGCGGCGTCGACGTCGGCAGCCGCGACGTCGTCGCGCCCGACCTGGGCGCCGAGCTCGACTCCGGCGACGAGATCGTGGTGCGCCACGCGCACGCGCTGCGGGTGCTCGCCGACGGCGAGGAGACGACCGTCTGGACGACCGCCCTCACCGCGGACGAGGCCCTCGAGGCGCTCGCGGCGCGTGGCTCGGACGTCCGGCTGGTGCCCTCGCGGTCGACCGGCGGCACCCGGCCCGACCTGTCCCTGCGCCTGCGGCCCGACGGCCCCGTGGACGTCGTCGTCGACGGTCGCACCGAGCGGGTGGCCGACGGCTCCGTCGGCGTCGAGGCGATGTTCGCCGACCTCGGCATCAGCCTCGCGGCCCGGGACCGCGTCACGATCTCCCCGGCCGCGACGCCGGGCGCCGCGATGACCGTCCTCGTGCAGCGCGTCGTCGTGCGCGAGGTGCCGTCCACCAGCGAGGTGCCGTTCGACACCGTGACGCAGGCCTCCGCGGAGCTGTACCGCGGCGAGAGCCGCACCGTGACCACCGGCGTCCCGGGCGAGCTGCGCAGAGTGCACCGCGTGGTGATGGTCGACGGCGTCGAGGAGTCCCGTCAGCTGCTCGAGGAGCGCCTGACGCGCGAGCCGGTGACGGCCGTCGTGCACGAGGGCACGCGTGCCCGCCCTGCGCGCACGAGCACCGGCGGCGGCGCCGTCGTGCTCGACGGCGGGGTCTGGGACGCGCTGGCCCGCTGCGAGTCCGGCGGCAACCCGGGCGCGATCTCGGCGAGCGGGAAGTACTACGGCCTGTTCCAGTTCTCGCTGTCGACGTGGCAGGCCATGGGCGGCTCCGGCCTGCCCAGCGACGCCCCGGCGAGCGAGCAGCTCCAGCGGGCCCAGGCCCTGCAGGCGCGGTCGGGCTGGGGCCAGTGGCCGGCCTGCGCGCGCAGCCTCGGCCTGCTCTGAGCGGCCCGACGCGCGGCCCGTGGTCCGGGTGCTCCCCGGCCACGGGCCCGCTCGGCGTGCCCCTACGCTGGCCGCATGAGTGACGCCCTGCTCGGCCCGGCGCAGGTGCGCGACCTCGCCGAGGGGCTCGGCGTGCGGCCGACCAAGGCTCGCGGCCAGAACTTCGTCGTCGACGCCGGCACCATCCGCCGCATCGTCCGCGTGGCGGGCGTGCAGGCCGGGGAGTCCGTCGTCGAGGTAGGCCCCGGGCTGGGCTCGCTGACGCTCGGCCTGCTCGAGGCCGGCGCCCAGGTCACGGCCGTCGAGATCGACCCGCTGCTCGCGGGCGCGTTGCCCGGGACCGTCGGCACCGTCGCGCCCGGCTGGGCGGACCGGCTGACGGTCGTGACGGCCGACGCGCTGACGGTCACGGACCTGCCCGGGCCGGCGGGGCCGCCGACGGCGCTGGTCGCCAACCTCCCCTACAACGTCGCCGTGCCGGTGCTGCTGACGTTCCTGGCCCGGTTCCCGACGCTCGAGCGCGTCCTGGTCATGGTCCAGGCCGAGGTCGCGGACCGCCTGGTCGCGCCCCCGGGCAGCCGCACCTACGGCGTGCCGTCGGCGAAGGCCGCCTGGTACGCCGACGCGCGGCGCGCCGGCTCGGTGGGCCGCGCCGTCTTCTGGCCCGTGCCGCGCGTCGACTCGGCGCTCGTCGCGCTCGAGCGCCGCGACCCGCCGCCGACGACGGCGACGCGAGCGCAGGTCTTCGCCGTCGTCGACGCGGCCTTCGCGCAGCGACGCAAGACGATGCGGGCCGCCCTGGCAGGGCTCGCCGGCTCGGGCGAGGCCGCCGAGGCGGCCCTCGTCGGCGCGGGCCTGGACCCGGCCGTGCGGGGCGAGCGCCTCGCCATCGGCGAGTTCGCCCGCGTGGCCGAGCGCCTCACCTGGGCCACGGAGCCGCGGCGCGGCGGGTCCGGGAGGGTGGGGACATGAGCATCCGCGTCCGAGCGCCCGGCAAGGTCAACCTGTCCCTCGCCGTGGGGCGGCGCCAGGAGGACGGCTTCCACCCGCTCGCCACGGTCTTCCAGGCCGTCTCGCTCGTGGAGGAGCTCGTCGCGACGCCGGCCGACGACGTCACGGTCGAGGTCACGGGACCGCAGGCCGGCCTGGTGCCCACCGACGGGTCCAACCTCGCCGTCCGGGCGGCGCGCCTGCTCGCCGACGCCACGGGCGTCGAGGCCGGGGTGCACCTGGCGATCCGCAAGGACGTGCCCGTCGCCGGCGGCATGGCCGGTGGGTCGGCGGACGCCGCGGCGGCGCTCGTCGCGTGCGACGCGCTCTGGGGCACCGGACTGCCCCGCAGCGAGCTCGCCCGGCTCGCGGCCGATCTCGGCTCGGACGTGCCGTTCGCGCTGCAGGGCGGCACGGCGGTCGGCACGGGGCGCGGGCACCTGCTCAGCCCGGTGCTCAGCCGCGGCGAGTACCACTGGACCGTCGGTCTCTCGCCCCGTGGGCTGTCCACGCCGGAGGTCTTCGGCGCCTTCGACGCCCTCGTCGGCGCGGCGGTGGACCCGGACCCCGTGGTCGACGACGCGCTGCTGCGGGCGCTGCTGGCGGGCGACGCGGAGGCGGTCGGCGCCGCCCTCAGCAACGACCTGCAGCACGCGGCGCTCGAGCTGGCCCCGGAGCTCGCGGAGACGCTGGCCGTGGCCGAGGACGCCGGCGCGCTCGGCGTCGTCGTCAGCGGTTCGGGCCCGACGGTCGTCGCGCTCGCGGCGAGCCCGGGGCACGCCGTCGCCATCGGCCGGGCGCTGCTCGACGCGCACGTGGTCGCGGGGGTGCGGCAGGCCGTGGGCCCGGTGCCCGGGGCCCGGCTCGTCGCGGAGCGCGGCTGACCGGTCCCGTCGGGGCTCAGGCCTCGAACGGCGTGACCACCACGCGCAGCAGGTCGGCGAGCGCCGCGCGGTCCACCTCGCTCAGGACCGCCAGGAGCTCACCCTCCACCCGGAGCAGGTCCTCCATGGCGCCGTCGACCCGCGCCCGGCCCTCGGCCGTCAGGTGGACGAGGACGCCGCGCCGGTCGGCCGGGGCGGGCAGGCGCTCGACGAGCCCGCGCTCCGCGAGGCGGTCGATCCGGTTGGTCATGGTGCCGCTCGTGACGAGCGTCTGCGCGACGAGCGTGCCCGGCGAGAGCTCGTACGGCTTGCCCGCCCGGCGCAGCGCCGACAGCACGTCGAACTCCCAGACCTCGAGCTGGTGCTTCGCGAACGCGGCGCGGCGCATGATGTCGAGGTGCCGGGCGAGCCGGGTGACCCGGGACAGGATCGACAGCGGTGCGACGTCGAGGTCCGGCCGCTCCCGCTGCCACGCCTCGACGATCCGGTCCACCTCGTCGATCACGCCGTCTCCCCTCGCAGCTGCGGGTTCTTCTGCAGGCCCGCCAGGCCGTTCCAGGCCAGGTTCACCAGGTGCGCGGCGACCTCGTCCTTCTTCGGGTTGCGCGCGTCGAGCCAGTACTGGCCGGTCAGGGCCACCATGCCCACGAGCATCTGTGCGTAGATGGGTGCCGTCCGCGGGTCGAGGCCGCGCTTGGTGAACTGCTCCGCGAGCAGGTGCTCCACCTGCATCGCGACGTCGCCGATGAGGCTGGAGAACGTGCCGGTGGCCTGGGCCACGGGGGAGTCGCGGACGAGGATGCGGAATCCGTCGGTGGAGGACTCGATGTAGTCCAGCAGCGCCAGGGCCGTCCGCTCGACGAGCACCTGCGGGTGCCCGCCGCGCTCGAGCGCCCCGATCAGGGCCTGCGTCAGCGCCTGGATCTCCCGGTCGACGACGACGGCGTACATGCCCTCCTTGCCGCCGAAGTGCTCGTACACGACGGGCTTGGACACCTGGGCGCGGGCCGCGATCTCCTCGACGCTCGTGCCCTCGAAGCCCTTCTCGGCGAAGAGCCGCCGGGACACGTCGAGGAGCTGCTCGCGGCGCTGTGACGCCGTCATCCGGGCGCGCACGGGTCGCTTGGTGGAGGCGCTCACCGGGCCATCATGCCGCGCCGGGCTGGCAGACTGGGCGACCGTCGGTCCCGACTCGCCCCCCGGTGATCAGTCCGGGGATCCGCCCGGGCCGCGGTCCGCCCTGGTGTAACGGCAGCACGCAGGCCTTTGGAGCCTTGCGGTCCAGGTTCGAATCCTGGGGGCGGAGCCCACCGGGCGGGCGTCCCGAGCCCGCTGATCGACCGTCCGCGCCGAGGGGTGCGGCGACGACGGTAGAGTGTGCCCCGCACTCCAGGCACCGCGAGCCCCTGTCGCCTCGTCGGCGGCGGAGGGCAGTCCAGCCGACCGACGGGAGTCCGCGTTGACCACTGCCCACCCTGCCGCCGTTGTCGTCCTCGCCGCAGGGGAGGGCACCCGGATGCGTTCCGCCACGCCGAAGGTGCTGCACACCATGGCCGGCCGGTCCCTCCTGGGCCACGCCCTCGCCGCCGCCGCCGACCTCGCGCCGGAGCGGATCTGCGTCGTCGTCCGCCACGACCGCGACCGGGTCGCCGGGCACGCCCGGGAGCTGGTGCCCGACGTCCTCGTCGCGGACCAGGACGAGGTCCCGGGGACCGGTCGGGCCGTGCAGTGCGCGCTCGCGGTGCTCGACGGCGCCGCGCACGCCGCGCACGCCCGCACCGGCGAGGCGACGCACGGCGAGGACCGGCAGCTGGAGGGCCCGGTCGTGGTCATCGCCGGCGACGTACCCCTGCTCGACGGCGAGACGCTGCACGAGCTGCTGGCCGCGCACGTCGCTGACCGCAACGCGGTGACCGTCCTCACGACGCGCGTCGAGGACCCGACCGGGTACGGGCGGATCGTCCGCGACCCAGGCACCGGGCAGGTCGCGCGCATCGTCGAGCACAAGGACGCGGACCCGGCCGAGCTCGAGATCGACGAGGTGAACTCCTCGGTCTACGTGTTCGACGCCGAGGTCCTGCGCGGCGCCCTGGTGCGCCTGGGCCGCAGCAACGCGCAGGGCGAGGTGTACCTCACCGACGTCATCGCCATCGCGCGGTCGGAGCGGGGCGCGGTGCGCGCGCTGCTCGTCGACGACCCGATGGTGGTCGCCGGCGTCAACGACCGCGCCCAGCTGGCCGAGCTCGCCGCCGAGATGAACCGCCGGCTGCTGACCGACTGGATGCTCGCCGGGGTCAGCGTGGTCGACCCTGCCACGACCTGGGTCGACGTCGACGTCGAGCTCGAGCGCGACGTGACGCTGCTGCCCGGCACCCAGCTGTACGGCGCGACGCGCGTCGCCTCGGGCGCGGTCGTCGGCCCGGACACGACGCTCACGGACGTGGTGGTCGAGGCCGGCGCGCACGTGGTGCGCAGCCACGGCTTCGCCTCGCGGATCGGGCCGGGCGCCGTCGTCGGGCCCTTCTCCTACCTGCGGCCCGGGACGGACCTCGGCGCCGACGGCAAGATCGGGGCCTTCGTCGAGACGAAGAACGCCCGGATCGGCGAGCACTCCAAGGTGCCGCACCTGTCCTACGTCGGCGACGCCGTCGTCGGGCGGCACACCAACATCGGTGCGGGAACGATCTTCGTCAACTACGACGGCGTGACGAAGAACAGCTCCGTGATCGGCGACCACGTGCGGATCGGCTCGGACAACGCGCTGGTCGCCCCGGTGACGATCGGCGACGGGGCCTACACCGGCGCGGGCTCGGTCATCCGGCGGGACGTGCCGGCCGGTGCGCTGGGCGTGAACACCGCCCCCCAGCGCACGATCGACAAGTGGGTGCTGCGGCGCCGCCCGGGCACGGCCTCCGCGCTGGCCGCGGCCGAGGCACTGGGGGACGACGCCGCGCTCGACGCGGCGGCCGGGACGGCCGGCTCGGCCGACGATGGACACGGTGGCGGACTCCCCGCGGCCGGGACGACTGAAGGGCACTGACGCACCATGACGGGCATCGTCACCCGCGACGGCGAGAAGCGGTTGGTCCTCATCTCCGGACGCGCGCACCCCGAGCTCGCGGAGGACGTCGCCCGCGAGCTCGACGTCGAGCTCGTCCCCACGACGGCGTACGACTTCGCCAACGGCGAGATCTACGTCCGCTTCGGCGAGAGCGTGCGCGGGGCGGACGCCTTCGTGCTCCAGGCGCACGCGCTGCCGATCAACAGGTCGATCATGGAGCAGCTCATCATGGTCGACGCCCTCAAGCGGGCCTCGGCCAAGACCATCACGGTCATCGCGCCGTTCTACGGCTACGCGCGGCAGGACAAGAAGCACCGTGGGCGCGAGCCGATCTCGGCCCGCCTCATGGCCGACCTGTTCAAGACGGCGGGCGCGGACCGCCTCATGAGCGTGGACCTGCACGCGGCGCAGACCCAGGGCTTCTTCGACGGCCCGGTGGACCACCTGTGGGCGATGCCGCTGCTGGTGGACTACGTCCGCACGCGGGTGGACGCGACGAACCTCGCGGTCGTCTCGCCGGACGCCGGCCGCATCCGCGTCGCCGAGCAGTGGGCCGCGAAGCTGGGCGACTGCCCGCTGGCCTTCATCCACAAGACGCGCGACATCACGACGCCGAACCGGTCGGTCGCCAACCGCGTGGTCGGCGAGGTCGAGGGGCGCACGTGCGTGCTCGTCGACGACCTCATCGACACGGGCGGCACGATCGTCGAGGCGGTCCGGGTGCTGCTCGCCGCGGGTGCGAAGGACGTCATCGTCGCCGCGACCCACGGCGTGCTGTCCGACCCGGCGCGCATCCGGCTCGAGGAGTGCGGCGCGCGCGAGGTGGTCGTCACGGACACCCTGCCGATCCCGGAGGAGCGCCGGTTCGACAAGCTGACCGTGCTCTCGATCGCGTCCCTCCTCGCGCGGGCGATCCGCGAGGTCTTCGACGACGGCTCGGTGACCTCGCTGTTCGACGGGAACGTCTGAGCGTCCTCGCAACGGCGTCAGCCACGCGTTTCCCGACCCCTGCCGCCACACGGTAGGATGCTCGGCGTTGCCTCGGCGAGGGACGTCGGACGGCCGGTGGCGCACCATCCACCACCTCTGACCGGCGATCCGTGATCGACGCGGCGGTGGTGGGCGCGCGCCCGTCCCGCGTCCCGCGCCGAGGCCTCGAGCTGGGCCCCCGGAACCCGGACCAGCCCCTCATGACCAGCCCGCCACCAGCACCAGGAGTGTCATCGTGACCGAGCTCAAGCTCGCTGCCGCCGCCCGCACCGAGTTCGGCAAGGGCGCCGCGCGCCGCATCCGCCGCGCGCACCAGATCCCCGCCGTCATCTACGGCCACGGCGCGGAGCCGCTGCACATCGCGCTCCCGGGCCACGAGACGATGCTCGCGCTCAAGCACGCGAACGCGCTGCTCACCATCACGATCGACGGCAAGGACCACCTGGCGATCGCCAAGGACGTCCAGCGCGACGCCGTCCGCAACGTCATCGAGCACGTCGACCTCCTGACGGTGAAGAAGGGCGAGAAGATCGCCGTCACCGTGGCCGTGCACGTCGTGGGCGAGTCCGCCCCCGGCACCATCCACGTCGTCGACGCGGCGCAGGGCCTGCACGTGACCGCCGAGGCGACGCACATCCCCGAGGCCATCGAGGTCTCGGTCGAGGGCCTGGAGGCCGGCACGACGCTGCGCGCCGCGGACCTCGCCCTGCCGGCCGGTGTCGAGCTCGCCGGTGACCCGGAGGAGCCCGTCGTCTCGGTGTCGGTCCCGCAGGCGACCGGCGACGAGGAGGCGACCGAGGCCGAGGAGCCCGCCGCGGCCGCGGAGGCCGCCGAGGAGGCCTGAGCTGGACCTGCACCGGTTGCTGCGGGGGAGCCGCGTCGACGCACGGTCACGTGACGGCGAGCGGCCCCCGGCAGCCGGGCCTGCACGGGAGGTGGCGGACGTGTCGGTCCCCGGTGGGGCGGCGCCCTGGGTGGTCGTCGGGCTCGGCAACCCCGGCCCGCAGTACGCGGGCAACCGGCACAACGTCGGCCACATGGTCCTCGACGAGCTCGCGCACCGGACGGGCGCCTCGTTCCGCGGGTTCCGGGGCAAGGCGCAGGTGGCCGACGCGCGGCTGGGCACGCTCCCCGGTGGCGCCCCGGGCCCGCGCGTGCTGCTGGTCCGCACGACCAGCTACATGAACGTCTCGGGTGGGCCCGTCGCCTCGGTGCTCGCCATGCAGGGCGGTGCGCCCGACCGGCTCGTCGTGGTGCACGACGAGCTGGACATCCCGTTCGGCCAGGTGCGGCTGAAGTCCGGCGGCGGCGAGGGTGGCCACAACGGCCTGCGCAGCATCACCTCCGCGGTGGGCACGCGCGACTACCTGCGCGTGCGGGTGGGGATCGACCGCCCGCCGGGCCGGCAGGACCCGGCCGACTACGTCCTGGGCGACTTCTCGGGTGCCCAGCGCAAGGAGCTCCCGTGGCTCCTGGACTCCGCCGCCGACGCGGTGGAGATGATCGTGCTGCAGGGGCTGGAGGCCGCCCAGCGGCGCTTCCACAGCCCCGACGCCGCCTCCTGAGCGGGGCGACCAACACCCCGAGTCGCCCCATCCCGGCTGTTTCGGGCACTTCGGCGCACTTCACCCGTTCGGGCCCGTGCATACGGCGTCGGCCGCGGGTAACCTCGCAGTTAATTCTTCGGTGTTGGCCGGTAAAACGACGTACGCCCGGGTGCGGCCCCGGACGGTGCGTGCTTACCGTCGACTCCTGCGAAACCCAATGATGCGGGGGTTGGTGACGTGACTCTGCCTGCCGATCGGCTGGTGAGAACAGACGAAGAGCGCCGCGGCCGCAGTTCCGGCCCGCGGCGTTCCTGGGCCTCGGCCCAACCCTTCGAACCGCGCCCCACGCCGTTCAACAGCAGCGTCGCGCGGTCCCTGCGCTGGGCCGAGGTCTCCACCGGCTACCAGTGGCGTGCTGTGGCCCTCGACGCCCTCGCGGTCGTCGCCGTCGGGCTCCTCCTCGTGGTCCCCGTCTACGGCGCGAACCTCGTCACGGCCGGCCGGGTCACGGTCGCGCTCCTCGGCTTCCTGGCCCTGGTGGCCATGTTCCGCGGGTACGACGCGCGCACGCTCGGCGACGGATCGACCGAGGTCTCCGCCCTCCTGCGCGCCGGCTTCGTCGGCGCGACGGCCCTCATGGCCCTCAGCTACACGACGAAGGCCGAGGTCTCGCGACTGGTCGTCTTCGCCGGTATCCCGACGATCGTGCTGCTCGCCCTGGCGGGCAGGTACCTCCAGCGGCAGTTCCTGCACCGGCACCGGGCGCGCGGGGTCGCCATGATGCGCACCCTGGTGGTCGGCGACCCGGCCGCGGTCGCCAGGGTGGTCGGCGACCTCGTCCGCGACCCCTCGCACGGCTTCCAGGTCGCCGGCGTCTGCCTGCCGAGCGTCGACGACGCCCCGCCCGTGCCCGGGGTGCCCGTCGTCGGCGCTGTCGCGGACGTGCCCCAGGTGGTCGCCGACCGCGCGATCGAGACGGTCGTCGTCGCCGGCTCGCACATGAGCGGGGAGGCGCTGCGCCGCATGAGCTGGGCCCTGGCCCGGGCCGGCGCGCAGCTCGTCGTCGCGCCGGACCTGGTCGAGGTGACCGGCCCCCGCCTGAACCTGCGCCCGACCGCCGGCCTCGTCCTGCTCGAGGTCCAGACGGGTGCCCCGCCGAGCCGGATGCTCGCGAAGGCCGCCCTCGACCGCGGGCTCGGCACCTGCCTCCTCCTGCTGGCCGCCCCCGTCATCGGCGCCGCGGCCCTGGCCGTGCGCGCCACCTCGCCCGGCCCGGCGTTCTACCGCCAGACGCGGGTCGGCGTGGACGGGCGCACCTTCACGCTGTGGAAGCTGCGCAGCATGTACCTGGACGCCGACGCGCGGCGCGACGCCTACCTCGCGCTCACCGACCGCGACGGGCCCATGTTCAAGATGCGCCGCGACCCCCGCGTGACGCCCGTCGGCCGCTTCCTGCGCCGGTACTCGATCGACGAGCTCCCCCAGCTGTGGAACGTCGTCACGGGCGACATGTCGCTCGTCGGACCGCGCCCGCCGCTGGAGTCGGAGGTGGCGACGTACGCCGACCACGTGCACCGCCGCCTGCACGTGCGCCCGGGGCTCACCGGGCTGTGGCAGGTCAGCGGGCGCGCCGACCTGTCGTGGGAGGAGTCGGTCCGCCTCGACCTGCGCTACGTCGACAACTGGTCGCTCGCGATGGACCTGCTCATCCTCTGGAAGACCTTCCGCGCCGTCGTCGGGGGCTCGGGTGCGTACTGAGCGCGGCGACCGCGCCGGCGGACGGGCGTGCCCATGGCGCTGACGGCGCTCGAGAAGCACGAGCGCGACGCCGTCGCGGTCCTGCCTGCCGCGGCGCACGAGTTCTTCGCCTCGGGCTCCGGCGACGAGGTGGCGCTCGACGAGGCGACGGCGGCGTGGGCGCGGCACCGGCTGCGCCCGCGGGTGCTCCGGGACGTCGGCGAGGTCGACCTCACCTCGACGCTGCTGGGCTGCGGGCTGAACCACCCGATCGGGGTCGCGCCCGTCGGGTACCTCGGCCTGGCCCACCCGGACGCCGAGCCGGCGGTCGCCGCCGCGGCACGCGAGCAGGGCGCCCTCTACGTGGCGTCCACGCGCGCGTCGACGGCCCTGGAGGACATCGCCGCCGTCGCCGGGCCGTGGTGGTTCCAGGTCTACGTGATGCGCCACCGTGAGCTCACCGAGCGGCTCGTCGAGCGCGCCGTGGCGGCGGGGGCCAGGGCCCTGGTCCTGACCGGGGACACCCCGTTCGTGGGCATCAAGCGCCGCGTCGGCAGCCAGCGGATCGCCATCCCCGACGAGACGTTCCTCGTCAACCTCGCCCGGCACCTGACCGGCGACGCCGCCGTCGGCCGCGCCGGCGCGGAGCAGGACCCGACCGCCACGCTCGAGGCGATCGGCTGGCTCGCGCGGATGTCCGGCCTGCCGGTGCTCGTCAAGGGCGTGCTCCGCGGCGACGACGCGGTGGCGTGCCTCGACGCGGGCGCGGCCGGCGTCGTCGTGAGCAACCACGGGGGACGGCAGCTGGACCGCTCGGTCGCGACGCCGTTCGCGCTGGCCGAGGTGGTCCGGGCCGTGCGCGAGCGGCCGCGCGCCGCGGGCGAGCCCCGGCCGGCCGTGCTCGTCGACGGCGGTGTGCGGTCGGGCGTCGACGCCCTGGTCGGCCTGGCGCTCGGCGCCGACGCGGTCCTCGTCGGCCGGCCCGTGGTGTGGGGCCTGGCGACGGGTGGGCAGGCCGGCGTGCACGAAGCCCTCGCCGCGCTGCGCGACGACCTCGCGCACGCCATGGCCCTCGCCGGGGCGCCGAGCCTCGCCGACCTGGACGCCTCGCTCGTCGTCCCCGCCCGCGACTGAACGACCCGACCGGCGCGCCCACCGGCGCGTGAGACGGCCCGCACGGCGCCCACCAGGCGCCCCGTTCCCGAGGAGACAGACCGTGCCGACCGACCAGCCGACCGACCAGCCGACCGACCGGACCGGCGCCCGCCGGCCGCGCGTCCTCATCGTCGTGCAGAACCTCTCGGTGCCGCTGGACCGGCGGGTGTGGCTCGAGTGCCAGGCGCTGGTCGCGGCGGGGCACCAGGTCTCCGTCATCTGCCCGCGCGACGAGGGGCAGCCGCCCCACCGCACGCTCGACGGCGTCCGGATCCACACATACCGGCCGGCGCCAGCGCGCTCGGGGGTGGCCGGCTACCTCGTGGAGTTCGCCTACTCCTGGCTGCGGACCGCCGGGCTCTCCTTCCACGTCGCCCGCCACGAGGGCTTCGACGTGCTCCAGGCCTGCAACCCGCCGGACACGTACTGGCTGCTGGGGCGCCTGTGGCGGCTGCTCGCCCGCAAGCGGTTCGTGTTCGACCACCACGACCTCAACCCGGAGGTCTACGAGGCGCGCTTCGGGCGCCGCGGGCTGCTGCACCGCGGGCTGCTCGCGCTCGAGCGGGCCACGTTCGCCACGGCCGACCACGTCATCTCGACCAACGAGTCCTACCGGGAGGTCGCGACGACGCGCGGCCGCGTGCCGCTGGAGCACACCACGATCGTGCGCTCCGCGCCCGACCCGGACCGGATGCGCCGCGAGGCGCCCGACCCCGCGCTGCGGCACGGGCGCGAGCACCTGATCTGCTACCTGGGCATCATGGGCCCGCAGGACGGCGTCGACCGGCTGCTGAACGCCGTCGACCACCTGGTGCACCGGATGGGCCGCACGGACGTCCACGTGGGCCTGATGGGCTTCGGGGACTGCCTGGAGGACCTGCGCGCCCAGGCGCACCGCCAGGGCCTGGACGACTACGTGACGTTCACCGGCAAGGTCGGCCCGGCGGAGATCGGCCGGTGGCTGTCGGCGGCGGACCTCGGCGTCACCCCCGACCCCAAGAACCCGTTCAACGACAAGTCCACGATGAACAAGACGCTCGAGTACATGGCCTACGAGCTGCCCGTCGTCGGCTTCGACCTCACGGAGAACGCGCGCTCGGCCGCCGACGCCGCGGTCACCGTGCGGACCACGGGCACGCCCGACGACGACGCCGCCCTCGCCCGCGCCATCGCCGAGCTCCTGGACGACCCGGAGCGGCGCAGCCGGATGGGTGCGATCGGCCGCAAGCGCGTCGAGGACTCGCTGCGCTGGAGCGCGCAGGAGGGCCCGTACGTCGCGGTGTTCGAGCGCCTGGCCGGCAAGGCCCCGAGCCGCCTGCGGACGGTCCGCGGCTGAGTCGCCCTCAGCCGCGGCTGGTCGCCAGGGTGCGGACGTCGCGCAGGGCCGGCGGGCGGATCCACAGGGCCAGGCCGCCGTAGACGAGCGCGCCGACGCCGACCGCCGCACCCAGCTGCGCCCAGGGCGTCGCGCCGGTCGACTCGAGGAGCCGGACCGTGAGCCACGCCCCGGCGGCCATCGCGGCTGTCATCACGAAGTAGGGCGCGAGGACGCGCGCCATCGCCCGCAGCGGCATCTCGATGAGCCGCAGCACGATGGCGTAGCCCACCGGTGTCTCGACGACCATCACGACGAGGTACGCGATCGCCAGGCCCTGGAGGTCCCACTGGAGACCGATGGCGAACGCTGCGAGCCTGACGGCGCCGCTGGCCAGGCCCCAGCGGAACATCCAGTCCGCGCGGCCCTTCGCGCTGTAGATGGTGTTCACCGCGCTCACCAGGGCGCCGAGGGCCCCCGCGGGTGCCATGAACCACAGCAGCGGGATGAGCCCCACCCACTTCTCGCCGAGCACGGCGTGGACCATCGGCTCGGCGACGACGGCGGCCCCGACCATCACCGGGAGCGTGACGAAGGCGATCGCCCCGACCGCCCGCGAGTAGCCCTTGCGCAGGGTGGCGTTGTCGTCCTGCGCGCGCGCGAACGCGGGGAAGAGCACCTGCATGAGCACCTTGGAGATCGACTCCAGCGGGTAGCTGATCGTCCGCTGGGCGAGCGTGTAGACGCCCAGGGGCGCGGTGCCGAGCCATCGGCCGACAAGGATCTTGTCGGTGTTCTCGAGCGCGAACGTC
Organism: Actinotalea fermentans; assembly: GCF_007991475.1. Taxonomy (NCBI): domain Bacteria; kingdom Bacillati; phylum Actinomycetota; class Actinomycetes; order Micrococcales; family Cellulomonadaceae; genus Actinotalea; species Actinotalea fermentans. The sequence goes on along the minus strand of NZ_BJYK01000004.1, from coordinate 14,922 downwards.
GTGACGTTGTACGCCGCGGTGTTCAGCGAGAACCCCGCGATCGCGCGCAGGTCCGCGCGGCGCAGCTGGCGCGACGGGCGCCAGCCGGAGGCCACCCAGGCCACCGCCGAGCCGGTCACGGTCCCCGCGAGGTTGCCCCACACCATCGACCACACGCCGGCGCCGAGCAGCGCCAGGACGATGCTCACGACCCCGTTGGTCAGCGCCGCGACCATCTCGACGGCGGCAACGCCGCCGAACCGCATCCGCCGCCGCAGCAGCGCGTGGTGCACCTGGGTGAGCCCGCCGACGGCCAGCACGAGGGAGAAGGCCTGCACGACGGTCGTCGCGTCGGGGGTGGCGAAGAAGTCGGCGATGAGGGGCGCGCCCACGGCCATGAGCCCGGCCGCGACGAAGCCCGCCACCACGTTGAGGTAGAACACGCTGCTCAGGAGCCGCTGGTCGACCTGCTGGCGCTGGATGAGGGCCGCGCCCGTGCCGAGGTCCTTGACGATCTCGAGCGCGACGATCGTCGTCATCGCGACGGCGACCACGCCGAACGCCTCCGGCGACAGGAGGCGGGCGAGGATGACCGACACGAGGAAGCGCGAGCCCTGGGTGACCAGCCGGCCGACGACCATCCACCGGGTGGCCGACGCCAGCCCCCGTGCGCTCACCAGGCCCGACGCGTCGGGCGTGAAGGCGCTGTCCCGGGTCGGCGGCTCGCCGCTGTCGACGGCGTCGGCAGGGTCGGGGCTCAGGCCCGTCTGCACCGTCGCGGGCGACGGCGCAGACGAGGCGGGCTCGGCCGTCCGGTGTCGGGGGGAGTCGCTCATCCGTTCCTCTCGGCGGGCAGGGGTGTGCCGGCGCTCGCGGCGTGGGCGGGGCCCCGGTCGGCGGCCGAGCGCTGCCGGGGCACGTCCCAGGAGGTGAAGTAGCTCCCCGGGTTGACGGCGTAGCGGACGGTCCGTTCCGGCACGTGCACCGTCGTGCGGCGCCGGCTCAGCCGCCAGACGAACTCCCAGTCGACCGGCGGCCGCACGCCGCGGCGGCGGCGGATCCGGCTGAACCGCACGCCGCGGTCGCGCCGGGCGACGATCGCGTTGGTGTCGACGAACGCCTTGTCGCGCATGAGGTCGCGGTCGAAGGGCTGGGAGAGCACGTCCATGAGCCGGCCGTCCGGCAGCACGCGGTCGACGGCCGTGTAGACGACGTCGGCCTCGTCCAGCGCCACGAGCGCGGTGCGCAGGTGGTCGGGCCGCCAGGTGTTGTCGTCGTCGAGGAACGACGCGTAGGTCGAGTCCACGATCCCGAGGCCGACGTTGCGCACCAGGCCGGAGTGGCCGGTGTGTCGCGAGAGCGACGCGACGACCACGCGGTCGTCGTCGGGCAGCGGCGGGGTGCCGGCGCCGTCGTCGACCACCACGACGACGTGGTCAGCGACGTCCTGGGCCAGCGCACTGTCCACCGCGCGGACCAGCGACTCGGGCCGACGGTACGTCGGCACCACGGTGACGACCTCCGCGCGGCGCGGGCCCAGCTCGCGGCGGAGCCGGGCGATCTCGCGACGCTCGGTGACGAAGGCGCGCGCCGCGCCGGGAGAGCGGACGACCTTGTTGAACGACTCGTACACGGGCCAGACGCCGAACCTGGCACGGACGGCGCGGCGCAGCGGCCGGAGCAGGTGTGCTGCAGGCATGTGGTGACCTTCCTCGTCGGGCCGCGAGGCCGCGAGGCACCCGTCCTCGCCCCGCACGGCGCCCCCTGGCGTGGAGGAGATGAGGTCTTCGAGACTACGCATCGGTCCGGGTTCCGCCACCGGTCGGGCGTCCGCGCACGTCACGCCCGGCTCTGCTCCTCGCCGGCGGCGGTGTCGTGCGCCTGCCAGCGCGTGTAGTAGCTCGCGGGGTTCACGGCGTAGGCCACCGTGGGCTCGGGCACGTGCACGACGCGGCGGGAGCGGCTCAGGCGCCAGACCAGCTCCCAGTCCTCGCGCGGGAACTGCCCGCGCGGTCGCGGCAGGCGGCTGAAGTGCACGTCGCGGTCGAGCCTGGTCACGATCGCGTTCGTGTCGACGTAGCAGTCCTCGCGCAGCGTGCGACGGTCGAACGGCGTCGAGAGGACGTCGAGCGTGCTGCCGTCGGGACGCAGGCGCCGGACGGCCGTGTAGACGAGGTCGGCGCCGTCGGCGAGGGCCGCCAGCGCGATCCGCAGGTGGTCGGGGCGCCAGGTGTTGTCGTCGTCGAGGAAAGCGACGTAGGGGGAGCGGGCGAGCCGCAGGCCGACGTTGCGCACGACGGCGACGGAGCCGCTGTTGCGGCGCAGCGAGACGGCGACGAGCCGCGGGTCCGCCGGCAGCTCGGGCAGGCCGGCGCCGTCGTCCACCACGATCACGGTGTGCTCGGCGACGTCCTGCGCGAGGGCGCTGTGCACGGCGGCGAGCAGGCTCTCCGGGCGGCGGTAGGTGGGGATGACGGTCGTGACGGTGGCGGAGGGGATCCGCGCGTCGGTGGCCCCGGCGAGCCGGCGGGCCTCGGCACGCTCGAAGGCGCGCAGGCGGACGGCGCCGGGCCAGTCCAGGGCCTTGTTGCGCAGCTCGTGCAGCGGCCAGAGACCGTAGCGGTCGCGCAGACCGCGCCGGATGGCGGAGCGTAGGGAGCGCCGAGACGCGTCGGGCTGGCTTCCCACCGGTGCTCCCGTCCGACGAGCGACGACTGTCGCGTTTGTCACGGTCATGACCGAGAATACGCTATGGGCGTGACGACCCCGAGGCGCCGGAGGACGGGAGACACGATGGAGCAGGCGCGGACCGTGCTGCTGTCCTCGCGCGCCGCCTCGCACCACGTCTGGCAGGCCTCGCAGTTCGAGCTCGAGGACGTCGTCGCCGCGGTCGACGACGTGCACCTGCTCGCGCCGCCGGGCCGGGCGGTCTCGCCCGCGGGCCTGGCCCTGCACGGCGCGGCGAACCGTGCCCGACGCGCGGTCGGCCGCCCGAGACGGCGACCGATCGCGGCGACCACGGAGGCGATCGACGCCGAGCTCTTCTTCGCCGTGTTCGCCGCGCCGCACGAGATCGGCATGCTGCCGCTCGTGGGGCCCCAGCTCGCGCGCTCGGCGGTCAAGGTCGCGTTCATCGTCGAGCTGTGGCGGCCCCAGGTGCCATCGGTCGCGGACTACCTGCGTCAGCTGCGCGGGTTCGACCACGTCTTCCTGTTCAACCGCTGGGCGATGGACGACGTCGCGGCGCTCACCGGGGCGCAGGTGTCCTACCTCGCCACGGCGGTCGACGCCGACCGGTTCGCCCCGCGCTCCCCGGCGCCGGCGCGCGTCATCGACGTGATGAGCTACGGCCGGCGGCTCGGGCCCACCCACGAGGCGCTGCGCCGCGCCTCCGCGGCGGGTGAGCTGTTCTACCACTACGACACCGTGCGGGGGGCCTTCGACGTCGCGGACCACGTCGAGCACCGGGAGGTGCTCGCGTCGACGCTGCAGCGCAGCCGCTACTCGATCGTCTACCGCAACAACGACGAGCCGGAGCGGGTGGAGCGCACGGGCGGCGAGGAGTCACTGACCAACCGGTACTTCGAGGTGCTCGCGGCAGGCGCGACGATGCTCGGCTCGGCCGCGCAGACGCCGGACTTCGAGGCGTGCTTCGACTGGCCCGACGCCATCGTGCCGATCGCCGCGCCCGACCCGCGGGTGGCCGACGTCGTGGCGGAGCTCGACGCGGACCCGGCGCGCCTGGAGCGCGCGCGCCGGACCGCGATCGCGCAGTCGCTGCGTCGCCACGACTGGGCGCACCGGTGGCGTCAGGTGCTCGACACGGCCGGGATCGCGCCCCGCCCGCAGCTCGCGGAGCGGCTCGCGCACCTGGAGCGGCGTGCCGCGGCGGTGGAGGGGGCCCCGACGGCGACCGGGGCCGGTCCGGGCGGGGCCGCCCGGCCGTGACGCCGGGTCCGACGAACATCGAGCAGAGGGTCGACACCGCTCCCGTGGGTATGTCACGATCCGATAACGACGACCGTGCAAAATCCCCCAGGAGGACGATGACTTCCCGCAGCATCACCCGCTCCGCCGTCGCGAGCGCCGTCGCGCTCGTGACCCTCACCTCCGTCAGCGCCGCTGCCTGCCCGCGCGCCGACGTCGACCCGCCCGCCGATCCGGTGGCCGCCCCCGCCGTCGTGCGCGGCGACGCCGCCTCCCGCAGCGAGGCCCGCACCCTGCCGCCCGACCCCGCGCTGGCCGAGGCCACCGCAGCGCCCGTCGGCACGCCCGCACCCACCTCGACGCCGGCGCCCGCCCCCAGCGCCACGCCCGCCGCCCCGTCGTCCGCACCGGGCGCCGTCGGCATCCCCGACGGCACGGCCCTCGCGCCGATGGCCGGCGGGACCATCGACGCGAGCGGCGAGATCGCGAACGTCGTGATCGACTCCGACGTGGTGTTCACCGGCTCCGACCTGACGCTGCGCAACGTGCGCGTGAACGGCGAGGCGATCATCCGCGGCGACCGCGTCCAGGTCGCCTCGAGCGAGTTCGCCGCCCTCTCGATCTCCGGCTCGGACGCCGTGACGATCGCCGGCACCGAGGTGTTCGGCCTCACCGGGCGGGACGGCGTCCACATCACGTCCGACACCGGGCCCGTGACGAACGTCGTCATCCGTGACTCGCTCATCCACAACCCGCAGGTCACCGCGACCTCGCACTACGACGGCATCCAGGTGCGCGGCGTCGACGGGTTGACGCTCGACGGCATCCGGATCGACCTCGGCGCCTTCGTGCCGCAGCACAACGCCGCCCTCTTCCTCGAGGACGCGAACGGCGGGAACCGGAACGTGACGGTGACGCGGTCGGTGCTCGAGGGCGGCGGCTACACGCTGTACAGCTTCGCCAGCGACGTCCGCATCACCGACACCGTCCTCGGCAGCGGTGAGTGGGGGATCCTCTTCCCCAGCTCGCGGACCGGCGAGGTGACGGAGTTCCGCGGCAACACCGACGACGCCGGCCGGGGCCTCGCGCTGCGCCCCGGGGCCATCGGCTGACCTGCTCGGCTGAGCAGCACGAAGACCGGCGGGTCGTCCTTCGGGGCGGCCCGCCGGTTCGTGTTCGGGACGGCTCCGGCCGCGGGCAGCCGCTAGCTAGCCGCCCGCCTCGTCGAGCATCGAGACGGGGGTGCCGTCGTCGGCCCACGTGCTGCCCGACTCCTCGAACGGCGAGTGGTCCGGGTGCAGCAGGCCCCAGTTCGCGTCGTTGCCGAAGCGGTTGTCGACGAAGCGGACGTCCCGGCCGTTGGCGTAGACCGAGTACCCGCCGCCGTTGATGAGGTTGCCCTCCACGAGCACGTCGACGTTGCCGCCGTTGGCCTCCTCGAGGAAGACCGCCGCGTTGTACCTGTCCATCCACGGGCCGAGGTCGAACGTGTTGCCGCGCAGGACCAGCCCCTCCACGCCGCGCACCTGGATGCCGTCGTAGTGGCTCTCGGCCTCGACCTGGGGGGAGTGCACCCAGCAACCCTCGATGACGACGTCGGTGGCGCGGGGGCCGTCGCCCGAGGTCACGTGGATCCCGTCGTCGCCCAGGTTGCCGAAGATGTCGAGGCGGCGGGCGACCACCTGGGTGGCGCTGGACACCGAGAGCGCGCCCAGCTCGCTGTCCTCGACCGTCACGTCCGTGCCACGCACGACCAGGTGACCCTCCACGCGGCTGTTGCGCAGCACCTGGTGCTCGCCGACGAGTTCCACGTCGCCCTGGATGAGCACACCGTCGAGCACGAGGCCGTCCTCGTTGAGCACGCCCGGCTGGAACGGGGTGAGCTGCGTGCCGTCGGGCACCCCGGTGGTGTCCGGGCCCGCCTCGACGCTGGTGTCGACGGGCGGGTCCGAGGGGGTGGGCGACGGCGTCGCCGTCGGCGTCGTCACCGGCGTCCCGGCGCGCTCCTCGCGGCCCGTGATCTCGTTCACCATGAGACCGACGGCGAGGACGGCCACCAGGGCGAGGACGAGCGCGACCGTGCGCCGCCCGACCTGCTCGGAGCCGAGCGTCCGGGTCCACGCGGGCGCGCGCCGCGGTGGGTCCTCCGGGGCGCGCTCCGGAGGCGTGCCCCGCTCGTGCGGTCCGGGGGGTGCGGTGGTCATGTCGGGCGAGGCGCGCCGTCGTCGTGGGCGGCGGGGGCCCCCGCGTACGCGGGCGACGGCTCGCTCCAGGCGCGCACGTCGGGGTCCTCCTCGAACTGCACCGGCCGGGCGCGGTTCGCCCCGGTGCCCCAGCGCAGCCGGCCGACCTCGAGGCGCCACAGCGCCGCCGTCGCGCCCATGAGGACGAAGGCCAGCCCGGCGTTGAGCCGGAAGGCCATGCCGTCGTAGGTGAACCAGGTCACCGCGCTCACCGCGGTGGCCGCGGTGAGGGACTGGCCGAGCGAGCGGGCCCACGGGTCCGTCGAGTGGTGGTAGATGCCCCGGCCCAGGCCCATCGCCACGAGGAAGAGCGCGGCGAGCGTCAGCACGCCGACGACGCCGCCGGTGAGGATCTGGTTGAGGTACTCGTTGTCCAGGAAGAAGTACTGCTCCGGCGTGAACGTGCCGAGGCCGCGCCCGAACCAGGGGCGCTGGCTGATGTACTCGATGGCCCGCGGGTAGTCCTGCGTGCGGCCCTCGATGCTCGGGTCCTCGTTGAAGAACAGGAACGTGGACACCAGCGTGCCGAGCACGCCGGGGAACGCCGCGCGCATCGCCAGGAGGATCAGGCCGGCCGCGAACAGCGCGTTCAGCCGGACCCGCCAGGACCAGGCCACGCCGGCCACGAGCCCCGCGACGGCCACCCCGAGCACCGAGGCCCGGGACACCGCGAGCGGGATGGCGAACAGGATCATGAACACCGGGACCCAGTTCCACGCCGAGGGCCGACGGCCGTCGCGGCCGACGAGCGCGAAGTGCAGCGCGAGCGGCAGGGCCACCGCCAGGACCACGCCGAACTCGATCGGGTGCAGCGCGGTGCTCTGCACCCGGGTGAAGTCTGACCGCTCGACGTTGATGTCGACGTCCTGCAGCGTCAGGCCGGGGACGAGCACGTAGGACGTCGGGCTGAGCCCGGTGACCCACTGGAGCACGCCCATCGCGGCGAACACCGCGGCGCCCGTCACCACGAGCTTCAGCAGGCGCTCGAGGTGGTTCTTGTCGCGCACCGCGTCGGCCGTGAGCAGGCCGAGCCCGAGCAGCCCGATCACCGTGAAGATCGCGCGCTCGGAGCCGGCCGCCTCGCCCGCGCTGAGCGGGCGCAGGTGCGCGCTGAGGAAGGCGATGAGCGCCACGGTGCCGAACACCACGAACATCGTGCGCATCGGCTGGCGGCCGACGGCGAGGTGCCCGCCGACCAGCCGGGCCAGGCCGTACAGCAGCGCCGCGCCGAGGGCGATGATCGTCGCCGGGTGCCCGAGCGCGCCGAGGGGCTCGACGATCATCCGGCCTGGGATCAGGAAGGCGGCCAGGAGGAAGCCGTAGACGGCGATGAGCGGGTCGCGGCCGAGGCGCGGGGGCGTTCGCGTGTCGCTCGCCTCCAGACGCGTGGGCTCAGGCATCGGCCCCGTGCGTCCGGCCCGCGGGGCTGAGCGTCCCGTCCGCGGCGTGCGGGTCGGCCTCGGGGGCGTCGCTCGCCGGCCGGGCCGGAGCGTGCGCCGCGGCGTGGGCCGGTGGGTGCGCCGCCGCGCCGGCCGTGCTCGGGACAGGGGCGGCGCCCGGCAGCGAGCCGTCGCGCAGGCGGGCCCGGCGGCGGCGGCCCTGCAGGACGGCGTCGGTGACCAGGGCGGCCGCGACGGACAGGATCAGGCCGAGCGCGCCGACGACGGCGAACACGCGGATCCCGGCGATCGGGTCCTCCTGCGCCGTCTGGGGCAGGGAGACGGCGATCGCGCGGATGCGGCTCTCGGGCGCCTGGAGCGCGCGGCCCTGGAGGGCGGCCATCTCGACGTCGAGCAGCTCGACCAGACGGGTGGCGCTGGCCACGACCTCGTCCGGGTCGTCGCCGGAGACGTCGAAGTACACGACCGACTCGTCCTGCGTCACCTCGAAGTCCGCGGTGACCCCCTCGGCGACGAACGCGTCGCGCTTGGGGGTGGAGTCCATCAGCGCGACGAGCACCTTGGTGGTCTGGGTCAGCGAGCCGCCGAGCGTCTCGAAGGGGTTGACCTCGACGACCTCGCCCGGCTGCTGGCCCGGCACGAGGGCCGGGCCGGTCACCGTGGCCGTGCTGGTGGCCAGGTAGGCGGGTGGTGCGGCCTGCATCTGCGCGTAGGCGAAGCCCATGGTGAGGGCCAGCACCGGCACGAAGACGTACCAGCGCCGCGCGCACGCCTTCAGAACAGTCCAGATGTCCATGGGTCTCCATCCGTCGGTCGGGGGTGAAACCGAGGCACATCGCCGGGCCAGATGGTCATCCTGCCCCATCTCGACTAATACTTCCGATCGAGAGCGGCTAAAGTTTCACACGATCTGTCCTTTTTCGTCATCTCGTCCCTATACCGTGACGGGCCCGAGTGGCGCCGCGCACCCAGCGGCAGACAGGAGCGGCGCATGCGCCAGGACGCACACCCGCAGGCACGTGACATCCCGGTGGTGATCCTCTGCGGCGGCATGGGCACGCGCCTGCGCGAGGCGAGCGAGCGGCTGCCCAAGCCGCTGGTGGACATCGGTGGCCGCCCCATCCTGTGGCACATCATGAAGACCTACAGCGAGCACGGCTTCCGGAGGTTCGTGCTCGCGCTCGGCTACAAGTCCGAGCTCATCAAGCAGTACTTCCTCGACTACCGGCACCTGACCAGCGACTTCACGCTGCGGCTGGCCGGTGGCGACGCACCCGTCTTCCACAACAGCGTGGGCGAGGAGGACTGGGAGATCACCTTCGTCGAGACCGGGCTGACGACCGGGACCGGCGCCCGCGTCGCCCGCGTGGCCCAGCACCTCGACGCCCCGCGCTTCGCCCTCACCTACGGCGACGGCATCGGCGCGGTGGACCTCACCTCGCTCGTCGAGCACCACCTGGCGGCCGGCCTCACGGGGACGCTCACCGGCGTGCACCCCTCCAGCCGCTACGGCGAGATGCACGTCCAGGGCACCACGGTCGTGGAGTTCAACGAGAAGCCCACGCTCGCCGAGGGCTGGGTCAACGGCGGCTTCTTCCTCTTCGAGCGCGAGTTCGTGGAGAAGTACGTCCCGGACGACCCGGGCGTGATGCTCGAGTCGATCCCCCTGCAGCAGCTCGCCCGCGACCGCCAGCTCTCGGTGTTCGAGCACAACGGCTTCTGGATGGGCATGGACACCTACCGCGACTGGACCGAGCTCAACGGCCTGTGGGACGCCGGCACGGCGCCCTGGAAGATCTGGGAGGACTGACGTGCGCGTCCTGGTCACCGGCACCGAGGGGTACCTCGGCAGCCTGCTCGCCCCGCTCCTGCTCGCCGACGGTCACGACGTCGTCGGCGTGGACACCGGCTTCTACAAGTACGGCTGGCTGTACCACGGCTCGCCGCGCACGCCCGAGACGATCGCGGCCGACATCCGCGAGCTCACGCCGCGGGACCTCGCCGGCGTGGACGCCGTCGTGCACATGGCCGAGCTCAGCAACGACCCCATCGGCGACCTCATCGGGGACGTCACGTACGACATCAACCACAAGGGGTCGCTGCGCCTGGCGGAGGTCGCCAAGGCCGCCGGCGTGCAGCGGTTCGTCTACATGTCCTCCTGCTCGGTCTACGGCGTCGCCGACGGGACCGTCGACGAGTCCAGCCCGGTCGACCCGCAGACGGCCTACGCGCACTGCAAGGCCCTGGTGGAGCGCGACGTCGCCCCGCTGGCCGACGACGGCTTCTCGCCCACCTTCCTGCGCAACGCCACGGCGTTCGGCGCCTCGCCGCGGATGCGGTTCGACATCGTGCTCAACAACCTCGCCGGGCTCGCCTGGACCGAGCGGAAGATCGCGATGACCAGCGACGGCACGCCGTGGCGCCCCCTCGTGCACGGTCTGGACATCGCCAAGGCGATCCGGATGACGCTCGCCTCGCCGCGCGAGGCCGTACACGGCCAGGTGTTCAACGTGGGTAGCGAGGAGAACAACTACACGGTGCGCGAGATCGCCGAGATCGTCGCCGCCGAGTTCCCCGGCTGCGAGGTGACGTTCGGCCCGCCCAGCGCCGACAACCGCAGCTACCGCGTCGCCTTCGACAAGATCCGCGAGGTCCTCCCCGGCTACGACACGGACTGGGACGCCAAGCGGGGAGCGGCCCAGCTGCGCGAGGTGTTCGAGCGCATCGACCTCGACGCCGCCACGTTCACCGGCCGCGGGCACACGCGCCTGAAGCAGATCGAGTACCTCCTGCGCACGCGCCAGGTCGACGACCAGCTGTTCTGGACGGTCGCCCCGTGATCTTCACCCCCACCGCCGTCGAGGGCGCCTGGATCATCGACCTCGAGCCGTTCGCCGACGACCGCGGTCTCTTCGCGCGCACGTTCGACGCCGAGGAGTTCGCCGCGCGCGGCATCGACGCGGGCGTCGCGCAGGCCAACCTGTCGTTCAACCACAAGGCCGGCACCCTGCGCGGCCTGCACCGCCAGGTGCCCCCGCACGCGGAGGGCAAGCTCGTCCGCTGCACCGCCGGCGCGATCGTGGACGTGGCGGTGGACGTGCGCCCCGACTCCCCGACGTACGGCCGGCACGTCATGGTCGAGCTGAGCGCCGCGAACCGGCGCGCGCTGTGGATCCCGCCCTACGCGGCCCACGGCTACCAGACGCTGACCGACGACGCCGAGGTGACCTACCAGGTCAGCGGCCGGTACGCCCCCGGCGGCGAGCAGGGGTTCCGGTACGACGACCCGGCCTTCGGCCTCGCGTGGCCGCTGCCGGTGAGCGTGATCTCGGGCAAGGACGCGGCCTGGCCCCTGGTGGGCGAGGCGCCGGCGGGGGAGGCGGGCGCGTGATCATCGTCGACCGGATGCTCGCCCAGCGGGCGGCCGAGGGCCGGCCGGTCCGCGCGGCGCTCGCGGGTGCCGGCTTCATGGGCCGCGGCCTGGTGAACCAGATCGTCAACTCGGTGCCGGGCATGCAGGTGGTCGCGATCGCGGCCCGCCGCCCGGAGCAGGGCGTGCGCGCCTTCACCGAGGCCGGGATCGACGCGTCCGCCGTCGTCCACGCGGACGACGCGCGGGGCGTGGACGCGGCGATCCGCGCCGGCAGCCCGGTGGTCACCCCGGACGCCGGTGCGCTCGCGCGGGCCGACGGCGTCGACGTGGTCGTGGACGTCACGGGCGCCGTGGAGTTCGGGGCCCGGCTCGCGCTCGACTGCTTCGAGTTCGGCAAGCACCTGGTGCTCATGAACGCCGAGGTCGACGCGACGGTCGGGCCCGAGCTCGCCCGCCGCGCGCGGGCCGCCGGCGTCGTCTACACGGGCTGCGACGGCGACCAGCCGGGCGTGCAGATGAACCTCGTGCGCTTCGTCCGCGGCATCGGGCTCACGCCGCTCGTGGCCGGCAACATCAAGGGCCTGCAGGACCCGTACCGGAACCCGACCACGCAGGCGGGCTTCGCCGCGCAGTGGGGCCAGGACCCGCACATGGTCACGAGCTTCGCGGACGGCACGAAGGTCAGCGTCGAGCAGGCGGTCGTCGCCAACGCGACCGGCATGTCCGTGCACCGGCGCGGGATGCTCGGCGCGGACCACCGCGAGCACATCGACACCGCCACCCGCCTGTACGACGTCGACGAGCTGCGCGCGATGGGCGGCGCCGTGGACTACGTCGTCGGCGCGCAGCCGGGGCCCGGCATCTACGTCTTCGCCACGCACGACGACCCCAAGCAGCAGCACTACCTCAACCTGTACAAGCTCGGGACCGGGCCCCTGTACTCGTTCTACACGCCCTACCACCTGTGCCACTTCGAGGTGCCGAACACGATCGCGCGCGCGGCCCTGCTGGGGGAGGCGACGATCGAGCCGCTCGGCGCGCCGTTCGTCGAGGTGGTCACCACCGCCAAGACCGACCTCGCGGCCGGCACCGTGCTCGACGGCCTGGGCGGCTACCACTACTACGGCGAGGCGGAGCGGGTCGACGTCACGGCGCGCGACCGCCTGCTGCCCGTCGGCGTCGCGGAGGGCTGCCGCCTGCTCCGCGACCTGCCCAAGGACGCACCGCTCACCTACGACGACGTGGAGCTCCCGCCCGGCCGCCTGGTCGACGAGCTCCGGATCGCGCAGGCGCGGCTGCTCACGTCCGGTACCCCCACCGGGCGAGGTCCGATCTCCGCGAGGTAGCCCATGATCGTCGACGCGCGACTGCTCCCTGACCGGGCCGAGCTGGCCGGGGAGGTGTGCGTCGTCGGCGCGGGCCCCGTGGGCCTGGCCGTCGTCGAGTCCCTCACGGCGGCCGGTCTCGACGTCGTGCTGCTCGACTCGGGCGGCCCGGAGCACGACGCCCAGGCCGACGACCTGGGCGAGCCCGCCGAGATCGCGTTCGGCACCGTCACCCGCCTCGGCCACACCCGGCGCCTGGGCGGCAACGCCCACGCGTGGCAGATCCGCACCGGGCCGACGCACCGCGGCGTGCGGCTGCTCCCGCTCGCCGGCGTCGACCTCGAGGCGTGGCCGGGCGACCCGGCGAGCGCGTGGCCGGTCCCCGCCGACGAGCTGGCCCGCTACGTGGCCCGTGCGCAGGACTGGTTCGGGCTTCCGACGGGGTCGTTCGCGCTGGCCGACCGCCTCGCCCCCGGCGAGGACGCGCGTGACCTCCTCGACGACGGCACCGTCCGCAGTGCCGCGTTCCTCTTTGCCGACGGCGGCGCGCTCGCCGCCCGGGCCACGCCGGCGCTCGAGGCGGGCTCGGTGCGGTGCTACCACCACGCGACCGCGCTCGAGGTGCTCACCGACGAGGCGGGGTCTCAGGCGACGGGCGTGCGGTTCGCCACCGCGCCGGGGCGAACGGGCACCGTGCGCGCGCGGACGGTCGTCGTGGCGTCGGGGGGCATGGGCTCCACGCAGCTGCTGCTCGCGTCCGACCAGGTCCGTCCCGGCGGCCTCGGCAACCGGCACGACCAGCTCGGCCGGCACTTCATGGACCACCTGCTGCTCACGGGCGGGCGGCTGTGGCCCGCCTCGCCCGCCGACATCGCGCGGCGGGCACCGTTCGACCTGCGGGTGGTCGACGGCGCACCCGTGATGGGGCACCTGGCGCTGACCGACGCCGCGGTGCGCGACCACGGCCTGGCCGGGCTCAGCATGCTCCTGCTCCCGCGCGCCGACGCGCACGCCGCCGAGCGTGCCCTCAGCGCCCGCCGGCAGGACGGCGTCTACGCGGCGTTCGCGATCCGCGAGGCCCTGCTGCGGCGGCACCGGCCGGAGCGCGGCGCGGTCGGGCGCGCGCTGCGGGGGCTCGACGGCGTCGTGGTCCGGGCCCTCGCCGGGGCGCGGCACCCGCGCTCGAGCCTGGGGCGCGGCGGCTGGTCGGCGGGGGACACGTCGGCACTGACGTACTTCGACGTCATCCACCAGGCCGAGCAGGCGCCGCACCCGGACAACCGGGTCAGCCTGACGCAGGTGCGCGACCCGCTCGGTCAGCGCCGCCTCCGGGTCGAGTGGCGCTGGCACGACGAGGACGTCGCCGCAGTCCGCCGCGCGCAGGACGTCTACGCCGCGGCGCTCGCCCGCGCCGGGTGGGGCCGGTTCGAGCCCGCCCTGGTCGACGGGCGGCCGCTCGTCGACTCCTCCTCCTCGCACCACTTCATGGGCACCACGCGGATGAGCGTGCGGCCGACGGACGGCGTCGTGGACCCCCGTGGCGCGGTGCACGGCGTGCCCAACCTGTACGTCGCCTCCTCGAGCACGTTCCCGCGTGGCGGGTACGCGAACGTCACCCTCACCGCCGTCGCTCTCGGCCTCAGGGTTGCCGATCAGGTGGTCAGCGCCCATGCTGGAGCCACGATCACCGGGACCTTCGTCCTAGACGAGCCGGCCGGGGGTCACGGTGCGACGGCGGACCAGGGGGACGCGCGGTCGCCGCTCCGGACAGGGTTGGCGCAGGCCGTCGCCGCTGCGGCGATGGCCGCAGGCGCGATGGCCGCTCCGGCCGACGTCCCTCTGCCAGAGGTGGTCGAGGCGACGCGCGAGGAGACGAACGATGAGCGTGACGGTGGTGGTTCCCGCACATGACGAGGAGGCCGTGATCGGCCGGTGCCTGGACCGGATGCTCCGGGAGGCCGAGCCGGGCGAGCTGAAGGTCGTCGTCGTGGCGAACGGGACCACCGACCGCACGCTGGAGGTCGCGCGCGCCGCCGGGCGGGCGCTCGGGCACGAGGTCGAGACGCTCGACCTGCCGGCGCCGTCGAAGATCGCGGCCGTCCGCGCGGGCGTCGCCCGGGCCGAGGGGGCTGTCGCCGTCGTGGACGCCGACGTCGAGGTGCCGACCCGCGCCCTGCGCGCCGTCGCGGCCGCGCTCGCCTCCGACCGGCCCGTGGTCGCCGCCCCCACGCTCGCGGTGGACGCGTCCGCCGCGTCCTGGGTGGTGCGTCGCTACGTGCGCGCGTGGACGGCGCTCCCGTACGTCGCGCGGTCGATGGTGGGCTCGGGCGTCTTCGCGCTCAACGCGCCCGCCCTCGAGCGCCTGGGCGAGCTCCCCGAGGTGACGAACGACGACGGGTGGGTGCGCCGCCGGTTCGCCCCCCACGAGCGCGTCGTGGTGCCCGAGACCTTCACGTCCTACGCGGCGCGGTCGGTGCACGCCCTGGTCGCCCGGCGCGCCCGCATCGTCAACGGGAACCGCAACCTCGACGGCGCGCTCGGCGGCCGCGACGCCGGCCGCAACGGCCTCGGTGCGCTCGTGCGCGCGGTGCGCGACGGCGTCGTCGGCCCGCTCGACGCGACGGTCTTCCTCGCCGTGACCGCGGCGTCGCGGGCGGTCGCGGCCCGCCGGCGGG
>NZ_BJYK01000003.1:0-31869 GCF_007991475.1 Actinotalea fermentans | reverse complement strand
CCCGCCGGCGGGCCCGCGGCGACGTGGGCTGGTACGCCGACACGACGACGCGGGTGGCCGCCTGATGCCGCGGCGGGGCGCGGGCTGGTCCGCCGTCGCGGAGCTGGCCCGGATGCTCGACCCGCGCCTGGTGGCGCACCTGGCGAAGGTCGCCCGCTTCTACGCCTACACGCACGTGGAGCCCCGTCGCCGGCTGAGTGCCGGCCCGGGGCTGCGGATGTCGCCGACCGCGAGCCTGCGCAACGGCGAGCGGATCACCCTGGGTCGCGGCGTGCACGTGGGGGAGCGCTGCTCCCTGTGGGCCGGCGACACGTCGGGCCGCATCCGCATCGGGGACGACGTGCTGCTCGCCCCTGAGGTCTTCCTCACGGCGAGCAACTACGGGACGGCCGCGGGGCGGCTCATGGCGGAGCAGCCGCGGCGCGAGGCGGACGTCGTCATCGGGAACGACGTGTGGCTGGGCGCGCGCGTCGTGGTGCTGCCGGGCGTGAGGGTGGGCGACGGCGCGGTCGTCGGCGCCGGGTCCGTCGTGACCAAGGACGTCCCGCCGAACGCGATCGCCGTCGGCGTGCCGGCGCGCGTGGTGTCCTGGCGCGAGGGCGCCGCGCCGGTCGACGGCCTCCGGGAGCGCGCGTGACCCCGGAGGTGACGGTCGTCGTCGTCACCCACAACGGACCCGAGTGGGTCGAGCGCTGCCTGCAGGCGCTGCTCGTCGACGCGCGGCCGGCGGTGCGGACCGAGGTCGTCGTCGTCGACAGCGCCTCGGACGCCCCGACCCGGGAGGTGCTCGCTCGGTGGGCGGCTCGCGCCCTCGGCGAGCTCCGCGTCGAGCTCGCCGAGGAGAACATCGGCTTCGCCCGCGGCTGCAACCTCGGGGCCGCGCTCGGGACGGGGCGCCGCGTGCTGCTGCTCAACCCCGACGCCGTCGTGCAGGTGGGTGCCGTGGACGCGCTGGTGGCGGCCCTGGATGCCGACCCCGCGGCCGGGGTCATGGGCGGCCGGACCGTCCGACCCGACGGCCGGCTCGACCCGAGCTCGTGCTGGGGTGCGCCCAGCCTGTGGAGCTGGCTCTGCTTCGCCACCGGCCTGAGCGCGGCGTTCAAGGGCTCGCGGGTGTTCGACCCCGAGTCGCTCGGCGGGTGGCAGCGTGACACCTACCGGCACGTCCCGGTGGTCACCGGCTGCCTGCTCATGACGACCCGGGAGACCTGGGACCGGCTCGCCGGGCTGGACACCGACTACTTCATGTACGGCGAGGACGCCGACCTGTCCCTGCGGGCCGCCGAGCTCGGCCTCCACCCGGCGATCACGCCCGACGCCGTCGCCGTGCACGCCGTCGGCGCGTCCTCCTCGCGCAAGGCGCACAAGGTGCGCCTGCTCATGACGGGCAAGGCGACCCTCGCCCGCAAGCGCTGGCCGGCGTGGAAGGCGCGCGCCGGCGTCGGGCTGCTGCTCGCCGGGGCCGCGCTGCGGGCCGCCGGCGAGCGCGTCCGGGCGAGCGGGGACCCCGTGTGGCGGCCGCTGGTGGCCGACCGCTCGTGGACGGCGGGCTGGACCGGCACCCCGGCGCCCGTCCCCGCGAGCCGCTAGCTAGCGCCCGGACTCCGGGGCCAGGTCGCCGGGCGCCACGGCGTCCTCGGCGCCAGGTGCGTCGGCCGCCTCGGGCAGCACGCTCGGCTCGGGCGGCACGCTCGGCTCGGGCAGCTCGGCGGCGGAGGGCTCGCGCGGCGCCGTGTACTCGAGCTCGCCCAGGCCCGCCGGGGACGTCGGGACCGGCAGGTCGGCGAGCGCCGGGTCGAGCGCCAGGTCGGGCCCCAGGTCGGGGTGCAGCGCCGGGCTCAGCGCCTCGTCGATGTCCGCCGCGAGCGCGGCGCTGAGCACCGTGGGGGCGTGCGTCGGCGCGGGCGCGGGCAGCTCCATGAGCATCTCGTGCCACACCTCCAGCGACATCAGCGTCCAGATCCGGGCCTCCTCGTTGAAGGTCCCGGACTCGTGGCGCTCGAGCAGGCGGACGACGGCGTCCCGGTCGAGCGCGGTCGCCACGAACGAGCGCGGCCCGGTGAGGCGGTCCCACATGGAGTCGCGCAGCCCGGACCGGAACCACGAGTCGAGCGGCACGCGGAAGCCGACCTTGCGGCGGTCGACGACCTCGTCCGGCAGGTACCGGCGCGCGACCTGCTTCAGCGCCCACTTCGTGACGCCGTCGCGCACCTTGACCGACGACGGCAGGCGGAAGGCGAGGTCGACGAGCCGGTGGTCGAGCAGCGGGGGACGCAGCTCGAGCGAGGTGGCCATCGACATCCGGTCTCCGCGCTCGAGGAGGTTGTCGGGCAGCCAGCTGCGCAGGTCGGCGGCGAGCATGCGCCCGACGAGGTCGCGCGGCACGTCGGCCGCGGGCACGTCCTCGTGCTGCTCGAGACCGCCGAGCAGGAGGGCGCGCTCGCGGGCGGAGAACGGCGCGAACCACTGGGCGAGCTGCTCGGCCTCGGTCCGCGCGCCCGCGACGCGCAGCGCGATCCGGGCGCGCGCGGCGCGCGACGGCAGCCGCGGGTCGAGCGCGCCGACGACGGCGGCCCGCAGCCCGCCCGGGACGAACCGCGTCGCCTGCATCATCCGGGTCATCGTGTACTTCGGGTAGCCGGCGAAGAGCTCGTCCCCGCCCTCGCCCGACAGGACCACCTTGACGCGCTCGCGGGCCAGCCGGGCGAGCTGGAAGACGGCGACGTCGGCGGGCTCGGACATCGGGGCGTCGCGGTGCCAGGTGAGCCGGCGCCAGTGCGCCTCGAAGTCGGCGGGCCGGACGAGCACCTCGTGGTGCGTGGTGCCGAGGAGGTCGCTGACCCGGCGCGCCCACGGCAGCTCGTCGTGGCGCGGGTCGCCGAAGCCGGCGGAGAACGTCTCGACGCCGGCCCCGGCGCGCAGGTCGCTCATGACCGCGGTGATGAGGCTGGAGTCGATGCCGCCGCTCAGGTAGGCGCCGACCGGCACGTCCGCGACGAGCGCCGACGAGACCGCCTCCCGGACCGCCTCCGCGACCGCGTCGACCGCGGCGTCCGGCGTCCACGTCCCCTCGGCGTCGGGCGCCGGCGGTGCCCAGTAGCGGGTCAGCTCGGACCGGCCGTCGCGGCCCACCCGCAGGACGTGGGCGGCGGGGAGCTTGCGCACGCCCTGCACGAGCGTGTGCGGCGCGGGCACGGAGCGGCCGCGCAGGTAGGCGCCGAGGCTCGCCAGGTCCACCTCGGGCGCGCCGCCCGAGCCCGCCAGCACCGCCTTGATCTCGGACCCGAACACGAGCTCGCGGCCGTCCAGGCGGTAGAACAGCGGCAGGACGCCGAGGCGGTCCCGGACGAGGTAGGTGTCACCGGTGGCCGAGTCGTAGGCCACGAACGCGAACTGGCCGAGCAGGTGCTCCACGACGCCGATCCCGTGCCGCACGAGCCCGGCGAGGATCGCCTCGCCGTCGCCGTCGGTGCGGTAGTCGAACGCGCCGGCGAACCGCGACCGCAGCTCGCGGTAGTTGAAGATCTCGCCGTTGAAGACCAGGTGCCAGCGCCCGTCAGGGCTGGCCATGGGCTGCGGGGAGCCCTCGAGGTCGATGATCGACAGGCGGCGGTGCGCCAGGCCGATGCCCTCGCCCACCCAGTAGCCGGACGCGTCCGGTCCCCGGTGGACCAGCGTGTCCGCCATCGCGGTGAGCGTGTAGCCGGTGGGGGTGTGCCCGGTGAAGCTCCGGACCCCGGCGATCCCGCACATGTCATGCCCTCCCTGCTGCCGCGGCGATCTCGAGAAGCTGGTCGGCGCGCGCGCGCCAGGTGGCCCCGAGCACCGACTCCCGCCGCGCCCGGCGCGTCGTCGCGTCGCCGGGATCGGCGAGGTGGCGGCGCACGAGCTCGGCGAACTCGGCGCGGTCGCGGGCCACGGCCACGTGGCCGTTCCCGTGGTGCACCTCGGGGTAGTCGGTGGACACGACCGGCAGGCCCAGGGCCAGGTACTCCTTGAGCTTGATCGGGTTCGCGTACCGGATCCAGTCGTTGTCCAGCCACGGCATGAGAGCGACGTCGAAGTGCCGGCCCAGCGCGGGGATCCGCTCGTACGGCTGGAAGCCGAGCCAGTGCACGTTGGGCAGGGCCTCGAGCGCGTCCATCGGGCAGGTCGCGTCGCCGACCAGGACGACGCTCGCCTCGGGGATCGCACGGGCGGTCTCGGCGAGGAGCTCCAGGTCCACGACGTAGTCGTCGAGCCCGCCGAAGAAGCCCACGACCGGGTGCGGGACGTCGGCCAGCTCCGGCTCGGGGCTGGTGGGTGCGCCGTCGACCAGGGCGAAGTGCTCGAGGTCGACGCCGTGGTCCAGGAAGACGGCGCGGTCGCCGACCACCGGGGCGTCCTCGGCCATGAGCTGGTGGCTGACGTACAGCACGCGGTCGGCCTCGCGCAGGAGCGCGTCCTCGAGGCCGGCGACGAGCTGCTGGTCCGCCTCGGGGAACTCCGAGTGCCGGTCGGACCGGTTGAAGAGCAGCGCGGAGCGGCGCATCCGGCGCACCACCGGCCACGCCGTCGGGATGGTCACCGCCACCGCGGGCGCCCGCCCGATGCCGATCGCGGTCGCCACGAGCCTGACCTGCAGCCGGATCGCGAGCGCGTTCAGGCGCGCGAGCGCCCCGTCCCCGTACGCGGGCAGCATGATCGGCGTCATGACGTGGTAGCCGGGCAGGCCCGGTACGGGCCGGCGGACCAGCTTGGCCATGCTGCGCAGCTTGCGGCCGATGCGCCGGGCCGGGTTGCTGCTGCGACCGGGCGTCGGCAGGCGCAGGCCGAGGCTGTTCACGAGGAGCACCGGCTGCGTGCGGGCGACCTCCTGCATGAGCTGGAAGTCCGAGTGCGCGCGGTTGTGGTACCACCAGTCCTGCGCGGCGAACCAGACGAAGCCCGCGGGTCGTCCGCTGTGCGCCCACGCCTCGGCCGCGCCCGCGCGCCCGGCCGGGCTCACCGGCGCCCGCAGCGCCTGCCCGACCAGTACGCCCGCCCGGAACGCGGCCGCCGACGCGCGGGAGTGGCGCCGCGCGAAGAGCGTGAGGCGGTTGCGCACGACGAGGCGCCACAGGTCCACGTCGCCGCCGTAGGGCCCGGACAGGTGCGTCGCGACGGCGTCGGGCACGTACCGGACGGCGAGCCCCACGTCGCGCGTGCGCTGGCAGTAGTCGACCTCCTCGGAGTAGAGGAAGAACGACTCGTCCCAGTCGCCGACGGCGGACCGGCAGGCCGGCGAGATCGCCATCGCGGCGCCCGTGGCCCAGTCGGCGTCGCGGGGGGAGGTGTAGGCCTCCGGCTCGGTGACCTGCTCGGCCCAGCCGAGGCGCGCCGCGCGGCTCCCGCCGAGCAGCGCCTCCGCCCAGGCCCGCCCGACGCTCGGGTCGCGCCGCAGCGAGGGTGCGGTGGCGCCGTCGGGCCCCACGAGGCGGGGGACGGCGATGCCGACGCGCGGGTCCGCGAGCGCGTCGAGGAGGGCCACCACGGCGCCGGCGTACAGGCGGACGTCGGGGTTGAGGACGAGCAGGACCTCGTCGGCCGCGCCGTGCCGGGCGCCGGCGTTGATCGCCGCGGCGTACCCGGCGTTGCGGCCCATGGGGACCAGCAGGGCCCGGGGCGCGAGCCGGGCGACCAGCTCCGGCGTGCCGTCGGTCGAGGCGTTGTCGACCACCGTCAGGTGCCAGCTCCCGACGCCGGCCAGGCCGTCGTCGAGGCTGCTCAGCAGGGTCGGCAGGACGTCGGCGCTCTCGTAGGTGACCACCACGACGTGGACCGCCGGACGCGTCGCGCGTGTTCCTGCCGCCTCGTTGGCCACCGTGATCGTCCTGTTTCAGGGGATAC
This sequence comes from Actinotalea fermentans, assembly GCF_007991475.1. Lineage (NCBI taxonomy): Bacteria > Bacillati > Actinomycetota > Actinomycetes > Micrococcales > Cellulomonadaceae > Actinotalea > Actinotalea fermentans. The sequence goes on along the minus strand of NZ_BJYK01000003.1, from coordinate 26,001 downwards.
GGGAGCATCTGCCCCCTGGGACCACAAGGGTACGTGACGAAACGGAAAAGCCCACCAAACACCGGGCTAATTCACCCGGGGGTCGGTCACTCGGCAGGCGTGCCCTCGAGGAGCTCCAGGCGGCCCAGCTCCGCGACGAACGCGGCCACGTCCTCGCGCGCGTCAGCCTCGTCGATGCCGTACTCGGCGGCGAGGGCGGCGGCGAGGTCGTCCGCGCTGCGCTCCTCGACGAGGAGCTTGGCGAGGAAGGCCCCCGTGCCGTTCGTCGTGAGGTAGGAGGACCGGGCGAGGTCGAGGATGACCAGCTCGCCGTCGATCTCCTGCCAGGTGAGGTCGTCTCCGCGAAGGCGCATGGGGGATGCTAACCCGGTCTCGACGGGAAATACCCCGATCCGTCACGATCAGCCCGTATGTCGGGGCCGACGAGCGACCCGCAGGCGAGGGAGGGAGTGTCGTGACGCAGGAGCACCCGGTGGTGGCCGCGCTGGTGGCCGCCGTCGGCGGACCGCCGCCAGCCGACCCTGCCGCGCTCGCGCGGGTGCCGACCGCCGAGGCCGTCGAGGTCGCCGAGGCGCACCGCCTCGGCTCGGCGCTCCTGCGCCACCTGACCGACGGTGGCGTCGCGTCCGACCTCGACCCGCTGGTGGCGGCGCTGCGGGAGGAGCGGACGGCGCAGGTCGTCGCGCACCTGACCACCCTGGCGGACCTGCGCGCCCTCGGCGGCCTGCTCGACGGCGCCGACGTGCCGTGGGTGGTCGTCAAGGGGCCGGCGGCGGCCGCGAGCTTCTGGCCCGCCGCGGACATGCGGGACTACCGCGACCTCGACGTGGTGGTGGACCCCGGCCGGTTCGCCGACGTCGTCGACCTGCTCGCGGGCGCCGGTGCCGAGCAGCTCGACCTGAACTGGGGGCTGATCCGGCGGCAGATGCGCGCGGAGCTCACGTTCGTGCTCCCGCGGGGCACCCTGCTGGACCTGCACTGGCATCCCGTGAACGAGGCGCCCGTGCGGCGGCGCTTCGACTGGCCGGTCGCGGGCCTCCTCGCCCGGCGGGTGCCCGTCTCGCTGGGCTCGGTGACCGTCCCGACGCTCGACCCGGTCGACGCCGCGCTGCACATGGCCTACCACGCGGTGGTCTCGGGTGGGTACCGGCTGCTGTGGCTGGCCGACGTCGCCTACGCGACGGCCGCCGTCGCGCGGGCCGGTCGGCTCGAGGAGCTGGTGCGACGCGCGCAGGAGGCGCGGCTCGACGTCGTCGTGCGGGTGGCCCTGGACCGCGTGGAGCGCGTGCTCGGGAGCGCGCCGGCGCCGGCGTGGACCCGCCGGCGCGGTGCGCTCTGGCGGGCGGCCGTGAGGGCCCGCGACGGTCGGCTCGGGGGCGGCGGCGCGGTGGCGCGGGGGCACCTGGCGCGGGGGACCGGCCGGCTGCTCGTCGGGAGCACGCGGGGGTCGACCGCGGCGAGCGCGTGGACCCTCGGGGCGGGCGCGGCGGACCACGCGTGGCGGGCGCTGGCCCGGATCGCCGACCCGGAGGAGAACCCGCTGCACACGCCCGACGGCGACGTCGCCGCGCGCGAGGCCTACCTCGCGGCAGTCTCGCGGAATGGGCTGAACGGGTGAATTCTCACCGGGATGACCGTTTTTAACCCCTTGGGCGGTTACGCTCCCAGCACCCCGCGGTCACCGGGCCGCGTCCCCGAAGGGAGTCCCGCCATGGGCTACGAGAAGCCTCAGATCACCGAGGTCGGCACCGTCTCCGACCTGACCCTCGGCCGCCACGGCGGCCCGCGTCCCCCGAAGCCGAACCACGGCGTCTCCTGAGCAGGTCGGTGGGGGCGGGGCGTCCGTGACGACGTCCCGCCCCTTCCGCGCACCTGCCCGCACCCACGACCGAGGCGGAGGGGGAGCCGTGAGCCTCGTGAGCACGGTGATCGCGCTCGGACCGCGCCGCTGGGCCTTCCTGGCCCGCGTCGCCGCGACGGCCGTCGTCGTCGAGCCCGTCGTGCGCCTGCTGCCCCTGCGGACGGCCGCTCGGCTCGCCGGCGCGCGCCTGGAGCTGGACGCCACGGTCGCCGGGCGGGACGCCTGGCCCGAGCTCGCGCCGGCCGACCGGGAGCGCTGCGCGCTCGCCCTGCGCGTGCTGGGCCGGCGCCCGTTCCGGGCCACCTGCCTGCGCCGCGCCCTCGTGCTCGCCACCCTGCTCCGTCGCCACCGCCCCGCGCTCCGCGTCGGCGTCACGAAGTCGCGCGGGACGGTCGCCGCGCACGCCTGGCTCGAGCTCGCCGGCGCGACGCTCGACCCCGAGGCCGCCCAGTACCGCGGCCTCGCGCCCGTCCGCGCCGCGGCGGCCGACCGATGAGCGGCGCCGTCGACCGCCAGCGGCTGTACGGGCTCGTGGTGGAGTCCGAGCTCGACCTGCACCAGAACCGCCCCGCCCGCCCGGACGAGCCGGCGGACGTCCGCGTGCGCTGGGGTGCGCCCCGCGCCCGCCGCCTGCAGGGGCGCCCGGTCGAGGGTGCGCTGCTGCTCGACTCGGGCTCGCGCCGGTACGGGTACGTCATCGTCGAGCGCCCGGACGGCACGCACCTGCTGCGCTTCTTCGGTGCGTGCGACGCCGAGATCTCCGCCGACCTCGCCGACGTGACGGTCCACCCGGTCGTGGGCGCGGACCCCGGGATCGGCGTCGTGCTGGCGACGGGGGCGGTCCTCGCCTACCTCCTGGTCCGGCGCGGTCACCTCGTGCTGCACGGCAGCGCCGTCGCGGTCGACGGCGGCGCCGTCGCCTTCGTCGCGCCGTCCGGCGGTGGCAAGTCCACGATGGCCACCCTGCTGTGCGCCGACGGCGCCGGCCTGGTGACCGACGACGTCCTGCGCGTCGACCTCGACGGCCCCTTCGCGCCCGCGCCGTCCGTGCGGTCCGGCGCGACCGGCCTGCGCCTGCGCAAGGGCGCGGACACGCTCGTCGGGCTGTTCTCCGACGGCGAGCCCGGGCGGCACGTGAGCGCCGACCAGCGGCAGGTGCTGACGCCACCGGGCGAGGTGCCCGACGCGCTGCCGCTGCGCGCCGTCGTCGTCCCCGTGCCCGAGCCCGGCCTGGACGCGCTGTCCGTGGAGCGCGTGGACCCCAAGCAGGCCGCGTTCGACCTGCTCGGGTTCCCGCGCCTGCTGGGCTGGCGGGACCCGGCGTACCTGACGCGGCACCTGGCCGAGGTCGCCGCGCTCGTGGCCCGGGTCCCCGTGCTGCGCGCCCGGGTGCCCTGGGGGCCGCCGTTCTCCCCGCGGATCGCCCCGGACCTGCGCGCGGCCGTCGCCGAGCACGCCGACGCCGAGCGTGCCGGTCAGGCCTCCGGCAGGTAGGCCGCCGCCTGGAGGCGGAACAGCTCGGCGTACCGTCCGCCGAGGGCCATGAGGGCGTCGTGGTCGCCGTGCTCGACGACGCGGCCCGCCTCGAGGACGTAGATCCGGTCGGCGCTGCGCACGGTGGAGAACCGGTGCGAGACGACGAGCGCGCTCCGCCCGGCCAGCACGGTCCGCAGCGACGCGAACAGCTCGTGCTCGGCGCGCGCGTCCATCGCCGCGGTCGGCTCGTCCAGGACGACGAGCGGGGCGTCCCGGTAGAACGCCCGGGCGAGCGCGACGCGCTGCCACTGGCCCCCGGAGAGGTCGCGCCCGCCGGGGAACTCGCGGGACAGGAGGGTGTCGTAGCCGTCCGGCAGCCCGCCCAGGGTCGCGTCGATGCCCGCCGCGGCGGCCGCGGCCCGCACGCGGGCGAGGTCGGGCGTCTCGTCCGGGCGGCCGATCGCCACGTTGTCCGCGGCGCTGAACGCGTACCGCTGGAAGTCCTGGAAGATCACCGTCACCAGCCGGCGCAGGCTCGCGCCCCGGTAGGTCCGCGCGTCGACGCCGTCCCACCGCACGGCACCCTCGCTCGGCGCGTAGAGCCCGGCGACGAGCTTGGTCAGCGTGGTCTTCCCGGAGCCGTTCTCCCCGACGAGCGCCACGACCTCCCCGCGCCCCACCGTGATGGACACGTCCGTGAGCGCGGGCGTCTCGGCGCCGGGGTAGGTGAAGGAGACGCCGTCGGTCGTGACCGTGGCGAAGGTCGCCGGCGCGTCGACGCGGTCGTCGTCCTCGTCGTCGGGGCGGATGGCGCAGAAGGCGTCGACGTCGTCGAGGAACAGGCCGGACTCGAAGACGAGCCGGACGCCGCCCGCGATGGCCTGCACCTGGGAGGCGAGCATCCGGATGGCGACGATGGCGGCACCCGCCGCGGCCACGGCGACCTCGCCCTCGGCGACCGCCCACACGAGCGCGCTCAGCGTGAGCGCGAGCGCGAGCGCGGCGGCCAGGTTCCCGACCGCGGCGAGGACGGAGCGCCGCCGCACGTGCGTGCGCAGGCGGGCGAGGTAGTGGCGCTGGACGGCCTCGAGGCGCTGGCCGAGCTCGCCGGCGAGGCCGAACGCTCGCACCTCGGCGGCCTCGTCGCGGCCCGTCTGGAGCAGGATGAGGTACTCGCGCAGCCGGTGCGCGGGCGCCTCGCGCACGGCGAAGTCGAACTCCAGCCGGCTCTCCCGGCGGCCGGTGAGCACCAGCGGCAGCCCGCCGAGCAGCAGGAGCGGCAGCAGCAGCGGGTGGATGCTGAGCAGCGCCCCGCCCAGCCCCAGGCTCGCGAGCGCCGCGCCCGAACCGAGCACGAGCCCCTGGGTGACCTGGTACGGCCGGTAGAGGGCGTTCGTCTCCACCCGCTGCAGTCGGTCGAAGAACTCCGGGTCCTCGAAGTGCCGCAGGCTCACGCTGGTCGACGTCGCCAGCACCTGGCGCCAGGTCGCCACGGTCACCTTCTCGGCGAGCAGCCGCTCGACGTTCTGCTGCACCGCGCTGGTGATGCCGGCGAGCGCGGTCACGCCGGCCAGGACGCCGACGGGCAGCCACAGCCCGGCTAGCGTGCCGTCGCCGTCGCCCACGGCGAGGATCGCGCTGAGCACCCGCTCGACGGCGAGCACCTGGACCGCCAGCGCGGCGGCGGCGACCACCTGCAGCGCGAGCACGAGGCACAGCTCGCGGCGGCCGGCCGCCCACACGGTGCGCAGCGAGCGGCGGACGAGGCCCCCGAGGCGGCGGGCGGAGCGCGGGCCCCGTCGGCGCGCGGCGAGGACGTCCACCGGGTCGATGTCCATCGGCCAAGGATCACACACGGGACGGACCGGACAAATTCGCCGAACGGGTGGTGACCCGCCCCCGGCCGCGCGTCGGAGGGCGGACCTAGACTGAGCGGCAACCCCCCTCCGCTCGCGGTCGGGGGCCAGTCGTGCTGCCCGGCACGATCCCGCGACCCCCGCTGGAGCCATGAACCTCACCGGAGTCCTGCACGCCCTGCTCGCCGATCCCGCCGTCGCCGAGGTCGCCCAGCGCGCCGGCGCCCGGGGCCCGCGCACGCCGCTCGACGTCGTGCTCCCGCCCGGCGCGCGCCCGCCGCTGCTCGCGGCCGTCGCCGGCGCCCTGGCCGGCCCGTCGGCGCAGGAGCCCGCGGGGAAGGCGCCCGCGGCGCAGCGGCCCCTCGTCGTGGTCACCGCCACGGGCCGCGAGGCCGACGACCTCGCGACGGCCCTGCGCTGCTACCTCCCCGACGACGCCGTCGCCGTCCTGCCCGCGTGGGAGACGCTGCCGCACGAGCGGCTCTCGCCCCGCAGCGACACGGTTGCCCGCCGCCTGGCGGTGTTCCGGCGGCTCGCCCACCCCGAGCCGGGGCACCAGGGCGCGGGACCGGTCCAGGTGCTGGTCGTGCCCGTGCGCGCGCTGCTGCAGCCGGTCGCGGGCGGCCTGGGCGACCTCGAGCCGGTCTCGGTGGCCAAGGGCGACGTCGTGGACCTGGAGGACCTCGCCGAGCGGCTCGTCGCCGCGGCCTACAGCCGGGTCGACATGGTCGAGCGGCGCGGGGACTTCGCGGTGCGCGGCGGCATCCTCGACGTCTTCCCGCCCACCCAGGAGCACCCGCTGCGTGTGGAGCTGTGGGGCGACACGGTCGAGGAGATCCGCTGGTTCGCCGTCGCCGACCAGCGCAGCCTGGCCGAGGCGCCCGACGGGCTCTGGGCGCCGCCCTGCCGCGAGATCCTCCTCACGGACGCGGTGCGCGAGCGTGCCCGCGGCCTCGTCGACCGGCTCCCGGGCGCCGCGGAGATGCTCGAGAAGCTCGCCGCGGGCATCGCGGTGGAGGGCATGGAGTCCCTCGCCCCGGCGCTGGTGGACCGCATGGTGCCCGTGCTCGACCTGCTGCCGGAGGGCGCGCTCGTCGTCGTCGCCGAGCCCGAGCGCGTGCGGCGCCGCGCGCACGACCTCGCCGCGACGACGCAGGAGTTCCTCGAGGCCGCCTGGACCGCGGCGGCCGCGGGTGGCCGCACGCCGATCGACCTCTCGCAGGCGTCGTTCGCGGACTACGGCGCGACGCGCGAGCACGCCCTCGCGCGTGACCTCGGCTGGTGGTCGCTGTCCGCCTTCGCGCTGGAGGTCGTCGACGAGGACGGGGACGCGCCGCTCGTCGTCCCGGCGCGCGAGGTGCACGCCTACCACGGCGACGTGCCCGCGGCCGTGGCGGACCTGCGCGGCCACCAGCGCGACGGCTGGCGGCTCGTCCTCGCCACCGACGGCGCGGGCCCCGCGCAGCGCATGGTCGAGCAGCTCACCGCGATGGAGGTGCCCGCCCGCAAGGTGGCCGACGTGGCCGAGCTGCCCCAGCCCGGCGTCGTGCACGTGGTGCCGGCGCCCGTGGGGCGGGGGTTCGTGCACGAGGGGCTCGGGCTGGCGCTCATCACGGAGATCGACCTGACCGGCCGGCCCGGCGCCTCAACGCGCGACATGCGCGCGCTGCCCGCGCGGCGGCGCAACGTCGTCGACCCGCTCCAGCTGCGCCCGGGCGACTACGTGGTGCACGAGCAGCACGGCGTCGGTCGCTTCGTCGAGCTCACGGCGCGCACGATCAAGGCGGGCCCGGCGGCCGGGACGCGCGAGTACCTCGTCATCGAGTACGCGAGCTCCAAGCGCGGCCAGCCCGGCGACCGGCTCTACGTGCCCACCGACCAGCTCGACCAGGTCACCAAGTACGTGGGCGGCGAGGCGCCGGCGCTGAACAAGATGGGCGGCTCGGACTGGGCCAAGACCAAGGGCCGGGCCAAGAAGGCGGTCAAGGAGATCGCCGCCGAGCTCATCCGGCTCTACTCGGCGCGCATGGCGACGCCCGGGCACGCGTTCGGGCCGGACACCCCGTGGCAGGCCGAGCTCGAGGACGCGTTCGCCTACATCGAGACCCCGGACCAGCTCGCGACCATCGAGGAGGTCAAGGCCGACATGGCCAAGCCCTACCCGATGGACCGCCTGATCTGCGGCGACGTCGGCTACGGCAAGACCGAGATCGCGGTGCGCGCCGCCTTCAAGGCGGTGCAGGACGGCAAGCAGGTCGCCGTCCTGGTCCCGACGACGCTGCTGGTCCAGCAGCACTACGACACGTTCGCCGAGCGCTACGCGCCCTTCCCGGTGACCGTGAAGGCCCTGTCCCGCTTCCAGACGGACGCCGAGGCGAAGGCCGTCGTCGACGGGCTCGCCGACGGCTCGGTGGACGTCGTCATCGGCACGCACCGCCTCATCACGGGCAGCATCCACTTCAAGGACCTGGGCCTGGTGGTCATCGACGAGGAGCAGCGCTTCGGCGTCGAGCACAAGGAGACGCTCAAGCAGCTGCGCACGGACGTGGACGTGCTCGCGATGAGCGCCACCCCCATCCCGCGCACGCTCGAGATGGCGGTCACCGGCATCCGCGAGATGTCGACGCTCGCGACGCCCCCCGAGGAGCGGCACCCGGTGCTCACGTTCGTCGGCGCGTACGACGAGAAGCAGGTGGTCGCCGCGATCCGGCGCGAGCTGCTGCGCGAGGGCCAGGTGTTCTACGTGCACAACAAGGTCAGCTCGATCGGGCGGGCCGCGGCCCGCATCTCCGAGCTGGTGCCCGAGGCGCGGGTCGCCATCGCGCACGGGCAGATGGGCGAGCACCAGCTCGAGCAGGTGATCGTCGACTTCTGGGAGAAGCGGTTCGACGTGCTGGTCTGCACGACCATCGTCGAGACCGGCCTGGACATCTCGAACGCGAACACGCTCATCCTTGAGCGCGCGGACCTGCTCGGCCTGTCCCAGCTGCACCAGCTGCGCGGGCGCGTGGGCCGGGGCCGCGAGCGCGCGTACGCCTACTTCATGTACCCGCCGGACCGCCCGCTCACGGAGACCGCGCACGACCGCCTCGCGACGATGGCGGCGAACACGGACCTCGGCGCGGGCATGCAGATCGCGCTCAAGGACCTGGAGATCCGCGGCGCGGGCAACCTGCTGGGCGGCGAGCAGTCCGGCCACATCGCGGGCGTGGGCTTCGACCTGTACGTGCGCATGGTGGCCGACGCCGTCGCGACGTTCCGCGGCGAGGCCGAGGAGCGGCCGGCCGACGTGACGATCGAGCTCCCGGTCGACGCGCACGTGCCGCACGACTGGATCGCCCACGAGCGGCTGCGCCTGGAGGCGTACCGCAAGATCGCCGACGCCGCGACGCCCGCCGCGATCGACGAGGTGCGCGCCGAGCTCGCCGACCGGTACGGCGCGCTGCCGGAGGCGGTGGAGAACCTGCTCGCCGTCGCGGACTTCCGCAACGTCGCGCGGGCGGCCGGGCTGACGGACGTGACGACGCAGGGCAGGTACGTGCGGTTCGCACCCGTCGAGCTGCCCGAGTCGGCGACCCTGCGCCTCAAGCGCCTCTACCCGGGCACGGTGCTCAAGCCCGCCGTCCGCACCATCCTGGTGCCCTTCCCGACGACGGCCCGCCTCGGGGGTCGCCCGCTCGCCGGGCAGGAGGTGCTCACCTGGGCGCGCGAGCTGATCGACGCCGTGCTCGTGGCCCCGGTCGCTGCCGGTGCCGGGGCAGGGGCGGGCGCCCAGGCCTGAGGCACGCCGGACGGTCGCCTACCATGGGCGGCGCGGGAGACCGCAGGACGAGGAGGATCCACGTGAGGGCTCGCAGGAGTGTCGTCGCCGTCGGCGCGGCCGTCGTCGCTGCCGTCGTCGCCGGGTGCGCGCCGCAGCCGGGCACCGTCGCCGAGATCGACGGCCGCACCATCAGCGAGGCGGATCTCGACCGCGTGACGGACGAGCTCGGCCCGTTCCTCAACGACGCCTCGCGGGGGGCCGTGCTGACCGCGCTCGTGCAGTCGCAGGCGGGCCTCGAGCTCGGCGAGCTGAACGACGTCGAGGTGAGCGAGGAGCGCGCCGCGGAGTTCCTGACGTCCCTGGCGAAGAACTCCGGCGTGGACGCCACCGAGTGGAGCGAGGGCTCGCTGACGATCGCGCGGATGCAGCTGCTGGGCGGGGAGCTCGCGCAGCTGCCCGACGCCGAGGCGACGACCGCCCAGTTCCAGCAGATCCTCGCCGACCTGGACGTCACGGTGAGCCCGCGCTACGGCGAGTACGACCCCGCCACCGGCGAGATCGTGGCGCTGCAGCCCGACTGGATCGTCGACCCCGCCGCGGCCGAGCCGGCCGAGTGACGGCGGACGGCGACCGGGGGCCCATGAACGGTCGCGCCGACGAACCCGCCGACACCGCGGCGGGCGCCGCCGGCGGGGCGCTGGCCGACCTCGTCGCCGTGATGGACCGCCTCCGCTCGCCCGGGGGCTGCCCCTGGGACGCGGAGCAGACGCACACCTCGCTCCTGCCGTACGCGGTCGAGGAGGTCTTCGAGGTCGTCGAGGCGGTGGAGGACGGCGACCGCGCGGCCCTGCGCGAGGAGCTCGGCGACCTGCTGCTGCAGGTGGTCTTCCACGCGCGGGTCGCGCAGGAGCACCCCACCGAGCCGTTCGGCATCGAGGACGTCGCCGCGGGGATCGCCGCCAAGCTCCGGGCGCGGCACCCGCACGTGTTCGGCGACGTCGTGGTCTTCGGCGCCGACGAGGTGCACCGCAACTGGGAGGCCATCAAGAAGGCCGAGAAGGCCCGCGCGTCCGCCCTGGACGGCATCCCGCGCGGCATGCCCGCGCTCGCGCGCGCGGAGAAGGTGGCCGGCCGCGCGCGCCGGGCCGGGCTGCCGGTCGACGCCGTCGCGGCCGCCGTCGTCGCGGAGGAGACCGCCGCTCCGGCCGCCGGGAGCGCCCTGGGCCGCCGACTGCTGGCGCTCGCGCTCGAGGCGCAGGCGGCGGGTGTGGACGCGGAGGCGGCTCTGCGCGCGGCGGTGCGCGACCTGGAACGGGCGCTGCGCGCGGTGGAGGACGGTCCCGCAGGCTGATCGTGCCACTCGCGGGTGCCCCGGCTCACTAGGGTGTCGCCAGGGGGACCGGACGGGAGGTCTCGTGGCTGTCACCAGCGCCGACGTCGCACGCGCGAGCGGGGTCTCGCGGACGACCGTGAGCTATGTCCTCAACGCCACCCCGGGCGTGACGATCTCCGACGCCACGCGCGCCCGCGTGCTGGAGACCGCCGCGCGCCTGGGCTACGCGCCGTCGGCGGCGGCGCGAACGCTGCGCGCGGGACGCAGCGACCTGGTGCTCGCCGTGCTGCCGGACTGGCCCATCGGACCGGTGCTGGACGACCTGCTCGAGCAGCTCGCGGACGTGCTGGCCGAGCGTGGCCTGGCGATGCTCGTGCACCACGGTCGCGGCACCCGCCCGATGGCGGCCCTCTGGCGTGCCGTCCAGCCGCGGACGGTCGTCGCGTTCGCCGAGCTGGCGGAGTCCGACCTGCGCGCGCTGGCCCAGGCGGGCATCCAGGTGGTCGACGCCAGCGGCGGCGCCCACGAGACCGGTGAGGACGCCCAGGCGCACATCGGCCGGCTGCAGGTGGAGCACCTCGCCGCGGGCGGTCGCCGCCGGATCGGCTGGGCGGGCACCACCGACGCGCGGCTCGCGGAGTTCGCGGCCCGCCGGCTCGAGGGTGTGGCCGGCGCGTGCGCGGGGCTCGGCCTCGAGCCGCCGGTCGCGTGCGACCTCGACCTGACCGCGGCCTCGGCCGAGCGGGCCGTCCGTGCCTGGCGCGCGGCCGGCGTGGACGCGGTCGCTGCCTACAACGACGAGGTCGGGCTGGCGGTCCTGGCCGGGGTGCGTGCGGCCGGCCTCGCGGTGCCGGACGACGTCGCCGTCATCGGCGTCGACGACGTGCCCGTGGCGGCCTTCGCGTGCCCCCCGCTCAGCTCCGTCGACCAGGCGATCGGCCGGCACGCCGCGTACCTGGCGGCGTGCACCCTGGCCGTGCTCGACGGCGGCCCGGCGCCGGCACCCCCGGGTGACCTGCACACGGTCGTCGCCCGCGCCTCGAGCGCGGCGCGCTGACGCCGCGGTGGCCCGGCCCCGAGGGACCGGGCCACCGCGCCCCACGCTCAGGGCGTCGGGTAGTCCGTGACGAAGACGGGCTGGCCGATGCGCGTGGTGTCGGCCGCCTCGCCGACGTCGTTGACCACGTGCTCGATCGTGCCCGCGGCCAGGTTGACGGTCATGACGTGGTGCAGGCGCACGCCGGGACGCTGCGGCACGGCGAACCCGCTGGTCGTGACGATCGACGGGTCGTTCTGGTTGAAGACGTAGACCCCGGCGCCGGTGAGCGAGTGCCGCTGGACGTCGTCGGCCACGCGGTAGCCGGACCAGCCGAGCGTCCCGTCGGGCTGGGTCCAGTCGGCCTGCGTCGGCGGGTCGTACGGCAGCTCGTTCTGGTAGAGCACGACCGTGCCGTCCTCGCCGTTCCAGACGGTGTTGAACTGCTGGAAGTGCTCGACGAACAGGCCGGTCGCGGTGACGCGGTCGCCGTTCACGACGACGCCGTTCGCGGCCGTGTTGGTCGCCCAGCGGTCGGTGTCGCCGTTCACGCCCTCGGTGAAGCCCTCGACGCCGTGGTCGGCCCGCCACACCCAGGTGTGGTCCACCAGGACGTCGTCGGCGTCGATGCGCAGCGCCACCCCGGTGCGCCCGACGTGCGGGCCACCCACCCGGAAGTACACGTCGCTGAGCGTGATCGGGTCCGCCGTCCCGCCGCCGCGCCGGGGTCCGTGGCCGTGCCCGTGGCCGTTCCCGTGGCCTGGGCCGGTGCCGACGACCATGAGCGCCTGCGACGCCTGCTCGCCGGCGTCGATCGTCACGCCCGCGACGACGACGCCCGGCACGTCCGAGACGACGACGGGCGTGGCGCCGTCGGCGGAGGTGAGGGTCGCGTGCCCCATGCCGAGGACGACCGTCCCGGGCCGGGTGACCTGGATGCTGCGGTCGACGTCGTACACGCCCGGTGTCAGCAGCAGGTTCTTGCCGCGCGCGAGCTGGGAGTTGATCCGCTGGACGGCGTCCCCGGGCTCGGCGACGTAGAACTCCGAGATCGGCACGGTGCGGCCGGGGGTCTGGCCGTCCGCCCACGTGATCCCGCGGGTGCCCGTCCGCGCGTCCGGCACGCGGACCTGGTAGCGGCCCCGCGCGTCGACGAACAGGTACGGCTTCTCCCGGCTGACGGGGGTCGCCTCGAGCGTCGTGTACGGCGGGTTCGGGAACGCGGCGTCGTCGGGCGCGCCCTCGACGCCCGCGAAGACCTGGTTCCACACCGCGTTCGACCACGAGCCGACGACGGAGTTGCGCGTGAGCCACTGCTGCTGCGAGCCGTTGACCACCGTGCCGAACCGCGAGTCGGCGATGAAGCCGCCGCTGGCGTACTGCGGGCCGGCGGTGCAGTAGTCCATGAGCGAGAACGCGGGCTCACCCTCGCCGGCGACCACGTCGAGCCGTCGGACCGACGACGCCTGCGAGACGGCCCAGAAGTTGGCCGACGCGCGGCACCCGTCCTGGCCCGTGCCGGAGATGTCGAGCGTGAGGTTGGACAGCGTGCGCCAGAAGTTGACCAGGGCGATGCAGTTGGGGTTGCTCGGGTCGTCGGACAGGCACCGGTTGTAGGCCTCGATCTTGCCGGTGATGCGGACGTCGGACGGCGAGGCGCCGAGGCCCGCGACCTCGGTGTCGTAGCCGACCTTGAGCTGCAGCGGCTCGGCGTCGGTGCCGTAGCTGCCGGGCAGGAAGAGCAGGCTCCAGCGGGCGCTGCCCATCTCGTCGTCGACCTGCTGGGCGTAGATCCCGTCGACGGCGGCCTGGATCTCGGCCACCGGCATGGACGGGTCGAACACGAGGACCTGCGGACCGAGGTCCGTGGTGCTCCGGCCGCGATGGCCCTCGAGGCCGGTGGCGGCCGCCGACGAGGCGGGGACCGCGAGCGCGAGGGTGACCAGGCCGGCGAGCAGGGCGGCGGCGCGGCGCCGTCGTCGAGTGGATGACGGGTGCATGCGATCGGTCCTCTCCATCGAGGCGGATCCCAGGTGACTCGTGTCACCCGGACGCGCCCCACCCTAGGAGCCGGACGTGTCGTGTCAAGAGGGCGCGAACCGGACCAGCCCGGGCGGACCGGGATGGATGCGCTCCCTCCGCGGGGGGTGACCGGTCGGGCGATCAGTCGGTGCTGCGCCGGGTGATCAAGGGCCGGTACGTGTACCCCAGAAAGCATCGGATGATTGAGGCCATAGGTCCCGGCAATAACCGGCCGGGGCCGCACTACGGTCCTGGGAGGGTGTCAGCGGTGCCGCCCGGACGAGGAGGAGCTCGATGAGGATCGGCATTCCCCGCGAGTCACGACCGGGCGAGAGGCTGGTCGCCGCCAGTCCTGCCACGGTCGCCCAGCTCACGAAGCTCGGGTACGACGTCGTGGTCGAGGCCGGAGCGGGTGCACAGGCCAGCTTCCCGGACGACCAGTACGCGCAAGCAGGGGCCACGGTCGGCGACGCCGCCGCCGTCTGGTCCTCCGACGTGGTGACCTGCGTGAACACCCCGCCGGACGACCGGGTCGAGCAGCTGCGCGAGGGCGCCGTCCTCGTCGCCATGCTCGGGCCGCAGGCGAACCCGCAGGTCGCGGAGAAGCTCAACGCCCGTGGCGTGACCGCCCTCGCGCTCGACGCCGTGCCGCGCATCTCGCGCGCGCAGGCGCTCGACGTGCTGAGCACGCTGTCGAACGTCGCCGGGTACCGCGCCGTGATCGAGGCCGCCGAGGAGTACGGCGGCATGTTCACCGGGCAGGTGACCGCCGCCGGCAAGACCGCGCCCGCGACCGTGTTCGTCATCGGCGCCGGCGTCGGCGGGCTCGCCGCCATCGGTGCGGCGAACAGCCTGGGTGCGCAGGTCCGCGCCTTCGACGTGCGGCCCGAGGTCGCCGAGCAGATCGAGTCGATGGGCGGCACGTTCGTCGCGGCGCCCGAGGCGCAGCAGGAGGTCAGCGCCGACGGGTACGCCAAGCCCCTGACGCCCGAGCAGCAGGCCGCCGCCATGGAGGTCTACGCCGCCGAGGCCAAGCGTGCGGACGTCATCATCACGACGGCGCTCGTGCGCGGGAAGGCGCCGACCACCATCACCGCCGACATGGTCGCCACGATGCGGCCGGGCAGCGTGATCGTGGACCTCGGTGCCCCCGGGGGCGGCAACTGCGAGCTCACGGTCCCGGGCAAGAAGATCGTCACCGACAACGGCGTCGTCATCATCGGCTACACCGACCTGACGAGCCGGATGCCGCGGCACACCTCGCAGCTCTTCGGCACGAACATCGTCCACCTGATGGCGCTGCTCACCCCGGAGAAGAACGGCGAGCTGACGCTCGACCTGGACGACCAGGTGCAGCGCGGCATGACCCTGTCCCACCAGGGCGAGGTGCTCTGGCCGCCGCCGCCGGTCTCGGTGTCCGCGGCGCCCGCCGCCGTGGCGGGCCCGACCGAGGAGGAGCTCGCCGAGAAGGCCCGGCTCGCCGCGGCCGCCGCCAAGCGCAAGGCCACCCGCCGCAACGTCCTGTACGGGCTCGGCGCGATCGCGTCGCTCGTCCTGCTCGCGGCGGCGGACGACGCCACGGTCCAGCACCTCACGGTGTTCGCGCTCGCGGTGATCGTCGGGTTCTACGTGATCTCGAACGTCAACCACGCGCTGCACACGCCGCTGATGTCCCAGACCAACGCGATCTCCGGGATCATCCTGGTCGGCGCCCTGCTGCAGGTCGGGTCCTCCGACGCGATCGTCTCCACCGTGGCGTTCCTCGCCGCGGCCATCGCCAGCATCAACATCTTCGGTGGCTTCCTGGTGACGTACCGGATGCTCGGCATGTTCCGGAAGGACGTGTGATGACCCTCACCTCCGTGGCGCAGGCCACCTACGTCATCGCCGCCGTGCTGTTCGTGCTCTCCCTCGCGGGCCTGTCCAAGCAGGAGACGGCGCGGCGCGGCAACATCCTCGGCATGGTCGGCATGGTGCTGGCCCTGGTCGCCACGGTGATCCTCGCGCTCGACCTGAGCGAGCGGGACGTCTGGGTGACCGCCCTGCTCATCGCCCTGATCTTCGCGATCGGCGCGACCGCCGGCACGTGGCGCGCGCGGACCGTCGAGATGACGCAGATGCCCGAGCTCATCGCCATCCTGCACAGCTTCGTCGGCCTGGCCGCGGTGCTCGTCGGCTACAACTCGTACATGACCGAGCCGGCGGACGCCGTGCACCAGGTCGAGGTCTTCCTCGGCGTCTTCATCGGCGCCGTGACCTTCACCGGCTCGATCGTCGCCTACCTGAAGCTGTCGGCGAAGATCGGCTCCGCGCCGCTCATGCTCCCGGGCCGGCACTGGATGAACCTCGGCATCCTGGTCTCGTCCGTCGGGCTCATGGCGTGGTTCATCTCGGGCAACGGCCTCGTGCCGCTCGCCGTGATGACGGGTCTCGCGCTCGCGCTCGGCTGGCACCTCGTGGCCGCGATCGGCGGCGGCGACATGCCGGTCGTGGTGTCGATGCTGAACTCGTACTCCGGGTGGGCCGCGGCCGCGGCGGGCCTGATGCTGAGCAACAACCTGCTCATCGTCACGGGCGCACTCGTCGGCTCCTCGGGTGCGATCCTCTCCTACATCATGTGCAAGGCCATGAACCGGGCCTTCATGAGCGTCATCCTCGGCGGCTTCGGCTCCGAGGGCGGCAAGGTCGTCTCGGGCGACGCCTACCAGGGCGAGCACCGCGAGATCCTCGCCCCCGAGCTCGCGGACCTGCTCGCCGAGGCGCGGTCGGTCGTCATCGTCCCCGGCTACGGCATGGCGGTGGCGAAGGCCCAGTACCCGGTGGCCGACCTGGTCTCCAAGCTGCGCCACAACGGGGTCGAGGTCCGGTTCGGCGTGCACCCGGTCGCCGGCCGCCTGCCCGGGCACATGAACGTGCTGCTGGCCGAGGCCAAGGTGCCGTACGACATCGTGCTCGAGATGGACGAGATCAACGACGACTTCCCCGAGACGGACGTCGTGCTCGTCATCGGCGCCAACGACGTCGTCAACCCGTCCGCGCTGGACGACCCCAACTCCCCGATCGCCGGCATGCCGGTCCTCGAGGTGTGGAAGGCGCACCAGTGCATCGTGTTCAAGCGGTCGATGGCGACCGGCTACGCCGGCGTGCAGAACCCGCTGTTCTTCAAGCCCAACACGTCGATGTTCTTCGGCGACGCGAAGGTGCAGGTCGAGGCGATCCTGGCCGCACTGCGCGCACGCGAGGGCGTCGCTGTCTGACGTGACCGACGAGCGTCCCCCGGTGGCCGGTGCGCCGCCGGGGGACGCTCGCGCGTCGGCGGGGCCCGACGTGGCCGCGCTGCTCGCGCGCGCCGTCGCGGCCTGCCGTCCGCCCACCCCGTTCGAGCCGAGCGAGGCGCCGTTCTGGGACGACCCGCACATCGCCGCCCACCTGCTGGCCGCGCACCTCGACGACGCCGTCGCGGCGGCGAGCCGGCCGGGCGTCGAGCTGGACCGCGCCGTGGCCGCGCTGCTCGCGCGCGGGCTCGCCGGGCCGGGCGTGCGGGTGCTCGACCTCGGCTGCGGGCCGGGCCTGGTCGCCCAGCGCCTCGCCCGCCTGGGCTGCCGGGTGACGGGGGTCGACCTCAGCGCCTCCTCCCTCGACCACGCGCGCCGCGCCGCGCTGGCCGAGGGCCTGGCGATCGACTACCGCCGGGTGGACTTCCGCGAGCTCGGTGACGTCGCCCGGTACGACCTCGTGCTGCAGTCCTACGGGGAGCTCTCGACGTTCGCGCCGGACGTCCGCGACGACCTGCTCGCGCGCGTGCGGCGGGCGCTGGTGCCGGGCGGGGCGTTCGTGTTCGACGCGTCCCGGCCGCGCCACCACCCGCCGACCGGTCGCCGGTGGGAGGCCTCGCCCGGCGGCTTCTGGCGGCCCGGCCCGCACCTGGTCCTCGAGGAGCGGTTCGTGACCCCGGCGCCCGACGGGACGCAGGTGGCCTGCGACCAGTACGTGGTGGTGGACGGCACCGGCGAGGCCGGCGGCGTGACCACGTACCGCATGTGGTTCCACGACCACACGCCGGCCTCGCTGACGGGTGTGCTGGAGGCGGCCGGCTTCGTCGTCGAGGAGGTCTGCGGCTCCCTGGCGGGGGACCCTGTCACCGACGACGGCGAGTGGCTGGCCGTCGTCGCGCGCACGGGCTGAGCAGCGTCCGCGCGGGGCCGCGGGTCGCCGGCGCGCATGCACGGTGAACACCGGGTGTCGGACGCCGAACGTCCTGCCGCGATCCGCCGCCGCGTGACTAGGCTGGTCGACGGCCGGTTGACGACGACCGGCGGCGAGGCGCCCAGCCACGTCATGCGGGAGCACGAGTCGGCGGGCGACCTGACCAGCCATCCGAACGCCAGCGAAGGAGCACCCGTGGCCACAATCGAGGCCGTAGGCGCCCGCGAGATCCTCGACTCGCGCGGCAACCCCACTGTGGAGGTCGAGGTCGCCCTCGACGACGGCACGATCGCCCGCGCCGCGGTGCCCTCGGGCGCCTCGACCGGCGCCTTCGAGGCGGTCGAGCGCCGCGACGGCGACAAGGGCCGCTACCTCGGCAAGGGCGTCCAGGACGCCGTCGCGGCCGTCATGGACGAGATCGCCCCCGAGCTCATCGGCTTCGAGGCCAGCGAGCAGCGCCTGGTCGACCAGGCGCTCATCGAGCTCGACGGCACCCCGAACAAGGGCAAGCTCGGCGCGAACGCCATCCTCGGCGTCTCGCTCGCCGTGGCGAAGGCGGCCGCGGACTCGGCCGACCTGCCGCTGTTCCGCTACGTCGGCGGCCCGAACGCGCACGTCCTGCCCGTCCCGATGATGAACATCCTCAACGGTGGGTCGCACGCCGACTCCAACGTGGACATCCAGGAGTTCATGATCGCGCCGATCGGCCCGAGCACCTACCGCGAGGCCCTGCGCACCGGCGTCGAGGTCTACCACTCGCTCAAGTCCGTGCTGAAGGCCCAGGGCCTGAGCACCGGCCTCGGCGACGAGGGCGGCTTCGCCCCGAACCTGCCCAGCAACCGGGCCGCGCTCGACCTGATCCTCTCGGCGATCGAGAAGGCCGGCTTCAAGCCGGGCGAGGACGTCTGCCTCGCGCTCGACGTCGCGGCGACCGAGTTCTTCAAGGACGGCGCCTACCAGTTCGAGGGCAAGGCCATGTCGGGTGACGAGATGATCTCGTTCTACGAGAAGCTCGTCGCCGACTACCCGCTGGTCTCGATCGAGGACCCGCTGTCCGAGGACGAGTGGGCCGACTGGGCCAAGCTCATGAACGTCGTGGGCGACAAGGTGCAGATCGTCGGCGACGACCTGTTCGTCACCAACCCCACGCGCCTCGCCCAGGGCATCGCGGGCAAGAACGCCAACGCCCTCCTGGTCAAGCTGAACCAGATCGGCACGCTCACCGAGACGCTCGACGCCGTCACGATGGCCCAGCGCGCCGGCTTCATGACGATGACCTCGCACCGCTCCGGCGAGACCGAGGATGTCACCATCGCCGACCTGTCCGTCGCGACCAACGCCGGCCAGATCAAGACCGGTGCCCCGGCCCGTGGCGAGCGCATCAACAAGTACAACCAGCTGCTGCGCATCGAGGAGGAGCTCGACGACGCCGCCGTCTACGCCGGCGCGAGCGCCTTCCCGCGCTGGAAGCGCTGATCGTCAGCACCCAGCAGCACCTGCACGACGACGCGGGGCCCGGCCACATCGGCCGGGCCCCGCGCCCGTCCCCGGCCGGCGCCCGCCGCGCCGGGCCGGGGTGGCTCCCCGGCCTGCCCGGAGGCTCGGGGCACAATCGAGGCATGTCCCGTCGTCCGCCCTCCCCGGTGCGCGCGCGCGGTGACGCGCCCCGCGGCGGCAGCGCGCGCGGCGGGGGAGCGGGCCGGCCCGCGCGTCGGCCGGTGGCCGCCGAGTCGCGTCCCGTGCGTCTGGCGCGCGTGCTGTCCGTGCGGGCGATCGTGCTCGGTGTCGTGCTCCTCGCGGGGTTCACGCTCCTGTTCCCGACGGTGCGCGCCTACCTCGGCCAGCGTGCCGAGCTCGACGCGCTCGCCACGCAGGTCGCGCAGGCCGAGGCGGACGAGCAGTCGCTGCAGCGTGACCTGGACCGCTGGGAGGACCCGGCGTACGTCGCGGCGCAGGCGCGTGAGCGGCTGTCGTACGTGCTGCCGGGCGAGACCGCCTACCGCGTGATCGACCCGGAGGTCGTCGTCGAGCCCGAGGAGGACCCGGCCGACCCGACGTCGGAGGCCGGGCCCACCCTGCCGGTCGGCGGCGCCGTGAACCCCTGGTACACCACCGTGTGGGAGTCCCTCGAGGTGGCCGGGACCGCCCCGGTCCCGGCGCCGGAGGACGCACCGGAGGCCACGCCGTGAGCGATCCGAGCCTGCCCGACGGGGCGTCCCTCCCGGAGGGCGTGGAGCCGCCGACGGCGGCCGACCTCGCCGTCGTCGCCCAGCAGCTGGGGCGCGAGCCGCGCGGCGTGGTCGCGGTCGCGGCCCGGTGCGTGTGCGGGCGGCCGATCGCGGTCCGCACCGCGCCCCGGCTCCCCGACGGCACCCCCTTCCCGACGACGTACTACCTCACCGCACCCGGCGCGGTCGCGGCGGTGTCGCGGCTGGAGGCCACGGGGACCATGCGCGAGATGAACGAGCGGCTCGCCGCGGACCCCGAGCTGGCGGCGGCGCACCGCCGTGCGCACGAGGACTACCTCGCCCGACGCGCGGAGCTCGGCGCGGTGGCGGAGATCGAGGGCATCTCGGCCGGCGGGATGCCGGACCGGGTCAAGTGCCTGCACGTGCTGGTGGGTCACGCGCTCGCGCGTGGGACGGGCGTCAACCCGTTGGGCGACGAGACGCTCGCCCTGATCGCCGACGAGTGGTCGCCGGCGGTCTGCCGGTGCTGAGGGTCACGCCCGGGGCGTGAGCGCGGGCGAGCTGCCGGTCGCGGTGGTGGCAGGCTTGCGCGCATGGTTCGCGTGGCAGGCATCGACTGTGGCACCAACTCCATCCGGCTCCTCGTCGCGGACGTCGACGAGCAGGGCAGGCTGACCGACCTCGACCGCCGGATGGAGGTCGTCCGGCTCGGGCAGGGCGTCGACCGCACGGGTCGCCTCGCCCCGGACGCCCTGGAGCGCACGCTCGACGCCGCCCGCCGCTACGCCGCGATCTGCGCGGAGCTGGGCGCGGAGCGGATCAGGTTCGTGGCGACGTCGGCCACCCGCGACGCCGAGAACCGCGCGGACTTCGTGGCCGGCGTGCGCGACGCGCTGGGCGTCGAGCCGGAGGTGATCGAGGGCGTCGAGGAGGCCTCGCTCTCGTTCCGCGGCGCGACCAGCGTGCTCGCCGGCAAGCACCCCGGGCCGTTCCTCGTCGTCGACATCGGGGGCGGCTCGACCGAGCTCGCGCTCGGCACCACCTCCGTGGTCGCGTCGCACTCGATGGACATGGGCTGCGTGCGGCTCACGGAGCGTCACCTGCACTCCGACCCGCCGACGCAGGAGGAGATCGCGGCGGCCAGCGCCGACGTCGTCGCCGCTCTCGACGCCGCCGCGCGCGAGGTGCCCTTCGGGCGGACGGCGACGCTGGTGGGGCTCGCGGGCTCGGTGACCACGGTGACTGCCCACGTGCTCGACCTCGACGAGTACGACCCGCACGCGATCGACGGCGCCGTGCTGCCCGTCGACAAGGTCCTGGTGGCCTCGCGCGAGCTGCTGACGATGTCGCGGGCCAAGCGGTCGCGGCTGCCGTTCATGCACCCGGGCCGCGTCGACGTCATCGGCGCGGGCGCCCTCGTGTGGTCCGACGTCGTCTCGCGGGTGCGGTCGGAGGTCGGCATCGCGGGGGGCCGGCTGCGGTCCGTCGTGGTCTCCGAGCACGACATCCTCGACGGCATCGCGCTGAGCGCGGCCGAGCGCGGCTGAGCCCGCGGCGCTGCCGCGCTCGGGCGCCCCGGGGCCGACAGGCGTCCCGGAGCCGTGGAGGTGGGTGCCCGACACGCGGTACTCGCGTCCCTGCGCTACTGCGCGGTGCGCGGTAGCGTGCGGTTCGCGGGAGCGCGGGAGGGGCGCTCCCGCGCCGACGGGCCACGGCGGGCGCTGCGGCCGGGGGAGGAGCGCGATGGACACCACCCAGCTGCTCAAGGGGGTGCTCGACCTGGCGGTGCTCGCCGTGGTGGCCCGGGAGGACGGCTACGGCTACGACGTCGTGCGCCGGCTGCGCGCCGCCGGGCTCGAGGAGGTGGGCGAGGCGTCCGTCTACGGCACGCTGCGCCGGCTCTACTCCTCCGGCGTGCTGACGACGTACGTCGTGCCGTCTGACGAGGGCCCCCACCGCAAGTACTACGGGATCAACGCGCAGGGCCGGGCGATGCTCGAGGCCCAGCGCAAGGACTGGCACGCGTTCTCGACCACGCTCACCGACCTGCTCGACGCCGAAGGAGGACCCCGATGACCGCTCCGACGATCGGCAGCGCCGTGCTGGACCACGTGCGCGCCTACGCGGCGCAGGTCCGTGCCCATCTGGCCGACCTCGCTCCCGAGCAGGTCGAGGACCTCACCGACGGTCTCGAGGCCGACCTCGCCGAGGCGCTCGCCGACGAGGCGGCGCCGGTGGTCACGGGGGAGACGCCCGTCGTCGGGCCCGGTGCCGGCGGGGGAGCCGGCGAGGCGCAGGTGCTCGACCTCACCCGCCGCTTCGGGCCAGCCGCCGCGTACGCCGCGGAGCTGCGGGCCTCCGCAGGCCTCGGGGAGCCAGCCGGGGGCGGGTCGCGGCGCCCGCGCCTGCAGGGCCGCGCGGTGGCGCGTGCGCGCCGGATCGCCGGGGGTGTCCGCACCGCGGTCGAGGACAGCATCCGGCCGGCGCTGGACACGCCTGCGGGCCGGACCGCCGTCGGCCTCGCGGAGCTCTGCCGGCCGCTGTGGTGGGTCGTCCGGGGTTGGCTGTGGTTCGTGCTCGTGGTGCGGGTGCTGGGCGTGCTGCGCTGGGGCGGCGTCCCGCCCGAGGTGAGCGTGCGCGACTTCGTGCCCGCCTCGCCCCTCGGCTGGCTGGTCGCGGGCGCGGCGATGCTCGCCTCGCTCGAGGTGGGGCGCCGGCGCCTGGCGCGGGGCACGTGGTCGCGCCGCGCCGCGCTCGCCCTGAGCGTGGCCGCCGTCGTCTCGCTGCCCTGGGCCGTCTCGACCGTCTGGGGCCGCGTCGACGGTGCCGGTGAGGCGGTGCAGTACGTCCCGTACGAGGTCGAGGTCCCGGTGCCGGCGGAGCCCGAGGACGGCGTCTACGTGGGCGGCATGCTCGTGAGCAACCTGTTCGTCTACGACGCGGCGGGCAACCCGCTCGACCGGGTGCAGATCTTCGACGACCGCGGACGCCCGGTGCGCACCACCTACGACGGCGGCTGGCAGCTCTGGTCGCTGCCCGGCGTCGCGGAGCCGTGGCGCTTCGTGTCCGCGACCGACGCCGACGGGCGCGCGCGGTGGAACGTCTACCCGCTGCAGGGCGCCCCCGGGGCCGCGTGGGACGAGGACGGCGCCGGACCGACCCTCCTCGAGGGCGAGGCGCTGCGCACGCCGCCCCCGCCGTTCGCGAAGGCTCCGGCGCTCGGGCCCGCCGATGGCTGAGCGTCCCGCCCTGCTGCCGCACCCGCGCGTCGGGGGTGCGTTCGCCTCGCCCGTGCCGCCGGGGTCGGGCTGGCCCGGGGACCCGGCGGGGCCCGCGACGCCCGTCGCGCAGGCTCCCGACGACGTCGCTCGCCTGGCCGCGGCGGCGCCCGATCTCGCGACGCTCGGGGCGGCGTCGTCGGTGTGCCGTGCCTGCCCGCGCCTGGTCGCGTGGCGCGAGGACGTCGCGGTGACCAAGCGGCGGGCGTTCGCCGACCAGCCGTACTGGGGCAGGCCGGGGCCGGGGTTCGGTGACCCGGCGGCGCGCCTCCTCGTCGTCGGGCTGGCGCCGGCCGCGCACGGTGCCAACCGGACGGGTCGGCTCTTCACGGGGGACCGCTCGGGCGACTGGATCGTCGCCGCGCTGCACCGCGCCGGGCTGGCGTCCCAGGCGACCAGCGTCGACGCGGCCGACGGGCTGGAGCTGCACGGCGTGCGCATGGTCGCCCCGGTGCGCTGCGCGCCGCCGGACAACGCCCCGACGCCCGCCGAGCGGGACACCTGCCACCCGTGGCTGCGGCGCGAGCTCGAGCTGATGCCGCAGGTCCGTGCGGTCCTGGCGCTCGGCGCCTTCGGGTGGGCCGCGTTCCTGGCCGCCGCGCGCGGGTTCGGCTGGGCCGTGCCGAGGCCGGCGCCGCGGTTCGGTCACGCCGCCGTCGCGACGCTCGCGCGGCCGGGCGGCGACCCCGTGCGCCTGGTCGGCTGCTACCACGTCTCGCAGCAGAACACCCAGACGGGTCGCCTGACCGAGGCGATGCTCGACGACGCCGTCGCGACGGCGTGGCGGGCCGCCGTGGGGGGCGAGGGGGCGGCGGGGTAGGGCGGGGCGGGGCACTGTTCGCCCGGCGCGGAATGGGCCGCGAGAGGCTTGTGAAGGTTTTCACATGCGCCTACCGTGTCAATCGTGACCGCTCCCCGTACTGCCCTGGCCGACCTCGCCGACCTCACCACCGCGGACCGCCGCCCGACGCCCCAGCCGCGTCCGCGCAGGGTGCCGCGCATCGTCATCCTGGGCGGCGGGTACGTCGGCTTCTACACGGCGCTGCGCCTGCGCAAGCGGCTCGGTCGGCGCGAGGTCGCGATCGCGATCGTCGACCCGCGGTCCTACATGACCTACCAGCCCTTCCTGCCCGAGGCCGCCGCGGGCTCGCTCGAGCCGCGCCACGTGGTCGTCTCCCACCGCCAGGCGCTGGACGGGGTGGACGTGCTCAACGGCCGGGTCACGCAGGTCCGGCACGCGCAGCGCACGGTGCGCATCGCGCCGGAGGTCGGGCCGGAGTACGAGATCGCCTACGACCACCTGGTCGTCGCGCTGGGGTCCGTGGCCCGCACGCTGCCCATCCCGGGCCTCGCGGAGCAGGGCATCGGCTTCAAGACCGTCGAGGAGGCCATCGCGCTGCGCAACCACGCGCTCGCGCGGCTCGACGCGGCGGCCTCCACCTGGGACGCCGACGCGCGGCGCCGCCTGCTCACCTTCACGTTCGTGGGCGCCGGGTTCGCGGGCGTCGAGGCGCTCGCCGAGGTCGAGGACATGGTGCGGGCGGCCGTCGCGGACGGCCGCTACGAGGGCGTCAGCGCCGAGGACCTGCGCTTCGTCATGATCGAGGGCTCGACGCGCATCCTGCCCGAGCTGGGGGAGGAGATGGGCGGCTACGCCCTGGAGCAGCTGCGGGCCCGCGGTATCGAGGTGCACCTGGCGACCTTCCTGTCGTCCTGCGTCGACGGCCACGTGGTGACGTCCACCGGGGTCGAGCTCGACTCCGCGACCATCGTGTGGACGGCAGGCGTGAAGGCGAACCCGGTCCTGGCCGCGACCGACCTCCCGCTGGACGACGCCGGGCGCGTCCGCGCGCTGCCGACCCTGCAGGTCGTCACGGCCGACGGCGAGGTGGTCGACGGTGCCTGGACCGCGGGTGACTGCGCGGCGGTGCCCGACCTGACCAACCCCGGGGCGCTCTGCTCCCCGAGCGCCCAGCACGCCGTGCGGCAGGCCCGCCACCTCGGCGACAACCTGGCCCGCCACCTGCGCGCCGCCGCCCCGACGCCGTACCGGCACAAGCACGTCGGCACCGTCGCCTCCCTCGGCCTCGGCAAGGGCGTCGCCCAGGTCTACGGGGTGAAGGTCCGCGGCCGCCTGGCGTGGTTCATGCACCGCACGTACCACGTCGCCCAGATGCCGACGCTGAACCGCAAGGTCCGCATCGTGCTGGACTGGACCCTCGCGCTCTTCTTCCGGCGCGAGCTCGTCGCGCTCGGCAGCCTGCACGAGCCGCGGGCGACGTTCGTCGAGGCGGCGACGGGCCCGCGCGTCGTGCGGACGGCGGCCTGAGGCCGACCTGACAGGATGGGCCGGCCGGGCCGCGCCAGGCGGCGCGCCCGGCACGGCCCCCGTAGCCCAATCGGCAGAGGCAGCCGGCTTAAACCCGGTCCAGTGCAGGTTCGATCCCTGCCGGGGGCACCCGTGAGGCGCGCCGTGCGCGCGCGCCGCTTCGTCTCCGCGCCCGTGCCTACCCGGCTCGTCGGCTGAACCGCTCACTTTCGCGATCGGGCCGAAACTCTCGCCGTCCCGAGCGCGGCGAGAAGTTGATCTTGTGTGATCCGGGACACAGGTGGGTCGAAGGTCCCGGCGCGGTCGCGTGGGAGCGCGGCCGCTCTCGTAACGATTTGATGACAAGGCCCTGACCTGCGGTTTTCGCTCGATCGGGGCATTGTCGTCCGGAAGGGGCGGCCCCTACTGTGGCGCGCAACCCGGGCACCTTGCGCAAAGGAGCGGCTATGAGACGCCCACGGATTCTCGAAACTTTCGGCGCAGGGGCACTTGCTCTTGCGGTCGTCGCGGCACCCGTCATCGGTGCCGCCCCGATCTCCACGGCCGAGGCGGCGGTGGAGACGGTGCTGTCGAGCACGTTCGACACGGCTGACTACTCGCCGTGGTTCGGTCGGGGCATCGGTGGCACGGTGCTCGCGCAGGAGACCGCGGA
>NZ_BJYK01000002.1:0-158366 GCF_007991475.1 Actinotalea fermentans | reverse complement strand
GCCCGGCCGGCCTCACCGCCGCCGAGCTCTACATCGAGGCCTCCGACGCGACCGCGTCCTTCCTCGTCGACGACGTCCTGATCACCGCGCCCGTCGCGGAGCCCACGATCCAGACGGTGCTGTCGAGCACGTTCGACACGGCTGACTACTCGCCGTGGTTCGGTCGGGGCATCGGTGGCACGGTGCTCGCGCAGGAGACCGCGGAAGCGCGGACCGGTGCGGGCAGCCTCTCGGTGACCGGGCGGACGGGCAACTGGCACGGGCCCGCGACGAACGTGTCGGCGCTGTTCACGGCGGGCACGACCTACACGATCTCGGCGTGGGTGAAGCTGCCGGACGGTGCCAGCGGCACCACCGACATGAAGTTCACCGTCGCCGAACAGCCCGAGAACTACCAGCAGGTCAACACGGCCGTCCCGGTCGGGGCGACCGACTGGGTCGAGCTGCGGGGCACCTACACGCGCCCGGCCGGCCTCACCGCCGCCGAGCTCTACATCGAGGCCTCCGACGCGACCGCGTCCTTCCTCGTCGACGACGTCCTGATCACCGCGCCCGGTTCCGCCGGCGGCGACGACTGGACGCCCGACCTGACCGACTTCGTGCCGGGCGGCGCCGTCGGCGCCGCCGCGACTCCGGTCACGACGGCTCGCGGTGACGGGAACGTCGCCGCCCTGACCTTCGACGACGGCCCCAACCCGGGCGAGACCGAGGCCCTGCTGGACTTCCTGGCCGACGAGGGCATCACCGCCACATTCTGCATCATCGGGCAGAACGTCCAGGCGCCGGGGGGCGCGGCGGTCCTGCAGCGGATCGTCGCCGAGGGCCACACCCTGTGCAACCACACGACGGGCTACGGCACCGTCGACACCCTGACGAAGGCGCAGGTGGAGACCGAGCTCAAGGCGAACCTCCAGATCATCCGCGACGCCCTGGGTGACCCGACCTACCCCGTGCCGTACTACCGCGCTCCCAACGGCCTGTGGGGCCAGAGCGCACAGGTGGCCGTCGCCCTCGGCATGCAGCCGCTCGGCGTGGTCAACACCATCGAGGACTGGGCGACGCAGGACGCCGCCACGCTGGCCACCAACCTGCGTGCGGCCATGAAGCCCGGGCAGATCGTCCTGGCGCACGACGGCGGCGGCGACCGCACCGGCACCATCGCGGCCGTCGTCGAGGTGGTCACCGAGCGGCTGGCCGCCGGCTGGACCTTCGGCCTCCCCGAGGGTGGGGTGCCGGCCGGGCTGCGCATGCAGTTCGACTTCGAGGACGGCCTGCAGGGCTGGGTGGCTCGGGCCTCGCAGGGCACCCCGACCGTCGACGTGACCGACGCCGACGCCCACGGCGGCGACCAGGCCGCGATCGTCACCGAGCGCGGTGGCCAGGGCGACGGTCTGCTGTACGACTTCAGCGGCATGCTCGAGACGGGCGTGGAGTACGAGATCAGCGCGTGGGTGAAGCTCGCCCCGGGCGAGAGCGCCGACGACATCGTGCTGAGCATCCAGACCGCCGAGAGCGGTGACGGCGCCTTCTCGAACATCGACCGGCTCACCGGCGTGACCGACGGCGAGTGGGTCGAGCTGCGGACGTCGCACACGTTCGCCGGCACGGACATGGCCCGGATCTACTTCGAGACCCCGTGGGTCAGCGCGGACGACCCGGGCACGACGACGTCGTTCATGGTCGACGACATCTCGATCGCGTCCGTCGACGCGACGCAGATCGAGGACCTCCCGTCGATCTTCGCCGAGTACGCCGACGACTTCCCGATCGGTGTGGCGATCGACTCGCGCGAGACCGTCGGGTCGCCGGCGGAGCTCACGCTGCGGCACTTCAACCAGCTCACGGCCGAGAACCACATGAAGGTCGAGTCCTGGTACGACGAGAACCGCAACTTCCGGATGCACCCGCAGGCGATCGCGATGATGGACTTCGCGCGCGACAACGACCTGCGTGTGTACGGCCACGTGCTGCTGTGGCACTCCCAGACGCCGGACTGGTTCTTCCAGGACGACGAGGGTCGGCAGCTGACGAACAGCCCCGAGGACCAGGCCTTCCTGGCCGACCGCCTCGAGACGCACATCGACAACGTGGCAGCGGCCATCGTCGCCCGGTACGGGGAGTTCGGCAGCGACACCAACCCGATGGTCGCCTGGGACGTCGTCAACGAGGTCGTCAACGACCAGCCGAGCGCTGCGACCGACGG
Source organism: Actinotalea fermentans (assembly GCF_007991475.1). NCBI lineage: Bacteria > Bacillati > Actinomycetota > Actinomycetes > Micrococcales > Cellulomonadaceae > Actinotalea > Actinotalea fermentans. The sequence goes on along the minus strand of NZ_BJYK01000002.1, from coordinate 156,163 downwards.
GCTCCGCAACAGCCCCTGGTACCAGATCATGGGTGAGGGCTACATCGACCTCGCCTTCGAGCTGGCGAACGAGGCGTTCAACGGCACCTACGCCGCCGACGGCGTCGACCACCCGGTCACGCTGTTCATCAACGACTACAACACCGAGCAGTCCGGCAAGCAGAACCGGTACTACGCCCTCGTCAACCGCCTGCTCGACCGGGGTGTGCCGATCGACGGCGTGGGTCACCAGTTCCACGTGTCGCTCTCGATGCCGGTGGAGAACCTCGGCGGTGCGCTCGACCGGTTCGCGGACCTGCCCCTGGTGCAGGCCGTGACCGAGCTCGACGTCACGGTGGGCAGCAGCCCGACGGACGCGCTGCTCGTGGAGCAGGGCTACTACTTCCGCGACGCGTTCCGGGCCTTCCGCCAGCACGCCGAGGACCTCTTCTCGGTGACCATCTGGGGTCTGACGGACACCCGGAGCTGGCGGTCGGAGCAGGCGCCGCTCGTGTTCACGGGCAGCCTGCGTGCCAAGCCCGCCTACCACGGGATCATGGACGCCGACCTGCCGCCGCAGATCCGGACGGCGAACGTCTTCGCCGGCGACGTGGCCGTCACCGCGACGGCCACCCGCTCGCCGGAGTGGGGGCGGCTCCCGCTCCTGCCGCTCGGTGACGCCGGGGTGTTCGCGCTGCGCTGGGCCGCCGACCACCTCACCGCCTACGTGAGCGTCGACGACGCCACGAACGACGGGGCCGACGACGTGCTCGCCTTCGAGTACGGCGACGACACCCTGACGTTCGCCCGCAACGGCACCGGGGACCTCTCCGGCACCGTCGTCGAGCGCACGGGCGGCTACGACGTCGTCGTCCACCTGCCGGGGACGTTCACCCAGGGCCAGCAGCTCGGACTGGACGTGCGGGCCACCGACGGCGCCACGGAGTCCGAGAACGGGTGGAACACCCCGGGCGCGCTCGGCACGCTGACGCTCGTCGAGGCGCTGTCGTACACCGCCGTGGCGGAGGCGCCGACGGCGCCGACGATCGACGGCGAGGTCGACGGCGTCTGGTCCCTGTCGGAGGTGCTCACCACGGGCAAGCTCACGACCGGGACGTCCGACGGCGCGGCGACCGCCGAGGTCCGGACGCTGTGGAACGGGGACGGCTCGACGCTCTACGTGCTCATGGACGTCACCGACCCCGAGCTCCGGGCGACGGCCTCGGACCCGTGGGAGCAGGACTCGGTCGAGATCTACATCGACCGCGGCAACTACAAGAACGGCTCCTACCGGTACGACGACAACCAGATCCGCATCGACTTCGAGGGCGAGATCTCGTTCGGTTCGGGTGACGAGGCGTTCCAGGCCGACCAGGTCGACTACGACGTCGCGCTCACCGAGGGCGGGTACGTCGTCGAGGCCGCGATCAACCTGCTCGAGTACGGCGGCGCGCGGACGTTCCACGGCGTCGACTTCCAGGTGAACGACGCCACCCAGACGACGCGGAACATCCACAACTGGGCCGACCCGACCGGGCTCGGGTACCAGAGCACGGCGCGCTGGGGCGTCGCTCAGCTGGTGCCCGCGGCCACGCCGACGATCGCCCTGGGGCTGTCGGAGGTCAAGGCCGGCGGCACCGTGCCCGTCACGCTCGCCGGGTTCCAGCCCGGGGAGCAGGTCGAGCTCCACCTGGCCACGTCGGGGCTGGTGGCGCCGGGTGTCGCCCTCGCGGCGGCCCCGGGGGGCGCGCGTCTCGGTTCGCTCGTGATCGGTGCGGACGGCACCGGGCGGGGGACGCTCACCGTCCCGGCGACCGTGGTCGCGGGGTCGTACTGGCTGAACGTGCAGGTCGACGGGTCGGTGCTCGCGAGCGCGCAGCTCCGGGTGCTCGCCGCCGACCCGGCCGCGCCGGGCGGCGGCACGGGCGGCCAGCTCCCGCGCACGGGCTCGGAGGCGTTGGGCCTGGTCCTGACGGCTCTGCTGCTGATGGCGCTGGGCGCGGGCCTGGTCGCGACGCGGCGACCGCTCCGCAGGGGGCTCGTGGCCTGAGCGCGAGCATCGCGCCGGCGTGAGCGCCCGCCGCGCGTGAGGTGATGGCGGTCGTCAGCGGCCGTCGGACAGCGGCCCCGGGACCCTGCGTCCCGGGGCCGCTGCCGTCCCGCCATGCGAGCGGGAACGTCCCGGATCTCAGACGCCGGCAGTGAGCGTGCCGCGTGACGTGGCGAGATGCGTTCTGCAGAAATGTGTCGAATGGGTGCCGAAACTATCGCCCGATCGGGTGGTACGGTGCGTCTCATTTTCGGCAGGTCCCGCATTTCGAGAAATGTCTGACAAGGTCACCTATACCGCTCAGGAGTCCCCTACCGTGTGGCCATCGGCACTGCCACACGCAAAGGGGCGACCATGCGGCACTCCCGTTCCATCCGAGCCGTCACAGCAGCCGTCGCGGCCGCTGCGGCCGGTCTGATCTCGGCAGTCACGGCGCTGCCCGTCACCGCGGCGGACACCATCGTGATCAGCAGCGACTTCGAGGACGGCGCCGCCGCCCCCTGGCAGGCGCGCGGGTCGACGATCGCGGTCGTCGACACGGACGCGCACGGTGGCACGCACTCCCTGAGCGTGACCGGCCGGACGGCCGACTGGCAGGGCGTGCAGACCGACGTCGTCGGCCTCGTCACGCCCGGCCAGACGCTCACGGTGTCCGGGTGGGTCAAGCTCCAGGGCGAGGGCAGCACCACCGCCAAGTTCACCGTCAACGAGACGACGTCGAGCGCGTACACGCAGGTCACCGAGCCCGTCACGGTCGACGGGACGGCCTGGGTCGAGATGACCGGCACGTACACCGTCCCCTCCGGTGAGGCCGGCCTGATCCTGTACGTCGAGGCCGCGGAGCCGACGGCGAGCTTCCTGCTCGACGACCTCACGGTGACCGCCGCCGGCGCGCAGCCTGGGACCGTCACGGTCACGGGCGTGGACTTCGACGACGAGACCCTCGGCGACTGGACGACCAGTGGCAGCCCTGACCTCACCTACGTCGACGCCGACGGCGGCAAGGCGCTGAGCATCACCCGCGGCGCGGACTTCGACGGGATCCAGTCGCCGACCGGGCTGCTGGAGCCGGGCGTCGTCTACACGTTCTCGATGCGCGCCAAGCTGCCCGACAACTCGCCGCTCGACTCGAGCCAGATCCGCTTCGTCGTGGCGCCGGCCTACACCTGGGTCGCGAACACGACGATCACGAAGGACGGGTGGAGCGAGGTCACGGGCACCTACACCGTGCCGGCCGACACCGCCGACCCCACCACGCTGCAGGTGTACCTGGGGACCACGGACCAGGCGGTGGGCGACTACGTCATCCTCGTCGACGACGTCCTCATCACCAGGCCGACCGGCGGCGGCGGGGCCCCCGTCGACCTGCGGTTCGACTTCGAGGACGGGCTCCAGGGCTGGCAGGCGCGCGACGCGCAGGGCACGCCCACGGTCGCCGTGACCGACACCGAGGCCCACGGCGGCGCGCAGGCCGCTCTCGTCAGCGACCGCGCCGGTCAGGGCGACGGCATCGCGCTCGACGTCACCGACGTCTTCGAGCCGGGCGTGACCTACGACATCAGCGCCTGGGTGAAGATGGCGGCCGGCGAGGAGCCGGACGGTCTCTGGCTCTCCGTGCAGCGCGTGACCGAGGGCGCCAGCGCGTTCGACACCGTCGGGCAGTTCTCCGGCATCGGCTCGACGGAGTGGACGCAGGTCACCGCCAGCTACACGATGGCGAGCGCCGACACGGCCCTGCTGTACTTCGAGACCCCCTGGGTGAGCGAGACGGACCCGGGCACCACGACGCCGTTCCTCGTCGACGACATCACGATCCGGTCCCAGGACGCCCCGGTGGTCCAGGACCTGCTGCCGATCAAGGACACCGTCGACTTCCCGCTCGGCGTGGCCGTCGACAGCCGCGAGACCACCGGCTCCTCCGCCGAGCTCACGCTGCGGCACTTCGACCAGCTCACGGCCGAGAACCACATGAAGGTCGAGGCGTGGTACGACGACGCCCGCACGTTCCGGATGCACCCGGAGGCCATCACCGTCATGGACTTCGCGCAGGAGAACGACCTGCGGATGTACGGGCACGTGCTCGTGTGGCACAGCCAGACGCCTGACTGGTTCTTCCAGGACGACGAGGGCGCTCCGTTGACGGACAGCGAGGCGGACCAGCAGGTGCTCCGCGACCGGCTCCGGACCCACATCTTCAACGTCGCGCAGGCCATCTCCGACCGCTACGGCGCCTTCGGCAGCGACACGAACCCGCTCGTGGCCTGGGACGTCGTGAACGAGGTCGTCTCCGACAGCGCCGAGTTCTCCGACGGGCTGCGGCGCAGCGAGTGGCACCGGATCCTCGGCGAGGAGTTCATCGACCTCGCGTTCACGTACGCGAACGAGGCCTTCAACGGCGAGTACGCGGCCGAGGGAGCCTCGCACCCGGTGCAGCTGTTCATCAACGACTACAACACCGAGCAGAGCGGCAAGCAGGACCGGTACTTCGCGCTGGTCAGCCGGCTGCTCGAGCGCGGCGTCCCGGTAGACGGCGTCGGGCACCAGTTCCACGTCAGCCTGTCCACGCCGGTCGCCTCGCTGGCCGCAGCGCTCGACCGCTTCGCCACGCTCCCCGTGGTCCAGGCCGTGACCGAGCTCGACGTCACCGTCGGGTCGCCGGTGACCCAGGCGAACCTCGTCGAGCAGGGCTACTACTACCGCGACGCCTTCCGGATCTTCCGGGAGTTCCACGCGGCCACGGGTGACCTCTTCTCGGCCACCCTCTGGGGCCTGCAGGACGCGCGGAGCTGGCGCTCCGAGCAGGCGCCGCTCGTCTTCGACGGCCGGCTCCAGGCCAAGCCGGCCTACGACGGCGCCGTGGACGGCGAGCTGCCGGCCCGGCTCCAGGCCGAGCTCTCGTTCCAGGGCTCGGTGCCGCTGGACGACGCCGCGGCCGGCTCGCCCGAGTGGCAGCGCCTGCCGCTGCACGCGGTCGAGGACGTCGCGCGGTTCCAGACGCGCTGGGAGGCCGATCACCTGACCGTCCTCGCGCAGGTCACCGACCCGACCGTCGACGCGACGGACGGCCTGACCTTCGCCGTGGGGGACGCGACGTACGCCATCGGGCGGGACGGTGCCGGCGACGTGGCGGGCCTCGTCGCCGAGACGGAGGCGGGCTGGTCCGCCGTCGTGCACCTGCCGCTGACGGACGCGGCGCAGGGCGACGACCTCTCCTTCGACCTGCGGGTCACCGACGGCGAGGTGACCACCGGGTGGAACGCCCCGGGCGTGCTCGGCACGCTCACCCTGGTCGAGCCGCTGTCGTTCGTGCAGGTGGCGGAGGCCCCGGAGGCGCCCGTCGTCGACGGCGCGGTCGACGAGGCCTGGGCGCTGGCGAACGCCGTGACGACCGACACCTAGATCGAGGGGACCGCGGAGGGTGCGGCGACCGCCCAGGTCCGCACGCTGTGGAGCGGCGACGGCAGCACGCTGTACGTGCTGGCCGAGGTCACGGACGACCAGATCGACCTGACGCCCTCGAACCCGTGGGAGAAGGACTCCGTCGAGATCTTCGTCGACGCCGGGAACGTCCGGAACGGGCCTTACCGCTACGACGACACGCAGATCCGGATCAACGCCGAGAACGTCGTGTCGTTCGGCACGGGCGACGAGACCTACCAGCAGAACCGGCTCACCAGCGCCACCGCGCTGACCGACACGGGATACGTCGTGGAGGCGGCGATCAGCCTGCTCGAGGCGGGCGGGCCGGGGACCTTCCACGGCCTGGACTTCCAGGTGAACGACGGCACCGACGGCGCGCGGACCTCCGTGCGCACCTGGGCCGACCCGACCGGGCTGGGCTACCAGAGCACGGCGCGCTGGGGCGTCGCGCAGCTGACGCCCGCGCCGTTCGTGCCCGACCCCGACGTCGCGGTGCGCCCGCTCGTCGCCAAGGCCGGCTCGCCGATCACCGTCGACGTCTCCGGTTACCTGCCGGGGAGCACGGTGGCCCTCCGGCTGGACCCGGAGATCGTCCTCGGCCACGCCCGTCCCGTCGAGCTGGGCCAGGTCACCGTGGACGACTCGGGCGCCCGCAGCGCGCAGGTCACCATCCCGCGCGGCACCAAGCTGGGCGTGTACTCGGTCGTCGGCACCTCGGGCGACCTCGTCGCCGAGGACTGGCTGCTCGTCGTGCCGAAGCCGGCGCTGCCGGGCGGGCCGGGTCACGGTCAGGGGCCTGGTCACGGCCCCGGTCACGGGCCCGGCAGTCACGGGCCTGGTCACGGGCCCGGCGGTCACGGGCCTGGTCACGGGCCGGCTCCCGCGCCCGGGCACGGTCCTGGCCACGGTCGGGCGAGCTGGATCTGACGGTGGCCGACGGCGCCCCGGGTCCTCGTGGCCCGGGGCGCCGCGGTGCCCGTCGTGAGTCGTGGGAGTGATCGGGAACCCGGCGACCCCGCCCGGCGTTGCTTAGGATGGCGACACGTCCCAGCCGTCGCACGACGGCCCGACAGGAGGCACAGTGAGCAACCCCGTCTTCTCCAACAGCCAGGTCTTCGGCCAGCGCCGCGGCGCCGCGCCGGTGGCCTACGGCCAGGCGGGGGGCGTGGCCGCGGATGCCGCGACCCTCGAGCAGATGTACAGCGCGCCCACCGCGACGACCCGCGACACGGGGCGCATGACGTACGACGACGTGATCGTCAAGACCGGCGGCCTGCTGCTGCTCCTCATCGTCGTCGCGGCGGCCACGTGGCAGCTCGCGCCCGGGATCTGGCCGATCGGCATGGTCGTCGGTCTCGTGCTGGGCCTGGTCAACTCGTTCAAGCGGGAGCCGAGCCCCGCGCTCATCGTCGCCTACACGGTCGCGGAGGGCGTCTTCCTCGGGGGCGTGAGCCTGGCCTTCCAGACGATGACGCTCGACACGTCCACCGGCAACGCCCAGCCGATCGTGCTGCAGGCGATCCTCGGCACGTTCGCGACGTTCGGGGCGGCGCTCTTCCTGTACAAGTCCGGGCGGGTGCGCGTGACGCCCAAGTTCACGCGCTTCCTCCTCATCGCGCTCGTCGGCTACGCGCTGTTCTCGCTGGTGAACTTCGGCCTGTCGTTCTTCATGGCGAGCGACGGCTTCGGCCCGCTGCGCAACGGCGCCATGGGCATCGGCGTCGGGCTCCTCGCCGTCGGCCTCGCGGCGATGTCGCTCATCATGGACTTCGACGCGATCGAGCGCGGGGTCCGGCAGGGCGCCCCGGCCCGCTTCGCGTGGACCGCGGCCTTCGGGCTCGTGGTCACGCTGGTGTGGCTGTACCTGGAGATCCTGCGCCTGCTCGCGATGTTCAACCGCAACTAGCTCGTCCCACGGACCGCCCGGGAGCCGCGAGGCCCCGGGCGGTTCCGTTTCGCCGCCACCGCCGGTCCCAGAACGACCCGAGAAGGAGTCCCGTGCGCTACGCCGAGCACATCACCGAGCTGGTCGGCGGTACGCCGCTGGTGCGCCTGACGTCGGTCACGCAGGGCCTGAGCGCCACCGTGCTGGCCAAGGTCGAGTACCTCAACCCGGGCGGGTCCGTGAAGGACCGGATCGCGCTGCGGATGATCGAGGCGGCCGAGGCGAGCGGCGAGCTGCGGCCCGGCGGCGTGATCGTCGAACCGACCAGCGGCAACACGGGCGTCGGGCTGGCGCTCGTCGCCCAGCGCCGTGGCTACCGCTGCATCTTCGTGTGCCCGGACAAGGTCTCCCAGGACAAGATCGACGTGCTGCGTGCCTACGGCGCGGAGGTCGTGGTGACGCCGACGGCCGTCGCCCCCGAGCACCCCGACTCCTACTACTCGGTCTCCGACCGGCTCATGCGCGAGACGCCCGGGGCCTGGAAGCCGGACCAGTACTCCAACCCGAACGGCCCGGCGAGCCACTACGCCACGACCGGCCCGGAGATCTGGGCCGACACGGACGGTCTGGTCACGCACTTCGTGGCGGGCGCGGGCACCGGCGGCACCATCAGCGGGGCGGGCCGGTACCTCAAGGAGGCCAGCGCGGACCGCGCGGCCGACGGCGGTGGCGTCGTGCGCGTCATCGGCGCCGACCCGGCGGGCTCGGTCTACTCCGGTGGCGACGGCCGGCCGTACCTGGTCGAGGGCGTCGGCGAGGACTTCTGGCCGACGGCCTACGACCCGGCGGTGCCCGACGAGGTGGTCCCCGTCACGGACGCGGAGTCGTTCGAGATGACCCGCCGCCTCGCGCGCGAGGAGGGCCTGCTGGTCGGCGGCTCGTCGGGCATGGCGGTCGTGGCCGCGCTGCAGGTCGCGCGGCGCCTGCAGGAGGAGGACCCGGCGGCGGCCGCCCGCGCCGTGGTCGTCGTGGTCCTGCCCGACGGCGGGCGCGGCTACCTGTCGAAGATCTTCAACGACCACTGGATGCGGTCCTACGGATTCCTGCACGACGACGCGCACGCCGTCGTCGGCGACGTGCTCAGGGCCAAGACCGGCGGCATGCCCGCGCTCGTGCACGCGCACCCCACGGACACGGTGCGCGACGTCGTCGACATCCTGCGCGAGTACGGCGTCTCCCAGCTGCCGGTCGTGAAGGCCGAGCCGCCCGTGAAGTCGGGGGAGGTGGCCGGCTCCGTCAGCGAGCGGGCGCTGCTCGACGAGATCTTCGCCGGGACTGCCCAGCTGGCGGACGCCGTCGGGAAGCACATGGGCCCGCCGCTGCCGCTCATCGGCATCGGCGAGGACGTCGAGGCGGCGCGCGTCGCGCTGCAGCGCGCCGACGCGCTCATGGTCGTCGCCGACGGCGAGCCGGTCGGCGTCCTGACGCGACACGACCTGCTGGGCTTCCTCGCGCGCTGAGGTCGGTGGGAGGATCGAACCGATCCGACACCACGCGAGGAGGCCCCCGTGCCGTTGTACGACCTGCCCGTCGACCAGCTGCGGACGTACCGCCCGGACGTCGCGGAGCCCGAGGACTTCGACGAGTTCTGGGCCGGCACGCTCGACGACGCGCGGCGCCACCCGCTCGGTCTCCAGGTCCTCCCGGTCGCCTCCGGCCTGCGCACGGTCGAGGTGTTCGACGTGACGTTCGCGGGCTTCGGCGGGCACCCCATCAAGGCCTGGTACACGCGCCCGGCCGGGGTCGCGGGCGACCTGCCCGTCGTCGTGCAGTACCAGGCCTACGGCGGCGGGCGCGGGCTGGCGCACGAGCGGACCCTGTGGGCGAACGCCGGCTACGCATACCTGTTCATGGAGCCCCGCGGCCAGGGCAGCACCTGGGGCAACGGTGGACAGACCCCCGACCCGGTGGGCAACGGGCCGGCGCGCCCCGGGTCGATGACGCGCGGCATCCTCGACCCCCGCGAGCACTACTACCGGCGCCTGTTCACCGACGGCGTCCGGGCGGTCGAGGCGGCGCGCGCGCTGCCGGGGGTGGACGGCTCTCGGGTGATCGTCACCGGCATCAGCCAGGGCGGCGGCGTCACGCTCGCGGTCGCCGGGCTCGTGCCCGACCTCGTGGGCGTGATGGCGGACGTGCCCTTCCTGTGCCACATCCGGCGCGGGGCGGAGATCAGCCCGCAGGACCCGTACCTCGAGGTCGCGGGCTACCTGGCCGTGCAGCGGAACCACGTGGAGCAGGCGTTCCGCACGCTCTCCTACATCGACGCGGTGAACTTCGCCCGCCGCGCGAACGCGCCGGCGCTCGTCTCGGTGGGGCTCATGGACCAGATCTGCCCGCCGTCGACCGTCTACGCGGCGGTCAACCACTACGGCTCCCGCTCCGGCGGTCCGCGGCCGGACGTGGACGTCGTGGAGTACCCGTTCAACGACCACGAGGGCGGCGATGCGCACCAGCAGGCGCGCCAGCTCGCCTGGGTGGCGGAGCGGTTCGGCGCCTGACGGCGGAGCTGGCGGTCAGGCGCCCTCCTCGGCGACCCCCAGGCCGGAGACGAGGACCTCGAGCAGGAGCCCGAAGCTCCGCTCCAGGTCCTCGGGCAGGGCGAACCCGCCGTGCAGCTCCAGGTCCACGAAGCCGTGGATGGCCGCTCGGACGACGCGCACGACGTGCACCCCTGTCTCCTCCGTGTCGGTGCCGGCCGCGGCCGACTGTGCGGTGACGGCGCCGCGCAGGGCCTCGGTCAGGACGACGACGACGCGCCGCGACGCGGTGGACAGCCGCGCGTCGGGCAGGTCGCCGAGGCTCGGCGCCGCCTGCACGGCCGCGTACCGCGCCGGGTAGGCCAGCGCGTAGGCGCGGACCGCGCGTCCGGCGGCGCGCAGGGCCTCCGCCGGCGAGCGGACCGCCACGGAGCCCGCCAGCGCCTCCGCGAACTCGGTGGCGGCCCGCCAGGCGAGCTCGCGACGCAGGTCGACCAGGCCGTCGACGTGCTTGTACAGGCTCGGCACCGCGACGCCGGCGCGCGCGGCGACGGCCGCGAGCGTGAGCCCGTCGAACCCGCCCGGGCCGGCCTCGTCGGCGACGGCCTGGGCGAGGTCGACCACCGCGGCCCGGTTGAGCCCTGCCCTAGGCACGGACCTGGGCCAGGTGGGCGAGGAGGGCGGGCACGACGACGTCGGGCCGCTGGGCGTGCGGGTAGTGGCCCGCCTCCGGGACGAGCAGCCCCTCGACCGACGCGGCGCGGGCCTGGAGGCGGCTGACCGCGGTCGCGAGCTCGGCCGCCGGGTCCGTGAACTCGGGGTCGAGCGCGCCGTGCAGCACGAGCGTCGGGGCGACGACCTCCTCCAGCGGCACCGGGTGGTGGCTGGTGACCAGGGCGCGGGCGAGCCGGCCGAAGGAGACCAGGTGGGCGCCGTCGCGCAGCGAGGCCCGCACGGCGCGGACGTGCTCGTCGAACCAGTCCGCGCGCCGGCCCTTGTGCAGCGACCGGTAGTACGCCGTCCAGAAGCCGGCGCCGATCGGGCGGCGGATGGCCTGGGTCATGATCCGGGCGATCAGCGTCGCGACGCTCCCGCCGCCGGTCAGGTGCGGGCTGACGAGGACGAGGGAGCGGACCAGCTCCGGGCGGCGGGCCGCGACGACCGCCGCGGCGCCCGCGCTGACGGAGTGGCCCAGGAGCACGACGGGCACCCCGAGGTGCTGGACGAGGGCTTCGAGGTCGCGCGCGATGGCCAGCACGTCGTAGCTCTCGAACGTGGTGTCCGACTCGCCGTGCCCGCGCAGGTCGGCCGTCACCACGCGGGCGCCGCTCGCCCGCAGCGGCCCGACGACGTCACGGAACACCCCGCGGAGGTCACCCATGCCGGGGGAGAGGACCACGGTCGGCGCGTCCGTGGGAGCGCCCGCCGGCTCGAGGACGGTGTAGGCGATGCGACCGGTGCGGCGGTCGAGGTACTGGATCTCGGTGGTCATGACACCTAGGCTAATGCCATTAGCCACCGTGTCAAGCCTGGGAAACCGGTGCCGTGCTGAGCTGCCGCGGCGCTCGTCCGCAGCGGCACGCAGCGGGCGCCCGGCGGCGCACGGTTCGTCAGGTGCCCGACCACCCGGCAGGATGGGGGAGGCCCGCGAGGGTCCCGCGGCGCGGCGCCTCGCCCGTCGCGTGAGTCGACCGAGAGGTGTCTCATGCTCCCCACGGCGTCCGGTTCCTTCGGGGACAAGCCCGTCATCACGTTCCCCGACACGCCGGCCCCGGCGGACCTCGGCGTCGAGCCCCTGGTCCTCGGCGAGGGCGACGTCGTCGAGGCGGGCGACGAGATCGAGGTGAACTACCTCGGCCAGGTCTGGGGCGGCCGGGTGTTCGACAACTCCTACGACCGCGGGGCGCCCGTGCGCTTCCCGATCGGCGTGGGCGCGGTCATCCAGGGCTGGGACGAGGCGCTCGTCGGCGCCAGCGTCGGCAGCCGCGTGCTCATCTCGATCCCGCCGGACCTCGGCTACGGCCCGGCGGGCATGCCGCGCGCGGGCATCGGCGGCACCGACACGCTCGTCTTCGTGGTCGACGTCCTGGGCACGCACCGCCGCTGACCCGCGCTCGAGCTCGGCACACGCACGAGCTCGGCACACGCACGAGGGCCGTGGGTGGTGGCACCACCCACGGCCCTCGGTGCTCGTCCGTCAGGGCTCGATCGTGACGATCTCGCCGTCCGCGGTGTAGTCCAGCGGTGCCACCTTCACCGACCGCATGTGGTGCACCCCGCCCGACGCGAGGGCGTCGTGGTAGAAGAGCCACCAGCGGCCGGCCGCCTCCACGATGGAGTGCTGCGTCGTCCACCCCACGACGGGCGTCAGCACGACGCCGCGGTAGGTGTAGGGGCCGTAGAGGTCGTCGGCGGTCCCGTAGCAGATGAGGTGGCTGTCGCCGGTCGACCAGGACAGGTAGTAACGGCCGTCGTACTTGTGCACCCAGCAGCCCTCGAAGAAGCGGCGCGGGTCACCCTCCGTGAGCGGCTCACCGTCCTCGTCGACGATGACGACCTCGCGCGAGGGCTCGGCGAGGGCGGTGAGCTCCGGCGTCAGCCGCGCGACGCGCGGGCCGAGTGCGGGCTCGCCGACCGCCGGGACGCCGTTCGCCGGGTCGGCGACGTCGTCGCGGTAACGCTGGAGCTGGCCGCCCCAGAGCCCGCCCCAGAACAGGTAGTGGGTGCCGTCGTCGTCGGCGAACGCCGTCGGGTCCATCGAGTACGTCCCGGCGATGGGCTCGGGCTCGGCGACGAACGGACCCTCCGGGTGGTCGGCGATCGCGACGCCGATGCGGAAGACCCCGTCGGGGTCCTTCGCCGGGAAGAACAGGTAGTACTTGCCGTTCGCGGCTGCGGCGTCGGGTGCCCACATGTGACCGGCGGCCCACGGGACGTCGTCGACGTGCAGCAGCGGCCCCAGGTCACGAGCCGCGCCGTCGGGCGCGTCCCAGGTCAGCAGGTGGTAGTCGACCATGCCACCGAAGTGGCCGCCCTCGTCGTCGAAGGGCAGGCCGGCGTCCTGGTCGTGGGACACGTAGACGTACAGGCGCCCGTCGAAGACGTGGGCAGAGGGGTCGGCCGCGAACAGGTCGGGGACGAGGGGCTCGCGAACGCTGCTCGTTCCCTCGGCGGTCGGCAGCGCACCGCCCTCGGGCGTGGAGATGTCGGACATGATTCACCTTGATCGGCTCGGACGGTGCGGTGGCGCTCGTACCGCGGGGCCGCCCCCAAGGATAGGGGGATGCCGGGCACGGGGGCCGGGACCCGTGCCGGGGCGCGCAGACGTCAGTGCAGCCCGGACGTCAGTGCAGCGCAGACGTCAGTGCAGCCCGGGGCCGACGAGACCGGCCTGGTAGCACAGGACGACCGCCTGGACGCGGTCGCGCACCCCGAGCTTGGCCAGGATGCGGCCGACGTGGGTCTTGACCGTGGCCTCCGACAGGAACATCCGCTCGGCGATCTCGGCGTTCGACAGCCCCTCGGCGACCGCGCCGAGCACCTCGCGCTCGCGCGCGGTGAGCTCGGCGAGCCGCGGGTCCACACCGCCCGCCTCGGCGTCCGCACCCGCGGCGTCGGCGGGCAGCCGGTCCGCGAACATCTCGAGCATGCGCCGCGTGACGCGCGGGGAGACGACGGCGTCGCCCGAGGCGACCGAGCGGATGGCCGCCACGAGCTCGGCGGGCTTGGCGTCCTTGAGCAGGAAGCCGCTCGCGCCCGCGCGCAGCGCCGCGAACGCGTACTCGTCCAGGTCGAACGTCGTGAGGATGAGGACACGCGTGCCGGGGTGCTCGGCGACGATGCGCTCGGTCGCGTCGATGCCGTTCATCCCGGGCATCCGGACGTCCATGAGCACCACGTCCGGCCGCAGCGCGACCACCTGGTCCAGCGCGCTGCGCCCGTCTGCCGCCTCGCCGACCACCTCCAGGTCGGTCTCGCCCTCGAGCACGAGCCGGAAGCCCATGCGCAGCAGGGCCTGGTCGTCGACGAGCAGGACTGTCGTGGTCATGACGCCTCCTGGGGCCAGGGGATCGATGCGTGCACGCGCCAGCCGCCCGCGGCGGGACCCGCCTCGACGGTGCCGCCGTAGAGGGCCGCGCGCTCGCGCATGCCGATGAGACCGCGGCCGGTTCCCGGCGACGGCGGGACGGCGAGGGTTGCGCCGTGGTCGAGCACCGTCACCTCGACGGCGGCCGGGTGCCGGTGCACGCCGACCTCCACCGCCTGGGTGCCGGGCGCGTGCCGCAGGGTGTTGGTCAGCGCCTCCTGCACGATCCGGTAGACGGCCAGCCGCAGGTTGGCGTCCTCGGGCAGGCGCGCGTCGAGGACCGCGCGCACGGGCAGCCCGGCCGTACGGAACCGCTCGACGAGCTCGTCCAGGTCGGACCCCGGCTGCGGGACGAGGGGCGCGGCGTCGGCCGCGTCGGCGTCGGGGTCGGTGTCGAGCACCCCGAGGACGCGGCGCATGTCGGCCAGGGCGGCGCGCCCGGTGCCGGACAGCTCGTCGAGCGCCGCGCGTGCCCGGTCGGGGGAGCGCTCGAGGGCGACGCCGGCGCCGTCGGCCAGCGCGATCATCACGGACAGGCTGTGCGCGACGACGTCGTGCATCTCGCGCGCGATGCGCGAGCGCTCGGCCGCCCGCGCCAGCTGCGCCTGCTGGTCCCGGTCGCGGGCGAGCGCGTTGGCGCGCTCGACGAGGTCGGCGACGTGCAGGCGGCGGTTGCGCACGCTGATGCCGATGGCGAGCGCGACGAGGAAGGTGATGGCGAGGGCGACCACCGACGCGACGCGGTCGGACTCGGCGAAGGCGCTGGTGCGCCCCGCCATCGTGCCGTCGAAGGTGGGGACGAGGTAGATGGCGCCCGCGGTCGCGGCCAGCGTCGCGGCCAGCGTGCACCAGGCGACCCAGAGGGGGCGCGCGGCGGCGACGGCGTAGATCGTGAAGGCGACGGCCATCTCCGTCGTCGTGGCGCCGCCGGTGAGGAAGACGCTCGCGCAGAAGAGGAAGGTCTCGCCCGCGGCGACGAGGAGCGGGCGGCGGCGGCGCCAGAACAGCAGGGCGGTCGCCGCGACCGTGAGCGCGAGGTAGCTGGTGACGAAGCTGTCGTTCGCGGGCTGTGCGTCGGCGACCGCGCCGAGCAGCGCCGGCGCCACGAAGACGGCCATGACCAGCACGTCCATGGCGACCGGGTGCCGGACGAAGTAGCGGCGGACCGGGCCCAGGCGGCGCGCGGACAGCTCGGTGAACGGCGCGGCTTCGGGGGCGGTCGTCGGGGCGGCGGGTGCGGCGGGCGGCGGCCCCGCCTGGGCGACGGCCGGTCCGACCGTGGCGTCGGCGGCGGCACGCCCTCGCGTCGACCGTGCACTCACGGGGGTCAGCCTCTCACTCTGGCGAGATACTTAACCGTCTGGTTAAGTATCTCCATGCCGTTGGATGACACGCTCGGAGCGCTGGCCGACCCCACGCGCCGCGCCGTCGTCGAGCGGCTCGCGCGTGGTGACGCCACCGTCGGCACGCTCGCCCGGCCGTACCCCATGTCGCTGCCGGCGTTCAGCAAGCACCTGACGGTGCTGGTGGACGCGGGTCTCGTGCGGCGCAGCAAGGTCGGCCGCACCGTCGTGTGCTCGCTCGAGCCCGCAGCCCTCGACGACGTCGCCGCCTGGGTCGCGGAGACGACCGCCTTCTGGCACGCAGCCATCGACCGGCTCGAGCACGTCCTGGAGGAGGACACATGACCGGAGCCCCGACCGGAGCGCAGGCCGACCGGGCGCGCGTGCCGCAGGCACGCGTCGAGCGCACCCTGGCCGCCCCGCCCGAGCGCGTCTTCGCGGCGTGGACCGACCCGGCGGTCCTGCGCCGCTGGTTCTGCCCCAACCCGGACCTGGCGCTCGACGTCGAGGCGGAGGCCAGGGTCGGCGGGCGGTACCGCGTCGACATGGGCGAAGGTCGCTTCGTCGCCGAGGGCGAGTACACCGAGCTCGTCCCCGGCCGCGTGGTCGCCTTCACCTGGCGCTGGACGACGTCGGACGTCGTGAGCGCGGTGCGCGTCGAGCTGAGCCCGACGCCCGAGGGTGGGACCCGGCTCGTGCTGGTCCACACGGGCCTCGCGGACGCCGACGACGCCCAGGGCCACCGCGAGGGCTGGGAGCTCAGTCTCGCCCGCCTCGAGGCGCTCGACGCCTGACGCGGCGAGCGGGGCCATGGGGCTCCGGTCCGCGGCGGGACACCGGGTCGCCGGGCCCGCGGCGCCGCTCGTGGAGCGGTCGCGCGGGCCCGGCGCCCCGTGCACCGTCATGCTCAGGCGTCCCTCCTACGCAGGAGCACGGCGGCGAGCACCAGGAGGACGGCGACCCAGGTCAGCAGGACCCCGAAGCCCTGCCACGGGCCGAGGTCGACCCCGACGGAGGCCGCGTTCAGCGCGTCGACGTTCGCCTGGGTCATGACGAGCCGGCTGCCCGCGTTGGAGGGCAGCAGCGGCTCGAGGCGGTCGAAGAAGGCCAGCGGGATCGCGGCCACGACCTGCTCGACGACGAGGAGCAGACCCAGCACGATGCCGAGCGCGCCCGGCGAGCTGCGCACGAGGGCGCCGATCGCGAAGCCGAGGAGGGCGATGCCGGCGACGTAGAGCGGCATGCCGCCGAGCAGCCGCAGCGTCTCGCCGTCGGACAGGTCGAGCGTGACGCCGAGCCCGTCGTGGAACGGCATCCCGGCGATCGTGGCGGTCACGACGCCGACGAGGGTGGTGAGCGCCGCGACGACCGCGAGGACGATCGCCTTGGCCGCCAGCGCCGGGATCCGGCGCGGCACCGCGACGACGGTGGAGCGGATCTGGCCAGTGGAGTACTCGCCCGTGATGGTCAGCACGCCGAGGACGGCGAGGACCAGCTGCGCGAAGTAGCCGCCCGGGCCGATGAGCTCGGCGGCGGAGAGCTCGCCGGCCACCGGGTCGGTGCTGCCGCCCCAGGCCACGAGTGCCGTCGTGCCGGTCATCAGGACGATCGCGATGCCGAGCGACCAGACCGTGGAGCGCAGGCTCCAGGTCTTGATCCACTCCGACCGCAGGACGCCCGGGAACGTGAGGCCCCGGACGGGTCGGGCGGCGCTCCGGCCGGGCACGGCGGCGACGGAGCCGCTCGGGTCGAGCGTGGCGGCGGTCATCGGGCCGCTCCTTCCATGGGTGCGGGGGCTGCGTGGGCGGGGACACCGTTGACGGCGGGGCCTGGCAGGCCGCCGGAGTGGTACTCGACGTCGTCGGCGGTGAGCTGCAGGTAGGCGTCCTCGAGGGAGCCGGTGAGCGGGGTGAGCTCGTGCAGGACGACGCCGGCGCGGGCGGCCGCCTCGCCGATGGCGGGGGCGGTCGTCCCCGTGACCTCCAGCAGCCCTGACTCGACGGACGCGACCTCGACGTCGGGCGCGCGCAGCGCCTCGGCGAGCGCGGCGGCGTCGGGCGTGCGGACGCGCACCATCGAGCCCGCGGCCCGGCGCAGGATCTCGCTCACGGGTGCGTCCGCGATGACACGGCCGCGGCCGAGCACGATGATGTGGTCCGCCGTCTGGGCCATCTCGCTCATGAGGTGCGAGGACAGGAACACGGTGCGGCCCTGCGCGGCGAGGTAGCGGACGAGGGTGCGGATCCACAGGACGCCCTCGGGGTCGAGCCCGTTGACCGGCTCGTCGAGGATGAGGGTCTGCGGGTCGCCGAGCAGCGCCGCCGCGACGCCGAGCCGCTGGCCCATGCCGAGCGAGAAGCCGCCGACCCGCTTGTTAGCGACCGAGCCGAGCCCGGTGAGGTCGATCACCTCCTCGACGCGGGCCCGGCCGATGCCGTGCGTGGCGGCCAGCGCGCGCAGGTGGCTGCGGGCCGAGCGGCCGCGGTGGACCGCCTTGGCGTCGAGCAGGACGCCGACCTCGTGCAGAGGGGCGGCGTGCTCGGCGTAGGGCTTGCCGTTGACGGTGACGGTGCCGGCGGTGGGCCGGTCCAGGCCGACCACCATGCGCATCGTCGTGGACTTCCCGGCACCGTTCGGGCCGAGGAAGCCGGTGACCTGGCCCGGCGCGACGGTGAAGGTCGCGTGGTCCAGGGCGGTCGTCGAGCCGTACCGCTTGGTCAGGCCGATGGCCTCGATCATGGGTCTCCTCCTTCTGACGCCGACGACGCTAGGTCGCGGCGGGGGAGGAGCGGGACGCCCGCGCGGCCGATCTTCGGCGGGCGTGCGACTACGCCGGGAGGATGACCGGGTCATCCTCCCGGCGGGTCGTCAGCCGGGTTCGCGCGCGTCGTCGGCCGGGTCGTCGGCCGGGTCGTCAGGCGGTGGGCAGCGGGCAGGCGACGCCGGTGGAGTGCACCGGGCAGTAGCCGTGCGGGACCTTGTGCAGGTACTGCTGGTGGTAGGCCTCGGCGTAGTAGAACGGGCCGGCCGCGTCCGGCCCGGGCTCGCCGTCCGCCGGCCGGATCTCGGTCGTGACGGCCCCGTAGCCGTGCCGCGCGAGCTCGGCGGCGTACAGCTCACGGGTGGCGTGGGCGGCCGCCTCCTGCTCGGGCGTCGTGACGTAGATCGCCGACCGGTACTGCGTGCCGACGTCGTTGCCCTGCCGGTAGCCCTGGGTGGGGTCGTGCAGCATCCAGAACGTCGCGAGCAGCTCGGTCGTGGGCAGCACCTGGGGGTCGTAGGCGACCAGCACCGTCTCGGCGTGGCCGGTCAGGCCCGTGCAGACCTCCTCGTACGTGGGGTAGGCGGTGTAGCCGCCCTGGTAGCCGGCCGCCGTCGCGACGACGCCCGGCGTCTGCCAGAACTCCTTCTCCGCGCCCCAGAAGCAGCCGAGCGCGAGGCCGATGACCTCGGTGCCCTCGGGCCAGGGCCCGGCGAGCGGGGTGCCCAGCACGGCGTGCGTGGCGGGGACGACGAACGGGGAGGACGCGCGGCCGGTCAGGGCGCGGTCGGGGGTCACCATCTGGGTGCGGGACATGGGGCCTCCTTGGGTGGCACGCACCCCGTCCAACACCCGGTGGCGGGTGGGGTGTTCCCACGCTCGCTCCGCACCCCGGACCGCGCGCAGGCTCGGGGGGCCGCCCGGGCGCGAGTGCCTCTAGCCTGAGCGCGTGAGCGACATCCACGAGAGCCCCGGCGCGCAGGACGCGCACACCGAGCCCGCGCACATCGAGCCCGCGCTGACCGAGCACGACTGGACGGCCGCGGGCTTCGCCACGCGCGCCATCCACGTCGGCTCCGACCCGGACGCCGCGACGGGCGCCGTCGTGCCGGCCATCTACCAGGTCTCCACCTACAAGCAGGACGGCGTCGGCGGCCTGCGCGGCGGGTACGAGTACTCGCGGTCGGCGAACCCGACCCGCGCGGCCCTCGAGGAGGCGCTCGCGTCGGTCGAGGGGGGCGCCGCGGGCTTCGCGTTCGCGTCGGGGCTCGCCGCCGAGGACACCCTGCTGCGCGCGGCGCTACGACCGGGCGACCACGTCGTCGTGCCGAACGACGCCTACGGCGGCACCTACCGGCTCATCGCGCGCGTCTTCGGGCCGTGGGGGATCGAGCACACGCCCGTGGACCTGTCGGACCTGGACGCCGTCGCCGAGGCCATCCAGCCGGGCCGGACGCGGCTGGTCTGGGTCGAGACCCCGACGAACCCGCTCCTGACCGTCAGCGACATCGCGGCGATCTCCGCCCTGGCGCGCGCCGCGGGCGCCGTCCTCGCCGTGGACAACACCTTCGCGACGCCGTACCTGCAGCAGCCGCTCGCGCTCGGGGCCGACGTCGTCGTGCACTCCACGACGAAGTACGTCGGCGGGCACAGCGACGTCGTCGGCGGGGCGCTGGTGGTGGCCGACGGCGCGCAGCTGCCGGTCGGCCTGGAGGGGCCCACGGGCACGACGTCGGTGCGGGACGCCGTCGCCTTCCACCAGAACGCGTCGGGGGCGATCGCCGGGCCGTTCGACGCGTGGCTGACGCTGCGCGGCCTCAAGACCCTCGCGGTGCGGATGGACCGGCACTGCGCGAGCGCGCTCGCCGTCGCCCGGTTCCTGGAGGACCACTCCGCGGTCACCGAGGTCATCTACCCCGGCCTGCCGAGCCACCCCGGGCACGAGCTCGCCGCGCGCCAGATGCGCGGCTTCGGCGGCATGGTGGCGTTCCGGACGACGAGCGAGGAGGCCGCCCTGGCCGTCTGCGCGCGCACCCGGGTCTTCACCCTCGCCGAGTCGCTGGGCGGCGTCGAGTCGCTCATCGAGCACCCGGGGCGGATGACGCACGCGTCGGTCGCGGGCTCGGCGCTCGAGGTGCCCGCCGACCTGGTCCGGCTGTCGGTCGGGCTCGAGGACGTCGCCGACCTGGTCGCCGACCTCGGTCAGGCCCTCGCGTGAGCGGCGGGCTCCCTGGCGAGACCGGGCACCCCGTACCCGCGTCCGTGCGGGCCGCCGCGGCGTGGTCCTGGCGGGTGCTGCTCATCCTGGGCGTCATCGGCGTGGTCGTGCTGCTGCTCGCCGTGTCCAAGGTGCTGTGGGTCCCGGTGGTCGTGGCGCTGCTGCTCACCGTGCTGCTCACGCCCCTGGTCAACGCGCTGCAGCAGCGCCTGAGGTTCCCGCGCGGTGCCGCGGCGGCGACGGCCGTCGTGCTCCTCCTGGTCGTCGTGGCGGGCCTGGTGACCGTGGCCGGGCGGCAGATCATCGACGGGTTCGAGGACCTGTGGTCGCAGACCCAGGCGGGCTTCACCGAGCTGCTCGACTCGCTCGCCGACGGGCCGCTCCAGCTCGACCGCGAGGAGCTCGACGGGTACCTGACCCAGGCCGGCGACCAGCTGCGCGCGAACGGCAGCACGCTGGTCTCGGGCGCCGTGTCGGCCACGGTGACCGTGGGGCACGTGCTCGCGGGCGCGCTCGTCGCCCTGTTCACCACCCTGTTCTTCCTCAAGGACGGCGCGCTCATCTGGGCCTGGCTGGTGCGCCTGGTGCCGGCGCCGTCCCGGCTGCGCGTGCACGAGGCCGGCCGCCGCGGCCTGGTGACCCTCGCCGCCTTCACGCGGACGCAGATCCTCGTCGCGCTGATCGACGCCGTCGGCATCGGGCTGGGGGCGCTGATCCTGGGCCTGCCGCTGGCCGTCCCGCTCGCGGTGCTCGTGTTCCTCGCGAGCTTCATCCCGTTCGTGGGCGCCATCGCCACCGGCGCGATCGCGGTGCTCGTCGCCCTCGTGGACCAGGGCCCGACGACGGCGCTGATCATGCTCGCCATCGTCCTGGCCGTGCAGCAGATCGAGAGCCACGTGCTCCAGCCGCTGCTGCTGGGCCACGCCGTCTCGCTGCACCCGGTGGCCGTGCTGCTGTCGGTCACGGCCGGCTCGCTGGCCGCCGGCATCGTCGGCGCGCTCTTCGCCGTCCCGTTCGTGGCGACCCTGAACACCGTGGTGCTCCACCTGCACGGGCGCGACAAGTTCCCCCAGCTCGGCACGGATCCCGAGGGCCTGCACCGGTGGCTGCGTCACCTCGACGGCGAACCCGGTGCCACGCCTCCCGTCGTTTCGGAGGAGGAGACGGAATGAGCCGGTCCGGTCCGCGCGGCCCGGTCGGGCCGGCCGAGGTGGCCGCCGCGGCCACGGTGCTCGCCGACGTCGTCGACCGCACGCCGGTGCTCGAGTCGAGCGCACTGTCCGCGCTCGCGGGCGGCCGGGTGGTGCTCAAGTGCGAGAACCTCCAGCGGGCCGGCTCCTTCAAGATCCGCGGCGCGTACCTGCGGATGTCCCGGCTGAGCGCGGACGAGCGGGCCCGTGGTGTCGTCGCCGCCAGTGCGGGCAACCACGCCCAGGGCGTGGCGCTCGCCGCCCGCCTGCTGGGGGTGCGCGCGACCGTCTTCATGCCCGACGGCGCCTCCCTGCCCAAGATCGCCGCCACCAGCGAGTACGGGGCCGAGGTGGTGCTCGGCGGGGTGACGATCGACGACGCGCTGGTGCGTGCGCGCGCCTTCGCGGACGAGACCGGCGCCGTCCTCATCCACCCGTTCGACCACCCGGACGTGGTGGCGGGCCAGGGGACCGTGGGCCTGGAGATCCTGGCCCAGGTGCCCGACGTGCGCACGATCCTCGTCCCCGTCGGCGGCGGCGGGCTGGCCGCCGGCATCGCGGCGGCGGTCGCGGGGACCGACGTCCAGGTCATCGGGGTGCAGGCGGCCGGCGCGGCCGCGTGGCCGGCGTCGTTGGCCGCCGGGCACCCGGTGCCGGTGACGGCGATGAGCACGATGGCGGACGGCATCGCCGTCGGCTGCCCGGGTGACGTGCCGTTCGCCGTGCTCGCCGAGCGTCACGCGCCGGTCTGCACGGTGTCCGAGGAGGACCTGTCGCGCGCGCTGCTGCACGTCGCGGAGAAGTCCAAGCTGCTGGTGGAGCCGGCCGGCGCGGCCGGCGTCGCGGCGCTGATCGGCGGGCTCCAGGTGGCCACGCCCGCCGTCGTCGTGCTCTCGGGGGGCAACATCGACCCGCTGCTGCTCCTGCGGGTGGTGCGGCACGGCCTGGCGTCCGCGGGCCGCTACCTGCAGATGCGCGTCCGGATCACCGACCGGCCCGGGGCACTCGCCGGTCTCCTGGCGGAGCTCGCGGCCAGCGGCGGGAACGTCATGCACGTCTCGCACGTGCGCACGGCCATCGACCTCGGCGTGGACGAGGTCGAGATCGAGGTGCAGGTGGAGACGCGGGGCCCCGCGCACTGCACCGAGGTGGTCGCCCGGCTCACCGCGGCAGGGTTCCGCGTGCGCGAGGCCTGACTGGCGAGCTCGGCCCGCCCCGCGAGCCCGCCCGGCACGCCGGTGGAACAGCGAACCGGCCGGCCCCCGTGGGGACCGGCCGGCTCGTGGTTCGTGGCGCGCTCGTCGTCAGTGCACGAATCGATCAGTGCACGAACGGCTTCGCGTCGTGGATGACGACCTCGATGGTCGCGCCCGTGGGCGTGGTGTACGAGGTGGTCTCGCCGGCGGAGCGCCCGACGATGGCCGAGCCCAGCGGGGACTTCTCGCTGAAGACCTCCATGCCGGTGCCCTCGGCCACCTCGCGCGAGCCGACGAGGAAGGTCATGCGGTCGCCCGCGACGGTCGCGGTGACGACCATGCCGGGCTCCACGACGCCGTCGTCCGGGGGCGCCTCGCCCACGACGGCGTTGCGCAGCAGCTCCTCGAGCTGGCGGATGCGGGCCTCCTGCTTGGCCTGCTCCTCGCGGGCGGCGTGGTAGCCGCCGTTCTCCTTGAGGTCGCCCTCGGAGCGCGCCGCCTCGATGCGGTCGGCGATCTCTGCGCGGCCCTCACCCTTCAGGTGATCGAGCTCGGCGCGCAGGCGGTCGTGAGCCTCCTGCGTCAGCCAGGTGGCGGCGGTCGTCTCGGCCACGGTCTCTCCTCTCCGGCCTGCGGGTGTGTCGTCCGGCACGGGGTGTGCCGGGCGGCACGTCCTGGTGGGCGTGCCTTGGTCCTGGGTACGTCTCGCGGTACGTCTCGCGCCGGGTCGCCGCACCCGTGCGCGGCGGTTCGCGTCAGGTCGCGTCGAGCCCCGGAGTTGACGCCGCCACGAGAGCGCGCGAATCCCCAGGCCCGGCCTGCGAAACGACAATGATAGCAAACTTGCTGCTCAGAGCCACTCAGTCGGTGAGGCGGCAGGACCGGACCGTGCCCGAGACGGCGAGCTCCGACGTCCGTAGGGGCGTCGTCAGCCGCACGCGCGTCGCCTCCGACGGCGCCACGTCGACGGTCACCACGCCGACCTGGGCGTGACCCTCGTTGAGCGCCTCCACCACGCAGCTCGCCGGACGCGACGGGTCGGGCCGGGTGACGTCGAAGGTGACCTCGATGAGGTCGTCACCCTCGACACGGAACCCGACGTCGTGCCAGTCCACCGGGACCACACCCACGCGCAGGCCGAGCCACACGGCGAGCGCCAGCCCCGCGAGGCCCGCGGCCGCCAGGGCGACCACCACGAGGCGCCGCGACGGGCCCGCCGTCGTCCGCCCGTAGCGGCCCGGCGGGGGCGCGAGCGGGGCGCCGGACGGCGTGGCCGCGGGCCCGGGCGTGGGCTGGGTGGTCATGGGCGTCCTCCTGTGCCGATGCCCTGATCCTCTCGCACCGCGGCGGGTGCGCGGACCCCTGGTGGGGTCGGTGGTGGGCGTCGTCGGCGGCATCGTGCACGATGGTCCCCATGGCCCGACCGGGCCGGGGAGGAGTGCCGCGTGGTCGAGCGACCTGGGCTGCGGTTGATGGCGGTGCACGCGCACCCTGACGACGAGTCGAGCAAGGGTGCCGCGACGACGGCGCGCTACGCCGCGGAGGGCGTCGAGGTCCTCGTGGTCACGTGCACCGGCGGCGAGCGGGGCAGCGTCCTCAACCCCTCCTACCCCGACCCGCCGTCGTCCGCCGAGGCGATGGCCGAGGTGCGCCGCGGGGAGATGGCGGCCGCGGCCCGCGCGCTCGGGGTGCGCCAGCACTGGCTCGGGTTCGTGGACTCTGGCCTGCCCGAGGGCGACCCGCTGCCCCCGTTGCCCGACGGCTGCTTCGCGCTCGTCCCGCTCGAGGAGGCGGCCGCGCCGCTAGTCGCGCTGGTCCGCGAGTTCCGCCCGCACGTCATGACGACGTACGACCCGAGCGGCGGCTACCCGCACCCCGACCACGTGATGTGCCACAAGGTGGCCTACGAGGCGTTCGGTGCCGCCGGCGACCCCGACCGGTACCGCGGTCACGGGCCGGACGGCGGCACGCCGTGGCAGCCCCGCAAGCTCTACTACAACCACGACTTCTCGCTGCGGAAGATCCGCACCATCCACGAGGCGCTCCTGGACGCCGGCCTCGACTCGCCGTACGGGGACTGGGTCGAGTCGCGCGAGGCGCGCGAGATCCCCGAGCGCGAGGTCACGACGCGCGTGCAGGTGGCGCCCTGGTTCGGGGCGCGCGACGCCGCCCTGCGCGCGCACGCCACGCAGATCGACCCGGAGGGCTTCTTCTTCGCCGTGCCCCGCGACCTCGAGGCGCGCGTGTGGCCCGTCGAGGAGTTCGAGCTCGCCCACGCGCACGTACCCGTGCACCTCCCCGAGGACGACCTGTTCGCGGGCATCCACATCGAGGACGACTGATGACCACCTGGCACGCGACGGCGCTCGCCCTGGGCGCCGCGCTGGCGGCGGCGACGCCGACCCCCTCACCCGAGCCCGCCGCAGCGACCGGGCCGGGCATCGCGGGGTTCCTCGTGACCTTCGCGCTCGTGGTCGCGTGCATCCCCCTGTTCCTGTCGATGACCCGCAAGGTGCGCGGCGTCCGCTACCGGGACGCCGACGGCGGTGCCGCTGCGTCGCGCGGCGAGGCGGGCGACGGCCGGGACGAGCCCGCGTCGCGCGGCTGACCGGCCCGGTGCGCGTCCACGCGGTCGCGGCCCGGAGCACGCCGCTGAGCTCGCAGAACGTCGCCGGCGCGGTCGCCGCCGTCGAGGCGGCGGTCGCGGACGGCGCCGACCTCGTCGTCCTCCCGGAGTACGCCGCGGCGTTCGACCCCCGCGGGGTCGGGCGCGCGCTCGCGGAGCCCCTCGCCGGACCGTTCGTGACGGCGCTGCGCGAGGCGACCAGGACGGGCGTCGTCGTGGTGGCGGGGACGGCCGTGCCCGAGGGGGAGCGTGCCGCCAACGTGGTCGTCGCGATCGCGTCGGGGGAGCTGGTGGGCGCCTACCGGAAGGTGCACCTCTACGACGCCTTCGGCCACCGCGAGTCCGACCGGCTGGTGGCGGGGGACCCGGCGCAGCCGCCGCTCGTGGTGGCCGTCGCCGGGCTGGTCGTCGGGGTGCTGACCTGCTACGACCTCCGGTTCCCGGAGGTCGCGCGGCGGCTGGTCGACGCCGGGGCCGAGGTCCTGCTCGTGCCGGCCGCGTGGGCCGCCGGTGAGCACAAGGCGGACCACTGGGAGACGCTCGCCCGCGCCCGTGCGATCGAGAACACGTGCTACGTGGTCGGCGCGGCGCAGCAGGGCCCGGGCGTGACCGGCGACGCGCTGGTGGTCGCGCCCGACGGCGTCGTGCTGGCCCGCGCGTCGCAGCCGTGGACGGCAGCGGTGGCCGACCTGTCGGCGGACGCCGTGGCCGTGGTCCGCGAGCGCAACCCGTCCCTGGCGAACCGGCGCTACGACGTCGTCCCGCGCCGGGACTGACGGGCGCGGCGCCTCACCGGACGGCCGCGGGCGCCTCAGGCGACGGTCACCGTCGCGATCGTCACGGCCACGAAGTGGCACGTGTAGCCCACCACGGTGAGCGAGTGGAAGATCTCGTGGAACCCGAACCACCGGGGGCTCGGGTTGGGTCGCTTGAGGCCGTACACCACGGCGCCGAGGGTGTACGCGATGCCGCCGGCGATGACCAGCCAGAGGATGGCGGTGCCGCCCGCCTCGGTGAACTCCGGCAGGAACCAGACCGCCACCCAGCCGAGGGCGACGTAGATCGGCGTGTAGAGCCAGCGCGGGGCGTTGAGCCAGAACACCCGCATGAGCAGGCCGGCCAGCGCGCCCGACCAGACGATGACCAGCAGGGTCCGCTCCGTCGCGGCGTCCAGCAGGATCACCGACAGCGGCGTGTAGGTGCCGGCGATGATGAGGAAGATGTTCGTGTGGTCCATGCGGCGCAGCACGCCCGCGACGCGCGGGGACCAGCGTCCGCGGTGGTAGACGGCGCTGGTGCCGAAGAGCATCAGGGCGCTGAGCCAGAAGACGACGTTCGCGGCGCGCGCAGGGCCAGTCGGGGAGATCGCGACGAGCACGATGCCCGCGACGAGCACCAGCGGAGCCATGCCGGCGTGGATCCAGCCCCGCAGGCGCGGCTTCACCGCGTCCAGCAGGGGGTGGTCGTCCGCGTGGTGGCTGGGCTCGGTGCTCGTCGTCATCGCGACCTCCACGAAGGGGTGTCAGCAGGTGCGGGGCGGCGGCATGCCGCCCGGTCCACGCGGAACCTACGGATGCGTAGGTTTACGGGTCCGTAGGTTACTGCATCCGGACGCGCGCGCGGCCTCCTGCCGGTGGCCAGTCCCGGGCGGGTACCGTGACTGCGACGCCTGATCAGCATGACGACCAGATCACCACGACCACCACGACCCGGGGACTCCGCGACACATGCGCCTGCCGCACCCGCTCTACGGACTCTACGAGCGCCGCCTCGCCGCCTCGCTGCCGCCCGGTGCGATCCCGCGGCACATCGGCGTCATCCTCGACGGCAACCGTCGGTGGGCCCGCAGCGTCGGCCTCGACAAGTCGAGCGGGCACCGGCGCGGCGCCGACCACATCGCCGAGGTGCTGCGCTGGTCGGACGAGGTCGGCGTGGAGGTCGTCACCCTGTGGATGCTGTCCACCGACAACCTCACGCGGGAGCCTGAGGAGCTCGCCGAGCTCGTAGGCATCATCGCCGACACCGTCGGCGACCTCGCCGCCACGGGACGCTGGCGGCTGCAGGTGGTCGGCGCGCTCGACCTGCTGCCGGCCTCCGCCGTCGCCGCGCTGCGGTCCGCGGAGGAGCGCACCGCGCACGTCACGGGCATGCACGTGAACGTCGCCGTCGGCTACGGCGGCCGGCGCGAGATCGCCGACGCCGTCCGTTCCCTCCTGCGCGAGCACGCGGGCAACGGCACCACCCTCGAGGAGCTCGCGGAGACGGTCACCGTCGAGCACATCGCCGAGCACCTGTACACCAAGGGCCAGCCGGACCCGGACCTGGTGATCCGGACGTCGGGGGAGCAGCGGCTCGGCGGGTTCCTGCTCTGGCAGAGCGTGCACACCGAGTTCTACTTCTGCGAGGCCTACTGGCCGGACTTCCGGCGGGTCGACTTCCTGCGGGCGCTGCGGTCGTACGCGGCCCGCGAGCGCCGGCTCGGCCGCTGACCCTGCCGTCGGGCGGGCAGGGCCGCCGCGCGGTGCCGCGGGCTGCGCCGGCGGTCAGGGGAGCTGCCGGCGGTCAGGTGAACTCTGCGTGACGACTCGCGGCGCGTCCGCGTGTCGGCAGCGGTGCGTCCGGAGCGCGACGTAGCGTCCGCCGTATCGGACGACGCCCGTCGTCCCTCGGGAGGCCAGCCCATGGAGCGTCCGCTCCGGGAGGGGGGCCGGATCCCGGCCCTCGGGCCGGTCGACCGGGTCCACCTCGCCAAGCGCCGATCGGCGCGGAGCGGCCAGGCGCGGTCGTAGGGCCGCCGCCGGAGGGAGCCACCGTGACCCGTACCTACGTGCTCGACACCTCCGTCCTGCTGTCCGACCCGCGGGCCATGCTCCGCTTCGCCGAGCACGACGTCGTGCTCCCCGTCGTCGTCATCACCGAGCTCGAGGCCAAGCGGCACCACGCCGAGCTGGGCTTCTTCGCGCGCAGCGCCCTGCGGCTGCTCGACGACCTGCGGGTCGAGCACGGGCGCCTGGACCACGCCGTGCCCGTCGGTGACGCGGGCGGCTCACTGCGCGTCGAGCTCAACCACGTCGACGCCTCGGTGCTCCCGTCGGGCTTCCGCCTGGGGGACAACGACACCCGGATCCTCGCCGTCGCCAAGAACCTCGCCGACGAGGGCCGCGAGGTCACGCTCGTCTCCAAGGACCTGCCCTTGCGCATCAAGGCCTCGGCGTGCGGCCTCGCCGCCGAGGAGTACCGGGCCGAGCTCGCCGTCGACTCCGGGTGGACCGGGATGAGCGAGCTGCACCTGGCCGAGGAGCAGATGGCGCAGCTGTGGCAGGCCGAGGAGCTGGAGCTCGCCGACCTGGACCTCACCGGTCAGGACCCCGGGCCGCTGCTGTGCCACACGGGCGTCGTCGTGCACTCCCCGCGGGGGTCGGCGCTCGGGCGGGTGACCGAGGACAAGCGGGTGCGGCTCGTCCGCGGCGACCAGGACGTCTTCGGCGTGCACGGGCGCAGCGCCGAGCAGCGCATCGCGATCGACCTGCTCCTGGACGAGTCCATCGGGATCCTGTCGCTGGGCGGCCGCGCAGGCACCGGCAAGTCCGCGCTCGCCCTGTGCGCGGGCCTGGAGGCCGTCATGGAGCGGCGCCAGCACCGCAAGGTCATGGTGTTCCGGCCGCTGTACGCCGTCGGCGGCCAGGAGCTCGGCTACCTGCCCGGCAGCCAGGACGAGAAGATGAACCCCTGGGCGGAGGCGGTCTTCGACACGCTCGGTGCCGTCGTCTCGCGCGAGGTCGTCGAGGAGGTCGTCGACCGCGACATGCTCGAGGTGCTGCCGTTGACGCACATCCGCGGGCGCTCGTTGCACGACGCGTTCGTGATCGTCGACGAGGCGCAGTCGCTCGAGCGGAACGTGCTGCTGACCGTGCTGTCGCGCATCGGGCAGAACTCGCGCGTGGTCCTCACCCACGACGTCGCCCAGCGCGACAACCTCCGCGTGGGCCGGCACGACGGCGTCGCGGCGGTCATCGAGGCGCTCAAGGGCCACCCGCTCTTCGCCCACGTGACGCTCACGCGGTCCGAGCGGTCCCCGGTCGCGGCGCTCGTCACCGAGATGCTGGAGGGCATCGAGGCCTGAGGACGGGGCGCCGCGGCGGGCCTCGTCGGGGCTCTCTCGGCCACCGGAGGGGCCGCGCGGGCAGGGGCGTCCGGAAGTCTCACCCGGACGACTGCCTCACGTCGTGGACGTGGCGGACGATCGGGCGGCCAGGGGGCAGCGACCAGGTCCGCGCCCCCTCGGACCCGCTGCTCCGCGAGGAGGGGCCATGGCCCAGGGTCTGCGCGGTCGCGCGCACCGGAGTCGTCGTGGCGGTCTGCGTGGCAGCCTTCGCGCCCAGCTCGTCGCCATCGGCGTGGGCGCGGTCGTGCTGACCGCGGCGGTGCTCACGGTGATCGGGACGACCGAGACGTCGGCGCTCGCCGACCGCACCGGTCAGGACGTCGAGCAGCTGAACGAGGCGTCGCTGCACGAGGTCATCGACCAGGCCCACACGCTCGTGGCGACGCAGGTCGCCACCGTGACCGACCGCATGGCGTCCGAGCTCAACGTCGCCCGCGCCGTCGTCGCGCAGGCCGGTCCCGTGTCCTCGGGCGCGCCGCGCGCCTGGTCGGCGAAGAACCAGGTGACCGGCGACGTCGTCGACGTCACGCTGCCGGAGCTGCTCCTCGGGGGGAGCTCGCTCGGGCAGAACGCCGCCACGGACGTCCCCACGCCCGTCGTCGACGACATCACCGCGATGCTCGGGTCCGCGGCGACGGTCTTCCAGCGGATGAACGCCGACGGCGACATGCTGCGCATCGGGACGACGGTGCAGACCGCCGACGGTGCCCGCGCGATCGGCACGTACATCCCGGCCGTGGGGACCGACGGAGCACCCAACGCGGTGATCGCCGCGCTCCTGGCAGGGCAGCCGTTCTACGGCACCGCGCAGGTGGTCGGGCAGCCGTACGTGACGGCGTACGCACCGATCTCCGACGCCGCGGGCGACGTCGTCGGCGCCGTGTTCGTCGGCGTGCCGCAGGCGCAGGTGGCCGAGCCGCTGCTCGTCGCCCTCGCGGAGGTGACGGTCGGGCAGACGGGCTACCTCACCGTGCTCGACGGCGCCGGCGAGTGGGTCGTCCCCCCGCCGGGCGCCTCGGGCAGCGCTGCCGACGCCGTGGACGCGGCGGGAGCCCCGTACGTCGCGCAGCTCATGGAGGCCACCGCGGGGCTGGGCGACGGGGACGAGACCGAGCTGTCGGTCGACCTGCCGCAGGGCGCCGCCGCCGTGCACCTGACGCGTTTCGAGGAGTGGGGCTGGACCCTGGCGGCCTGGGGCTGGGACGCCGAGCTGAACGCGGCGCCCGAGCGGCTCGCCGCCGGCTCCGCCTCCCTCGGCCGCACGCTGCTGCTGGTGGGCGTCCTCGTCACGGTGCTGGCGGCGGCGGCCGTCGTGCTGCTCTCGGGCCGGATCGTGCGGCGCGTCGGGCGCCTGACGGAGACGCTGCGCCGGGTCGCGCAACGGGACCTGTCCGTCGAGGTGCACCCGGAGGGCGTCGACGAGATCGGCGTCATGGGCGTGGCGCTCGCCGAGGCGGTGGCCGGGATGCGCGGCGCCGTCGAGCGCATGGCGACCGGGGCGGACGCGGTGCGGCGGACGGCGGAGCTGCTCGACGGGTCGAGCGAGACGCTCGGCGTCGCCGCGGACGAGACGAGCGAGCGAGCGGGCGCGGTGACGCGCAGCGCCGGCACCGTCGACACTCAGGTGCAGGCCGTCAGCGCGGCGATGACCCAGATGCGCACGGCGATCGAGACCGTCGCGCGGGACGTCACGGCAGCGTCGGCGCAGGCCGCCCAGGCCGTCGCCGAGACGCACGACGCCGCGGGCGTCGTGTCGCGGCTGGGCGCCTCGTCCTCGGAGATCATGGCCGTGCTCAAGGCGGTCACGTCGATCGCCGAGCAGACGAACCTGCTGGCCCTCAACGCGACCATCGAGGCGGCGCGGGCGGGCGAGGCGGGCCGCGGGTTCGCCGTCGTCGCCGGCGAGGTCAAGGCCCTCGCGCAGCAGACGGCCGCGGCCATCGAGACGATCGCGCCCGTGCTGGCCGCCGTGAGCGCCGACGCCGCCGACGTGCACGCGGCGGTCGGGCGCATCGCGGAGACGATCGCTCAGGTGGACGTCCACCAGGCGTCGATGGCCGCCGTGGTCGAGCAGCAGGCGGTGACCACCTCCGACGTCGAGCGCAACCTCGTCCTGGCCGCGAGCGGCACGACGGAGATCGCGGGCTCGGTCGCCGACGTCGCCGACGCCGCGGTGCGGGCCGTGGCGGGCTCGGCCGAGGTGCGCCGCGCCGTCGGCGAGCTCGGTGACGTGGCCGGCGAGCTCACGCAGGGCGTGCGGGAGTTCGTCCTGGCCTGAGCGCGGGCCGGGCGGGCTACTGGGGCGGGCGGGTCATCGACAGCACGTCGAGGGCGGTGTCCAGCTGCTCGACGGTGAGCTCACCGCGCTCGAGGTAGCCGAGCTCGACGACCGCCTCGCGCACGGTGATGCCCCGCGCCACGGCGTGCTTGGCGACCTTCGCGGCGGCCTCGTAGCCGATCACGCGGTTGAGCGGCGTGACGATCGACGGCGAGGACTCCGCGTAGGCCCGCGCGCGCTCGACGTTCGCGACGATGCCGGACACGCACCGGTCCGCCAGGAGGCGGCTGGCGTTGGTCAGCAGCCGGATCGACTCCAGCAGGGCCTGACCCATGACCGGGATCTGCACGTTGAGCTCGAAGGAGCCGCTCGCACCCGCCCAGGCCACTGTCGCGTCGTTGCCGACCACCCGCGAGCAGACCATGAGCACGGCCTCGGGGATCACGGGGTTGACCTTGCCCGGCATGATCGACGAGCCGGGCTGGAGGTCCGGCAGGGCGATCTCGGCCAGGCCCGTGTTGGGGCCGGAGCCCATCCAGCGCAGGTCGTTGGAGATCTTCGTCAGGCTCACGGCGATGGTGCGCAGCGCGCCGGAGAGCTCGACGAGCGCGTCGCGCGCGCCCTGCGCCTCGAAGTGGTTGCGCGCCTCGACGAGCGGCAGGTTGAGCTCCGCGCCCAGCAGCTCGAGCACGGTCGACGTGAAGCCGGCGGGCGTGTTGATGCCCGTTCCCACCGCCGTTCCGCCGAGCGGCACCTCGGTCGCGCGCGGGAGGGCGGCGAGGAGCCGCTCGGTCCCGTAGGTCACCGCGGCCGCGTACCCGGAGAACTCCTGGCCGAGCGTCACCGGCGTGGCGTCCATGAGGTGGGTGCGGCCCGACTTCACGGCCGTCGCGAACTCGGTCGCCTTGGCCTCCAGGGCGACGCCCAGGTGCTCGAGGGCGGGCAGCAGGTCGCGCACGACGCCGAGCGAGGCGGCCACGTGCACCGACGTCGGGAAGACGTCGTTGGACGACTGCGAGGCGTTCACGTGGTCGTTCGGGTGCACCGCACGGCCGAGGCGGCTCGTCGCGAGCGTGGCGAGCACCTCGTTCATGTTCATGTTCGACGACGTCCCCGAGCCCGTCTGGAAGACGTCGACGGGGAAGTGGTCGTCGTGCTGGCCGGCGGCCACCTCGTCGGCCGCGCCCGCGATCGCCTGGGCGACGTCGTCGGGCAGCACGGCCAGGCGCGCGTTGGCGAGGGCCGCGGCCTTCTTGATCCGGGCGAGCGCCTCGATGTGCCGGCGCTCGAGCCGCGTCCCCGAGATCGGGAAGTTCTCGACGGCGCGCTGGGTCTGCGCGCGGTAGAGCGCGTGCTCGGGCACCTCGACGTGGCCCATGGTGTCGCGCTCGAGGCGGAAGCCCGGCCGCGCCGTGGGCTGGCTGGTGGGCTGGCTGGTGGGCTGGCTGGTGGGCTGGCTGGTGGGCTGGGCCTGCGGCTGGGTCGCGGGCTGGCCGTGCTGCGGGGCGGTCGTCGGGTCCGTCATGATCAGATGCTCCCATCCGGCCGGGCGGTCGTCTCCACGTGCGCGTCGAGGGCGTCGACAGGGCCGTGGGCGGCCACCACGCGCACCCGGCCCTCCGCGAGCTCGTAGGTGGTGCCGACGACGGCGCAGCGGCCCTCGGCCACGGCGGCGCGGACGGCGACGGAGTCCTCCAGGAGCGTCCGCACGGTGTAGCGCACGTGCTCGGTCAGCACCTCGTCCGCGGGGGCGTCGACGTGCTCGACGACGCTCGGGCGGACCCGGTCCACGATGGACCGGATGTGCCCGGGGGGCTGCACGCCCGTGCGGATCGACTCGAGGGTCGCGGCGATCGCGCCGCACGAGTCGTGCCCGAGGACGACGACGAGCGGGACGCCGAGGACCGCGACGCCGTACTCGACCGAGCCGAGCACGGTGGCGTCCGAGACGTGGCCCGCCGTGCGGACCACGAAAAGGTCCCCGAGGCCGCGGTCGAAGATGATCTCGGCCGCGACGCGGGAGTCGGAGCAGCCGAGCAGCACGGCGAACGGCTGCTGGCCGGTGCGCACGTCGGCCCGGCGGTCGGCGTCCTGGGACGGGTGCTCCATGGTCCCGGCGACGAAGCGCTCGTTGCCGTCGCGCAGGGCGCGCCAAGCCTCGGCGGGAATCGTGTGGTGCGGCATGGGGTGCATCCTGGCAGGCCCTTCGCCGAGCGTCCTGCTGGTCCACGGGCCAGACCGTGTTTTCCCCATCGCCCGGGGCTCTCCGGTGGCGGACGAGCGCGAGCCGAGGTCCCATGGGCCGAGGCAGACGAAGGGGGTGCCGGGGGTGTCACGTCGCCGCAGGCTCGCGCAGGGGCTGGCCGTCGCGCTCGTCAGCGCCGGGCTGGTCGCCTGCCAGGGCGAGCCCGGACCGCCGGTGCTGACCTGGTACACCAACCCTGACGCGGGCGGCCAGGACCGGATCGCCCAGGCCTGCACCGAGGCCGCGGGTGGGGAGTACGTCATCGAGACCGCGGGGCTGCCGCGCGAGGCGTCCGCCCAGCGTGACCAGCTCGCGCGGCGCCTGGCGGCGCAGGACTCCTCGATCGACCTGATGAGCCTCGACCCGCCCTTCATCCCCGAGTTCGCGAACGCCGGCTTCCTCGCGCCGATGCCCGACGACGTCGCGCAGCGCGTCGGCGACGGCGTCGTCGAGGGCGCGCTCGCAGGCGCGACGTGGTCCGGCGAGCTCGTCACCGTGCCGTTCTGGGCCAACACGCAGCTGCTCTGGTACCGGACGTCGGTGGCCGAGGAGGCTGGTCTCGACCCGGCCGCTGGGCCAGTGACCTGGGACCAGCTCGTCGAGGCGGCCTCGGCCACCGACACCTACCTCGGCGTGCAGGGCACGCGCGCGGAGTCGCTCACCGTGTGGATCAACGCGCTCGTGGAGTCCGCCGGCGGGCACATCGTCGAGGACCCGTCGGCCGATGCGGCGGACGTCGCCATCACCCTCGACACCGACGCCGGGCACGAGGCGGCGCGGATCATGTCCGAGATCGGGCGCCAGGGCCTCGGCGGCCCGGGCCTGCCCACCGCCGACGAGAACGCGACCTTCTCGATCTTCCAGGGCGACCGGGGCTCGTTCATGGTCAACTGGCCGTTCGTCTGGCCCGCGATGCAGTCCGCCGTGGAGGCGGGCCAGCTCGACCAGGGCGTGCTCGACGACGTCGGCTGGGCGCTCTACCCGGCCACCGTCGAGGGCGAGGACGCGCGGCCGCCCTACGGCGGGATCAACCTCGGCGTCGGCGCCTTCTCCGCGCACCCCGACCTCGCCTACGCGGCGGCCGAGTGCATCGCCGACCCCGCGAACCAGGCGGAGTACTTCATCAGCGACGGGAACCCGCCGTCGAGCACGCAGGCCTACGACGACCCCGCGGTCCAGGAGGCGTTCCCGATGGCCGACCTCATCCGCCAGTCGCTCGAGCAGGCCGCGCCGCGGCCGCAGACGCCCTACTACAACGAGGTCTCCGGCGGGCTGCAGCAGACCTGGCACCCGCCGTCGGGCATCGACCCCGAGCGCACGCCGCGCCAGGCCGCGGAGCTCATCACCGCCGTGCTGAAGGGGGAGCAGCTGCTGTGACCAGCGCCACCGCACCGACGCGCGGCAGCAGGGCCGCGCAGCCCGCCGCCGGCGGTCAGGGCCGTGACGCGGCCCGACGCCGGTCCGCCGCCTCGGACCGCACGCGCGCCGAGGCGCGTCTGGGCTGGTACCTCGCCGGGCCCGCCTTCGTCGTCATGCTCGCCGTGACGGCGTACCCGATCCTGCAGGCCGTGTGGGAGTCGCTGTTCAGCTTCCGCCTGACCGCGCCCGACGAGCGCGCGTTCGTCGGGCTGGGCAACTACCGCGTGGTGCTCACGGACGAGATCTGGTGGCGCGACCTCGGCGTGACCGTGCTCATCACCGTGATCACGGTGGCCGTGGAGCTCGTGCTGGGCTTCGCGCTCGCGCTCGTGATGCACCGCGCGGTGCGCAGCCTGCGGGGCGTCCTGCGGACGGCGATCCTCGTGCCCTACGGGATCATCACGGTCGTCTCGGCGTTCGCGTGGTTCTACGCGTTCGACATCAACAGCGGCTTCATCAACGCGTGGTTCGACTGGGTGCCGGGGATCGACCCGGACCTCAACTGGTTCGCCCAGACCGGCACGAGCCTGACGGTGATCATCCTGTCGGAGATCTGGAAGACGACGCCGTTCATCTCCCTGCTGCTCCTCGCCGGGCTCGCGCAGGTGCCGACCGAGCTGGAGGAGGCCGCGAAGGTCGACGGCGCGACCTGGTGGCAGGTCCTGCGCCGCGTCATCGTGCCGAACATGAAGGCCGCGATCATGGTCGCGGTGCTGTTCCGGGCCCTGGACGCGTTCCGGATCTTCGACAACGTCTTCATCATGACGAACGGCGCCAACGGCACCGAGGTGCTCTCGCTGCTCGCCTACCGGCAGGCGATCGCGCGGCTGGAGATCGGGCTCGGCTCCGCCATCTCGGTCCTGCTCTTCGGGTGCGTGGTCGCGATCTGCGTGGTCGCGATCAAGCTCTTCAAGGTCGACCTGGCGGGCGCGAGGGGGGAGCGCTGATGGGCACGCTGACGCGCAGGCAGAAGACGTGGTGGGGCGTGGTCACCGTGCTCGTGCTGGTCTACGCGCTGTTCCCCGTCGTGGCGATCTTCGCGACGAGCTTCAAGCTGCCCAGCGACCTGAACTCCGGGCAGCTGCTGCCGGCGCAGTGGTCGTGGACCAACTACGAGCAGATCCTCGTCGGCAACGCGCAGGGGCTGTTCCTGTCGTCGCTGCGCAACTCGATCGGCATCTCGCTCATCGCGACGCTGATCGCCGTCGTGCTCGCGACGCTCGCCGCGTACGCCATCGCCCGGCTGGACTTCCCGGGCAAGCGCCTCATCCTCACGACGGCGCTCGGGGTGTCGATCTTCCCGGTCATCTCGATCGTCACGCCGCTGTTCAACGTGTGGCGGGCCGTCGGGCTGTACGACACGTGGCTGGGCCTGATCATCCCGTACCTGTCGCTCACCCTGCCGATCTCCATCTGGACGCTGGCGGCGTTCTTCCGCCAGATCCCCTGGGAGCTCGAGCAGGCCGCCCAGGTCGACGGGGCGACGGCCTGGCAGGCGTTCCGCAAGGCGATCGTGCCGCTGGCCGCTCCGGGCGTCTTCACGACGGCCCTCATCGCGTTCTTCATCGCGTGGAACGACTTCGTCTACGGCATCTCGCTCACCTCGACGGAGACGGCACGGCCGGTGCCAGCGGCGCTCGCGTTCTTCACGGGCGCGTCGCAGTTCGAGGAGCCCACCGGGTCGATCTCCGCGGCGGCCGTGATCGTGACCATCCCCGTCGTCGTGCTGGTGCTGCTCTTCCAGCGCCAGATCGTCGCCGGCCTCACCCAGGGCGCCGTCAAGGGCTGACCCGGCCCGACCCGCCCGAGCCACCACCCGACCCAGCCGAGCACCCACCCGAGCACCCACCCGACCCACCCGAGCACCCACCCGACCCACCCGAGCACCCACCCGAGGGGAGACGCAGATGGCCTCGATAGTCCTGCGGGACGTCGTCAAGGAGTACGGGGACGGGTTCCTCGCGGTGAAGGGTGTGAGCCTGGACATCAAGGACGGCGAGTTCGTCATCCTCGTCGGGCCGTCCGGCTGCGGGAAGTCCACGATCCTTCGGATGATCGTCGGGCTGGAGGACATCAGCGACGGCGACCTGGAGATCGACGGCGCACGCGTGAACGACCGCGCGCCGCGGGACCGGAACCTCGCCATGGTGTTCCAGAACTACGCGCTCTACCCGCACCTGACCGTGTTCGAGAACATCGCGTTCCCCATGCGGCTGGCCAAGGGGCGGTTCAGCGAGGAGGAGGTCCGCGAGCGCGTCACCCGCGCCGCCGAGACGCTCGAGCTGAGCGAGCACCTGGAGCGCAAGCCGGCGAATCTCTCGGGCGGCCAGCGGCAGCGGGTGGCCATGGGGCGCGCCATCGTGCGGGACGCCGACGCGTTCCTCTTCGACGAGCCGTTGTCGAACCTCGACGCCAAGCTGCGCGGCCAGATGCGGACCGAGATCGCGCGCATCCAGCGCCGGCTCGGGACGACGACCGTCTACGTGACCCACGACCAGACCGAGGCGATGACGCTCGGCGACCGGGTCGCCGTCCTGCGCAAGGGCGAGCTGCAGCAGGTCGCCTCGCCGCGGGGGCTGTACGAGCAGCCCGTGAACCTCTTCGTGGCGGGGTTCATCGGCTCGCCGCCGATGAACTTCCTGCCGGGGCGGGTCGACGGGGACACGCTTCACCTGCCCCTGGCCGACGTCCCCCTCGACGAGCGCCTGCGGGCGGCCGTCGGGGACCGCTCGCTCGTCATCGTGGGCCTGAGGCCCGAGCACGTCTCGGACGCGGAGCTCCTCGAGGACGACAAGGCAGCGACGGGCGTGACCTTCGAGACCGACGTGGACGTCACCGAGTGGCTGGGTGCGGAGCTGTACGCCTACATCCCGTTCGAGACCGAGCCGGCCGTCGCGGCCAAGCTCGAGGAGCTCGACCGGGACCTGGACGGGGAGGGCATGCGCTCGCAGGCGGTCGTCGCGCTCGACGCCGAGTCCCGCGTCCGTGAGGGTGACCGGGCCGCGCTGTGGTTCGACCCCGCGCGACTGCTCGTGTTCGACCCCGAGACCGGCGCGAACCTCACCCGCGACGAGGACGCGGCCCGCGAGATCGACGAGCGCAACGAGAAGGTCCGCCGGGCGTCGCTCGACCGCGCCCAGCGCCGGGACCGCGACGCGGCGGGTCGACGGCCGGACCCGGGGTCCCGGTCGCAGCCGGAACGCGCGGCCTCCTAGCGCCACGCCGCGAGCCGGACCGCGAGGTGACCTCGGCCCCTGCGGCGGACCTGGCCGCCGCCGCGGCCTAGGCCCCGTACGCGGCGACCTCGGCCGCCGTCGGCGGGTTCGCCCCGGGGCGGCTGACGGTGATCGCGGCGATCACCGCGCACCGCTCCAGCACCGAGCGGAGGGTCGCCTCGTCGATCGCGCGCAGCGCGGAGCGGGCGTCGGGCCCGAGCAGCCCCGCGCCCCACAGCCCGTCGACGAGACCCGCCATGAACGAGTCGCCGGCGCCGACCGTGTCGGCCACGCTGACGGGGGGCGCCGGGACCTCCATGCGGACGCCCGTCGCGGACCAGGCCACGGCCCCCTGCCCGCCGCGGGTCACGACGACGAGCGCCGGCCCCGCCGTCACCCACTCCTGTGCCAGACCCAGCGGGTCGTCCGGCGCGAGCCAGGCGAGGTCCTCGTCGCTGACCTTGACGACGTCCGCCAGCGCGACGACGCGCTCGACCACGGGGCGCGTCTGCTCCGGTGGGGGCATCAGCGAGGGGCGCAGGTTCGGGTCGTACGTGATCGTGGCCGACGCGCGGTGTGCCGCCAGGATGCGGGCGACGTCGCCCGCACCCGGCTCGAGCACCGCGGCGATCGAGCCCGTGTGCACCGCGATCGGCGGGCCGGGCGGGGACGCCCACGTCTCGGGGATGCGCCACGTGAGGTCGAAGTCGTAGGTGGCGCTGCCGTCGTCGGAGAGGCGGGCGGTGGCGACCGAGGTGCGCCCTGCGCCGTCGGACCCGGGCACGAGCGCCGCTCCCGACGCCGCGAGGTGCTCGGTGATCCGGTGTCCACGGTCGTCCCGGCCCAGCCACGTCAGCAGGTCGACGCCGCGGCCCAGTCGGCCCAGGCCCAGCGCGACGTTCGCCGGGCTGCCGCCGACGTGCTCGGTGACGGCTCCGTCGCGCGCGTGCACCACGTCGACGAGGGCCTCACCGATGACGAGCACGCGGCGCTCCGCGGCGTCGACGGGCACACCGGGCGCGCTCTCGGTGAGGGGCGCGTACGCACGCTCGACCACGTCGGCGTCCTCCGGTCGGCCCGGCGCCTGGGTGGGTTCGAGGACGTCGGTGCCCTCCGGATCCGGGGAAGCCGCGGTCACGAGAGGTCCTCGTCGGCTGCGTCGCCCGGGACTGCCTGGTCGGTGGGGCGCCCCGACGGGCCAGCGCCGCCAGAGGTGCCGGGGGCGGCGCGGACGGCGTCGAGTCGTTGCCGGGCGCCGTCGAGCCAGTCCTGGCAGCGCGCGGCGAGCGCCTCACCGCGCTCCCACAGGGCGAGCGAGCCCTCGAGGGTCTCGCCGCCGGCCTCGAGGCGGGCGACGACGGCGACGAGCTCGTCGCGCGCCTGCTCATACGTCAGGTCCTGCACGGGGCGGTCCTTTCCTGGCGCGTCGCTCATGATTCCCGCTCGCCCTTCGTCTTCCGTGGTGCCCGCTGAGCCTGCTGGCCCTGCGTCTTCGTGGAGCCCTGCTTCTTCGTGGCGTCCTGCTTCTTCGTTGCGTCCTGCGCGCTCGTGGACTCCGGGCCGGGCCGGCCGCCGGAGTCGGGCAGGACCTCCGCCGCGAGCTCGCCCCTGGCGAGGCGCACGCGAAGGCGCGCGCCGGGGGCGACGTCGTCGGGCGAGCGGACGACGGCGCCGTCGTCCCGCTGGACCACCGCGTAGCCGCGCTCGAGCGTCGCGGCGGGCGACAGGGCTGCGACCTGCGCCGCCAGGTGGCGCACCTCGGCCGTGCCCGACGTCACGCGTGCGTCGAGCGCCCGCCAGGAAGCCCGCCGCAGGTCGAGGACGTGGCGTTGGTGCGCGTCGAGCAGCGTCTCGGGCCGCGCGAGCGCCGGACGGGAGCGCACCGCGGCGAGCCGGTCGCCCTCACGGCGCACGAGTGCGTCGAGCGTCGACCGCATGCGGGTCCGGGCCTGCAGGAGGCGCGCGCGCTCCTCGCCGACGTCGGGCACGATCCGCTTGGCGGCGTCCGTCGGCGTGGAGGCGCGGTAGTCGGCGACGAGGTCGAGCAGGGGTGCATCGGTCTCGTGGCCGATGGCGCTCACCACGGGGGTGCGGCACGCGGCGACGGTGCGCACGAGCGTCTCGTTGCTGAAGGGCAGCAGGTCCTCGACCGAGCCGCCGCCCCGCGCGACGACGATGACCTCGATCCGCGCGTCGGCGTCGAGCGCCGTCACGGCTCGGCTCACCTCGCCGACCGCGCTGGGGCCCTGGACCGCGACCTCCCGGATCTCGAACTCGACCTGCGGCCAGCGCGCCCGGGCGTTCACGACGACGTCGTGCTCGGCCTTCGACTCGCGTCCGCAGACGAGGCCGACGACGCGCGGCAGGAACGGCAGGCGCCGCTTGCGGTCGGCGTCGAACAGGCCCTCGGCCGCCAGGACCCGCTTGAGGTGCTCGATGCGGGCGAGCAGCTCCCCGAGCCCGACGGCGCGGATCTCGTCGGCCTGGAGCGACAGGGTGCCGCGCTTGGCCCAGTAGGTGGGCGTGGCGTGCACGACGACGTGCGCGCCCTCCTCGACGGGCGCGGTCGCCGCGGCGAGCACCCGCGTGTGGACGGTGACGGGCATCGACACGTCGGCGTCGGTGTCGCGGAGGGTGAGGAACGCGACCGAGGCGCCCGGGCGACGGTTGAGCTGGACCACCTGGCCCTCGACCCAGACGCCGGGCATGCGGTGGATGTAGTCCGCGATCTTCTGCGCCAGGTGCCGCACGGGCCAGGGCGCCGTCGGCGAGGTGTCGGCCGCGCGCGGGGGGAGCGCGGTGGGGCGCTCGAGGGGCGCGGCGTCGGTCACGGGCACAGCCTGCCATCCACGGCCGACCTCCTCGCGGCAGGTCGCCCTGTGGCCCCTCACCAGTCGCACGACGGGCCACCACGGGTCGT
The DNA here is from genome assembly GCF_007991475.1 of Actinotalea fermentans. Lineage (NCBI taxonomy): Bacteria > Bacillati > Actinomycetota > Actinomycetes > Micrococcales > Cellulomonadaceae > Actinotalea > Actinotalea fermentans. The sequence goes on along the minus strand of NZ_BJYK01000002.1, from coordinate 114,626 downwards.
TCACAGGGGGTTTCGTAGACTGAGGCGGTGAACCCCCTCCACGACTCGTCGAGCGATCCGACGGCACGTCCGGCGTCCAGCCCGTCGGCCGGTGCGCCCGCCCCGGCGCGCGGTCGCGTCCTGCTCGCTGCGCCCCGCGGGTACTGCGCGGGCGTGGACCGTGCGGTCGTCGCGGTGGAGAAGGCCCTCGAGCACTACGGCCCGCCCGTGTACGTCCGCAAGGAGATCGTCCACAACAAGTACGTGGTCGAGACCCTGGCGGCGCGGGGAGCGATCTTCGTCGACGACACCGACCAGGTGCCCGAGGGCGCCCGGGTGGTCTTCTCGGCGCACGGCGTCTCGCCGGCGGTCCACGCGGCTGCGGAGGCGCGGGGTCTGCAGACCATCGACGCCACCTGCCCGCTCGTGACGAAGGTGCACAAGGAAGCGGTCCGGTTCGCCGGGGACGACTTCGACATCCTCCTCATCGGGCACGAGGGGCACGAGGAGGTCGAGGGCACGTCGGGCGAGGCGCCCGACCACATCCAGGTCGTCAACTCCCCGGACGACGTCGACGACGTCGTGGTCCGCGACCCCGCGAAGGTCGTGTGGCTCTCGCAGACGACGCTGTCGGTCGACGAGACCATGGAGACGGTGCGCCGTCTGCGGGAGCGGTTCCCGCTGCTCGCGGACCCGCCCAGCGACGACATCTGCTACGCCACCCAGAACCGCCAGGTCGCGGTGAAGAAGATCGCCGCGGAGTGCGACCTCGTCATCGTGGTGGGCTCGGCGAACTCCTCGAACTCGGTGCGCCTGGTCGAGGTCGCCCTGGAGTCGGGTGCGCGGGACTCGCACCGGATCGACCACGCGGCCGAGATCGACCCGGCCTGGCTCGACGGCGTGCGCACCGTGGGAGTGACCTCGGGGGCGTCGGTGCCGGAGATCCTCGTGGGCGACGTGCTGGTGCGGCTCGCGGAGCTCGGCTACGGCGACGTCCAGGAGGTGCGCACCGCCACCGAGGACCTCATGTTCTCGCTGCCGCGCGAGCTGCGTGCCGACCTCAAGGCCGCGGGAGAGCCGGTCGGGCGCCCGGCGCGGGGCGAGCGTCGGCCCCTCTCGGTCGAGCCGGTCTAGGCACCTCTGACGAGTCGCCTCTCAGCCGTGGGCGACAACGCGGTCGCCTCAGCCGTGGGCGACGACGCGGTTGCTTCAGCCGAGCGCGACGACGCGGTCGCCTCAGCCGTGGGCGACGACGCGGTCGCCTCAGCCGAGCGCGACCACGCGGTTGGCCTCCGCGGCGACGAGCTCGGCCGCCTGGACCTGGCGTGCCGCTCGGTCGATCTGTGCAGGGACCTCGAGCTCGGCGTCCGTGACCTTGAGCTCCGCCATGCGCCGGGCGCTGACCAGGACGCGTGACTCCAACGAGCTCACGGTCTCGTTGTAGGCGCGCACGGCTCCGTCGAGCTGGCGTCCCAGGCGCCCCACGTGACCGCCGAGCGTGGCCAGCCGTCCGTGCAGCTCGCGTCCCAGCGTGAGGACCTGCTGAGCGTTGGCGGCCAGGGCGTCCTGGCGCCAGGCGTAGGCGACCGTTCGCAGGAGCGCGACGAGCGTCATCGGGGTCGCGAGCACGACGCCCCGCTCCATCGCGTGCTCGATGAGCGTCCCGTCCGCCTCGAGCGCCGCATGCAGGAACGCCTCGGCGGGGACGAACATGACGACGAACTCCGGGGACGGCGCCACCTGCTCCCAGTACTCCTTGGCGGCGAGGTCGTCGATGTGTCGGCGCATGTGGCGTGCGTGAGCGGCGAGCCGGTCGGCGCGCACCGCCTCGTCGGTGGCCTGCATGGCGTCCAGGTAGCCGAGCACGGCGACCTTGGCGTCGACCACCACGTTCTTCCCGCCGGCCAGGTGCACGACCATGTCGGGTCGCAGCGCTCCCTCGTCGGTCGTCACGTGATGCTGCTCGACGAAGTCGACGTGCTCGAGCATGCCCGCGGACTCCACCACCCGGCGCAGCTGGACCTCGCCCCACCGTCCGCGCACCTGCGAGGTGCGCAGTGCACTGACGAGCTGGCCCGTCTCGGAACGCAGGAGCTCGGAGGACTCACGCATCGATCGCAGCTGCTCGGCGAGGGCGGCGGCCGCGTCCGCGCGCGCCCGCTCGGCCGTGCTCACCTCCTGCTTCACCTGGTCGAGCGTGCGGGTCAGCGGCTCGACCAGCCGCCGCACGGCGTCCTGCTGCTGCGCCAGTCCAGACGCACCCGCGGCCTGGGTGCGGCCGAGCCGCTCCTCGGCGACGACCAGGAACTGCTCGGAGTTCGCGCGCAGGGCGTCGGCCGCGAGCGCCCGGAACTGCTCGCTCAGACGCGCCCGGTCCTCCTGGGCCGCGGCCACGCGCTCTGCGGACACCCGGCGCTCGGCCTCGAGCAACGCGCGTGCCTCGGCGACGCGTACCGCCGCTCGCCGGATCCGGGCCTCCGCCCGGACGATGCCGAGCACCCACCCGCCGACGACGCCCACGAGCAGTGCCACGAGCCCGATCACGATCTCCATGCCCCGACCCTCCCAGCCGACACCGACACCGACCTCGACACCGACACCGCACCGCACCGCAGCGCGCCGCCGCAGGTCACAGGCCCGACGCGCGCGTCAGCACGCCACCCGCTCGCACCTCGCCCGCTCCTGCGCGGCCGAGTCTGCGCCGGCCGCATCAACCGCCCCCTTCCCGGGGACCCATGCACGCATCGCCGCTCCGACCCGTCCGCCGACGTCGTCCTCGGGGCGGCCGTCCGCGAGAACGCGGCCACCGGGGGTCGCGACGACGTACCGTGTCCGGCTCTCGCCAGGCCCGCATGCGGCGCCGGGAACGGTGTACCTGGTCACCGCCAGATCCAGCCGGTGCAGCTCGTGGTGGTGGAACGAGCAGGCGAGGGCGCCGTCGACGACGTCGGTCTCCCCGCCGTCGCGGTCCCACCAGACGAGGTGATGTACCTCGCACCACCTCGTCGGCGTCCCGCAGCCTGGCCAGAAGCAACCGGCGTCGCGCACCGTGACCGCACGTCGCTGACCGGCCGTGTACTGACGCCTCGTGCGGCCGAGGTCCAACGGCTGCCCGTCGGCGTCGATCACGACGCGCGTCAGCTCGCAGTCGCACAGCAGTCGGGCGAGCTCGCTCGGTGGCAGCGCGACACCGTCGTAGGTGGCGGGCGGTGCGTTCTCCAGGCGCGCGCCCGTGACCGGCCCCGACGCCGGCGCGGTACCCGCCTCCCCGGCAGCCCGCTGCTCCTCCCGGAGCGCCGCCCAGGTCTCCTCGCGCATGACGAAGGACACCGTCGCCCTGGGACCTACCGGCACTCCGTCCGCCGACGTGACGCCCAGCGCCACGTCGGCCAGGCTCGCGAGTGCGTCAGCCCTCCTCTGTTCGGGCGTGCGATCGTCGTCGGCAGGCGGCTTGCCGGCCATGGCCTCGAGGGCGAGCCGCACCCGATGCCCAGTCACCGCGTCGAGCTGGCCGCTGATCCGTGTGCCGTCGGGCGTCTCGGCGAGGTGGAGGAACCGCCTGCCGCGCTGCACCTGGTGCCCGCGCTCCAGCGCTGCCCGGTCGAGTGCGGCGGCCCACAGCGCCGCGGCCTTGGCGAACCGTCCCGCGTCGACGCGCCCCGCCATCGCCAGCAGCTCCGCCTGCCCCTCCGGTGAGGCCAGGGCAGCACGCACGGGGGCGGACGCGCCGGCCGCCGTGCGCGCGACGACGTCGACGTGCTCGACGGTCACGCGTCCGTCGTCGACGGCGTCCCGGACGGCGGGCATCGACGCCAGCGCGTCGCCGCGACGCACCTCGGTCGCCGCGGCGCGGGCGCCCGTCCGGGAGGTCCGCGCCCGCCACGCCTCGAAGCTGGGGTCGCCGTGCGCGCGCCACGCCCCGCTGTCGCGCTGTGCGACGAGGACCGACGCACGGGCGGTCGTGAGTCGCGCGACCGCCGCGTCGATCCCCGCGACGAGACGTGCGCGCTCGTCGGGAGGCAGCTCGCGGGCGCGGAGCGTCGCGTCGGCGACCGCGCGGACGGCGTCGTCGAGCGCCGCCTGCGCCGCCGCCGTCGTCATGCCGCCTCCAGAATTGGAACTGATGTGCTAATGCTAGCGGAGATGCAGCGAGGAATCGGGACAATTCGCCCACGGCGAACACCCTCCCGGCGGCCCGTAGACTTGCCGCCCGTGGCGCTCACCATCGGAATCGTCGGCCTCCCGAACGTCGGCAAGTCGACCCTCTTCAACGCCCTCACCCGTAACCAGGTGCTGGCTGCGAACTACCCGTTCGCCACGATCGAGCCGAACCTCGGCATCGTCGCCCTGCCCGACCCGCGCCTGCAGACGCTCGCGGACCTCTTCGGCTCCGAGCGGATCGTCCCCGCGACCGTCTCCTTCGTCGACATCGCCGGCATCGTGCGCGGCGCGTCCGAGGGGGAGGGGCTGGGCAACAAGTTCCTCGCCAACATCCGCGAGGCCGACGCCATCTGCCAGGTGGTCCGCGCGTTCGCGGACGACGACGTCGTGCACGTCACCGGCCGCGTCGACCCTGCCGACGACATCGAGACCGTCAACACCGAGCTGATCCTCGCCGACCTCCAGACGCTCGAGCGCGCCATCCCCCGGCTGGAGAAGGAGGTCCGCGGCAAGAAGACCGACGCCGCCGTCCTCGCCGCGGCGCAGGCCGCGAACGCCGTCCTCGAGGAGGGCGTCACCGTCTTCGCCGCGCGTGAGCGCCTCGCCAAGCAGGGCGTCGACGCGACGGCCCTCCGCGACCTCCAGCTCCTCACGGCCAAGCCGTTCATCTTCGTCTTCAACACCGACGACGCGGGCCTCGCCGACGTCGACATGCAGGCGCGCATGCGCGCGCTCGTCGCCCCCGCCGACGCGATCTTCCTCGACGCCAAGTTCGAGTCGGAGCTCGTCGAGCTCGACCCCGACGACGCCGCCGAGATGCTCGCGGACTCCGGTCAGTCCGAGCCGGGCCTGGACCAGCTCGCCCGCGTCGGCTTCCACACGCTCGGCCTGCAGACGTACCTCACGGCCGGTCCGAAGGAGGCCCGCGCCTGGACGATCAAGCAGGGCTGGACGGCGCCGCAGGCGGCCGGCGTCATCCACACGGACTTCGAGCGCGGCTTCATCAAGGCCGAGGTCATCAGCTTCGCGGACCTCGTCGAGGCCGGCTCGATCGCCGCTGCCCGCTCGGCAGGCAAGGCCCGCATCGAGGGCAAGGACTACGTGATGGCCGACGGCGACGTGGTGGAGTTCCGCTTCAACGTCTGAGGCACCCGGAGACCCGGGGGCGCGGGTTGTAGTGTCCGGTCGATGCGTGCCCTGACTGTCGATGGCCTGGTCAACGCCCGTGACCTCGGTGGCCTTCCACTGACCGGGGGCGGTACGACGCCCCGCGGTGTCTTCTTCCGCGGAGAGAACGTCGACGCCGTCACGACCCGCGGCTGGGACGAGCTGTACGCCCTCGGTGTGCGCACGGTGGTCGACCTGCGGCAGGACGCCGAGAGGGAGCGGGACCGGCGTCGTCGGCCCGGCTGGCTGGTCACCGCGCACGTCGACCTGGACGGCCTGGAGAACGCCGACTTCTGGCGGGACTACGCCGACAACGGGCTGTGGGGCACGGCCGTGTACTTCCTGCCGCACCTGGCGACGATGCCCGAGCGGGCAGGCGCAGCGCTCGCCGCGGTCGCCGACGCCGACGCGGGCGGCGTCCTCTTCCACTGCATGTCGGGACGCGATCGGACCGGTCTCGTCGCGATGCTCCTGCTCAGCCTGGTCGGCGTGGAGCCGGACGCGATCGTCGACGACTACCTCGAGACCGTGCGGAACGCCGACGCGCTCGCCCAAGCCACCGGGCGCGAGAACGACGAGCCGGTGCGCGACGCGATCCTGGCCCGCCGTGGATCGAGCACGGAGAAGGCGTTCCGCGAAGCGCTCGCTGGTCTGGACGTCGAGACGCTCCTCGCTGCGGCGGAGCTCTCGGAGAGCACCGTGCAGCGGTTGAGGACGTGGCGGGGCGCGCTCGTCGTCGACGACCTCTCCTGCTGACCCGCAACGGAATGGTGGAGCGCCGCTCCACCGTCTGACCGGCGTCCGCCTCACCGCGCAGCCGCGGGCTGTCGCACGTACTGTCGCCCGCGGTCCGTGCCGATCACGGTCCCGGCCGGGTACCGATCGGCGACCAGGAGCACCTCCATCACGGCCTCGACGACGACGGCGTGCACCTCCTCCTCCGTGCCACCGAAGTCCAGCCAGCCGCCCCGCGCCAGGCTGTCGCGGAAGGCCAGCACCACGTCGTCCAGGCTCGATGGCCACTCCGCGACCTGAGCGGTCGTCGTCGCGCGCTCGGAGTGCAGGCCGGCGAACGCGCGGCCACACCCGCACCCGCGTCCGGTCCCGCGCAGATCGGTCGCGCAGATCACGCCGAACATGACGAGCTCTCCGGGTGTCGCCCAGGTGTAGTCGTCCGCCCGGTCGCCCTGCGTCTCCTCTGTGGCCACCAGTACCCGCATCGTCGCGTCCTTCCTCGCCTGCGTCGGCCCCGCGCCGACGCTCGAACGCTAGTTCGATGGACCGACAGGCAGGGTTCTCGAGCGCTGCTCTGTGGACAGTCGGTGACGTCCCCACCGGCCAGCCGCTTCGGCCGCCCCACGCTGGAGTCGCCGATCGAATGCGGCCAGGATCATCGGGTGCTCGCCGTCGTCCGTCGGTGAGACTGGCCTGCCGAAGGGGGACCCGTGATCGGCACGCTCAACGCCCTGGTCGACCTCGTCGAGCAGCGCCACGACGCGCGCGTGGACGTCCCCGCCTTCGCCCGGGCCCACGCCACGACGGAGTACCACTTGCGCCGGATGTTCGCCGCGCTGGCCGGGATGCCGTTCTCGGAGTACGTGCGGCGTCGCCGGATGACGCTCGCCGCGGCCGACCTGGTGCGCGGGGAGCGAAGCCTGCTCGCCGTGGCCGTGCGCTACGGCTACGGCTCCGTCGAGGCGTTCACCAGGGCGTTCCGGTCGGTGCACGCCATCGCGCCGGCCGACGCGCGCCGCACCGGTGGGCCGCTCACCACCCAACCCGTGCTCAGGTTCCGCCTGAGCGTTGAAGGGAGCACCCCCATGGACGTGACGGTCACCGACCGGCCGGCCTTCCTTCTCGTCGGCCACGCCGTCGAGGTCCCGCTGGTGCACCAGGGCGTCAACCCGCACATCGCCGAGCACGTCGCCTCGATCGCGCCCGAGGAGCACGCGCGGCTCAAGGTTCTGGGCGCCACGGAGCCCGTCGGGGAGCCAGCCGGCATCCTCGCCGTCACGCTGGGTCCCGACCCCGACGCCGCGGAGGGCTCGCCCCTGACCTACCTGCACGGCGTGGCCGTGCGCGACGGCGCCCCGGTCCCGTCCGACCTCGACGCCATCCCCGTCGACGCCGGTACCTGGGCGGTCTTCGGCTCCAGCGGACCGTTCCCCGACACTCTCCAGCAGACCTGGGCCGCGACGGCGACCGACTGGTTCCCCTCGAACCCCTGGCGGCTGCGGCCGGGCCCGTCGATCGTCCGCTACCTCGAGCTCACCGCGACACGCGCCACGTGCGAGCTCTGGATGCCGATCGAGCCCGCCTGACCGGCCGCCGCCGCGGGCCTCAGGCGACGGCGTCGCGCGCGGCCCGCGCGACGCGCTCGCGGTAGGCGACCCACCACGCGTCGTCCACGCCGGGCAAGTTCTCGTTGCCGGCGCTGAGACCGGCGGCCCCGTCGATGAGCTCGCGCAGGATGTCGGCGTGCCCGGCATGCCGGTGCGTCTCGGCGACCATGTGCACGAGCAGCCGGTGCAGCGTCACGTCCTGCCCGCCGTCGCCCCACCACGCGACGTGCCCGACGGCGTCGAGCGGCAGCGCCTCGATGGTCGCGTCGGAGTGCGCCCACGCGCGCTCGGCGAGGCCGAGCACGTCGGCGCGCGTCACGTCTGCCGGGACCCAGAAGTCGGCGTTGGGCTCGGCGTCGTCAGCGAACCAGGGGAGCGGCTCGTCGAAGGGGCGCCCGAAGCACGCCCCGAAGTAGTCGACGTCCACGCTCGAGACGTGCTTGACCAGGCCGAGCAGGTTCGTGCCCGTCGGCGTGAGGGGGCGCCGCGCGTCGTACTCGGACAGGCCGTCGAGCTTCCAGACGAGCGCCTCGCGCGCGCTGCGCAGGTATCGGTGCAGGTCGGCCTTCGCGGCGTCGTCGATGCTCATCGGGCCAGCCTGCCCCCGGGGTGCGACATGCGCACGGGTACCGCGCGGGCGCGCGGGAGCCCAGGACGGCGCGGGAGAGCCCGGGCCCCCGCCGCCCGGAAGGCGTCAGTAGACGAAGCGTCCGGCGGCGTCGAACCGTGCGGGACGCACGTCGACGACCCAGGACCTGTCGATGGGCCCATAGATATGTGGATAGAGCTCCCCGTCCCCGCCGTCCTCGAGCTCCACCCGGACGCCGTCCTGGTGGATGAGGGACTCCTCCAGCACGAGGACGCAGAGGGGTTCGGGGTCGTCGCGGTAGACGAAGCCGGCCACGTCGTCGACCTGCTCGGGGTAGGACGCGTGGACGAAGCCCACCTCGTCGAGGCTGTGCCCGCGCGTGGACGTGCTGTACGTGCCGTCCCGCAGCGAGTCCTGCCAGTCGGCCCGGTGGGCGATGTGCAGCAGGTGCATCCGGCCACAGTAGGCCTGTCGAGAGGGGCGCTGCAGGCCGTCGGAACGCCGACCTGGGCCGTTTAGCGCGCCCTGCCACGGATCGCTCGCGACGTTCGACAAAGGCCGCCGGCGCGGGTCCGGAAGGGTGCGTTTGTCCGGTAGTCCGTGGAATGCCCGTTCGTGCGGTGCTCCGCCCAGTCCCGAGACGGGCCCGCGGCGCGGAGGGCCTTCATCGGCGGTTCCCGAAGGTCTGCGCCCGCCTGTCAACGGTTTTAGTGCCCCGATGACCTGCGAAAGCGCGCTGACCTGCGACGGCGCTGAGACGAGCCGTCCCGGATCATGAGATGTACCGGGTAGTATCGAAAAGGTAACGATCACCGGGGCCCCCCGGCTGTGTCCCGATTGCCGCAATCGGCCGCTGTACGCTCGCCCAATCCAAGGGTGGCTGTCCCTGGCAGTTCCCGCGTCCCCGAACGCGGCTGCGGGCCCTCACCTCATCCGTCAGGAGGAACTTGTGAAGATCAGGCGAATCGGCGCCGTCGGCGCCATCGTCGCGACGAGCGCGCTCGTGCTGAGCGCGTGCTCGACCCCGGGTGGGAGCGAGATCGTCGAGGACACTGCGGTCAACGTCGGCTGGAACCAGCCGTTCTACTCGCAGAACAACCTCACCTCGAGTGGCAACGCGACGACCAACTCGAACGTGCTGTACCTGACGAACGCCGCCTTCAACTACTACGACGGTGACCTGAACCTCGTGAAGAACGAGGACTTCGGCACCTACGAGAAGGTGTCGGACGACCCGCTGACCGTGAAGTACACGGTGAACGAGGGCGTCACCTGGTCGGACGGCACGCCCGTCGACGCGGCCGACCTGATCATGTACTGGGGCCCCCAGAACGACAACTTCGACACCGTCGAGGGCAGCTACGACGACGAGGGCAACATCCAGGAGACCGAGGGTGGCGTCTACTTCGACGGCTCCTCCGTCGCGATGACGCTCGTCTCCGAGTTCCCCGAGATCAGCGACGACGGCCGCTCCGTCACGCTCGTCTACGACAGCCCGCGCTCCGACTGGGAGGTCTCCTTCCAGCCGTCGCCGATCGCGGCGCACGCGATCGCGAACATCGCCCTCGGCATCGAGGACGCCGAGGAGGGCAAGCAGGCCGTCATCGACGCGTTCCAGAACAACGACGCCGAGGCGCTCGCCAAGCTCGCGAACGTCTGGAACACCGGCTTCGACTTCACCTCGCTCCCGGACAACGAGCTCCTCTACCTGTCCTCGAGCGCGTACGTGATGTCCGACTACGTCGAGAACCAGTACCTCACCGTCACGGCCCGCGACGACTACGACTGGGGCCCCGCGCCCAAGGTCGAGTCGATCACGATCCGCTACACCGAGGACCCGCTGGCGTCGGTGACCGCTCTGCAGAACGGTGAGGTCGACCTCATCCAGCCGCAGTCGTCGGTCGACGTCATCGAGACCCTCGAGGGCATCGACGGCATCACGTACCAGGCCGAGGAAGAGGGCACGTACGAGCACGTCGACGTGATCTTCAACAACGGTGGTCCGTTCGACCCCGCCACCTACGGTGGCGACGAGGACAAGGCCCGCGCCGTCCGCCTGGCGTTCCTCCTCTCCGTGCCGCGCGCGGAGATCATGGAGAAGCTGATCGTCCCGCTGAACCCCGAGGCCCAGGTCCGCAACTCGCACACCGTCGTGCCCGGCTCGCCGGCCTACGACGACGTCGTCGCCGGCAACGGCTCCGACTTCTTCAGCGAGGACGACGACGCCAACCGTCAGGCGGCCATCGACCTCCTGGCCGAGGCCGGCGTCGACACCTCGACCCCGATCGACGTCCGGTTCCTCTACGGCGCCTCGAACGTCCGCCGCGCGAACGAGTACCAGCTCATCGCCGCGTCGGCCGAGAAGGTCGGGTTCAACGTGCTCGACGAGGGTGACGACGCCTGGGGCGGCCGCCTCACGCAGACGGACACCTACGACGCGTCGCTGTTCGGCTGGCAGTCCACGAACACCTTCGCCCTCAACTCCGAGGCGAACTTCGTGACCGGCGGCCTGAACAACTTCGGTGGCTACTCCAACGCCGACATCGACGGCTGGTACGCCGACATGGCGTCCGCCTCCGTCGACGAGGAGAAGGAGCTGACCATCCAGATCGAGAAGCAGCTGAACGCTGACGGCTTCTCGCTGCCGATCTTCCAGTTCCCGGGTGTCGTCGCCTGGCGCGACGCTCTCCAGGGCGTGAAGATGATCCCGATCTCGCCGACGATCTTCTGGAACTACTGGGAGTGGGAGATCAGCGCCGAGGACACCCTCGACGCCCCGGCGGCCAGCACCGAGGAGTGATCCTCACCACTGACGAAGGTCAGTAGGTCTGCACGATCCGGTGGGGTACCGCGGCACCCGCGGTACCCCACCGGCATGCCGGGTCGGTGATCCCGACCGCGGTACCACGTCCAGCCGTCCTCGTGCCGGGTCCCCGGATCGAGGACCGTCCGTGGACGGACGCGTAGACTCACGCAGTCCATCCACTCGTGAAGAGGTCCCCCCACATGGCCACCTCAGTGACGAGCCTGCCGGCCGACGAGGCGACGACCGCCCCGCCGCAGCCGCAAGCTCCCTCCCGCCTCCGGCGGAGCGCGCCGATGCTGACCTTCCTCGGTCGGCGTCTGCTCTCCTCGGCGATCGTGCTGCTCGGCGCCACGTTCATCGTGTACATGCTGCTGGCGTACGCACTGGATCCCCTGGAGGACCTGTACGCCTCGAGCGCGCCCAACAAGGAGCAGCTGATCGAGGCCCGCATCAGGGACCTCAACCTCGACACCCCGCCCGCCGTGCGCTGGGTGCTGTGGCTCGGCGGCGTGGCCAGGTGCGGCATCGGCCAGTGCGACCTCGGCAACAGCTGGGTGACCAACGAGAACGTGATCGACATGCTCGGCACGGCGATCCCGTCGACGGTGCAGCTCATCGCGGCCTCGACGTTCCTGGCCATCGGGCTCGGCATCGTCGTCGGCATCGCGTCCGCGCTGCGGCAGTACACGGGCTTCGACTACACCGTGACCTTCATGTCGTTCGTGCTCTACTCGCTGCCCTCGTTCTGGGTCGCGGTGCTCCTGAAGCTGTGGGGCGCGATCGGCTTCAACGACTTCCTGCGTGATCCGACGCTCTCGACGCCGGCCGTGGTCGGCCTCGCCGTGCTCGGCGGCCTGATCTGGCAGGCCCTGGTCGCGGGCGACATCCGACGTCGGCTCAGCGTCTTCGGCATCGCCACCCTCGCCACCGGCGCCGCGATCTGGGGCATGTCCGCGACGGGGTGGCTCCTCGACCCGAACCTGACGATCGTCGGCGTGCTCGTGCTCGGCGTGGCCAGCGCCTACGCGGTCACGGCGCTGACGGCCGGCCTGCGCAACAAGCGCGCCCTGTACGCCGCGCTCACGACGGTGGCCGTCGGCGTCGCGCTCTACTACCCGCTGCAGTGGCCGTTCGCCGTCGCCAGCGCGTGGCTGATCATCGGCCTGGCCGCGGCCGCCGTCGCGAGCGGCATGCTCATCGGCTGGCTGTTCGGCGGCCCGGACCGCGGCGTCTCGATGCGGACCTCCGCGATCACCGCGGTCCTCGTCGGCGCGTTCATCTACATCGACCGCGTCATGGACGTCTGGAAGCTGTACTCCAACTCCAGCCGCATCGCGGGGCGCCCGATCGCGACGATCGGCTCGCAGACCCCCGGCCTGGCAGGCAACGACTACTGGGTGACGACGCTCGACACGTTCACGCACCTCGTGCTGCCGACGATCGCGCTGATCCTCATCTCGTTCGCGTCGTACACCCGCTACTCGCGGGCGAGCCTGCTCGAGGTGATGAACCAGGACTACATCCGCACGGCGCGGGCCAAGGGCCTGCCGGAGCGGGTGGTGACGGTGCGGCACGCGTTCCGCAACGCCCTCATCCCGCTCGCGACGGTGGTGCCGCTCGACATCGCGGCCCTCTTCGGTGGCGCGATCATCACCGAACGGATCTTCGCCTGGAGCGGCATGGGGACCCTGTTCCTCACGTCGCTCGGTGCACGCGACGCCGACCCGGTCATGGGGTACTTCCTCGTGGTCGGCACGATGCTCGTGCTCGCGAACATCGTCGTGGACTTCATCTACGCCGCTCTCGACCCCAGGATCCGGGTGAACGCATGACTGTCCCCACTCCCGACTCCGAGCCGATCGAGAAGCTCGACACGTTCGCCGGCGAGAAGGTCGAGAACGCGATCGAGCTCAAGGAGGTCGAGGGCCTCTCGCAGGGCCGCATCGTCCTCCGGCGCTTCTTGCGTCACCGCGGCGCGATGGTCGCCTCGCTCTTCCTCATCGCCATCGTGCTGCTCGCGGCCACCTCGATCGGCTGGGGGCCCATCCCCGGCTGGTGGGCGTACGGCCCGAACGACCTCGCGCCCGTCGTCAACCCCGGCGGCGCACCGACCATGTCGTTCGACGGCGGCGTCACGATCGGTGAGCACCCCTTCGGCCAGGACAACATCGGCCGGGACGTGTTCGCGCGCGTCATGGGCGGCACGCAGACCTCGCTGATGGTCATGACGATCATCGGCCTGCTCGCGACGACCATCGGCATCACGATCGGCTCTCTCGCCGGCTTCCTGCGCGGCCGCCTGGACAACGTCATCATGCGCTTCACGGACATGGTCATCACCATCCCCGTGATCATGATCGGCGCGATCCTCGGCGCCTGGGTGGCCAAGGCCAACCCGGTGCTCCTGGCGCTCGCCCTGAGCATGGTGACCTGGACGTCGATGGCCCGCCTCGTGCGTGCCGAGTTCCTCTCGCTGCGCGAGCGCGAGTTCGTCGACGCCGCGCGCGTCGCGGGCGCGAGCAACGCGCGGATCATGTTCAAGCACATGCTCCCGAACGCGGTCGGCGTGATCATCGTCAACACCACGCTGCTCATGGCCTCGGCGATCCTGCTCGAGACGGCGCTCAGCTACCTCGGCTTCGGCATCCGCTTCCCCGACGTGTCGCTGGGCACGCTCATCAGCGAGTACCAGACGGCCTTCGCCACGCGGCCCTGGCTGTTCTGGTGGCCGGGTCTGTTCATCGTGAGCATCGCGCTCTGCGTGAACTTCATCGGCGACGGCCTGCGCGACGCCTTCGACCCGCGGCAGCGGCGCATCCCGAGCAAGCGCGCGATGGACCGGGCAGCGGCCCGGGCCGCGCGCCGCGCCGAGGCGGCGGCCACGCCGGCGACGGACGCGGCCAGTGCCTGAGTCGACCCTGGCGCGCGTGGTGACGCGGTCGGGCTCAGCCGAGGCTGAGCGAGACCGCGGACGCCGCGACGAGCGCCGCGACGAGCAGCAGCGGACCGGGGTGCCAGTGCACCACCGGGCGCTGCCGCTCGAGCACCGGGTCGTCGAGGAAGCCGGCGTCGCGCAGCTTCTCCCAGCGACGGCGGATGTAGCCCGCGACGTCGCCGGAGGGGGTGCCCGCGAGGTCACCGGGGCGCAGGCCGGCGGCGGCGTAGGCGCTCTCGGGCTGGTGGTGCATCGTGGCCCGGGTCGCGTAGGCCGCACCGGTCCGGCCGGGCACGGGTGCCGCCCAGGCGTTGTACGGGCCGTAGGCCGTCTCCAGCGTGAGGGCGTACTTCGTCTCGATGCGCTGGATGGCCGGCCACGGCAGCTCGACGGTGCGCACGACGTTGCGCAGCGCCACGCCGCCGTCGCTGATGATCACCGCCGGGCGCCCGTAGAAGGCCCACACCGCGGCGGGCACGACGGCGAACACGGGCACGTAGCGCAGCGCCGCCCCGACGTCGTCGAGCGCGGTCAGGACGAGCGCGACGGCGGCCACGGCCGCGACGCCGATCGTCATGCCCCGCGCCGAGCCGGCCTGGTAGGTCACTGTCTGGTCAGCGGTGGACGACACCGCACCATGGTCTCAGAACGTCCCTCGCAGGCGGGGCCGGTCACCGCGGCCGGTCCCGTGAGCGAGGTCCCGCGCCGATGCGGCGCACGTCACGAAAGGGCACGGCGTGGTCACTGACGCAGCCGCCACCAAGGCACCGATCCTCGAGGCCCGTGGGCTCGGCGTCGACTTCTTCGTCGAGGGCGAGTGGTACCCCGCCGCCATCGACATGGACTACGACGTCCGCCCGGGCGAGGTGCTCGGCATCGTCGGCGAGTCCGGGTCCGGCAAGACCCAGTCGTCGATGTCGCTCATCGGGCTCCTCCCGCAGAACGGCCGTGCCCGCGGGTCGGCGAAGCTCGCCGGCAAGGAGCTCGTGGGGCTGACCCACAAGCAGCTCTCGCACATCCGCGGCAAGGAGGTCGCGGTCATCTTCCAGGAGCCGATGACCGCCCTGAACCCCGTCTACACGATCGGCTTCCAGATCGTCGAGACGCTGCGGACGCACTTCGACATCGGCCCGCACCAGGCCCGCGAGCGCGCCATCGAGCTGCTGCGCCTGGTGGACATCCCGGACCCGGCCCGCTCGGTCGACAAGTACCCGCACCAGCTCTCGGGCGGCCAGCGCCAGCGGGCGATGATCGCCCAGGCGCTCGCGTGCGACCCGAAGCTGCTCATCGCCGACGAGCCGACGACCGCCCTCGACGTCACCGTCCAGGCCGAGATCCTCAAGCTCATGCGCGACCTGCGCAGCCGCATCGACTCCGGCATCATCCTCATCACCCACGACATGGGCGTGGTCGCCGACCTCGCCGACCGCGTGCTCGTGATGAAGGACGGCCGGATCGTCGAGTCGGGTACCTCCGACGAGATCTTCAACCGGCCGACGCACCCGTACACCCAGCAGCTGCTCGCCGCGGTGCCGCACCTCGGCGCGACGGTCGGCGGGGACGCCGCCCTGGCCGAGGCGGGTGCCTCGGCCCCCATCACGGCGACGGGTGCCGCGACCACCGAGCCGCGGACCGAGCCGACCACCGCCGCGACGGAGAACCTCTTCGCGCTCGAGGCGCGTGACCTGGTGATCGAGTACCCGGGCCGGGGTCGCATCCCCGCCTTCCGGGCCGTCGACGGCATCTCGATGGACATCAAGCGCGGCGAGGTCGTCGGCCTCGTCGGCGAGTCCGGCTCGGGCAAGACGACCGTCGGCCGCGCCGTCGTCGGTCTGCTGCCGGTGACCGAGGGGTCGCTGAAGATCGGCGGCCACGAGATGGTCGGCATCGGCGCCCAGGAGCTGCGCGACCTGCGCCGGAGCGTGTCGATCGTCTTCCAGGACCCGGGCTCGTCGCTGAACCCGCGCCTGCCGATCGGCCAGTCCATCGGCGAGCCGCTCCTGCTCCGCAAGATCGCCCGCGGTGCGGCGCTGAACAAGCGCGTCGAGGAGCTGCTGGACCAGGTCCACCTGGCCAAGAGCATGCGCAACCGGTACCCGCACGAGCTGTCCGGCGGTCAGCGGCAGCGCGTCGGCATCGCCCGCGCGCTCGCGCTCAGCCCGAAGCTGCTGGTCGCGGACGAGCCGACGTCGGCCCTCGACGTGTCGGTGCAGGCGAAGGTGCTCGACCTGTTCCAGGAGCTGCAGCGCGAGCACGGGTTCGCGTGCCTGTTCATCAGCCACGACCTCGCCGTCGTCGAGATCCTCTCCAGCCGCATCGCGGTGATGCACAACGGCAAGCTCGTCGAGCAGGGCGCGCGGGACCAGATCCTGCGCTCGCCGCGCGACCCCTACACGCGGCGACTGCTCGCCGCGGTGCCCGTGCCGAACCCCGCCGAGCAGAAGATCCGTCGCGAGACCCGCGACCGGCTGCTCGAGGAGGAGCTGGTCAAGGCCGGCGTGCACCGCGCAGAGCCGGTGGACCGGTCCGACGTCGAGCGTGCCGAGAACGCCATGCAGGCGGAGACGATCACCCGCGGGACGACCCGTCAGGTCGGCCCCGGGGGTCAGTGAGACCGGCGCTTCGGCGCCCACGGCGTTCCGACGGCGGTCGGCGGGTAGAATCACCCGTCGGCCGCCGTCGTCCGTCTCCGGTCCATTCCCCCTCGA
Organism: Actinotalea fermentans; assembly: GCF_007991475.1. Lineage (NCBI taxonomy): Bacteria > Bacillati > Actinomycetota > Actinomycetes > Micrococcales > Cellulomonadaceae > Actinotalea > Actinotalea fermentans. The sequence continues at coordinate 97,939 of NZ_BJYK01000002.1, read as the reverse complement.
ACGAGAAGAGTCCTCCTATGGCCGTGCGCGCCGACCTGCGCAACGTCGCGATCGTGGCGCACGTGGACCACGGCAAGACCACCCTCGTCGACGCCATGCTCTGGCAGTCGAACGCCTTCGGGGCGCACGCGCACGTCGCCGAGCGCGCCATGGACTCCGGTGACCTGGAGCGCGAGAAGGGCATCACGATCCTCGCCAAGAACACGGCGATCCGGTACACCGGACCGGCCGCGGCGGCGGTGGGGCAGCCCGACGGCGTGACGATCAACGTGATCGACACCCCGGGCCACGCCGACTTCGGCGGCGAGGTCGAGCGCGGCCTGTCGATGGTCGACGGGGTCCTGCTGCTCGTCGACGCGTCGGAGGGGCCGCTGCCGCAGACGCGGTTCGTGCTCCGCAAGGCGCTCGAGGCCCAGCTGCCCGTCGTGCTCGTCGTCAACAAGGTGGACCGGCCCGACGCGCGGATCGGCGAGGTCGTGCACGAGGCCACCGACCTGCTGCTCGGCCTGGCCTCCGACCTGCACGAGGACCACCCGGACCTCGACCTCGACGCGGTGCTCGACGTGCCCGTCGTGTACGCCTCGGCGAAGGCCGGCCGCGCGTCCCTCGAGGCGCCCGCCGACGGCACCCTGCCGGACAGCCCGAACCTCGCGCCCCTGTTCACCACGCTCCTCGAGCGCATCCCGGCGCCGACGTACGACGAGGCCGCGCCCCTGCAGGCGCACGTGACCAACCTCGACGCGTCGCCGTTCCTCGGCCGCCTCGCCCTGCTGCGCATCCACAACGGCACGATCCGCAAGGGCCAGAACGTCGCCTGGGTCCGCGCCGACGGGACGACGTCGAACGTCCGCATCACCGAGCTGCTCGCCACCCGGGCCCTCGAGCGGGTCCCGACGGCGGAGGCCGGGCCGGGCGACATCGTCGCCGTCGCGGGCATCGCGGACATCACGATCGGCGAGACGCTCGCCGACCCGGACGACCCGCGGCCGCTGCCCCCGATCACCGTCGACGACCCCGCGATCGCGGTGACGATCGGCATCAACACGTCCCCGCTCGCCGGCAAGGGCGGCAAGGGGCACAAGGTCACGGCGCGCCAGGTCAAGGACCGCCTCGACGCCGAGCTCGTCGGCAACGTGTCCCTGCGCGTGCTGCCGACCGACCGCCCCGACACCTGGGAGGTCCAGGGCCGCGGCGAGCTGGCCCTGGCGATCCTCGTCGAGCAGATGCGCCGCGAGGGCTTCGAGCTCACGGTCGGCAAGCCGCAGGTCGTCACCAAGACGATCGACGGCGTCCGCCACGAGCCGATGGAGCACCTGACGGTCGACGTGCCGGAGGAGCACCTCGGCACGGTCACGCAGCTCCTCGCCGCGCGCAAGGGCCGCATGCTGACGATGGCGAACCACGGCACCGGCTGGGTCCGGATGGAGTTCATGGTGCCGGCGCGGGGCCTCATCGGCTTCCGGACCAGGTTCCTCACGGAGACCCGCGGCACGGGCATCGCGGCGTCGATCGCGGAGGGCTACGAGCCGTGGGCGGGCCCGATCGAGGCGCGCGCCACCGGCTCCCTCGTGGCCGACCGGTCCGGCGTCGTGACCGCGTACGCGCTCATCCAGCTCGCCGACCGCGGCTCGTTCTTCGTCGCGCCCACCGAGGACGTGTACGAGGGCATGGTCGTCGGCGAGAACAGCCGCAACGAGGACATGGACGTCAACGTCGCGCGCGAGAAGAAGCTGACCAACATGCGCTCGTCGACCGGCGACGAGCTCGAGCGCCTCACCCCGCCGCGCCGCCTGACCCTCGAGGAGTCGCTGGAGTTCGCCAGCGACGACGAGTGCGTCGAGGTGACCCCGGAGATCGTGCGGATCCGCAAGGTGGTGCTGGGCCAGGAGGAGCGCGGCAAGCTCGCGGCCCGCGCCAAGCGGGCGTGACCTCCGCGTCCGACGGCGCCCGGGGCGGCCCAGCCGGCCCGCGGCTCCTGGCCGTGCACGCGCACCCCGACGACGAGACGCTCAGCACGGGTGCCCTGCTCGCCACGTGGGCGGCGTCGGGCGCCCCGGTGACGGTGGTGACCTGCACCCGGGGTGAGCGGGGCGAGGTCATCGGGCCCGCGCTCGCGCACCTGGAGGGCGACGGGCCCGCGCTGGCCGCGCATCGTGAGCGGGAGCTGGCCGCGGCGCTGGCGGCGCTCGGTGTGCGGGACCACGTCTGGCTCGACGCCGTGCCTGCGGCTGCGGCTGCGCGCGACGGTCTCGACCGCTACGAGGACTCGGGCATGGTCTGGTCCGCCCCGGGCCGCGCGGGCGCCGCGCCGGACTCCGGGCCGGCGGCCTTCGCGCGCGCCGACCTCGACGCGGCGGCCCTGCGTCTCGCCACGCTCCTGCGCGAGCGCCGGCCCGACGTCGTCGTCACCTACGAGCCGGGTGGCGGCTACGGGCACCCGGACCACGTCCGGGCCCACGAGGTGACCATGCGCGCGCTCGCGCTGGCCGGGACTGCGACGCCGTCGGGGCTGCCGATCGCGCCGGTGGTCCTGTGGGCCGCCGTCGACGCCGCGGAGCTCGCGACGGCCGTCGACGAGCTGACGGCCCTCCTGCGCGACGGCGGGGACGCGCCCGGGGACCTTCACCTGCCCGGGCCGGACCGCGAGGCTCCCTCGGTGGCCGTGCCGTCCGAGGCGGTCGCGCTACGGGTCGACGTGCGCCCGGTGCTCGACGCCGTGGTCGGCGCACTGCAGGCGCACGCCACGCAGGTCCAGGCCATCCGCACCTGGCCGGTCGCGACCGGGGCGAGCATCGGCTGCCTCGCCCTGAGCGACGGCGTCCGGCAGCCGCTCCTGTGCCAGGAGTCCTACCGGCTCGCGGCGGGCGACGCCACGCGCGTGGCCTGGCCCGACGGCATCACCCGATAGCCTGGCGCCCGTGTCCAGCCCCGTCGCACCAGGCCGCCCCGCGTCCGCGTGGCACGTGCTCGGCAGCGTGGCACTCGGCCTGGTGGTGGGTGTCGTGGGGACCGGTGTGCACCGAGCCAACGACCCTTGGGGGCTCGTCCTCGCGTACGGGACGGTCCTCGCCGCGGCCGTGCTCACGCGCGCGTGGGGGCGCGCACGGGCGATGGTCGCCTACACGCTCGCCCTGGCGGCCATGGTGCTGGCCATGGGCTTCGTGCGGCCCGGTGGTGACGTGCTCATCACCGACGAGGGCATCGGCTACGCGTGGCTCGCCGCTCCCGCGCTGGTGCTCGTGGTCGCCGTGCTGCCGGCGCGCTGGTTCAGCGATCAGCCCCGGGTCGGGCGTCGGGACCCGGAGCAGCCCTCGTAGAATCTCCGCGGCGGGTCCAGCCCGCCGTGGCTCAGCAGGGGAGACGCATGACCGACCGGCCGGACGAGGTCCTCGACGATGCGCGCACGGACGACCCCGGGCCCCTCGGGTCCGCGGACGAGGGCCCGGACGTCGCGGAGTCGGACGCGGCGGCGGACGGCGCTGAGGCGGCCGATGGCGCCGGGGTGACCGACGGCGAGGAGGCCGACGGCGCTGAGGTACCCGACGGCGCTGAGGTGCCCGATGGCGCCGAGGCGGTCCCGGCCGAGCCCGAGAGCACCGACGAGGACGGCGAGGCGCCCGACACGGAGGCCGGAGCCGAGGCCGAGGCCGAGGCCGGGCCTGAGGCGGAGACGACCGTCGAGCCCGTGGTGGTCGACGAGTCGCTCCCGGCCGAGCCGGTCGGTCAGGCCGACTCCGCCGAGCGCGCGGCTGACGAGCCGGTCGAGGGCGAGCCCGTCGTCGATGAGCCGGTGGTGGACGAGCGGGTCGTCGACGAGCCGCTCGCGGACGAGCCGGTCGCGGACGAGCCGGTCAGCGACGAGGTCGTGCCCGTCACTGCGGACGTCGCCGCGCCGACGCCCGAGGAGCCCTCGGCGGGGGAGGTGAGCGACGCGCCGGACTGGCTGGCCGACCGCGCGGCCTTTGCCGAGCGCCAGCGCGAGTGGGCTGCCGGCGATGCCGAGAGCACCGCCGTCGTGCCGCCGCTGGAGGACACGGGGTCCGCCGCCACGGAGCAGGAGACGGGCGAGCCGACCGACGAGCCGATCGACGAGCCGACGGACAGCGCCGACGTGGCAGGTCCGGTCGACGCGGTCGAGCCGGCCCCCCCGGCGGACGCCGCGACGACCATGGTGCTGCCGCCGCCGCCCGTGGTCGCGCCGCTCGGGGACGTCACGCCCGACGAGCCCGCCCACCGCGCAGAGCACGTGCTGCCCGGCGAGCACCCGCACCGCTCGGAGCACCCGCACCGCGCGGACCACCAGCACGGCACCGAGCGGGCGGGCGTGCAGGAGGCCCCTCGGCGGCGCCGTCGCCGTGGCCTGGTCGCGCTCGCCGTGAGCGCCGTCGCCCTCGTCCTCCTCGCCGGCGCCTACGTCGGCGCCCTGTGGCTCTGGTCCGACCGGGTGCCGCCCGGGACGACGGTCGCCGGCGTCGACATCGGCGGTCTGTCCGCGGACGACGCCGTCGCGACGCTCGACGAGCAGCTGCGTGCCGCCACGACCGAGGATCTCGAGGTCTCGGCCGGCGACCTGCGCACCGCGATCCCGCCGGCCGCGGCCGGCCTCAGCTTCGACGCCCGGGCCACCGTCGAGTCGGCCACGGGCTTCGGCCTGGAGCCGTCCCGGCTGTGGGCGCAGCTCTTCGGGGCGGACGCGGTCGCACCGGTGAGCGACGTCGACCGGGCAGCGCTGGAGCACGCGCTCGAGGACGTCGTGGAGACCCTGTCGGTGCCGCCGGTCGACGGCGGGATCCAGGTCGTCGACGGGACCGCCCAACCGTCACGGGCGACCGAGGGCGTGGCGCTGGACGTCCCCGCGGCCGTGGAGCTCCTCGCCACGTCGTGGCTGACCCAGGCCCGCCCGATCGAGCTGCCCACCACGGTGGACCCGCCCGACGTCGACGACACCGACGTCCAAGAGGCCCTGTCGACCCTCGTGGAGCCGCTGCAGTCGGCTCCCGTCCGGGTCGAGGTGGCGGGCCAGACGGCGGAGCTGCCCACTGACGTCCTGAGCTCGGCGGCGTCGTTCGTGCCCGAGGACGGCGAGCTCGCGCTCGTCATGGACGGCACCGTGCTCGTCGACGCCGTCGTGGTCCGCACGACGAACCTCCTCACGGCGGCCGAGGAGCCGACCTTCACGTTCGACGCGAACGGCCCGGTGATCGTGCCGGGGGCGCCGGGCACGACGCTGGACCCCGACGCGCTCGCGGAGGCGGTCGCCGCGGCGGCGACCACCACGGGCGACCGCACCGCTGCCGTGGAGCTCGTCGAGGCCGACCCCGCGGAGTCCGTGGCGGAGCTCGAGGCCCTCGGCATCTCCCAGATCGTCAGCGAGTTCAGCACGCCGCTGACCAGCGAGCCGCGCCGGACCCAGAACATCGCGAACGGCGCGTCGAAGATCAACGGGATGTTGATCCGGCCGGGAGAGGAGTTCAACCTCGGCGACGCGCTCGGACCGCTGGACGCCGCTCACGGCTACGTGCAGGCGGGCGTGATCCTCAGCGGCCAGCACACCGACGCCTGGGGCGGTGGCCTGTCGCAGATGTCCACCACCACCTACAACGCCGCGTTCTTCGCGGGGTACGAGCTCGTCGAGCACCAGGCGCACAGCGAGTGGTTCCGCCGGTACCCGGAGGGCCGCGAGGCGACGATCTTCACGCCGCAGATCAACATGCGCTGGCGCAACAACACGCCGTACGGCGCCCTCCTGCAGTCCTGGGTCGCGGACGGGCGCGTGTACGTGCGCGTGTGGAGCACGCCCTACTACACGGTCGAGACGACGACGAGCGGCCGGTCGAACGTCGTGCAGCCGACGACGGTCTACTCCCAGTCGCCGACCTGCGAGGGCCAGTCGGCGGGCAACCCAGGCTTCACCGTGACCGTGACCCGCACGGTGTTCCTCGACGGCGTGCAGCAGAACCACGAGTCCTGGACCACGCGCTACAAGCCGCAGAACGCGATCGTCTGCGGGGGGCCGCCCGCCTAGGCCTGGTCGTGGTGCGTCCGCCGCGGGCGGGCCGGCGGGACGATCTTGCCGATGGCGATCTCCGCCGCGGTGACGCGCACGTCGCCGGCGCGGGTGCGCACCAGGACGCCGTCTGGCCCGGTCTCGAGCAGGTCGCCGAGCACGTCCCCGAACATCCCGTCCGGCAGGCGTCGCCGGACGACGACGCGCACCCCGAGCGGCCAGGTCGTCCACAGTGCGTCGTCCACAACGCTCCTTCGTCCGCGCGTCGGCCACCGCACAGGTGCGACGCCGTCCGTGGGGGATACTAGGACGCGACCCACCCGGCAGTCGGAGGACCACCCGTGACCTACGTGATCGCCCAGCCCTGCGTCGACGTCAAGGACAAGGCGTGCGTCGAGGAGTGTCCCGTCGACTGCATCTACGAGGGCAAGCGCTCGCTGTACATCCACCCCGACGAGTGCGTGGACTGCGGCGCCTGCGAGCCCGTGTGCCCGGTCGAGGCGATCTACTACGAGGACGACGTCCCCGAGCAGTGGAGCGAGTACTACAAGGTGAACGTCGAGTTCTTCGACGTCCTGGGCTCGCCCGGCGGCGCCGCGAAGCTGGGCGAGATCGACCGCGACCACCCGATCGTCGCGGCGCTGCCCCCGCAGGCCGGTACGGCCTGAGCCCTCGCGTGGGCTTCCATACGGCCTCGCTGCCGGACTTCCCCTGGGACACGCTCGCGCCGTACGCGCGCACCGCGCGTGCGCACCCCGACGGCATCGTCGACCTGTCGGTCGGCACCCCGGTCGACCCGACGCCGGAGCCCGTCCGCGCCGCCCTGGCGAGCCACGCGGACGCGCCGGGCTACCCGACGACGCACGGCACGGCCGCGCTGCGTGAGGCCGCGTCCGCGTGGCTCGCCCGGCGACGGCGCGCGCCCGGCGTGGACCCGGCCGCCGTGCTGCCGACGATCGGCTCGAAGGAGCTGGTCGCTGGCCTGCCGTCGCTGCTCGGCCTCGGCGCCGGTGACGTCGTCGTGCACCCCGAGGTGGCGTACCCGACCTACGACGTCGGCGCGCGGCTCGCGGGTGCGCAGCCGCTCCCCGCGGACGACGTCGCGGCGTGGGCCGGCCGGGGCGACGTGCGGCTGGTCTGGCTGAACTCGCCCGGCAACCCCACGGGTCGCGTGCTCGGCGTCGAGCAGTTGCGGGCCGTTGTCGCGGCGGCGCGGTCGATCGGTGCCGTCGTGGCCTCGGACGAGTGCTACGGGCTGCTCGCCTGGACGCAGCCCTGGGCGAGCGAGGGCGTGCCGAGCATCCTCGACCCGCGCGTGTGCGACGGCGACCACACCGACCTGCTGGTGGTGCAGTCGCTGTCCAAGCAGTCCAACCTCGCCGGCTACCGCGCGGGCTTCGTGGCCGGGGACCCGCGTCGCGTCGCGGCACTCCTCGAGGTGCGCAAGCACGCCGGGATGATGCTGCCCGGGCCCATCCAGGCGGCCGCTGCCGTCGCCCTCGCCGACGACGCGCACGTGGACGCCCAGGTCGAGCGGTACCGCCGGCGCCGGACGGCGCTGCTGGGGGCGTTCACGGCGGCAGGCTTCGAGGTCGACGGGTCTGACGCGGGCCTGTACCTGTGGGTGCGGGCCGCCGGCGCGGGGCAGGACTGCTGGCAGACCGTCGCCGACCTCGCCGACCAGGGAATTCTCGTCGCGCCCGGCTCGTTCTACGGACCGGCGGGTGTCCGCCATGTCCGGGTCGCCCTGACGGCGTCCGACGACGCGGTGGCCCGGGCGGTCGCCCGCCTCGCCGGCGCCTGAGGTCGGACCGGGCTGGAGATTGACCAGCTCATGAGATCAGGGACACCGAGTGTCGCCGTCTGCTTTACTGTCGCTTGACCTCTTGTGAGGGTGTCCGTCGGGAGCCCGCATGGGGGGCCGCCGGTCCTCACCCCCGGGGCCGGGCTGCGTTAGGCAGGTAACCGCTCGCGCGAGTACCTTTCTCGCACACCTTGGCACGACGGCGGCCGGGTCTATCGCCCCGCGCCGGTCAGAAGGAGGAGGGCATGACCCAGACGACCACCGGTGCCGTGGAGCTCCGTGTCGACGAGAAGGCCCTGGAGCTCCCGCGCATCCCGGCCACGCTCGGCAACGACGGGATCGGCGTGTCCGCCCTCCTCAAGGAGACGGGCGTCGTCACCTACGACCCCGGCTTCATGAACACCGCGTCTGTCGAGTCCGCGATCACCTACATCGACGGTGACGAGGGCGTCCTGCTCTACCGCGGCTACCCGATCGAGGAGCTCGCGGCGCACTCGAGCTTCCTCGAGGTGTCCTACCTGCTCACGCACGGGGAGCTGCCCAAGCACGGCCAGCTCGAGGGCTGGGTCGAGCGCGTCGAGCGCCACACGCACCTGCACGACAACTTCAAGGCCCTCATCGGCGCGTTCCCCGCGAACGCCCACCCGATGGCCGTCCTCTCGAGCGCCGTGTCCGCCCTGCCGGGGTACTACCCGGAGAGCGTCGACCCGTTCGACCCCCAGACCGTCGAGCTCGCCACGGTCCTCCTGCTGGCCAAGGCCCCGACCATCGCCGCCTACGCCCATCGCCGGGCGCTGGGCCAGCAGATGATCGGCCCGCACCGCGGCATCGGCTACGTCGGGGACTTCCTGCGCATGGCCTTCCAGCCGAACGGCGCCCTGTACGAGGTCGACCCCGTCATGGTGAAGGCCCTCGACCTGCTCCTCATCCTGCACGCCGACCACGAGCAGAACTGCTCGACGTCGACCGTCCGGATCGTCGGGTCGAGCCACGCCAACCTCTACGCGTCGGTCTCCGCGGGCATCAACGCGCTCTCGGGCCCCCTGCACGGCGGCGCCAACGAGGCGGTGCTGCGGATGCTCACCGAGATCCGCGACTCCGGCGGCGACGCGAGCGACTTCATGCGCCGGGTCAAGGACAAGGAGGCCGGCGTCCGCCTCATGGGCTTCGGCCACCGCGTGTACAAGAACTACGACCCGCGCGCCGCCATCGTGAAGAAGATGGCCGACGAGGTGCTCTCCAAGCTGGGCAAGCGCGACGACCTGCTGGACATCGCCATGGGCCTGGAGGACATCGCCCTCAACGACGACTACTTCATCGAGCGCAAGCTCTACCCGAACGTGGACTTCTACACGGGCCTGCTCTACAAGGCGATGGGCTTCCAGACCCGCATGTTCACGCCGCTGTTCGCCGTCGGGCGGATGCCCGGCTGGATCGCCCAGTGGCGGGAGATGATGAAGGACCCGGCCACGAAGATCGGCCGCCCCCGCCAGGTCTACGTGGGCCCGCAGCGGCGCAGCTACACCGAGCTCGAGGACCGCTGACCCACGCGGCGGGTCACTGCGCCGGCGGCTCCGTGCGCAGCAGCACCGTCGCGTCGGCGAGCGGTGCGGCGTCGGCGGGCCGAGGGTGCCAGACGGCGCCCCGGTCCCAGACCATCGTCGCGTGCTCGACGGCGGCCACGTGCGCGCCGTCGGCTGCTGCGACGGCCCAGTGGGCCACGCCCCACGCGAGCCGGGCCGCCAGCTCCGGGTCCTGCGGCGCCAGCGGCGTCACGTCCACGAGCACGCCCTCGGGCGTGACGGTCGCAGTCAGGCCCAGGTCCCGCTGCACGCGGGCGACGATGGCGTCCGCGTCCGCGGCGCCCGACGCGTCCAGCGCGTCGAGCTCGCACCGCACGGCCCCGGCGGCGAAGCCGTAGAGCGCGTTCGCCCACGCCCGGGCACGCGCCTCGTGCTGGGCGTAGGCGTCCGGGAACGCCGAGCGCTGGACGGCCTGCGCCGCCTCGGTCACCGCCATGTCCTGGTAGCCGTCGACGCGCAGGAGCGCGTCGAAGAACGCGTTCGTCGAGTACACCGGGTCCAGGATCTGCTCCTGCGTGCCCCAGCCCTGCGACGGTCGCTGCTGGAAGATGCCGAGCGAGTCGCGGTCGCCGTGCTCGATGTTCGCCAGGTCCGACTCCTGCAGCGCCGTCGCGAGGGCGATCGTCAGGGCCCGCGGCGGGAGTCCACGCGCCAGCGCCTGGCCGGCGATCAGGGCGGCGACGTCGGCCTGCGCGGGGTCCAGGTACCAGTCCGTGCCGTCGAGCGTCGCGGCGCAGCGGCTCGGCTGCGTCGGCGACCCGTCCTGGCCCAGGAACGAGGCGACCCCCAGCGCACCACCCACGACGACGCCGCCGAACACCACCAGGGCGACGACGACGCGCAGCAGCCTCCGCAGGCCGCGGCGCGGACGGCGCGGTCCGGCCGGGGGGCCCGACGCCGTCCGGCCCGCCGCCGGTGGGCGCGCGGCCGCCGGGCGCGGTGCCGCGGGCGGCGTGCGCGAGCCGCTGACCGGCTCGAACGGCGCGCCCGACCGGCGGACGGGGGTGGGACGGGACGGCATGCGCGGGGCCCGTCAGTTGGCGTGCAGGTCCGGGTTGAGCTCGATCCCGACCCCCGGTCGCGGCACCGCCTCGACGGCGCCCGTCTGGGAGTGGCGCCGGAAGAGCAGCCCGTCGCGCCCGGAGAGCTCGCGCGCGGCGACGACCTGCGGGGCGTCGCCGGAGCCCTTCGCCGGCAGCAGCGTCACCTTGGTGCCGGCCGTGACGTACAGGCCCGCCTCGATCACGCAGTCGTCGCCGAGCGAGATGCCCAGCCCGGCGTTGGCGCCCACCAGCGACCGCCGGCCGATGGAGATCGTCACCTTGCCGCCGCCGGACAGGGTCCCCATGATCGAGGCCCCGCCGCCGATGTCGCTGCCGTCGCCGACGACGACGCCCTGGGAGATCCGCCCCTCGACCATCGAGACCCCGAGGGTGCCCGCGTTGAAGTTCACGAAGCCCTCGTGCATCACCGTGGTGCCCTCGGCGAGGTGCGCGCCGAGCCGCACGCGGTCCGCGTCGGCGATCCGCACGCCCGTGGGCAGCACGTAGTCCACCATCCGCGGGAACTTGTCGACGCCGTAGACCGTCAGGGCGCCGCCCGACGCGCGGACCCGGCCGCGGACCTCCTCGAACCCCTCCGGCGCGCACGGCCCGCGGTCCGTCCACACGACGTTCGGCAGGACGGCGAAGACCCCGTCGAGGTTCAGCCCGTGCGGGCGCACGAGCCGGTGCGAGAGCAGGTGCAGGCGCAGGTAGGCGTCGGCGGTGTCGGCGGGTGGGGCGTCGAGGTCGATCTCGACGGTCACGACCTGCGTGACGACGCCGCGGACGTCGTCGGTGCGGGCGGCCCGCTCGACCAGGGCGAGGCTCGCCCGGTCGGCCTCGGCCGCGGTCGCGTCGTCGTGCGGACGTGCGCCCAGGGCGGGCCGGGGGTACCAGACGTCGAGCACGCCGCCCGCGTCGGTGACGGTGGCCAGGCCGTGGCCCCAGGCCGTCCGTGGCTGGCTGACGGGGGCGGTCATGTCGCCAGCCTAGGGTCCGGTGACCGCACCGCAGGCAGACCCGCCGCAGGGTGGGACGTCCTCGCTAGGGTCGGCGCATGGCCGACGTGAGCGCCCTGCCCGACCGTCCCGACGAGCTCGACCTGTCGGGGGACCTGGTCGACCTCGTGCGGGCCATCTGCGACATCCCGTCCGTGTCGGGCGAGGAGGCGCGGCTCGCGGACGCGGTCGAGCGGGCCCTGTGCGCGCTGGGCCACCTGACGGTCCTGCGCGACGGCGACGCCGTCGTCGCGCGCACCGACCTGGGCCGGGCCGAGCGCGTCGTCGTCGCGGGGCACCTCGACACCGTGCCGGTCGCGGCGAACCTGCCGACGAAGCTGGTCGGGGAGGGCGAGGCCGCCGAGGTCTGGGGCCGGGGCACCGTCGACATGAAGGGCGGCGTCGCGGTGCAGCTCGCGCTCGCGGCGGCGCTGACCGCGCCGACGCGCGACGTCACGTGGGTCTTCTACGACCAGGAGGAGGTCGAGGCCGAGCGCAACGGGCTCGGCCGCCTGGCCCGCACGCGACCGGAGTGGCTCGCGGGCGACGTCGCGGTGCTGTGCGAGCCGACGTCGGCCGGCATCGAGGGCGGCTGCAACGGGACGCTGCGCGCCGAGGTGCACCTGCACGGGGTCGCCGCGCACTCCGCGCGGTCCTGGCGCGGGGTCAACGCGGTGCACGCCGCGGCGCCGGTCCTGGCGACGCTCGCCGCCTACGCACCGCGCGTCGCCGAGGTGGACGGCCTCGCGTTCCGGGAGGGCCTGAACGCCGTGGGCATCCGGGGCGGCATCGCCGGGAACGTCATCCCGGACGCGTGCGTGGTCACCGTGAACTACCGGTTCGCGCCGGACCGCTCGCCCGAGCAGGCGGAGGCGCACGTGCGGGAGGTGCTCGCCGGGTACGACGTGCGCATCGTCGACGTCGCCGGTGGTGCGCGCCCGGGGCTGGACCGGCCCGCGCTGGCCTCCTTCGTCGAGGCGGTGACCGCCGCCTCCGGGCGCGTGCCCGCCGCCAAGCTCGGCTGGACGGACGTCGCGCGGTTCGGCGAGCTGGGCATCCCGGCGGTCAACTTCGGCCCGGGTGACCCGCTCCTCGCGCACGCCGACGACGAGCGCTGCGCCGTCGCGCACCTGACCGCCTGCTACGAGGGGCTGCGCGCCTGGCTCGCCGGCTGACCGGCGCGGCGTCCTTCGGTCCACGGACCTCCTAGAGTCGGTCCATGAGCACGGAGCACGGCCCGGTGGCCGACGACCCTCGCCGCACCTACCGGAAGGGGCCCGTGATGCTGCGCGGCCACCAGGTGCCGCGGACCACGTCCGACCAGCGCCTGCTGGCGCCCAACAACGACACGTCCTGGCTGAGCGGCGACCCCTGGCGCGTGATGCGGATCCAGAGCGAGTTCGTCGAGGGTTTCGGCGCGCTCGCCGAGGTCGGCCCCGCCGTCAGCGTGTTCGGTTCGGCGCGGACCAAGCCGCTCGCCCGCGAGTACGCGATCGCGATGGAGGTCGGCAAGGGGCTGGCGGAGGCCGGCTACGCCGTCATCACCGGTGGCGGACCAGGGATCATGGAGGCCGCGAACCGTGGCGCGCACGAGGCGGGCGGGCTCTCGGTGGGCCTCGGCATCGAGCTGCCGTTCGAGCAGTCCATGAACGAGTACGTCGACCTCGGCGTGAACTTCCGGTACTTCTTCGCGCGCAAGACGTGCTTCGTGAAGTACTCGCAGGGCTTCGTGGTGCTCCCCGGGGGCTTCGGCACGTTCGACGAGCTGTTCGAGTCGCTCACCCTCGTCCAGACGCACAAGGTCACCGAGTTCCCCATCGTGCTCGTGGGCAGCGACTACTGGCGGGGGCTGCTCGACTGGCTGCGCGACTCGGTCGTGGCGCACGGGAACATCCACGAGGTCGACCTCGACCTCATCCGGCTCGTGGACGACGCGGAGGAGGCGGTGCACGTGGTGCTCGAGCGCGGCGCCGAGCTCGCCGCGGAGGAGCGGGCCGCGGTCGCGGCCAACGCCCAGGCCGAGCAGGCAGCCGAGCGCGCGTCGGAGCCGGCGACCCCGTCGGTGCCGCCGGTGCCGGGCGACGCGTCGCTCAACGGCTGGTGACGATGCCCGCCGGCGCTGCGGGCCGCGAGGGTGTCCCGCGCAGGGGCGTGCCGCTGCGCCTGCGCGGCCGCGTGCTGGCGCCGGACCGGCCCGCGGTGATGGCGGTCGTCAACCGGACGCCCGACTCCTTCCACATCGCCTACGACCACGACGACGCGGCCCGGGCCGCCGTTGCCCGGGCCGTCGCCGAGGGCGCCGACCTGGTCGACATCGGCGGGATCCGGGCCGGACGCGGGCCGGAGGTCGACGCCGCGGCCGAGATCGAGCGGGTCCTGCCGCTCGTGCGCTGGGTGCGCGCCACGTACCCGGACCTGCCCATCAGCGTGGACACGTGGCGGGCGGAGGTCGCCGAGGTGGTGCTCGACGCCGGTGCGGACCTCGTCAACGACACGTGGGCGGGCCACGACCCGCGGCTCGTCGAGGTGGCGGGGGTGCGCGGGGCCGGGGTCGTGTGCTCGCACACCGGCGGGCTGCCGCCGCGGACGGACCCGCTGCGCCCGCAGTACCCGCTGCGCGACCCCGCGCCGGGGGCGGACGGGCGGGACGGCGTCGTGCAGGACGTCCTGGCGACCGTGCGCGCCTCGGCCGAGCGGGCCGTCGCGGCGGGGGTGGCGCCCGACTCGGTGCTCGTCGACCCGACGCACGACTTCGGCAAGTCGACGTGGCACTCGCTGCACCTGACGCGGCACACCGCCGACCTGGTCGAGCTCGGGTACCCCGTGCTCATGGCGCTGTCCCGCAAGGACTTCGTCGGAGAGGCGCTCGGGCTGCAGGTCGACCAGCGGCTCGAGGGCACGCTCGCCGCCACGGCGGTGGCGGCCTGGCTCGGTGCGACCGTCTTCCGGGCGCACGACGTCCTCGCGACGCGGCGCGTGGCCGAGATGGTCGCGGTGCTGCGCGAGGACCGGCCACCGACGCGCACGGTGCGCGGACTGGCGTGAGCCCGGCCGACGTCGGCGGCGTGCGCGCCCGGGTGCGCCGCCGGAGCGTGGCGGGGCCGGGCTGGCCCCACGCCTGGTGGGCACGCGTGCTCCTCGTCTGGCTGGGGGCGCGGGCCCTGTCCGCCCTCACCTTCCTGGTGGTCGCCCGCACGCAGGAGGCCACGCCCTGGACCGACGCGGCGCCGTCGTACGCGCAGTACACGGGACTGATGTGGGACGCGTCCTGGTACCGGCAGGTGGCCGAGGCGGGCTACCCGGCGGGACTGCCGCACGGGCCCGACGGCCAGGTCACCCAGAGCGCCTGGGCGTTCTTCCCGCTCTTCCCGATGCTCGCCCGCGGCCTCATGTCGCTCACGGGCGGGTCGTGGGAGGTCGTGGCGCCCACCCTGGCGCTGCTGCTGGGGACGGCGGCCGCGCTCGTCGTGCACCAGGTCCTGGCCGCTGCGGTCGAGCGCGGGCCCCTCGCCGGGACGGACGTCGGCCGGCGGCTGCCCCTGGCCGGCGTGGCCGTGCTCGGCCTGATCGGTGCGGCCCCGGTGCTGCAGGTGGCGTACACGGAGTCCCTCGCGCTGCTCGTGCTGGCCGGCGTGCTCTGGTGCCTCGTCGAGCGGCAGTACCTGCTCGCGGCCGTGCTGGCGCCGGTGCTCGGCCTCACCCGGGCCGTCGCGCTGCCCGTCGTCGTCGCCGTGGCCGCGCACGCCGTCGCCCGGCACCGCGCGGCCCGGGCCGACGGCGTCGCGCCGCGCCCGGGGGAGTGGCTCGCGATGGCGGCGCTCGCCGGGACGGCCGGCCTCTCGGGCTTCCTGTGGCCGCTGCTGGTGGGGCTGCGCACCGGCTCGCTCGACGCCTACACGCAGGTGCAGTCGGCCTGGCGCGGGCGCGGCGAGGTGGTGCCGCTGCTGCCGTGGGTCGACGTCGCCCGCTACTTCGCGGGCGCGTGGTGGCTGCCGGCGCTCGTCGTCGTGGTCGGTCTCGGCGTCCTGGTCGTGGCGACCCGGCCGCTCCGCCTGCTCGGGCCGGAGCTGTGGGGCTGGACGGCGGGCTACCTCGCCTACCTGCTCGTCGCGATCGAGCCAGGGACGTCGCTCGTGCGGTTCCTCGTCCTCGCGTTCCCGATCGCCGCCGTGCTGGCCCTGCTGGCGCTGCGGGCCGCCCGGTGGCGGGCTGCACTCGCGGTGCTGCTCGTCGTCGCCGCGCTCTCCCAGGTGGCCTGGGTGGCGACGGTCTGGCGCCTCGTCCCACCGTCGGGCTGGCCGCCGTGACGGGTGAGCGGGTGAACTAGACTGATCTCGGACATCGGCCCGCAGGCGCCTCGCGCTCGGGACCGGACGCGACCGACGAGGAGGACACGGCTGATGGCTGCGATGAAGCCGAGGACCGGGGACGGGCCGCTCGAGGTCACCAAGGAGGGCCGTGGCATCGTCATGCGCGTGCCGCTCGAGGGGGGCGGCCGCCTGGTCGTGGAGCTCAGCCCGGCTGAGGCGAGCGAGCTCGGCGAGGCGCTGACCGCCGTCGTCGGCTGAGTCTGCGACGGCACCGTGGCCCCATCCCACCGTGGCGTGACCACCGTCGTGGTCACGGCCGCCGACCTGCCGGCCGTGACGACCCTCGCCGGCGACGTGGCGACGTCGGACCTGCTCACGCAGGGCCTCGACGCGCTCCTCGTCCCGGTGGCGCCCGCGGCCGCTGACGCGGACGAGGGGGACGGCGTGCAGCCGCGCGCCGGTGCGACGGAGGCGGCCGTCCGGTACGGCATCGACCTCGGCGACCTGGCCGAGCGGGTGCGGGCGGACGGCTCGGCGGGCAGCGTGCACACGATCCAGCTGCCCCGGGGCGCCGGCGACGCCGCGCTGCCCTGGGCCGGCCTGCCGCCCCGCCTGGTGCTCGTGGGCACCGGCGCCGGGACGCCCGTCGCGCTGCGGCGCGCGGGTGCGGCCGTCGCGCGCGCGACCACCGGCCTGGGCCGGGTCGCGACGACCGTCGGCTCAGGGAGCGACGACGGGGCCCGCGCGTTCGTCGAGGGCTACCTGCTGGGCGCCTACCGGCACCCCAGCGCTGCGACCGGGGCACCCCCGCCCCCGCCGGCCGCGGAGCTCGTGCTCCTCGGCGACTACCCCGACGTCGAGGCCGTCCGGGTCCACGCCGCCGCCAGCTGGACCGCGCGCGTGCTCGCGGTGACGCCCTCGAACATCAAGTCCCCGGCGTGGCTCGCCGAGCAGGCAGTGGTCGCCGCCGGGCAGGCCGGCCTGACCACGGACGTGCTCGGGCCGGCGGAGCTCGCGGCGGCGGGCTTCGGCGGCATCGTCGCGGTGGGCGCCGGGTCGGCCAGCCCGCCGCGCCTCGTCGTCGTGCGCTACGTCCCGCCGGGGGGCGGCGGGCGGCACGTCGTCGTCGCGGGCAAGGGCATCACCTACGACACCGGCGGCCTCGCGATCAAGCCGCGCGAGTCGATGGTCGCCATGAAGACCGACATGACCGGGGCGGCCGTGGCGCTCGCCACCGTCCTGGGTGCGGCGGCGCTGCAGGTGCCCCACCGGGTGACCGCGCTGCTGCCGCTCGCCGAGAACGCCTTCGGGGCGTCCTCCTACCGCCCCGGTGACGTCGTCACGGTGTTCGGCGGGACGACGGTGGAGGTCGCGAACCCGGACGCCGAGGGCCGCATGGTTCTCGCGGACGCGCTGGCGTACGCCGCCGCCGAGCTCGAGCCGGACGTCCTGGTGGACGTCGCCACGCTGACCGGGGCCGCGACGCTCGGCCTCGGCAAGCAGCACGGCGCGCTGTTCACGCCCGACGACGACCTGGCCCGCGCCCTGACCGCGGCGGGGGAGGCGGCCGGCGAGCCCCTGTGGCGCATGCCGCTCGTGCCCGAGTACGAGAAGTCGCTGGACTCCGACGTCGCCGACGTCCGGCACGTCGCCGGACCGGGCGCGGGCGCCGGAGCCGTGACCGCGGCGCTGTTCCTGCAGCGCTTCGCCGGCGGGCGCACCTGGGCGCACCTCGACATCGCCGGGCCGGCGCGGGCCGCCAAGGCCGCGCACGAGCTGCCCGAGGGCGCGACCGGGTTCGGTGCGCGGGCCCTGCTCCGCTGGCTCGCGGACGCCTGAGGGCGAACGCGCGAGGCCGTCAGCGCTTGGCGGCCACCAGGACGCCGTCGCCGCTCGGCAGCAGCGCCGGGACGACGCGCTCGTCGTCGCGCAGGCGCCGGGCGACCTCGCGCAGGGCCGTCGTCACGTCGTCGCGCCGGGCCGGGTCGGGCACGCGGTCCCCGGCGAGGGCGTGCACGACGACGAGCACCCCGCCCGGCCGCAGGATCCGCAGCGCCTGCTCGACGTGCTCGGTCAGGTCGAGCGGGTCGTCGGCGGCCACGACGAGGTCGTAGGCCGCGTCGGCGAGCCGGGGGAGCACCTCGAGCGGGCGGCCGGTGATCGTCCGGATCCGGGTGGGTCGGACTCCGGCCTCCGTGAACGCCTCACGTGCGGCGCGCTGGTGCTCCGCCTCGGTGTCGATGGTGGTCAGGACGCCGTCGGCGCTCATCCCGCGCAGCAGCCACAGCCCCGCGACGCCCGCGCCGGTGCCGATCTCCACGACGGCCGTCGCGCGCGTCGCCGCCGCGAGGGTGGCCAGGAGGGCGCCCGTGCCGGCGGAGACCGTGTCCGCGCCGAGCTGGTCCGCGCGGTCCGCCGCGCGCAGCAGCGCGTCGTCCGTGGGGACGAAGGCCTCGGCGTGGGCCCAGCTCGCAACCTTGTCGCTGATGATGTCCTCCGATCCGCCGCCACGATGCTAGCGCCGGATCGCCGCGGACGCGGGAACACGGCGGGGCCCCGGCTCGTTGGTCATCTCGACAGCTGTCGAGGACACTGGTCGCGCGGGCGAGCGCCCGCGGGGAGGAGAACCGTGGGACGTCGACCGTGGCGCGCCGGTGGCGCAGCACAACCGACGCCGTCCGCGCACGCTCCCGGGGCACCGGTGGGCACCTCCGGACCGTCCGCCGCTGTCCCCGGCTCTGCGTCCGCCGTCGGGGACGCCGACCCGGTCGACGTGCCTGCCGGGGACGCCCCCGCCGGGCACGTGCCCGGCTGGGAGGAGATCGTCACCGAGCACTCCGCCCGGGTGTACCGCCTGGCGTACCGGCTGACCGGCAACCGGCACGACGCCGAGGACCTGACCCAGGAGACCTTCCTGCGGGTGTTCCGGTCCCTGAACACGTACTCGCCCGGCACCTTCGAGGGCTGGCTGCACCGCATCACCACGAACCTCTTCCTGGACCAGGTGCGCCGCAAGCGCCGGGTCCGCATCGACCCGTGGGGCGACGAGACCGAGCGGCTGCCGGCGGCGTCCTCGTCCACCCCGGAGCGCGGCTTCGAGCACGCGAACCTCGACTCCGACGTGCAGCGCGCGCTGGACGCGCTGCCCCCGGAGTTCCGGGCCGCCGTCGTGCTGTGCGACATGGAGGGGCTGTCGTACGAGGAGATCGGCGTGACGCTGGGCATCAAGCTCGGCACGGTCCGGTCCCGGATCCACCGCGGCCGGGCGCTGCTGCGCGAGTCCCTCGCGCACCGCGCGCCCGAGCACCTGCGAGCGGCGGCACCGGCCCGCACGGCCGGCTCCGAACCCGAGGTCGTCGGCGTCGTGGGGGTCACCCGGCCATGACGCACCTCGGCACGCAGATCAGTGCTCTCGCCGACGGCAGGCTCACCGGGGCCGCGCGCGAGCGGGCGCTGTGCCACGTGGCGGCGTGCGGGCCGTGTGCCGAGGAGCTCCGCGCGACGCGTGCCGCACGTGAGGCGCTCGCCGCCGCCGCCGACGTCGCACCGGCACCCGACCTCGCGTTCCGTCTGCTCGCGCTCGGCTCGACCGATGCCTGCCCGATCGACACGGCACCGCGCGGCGCCGCCCGTGCTGACACCGCGCCGGCACTCGGCGGGGGCCCCGTCCTCGGCGACGCCGTGGGCTTCGGTGCGGAGCCCTTCGGTGGGGGGCGGCTCGGTGGGGGGCGGCTCGGTGGCTCCGTGCTGGCCGGTGGCGCGGGCGCGCGGCCCGTACCCGTCCGGACCGTGGCCGTGCTCGGGGTGGGGGCGGCCGTCGTCGGTCTCTTCCTGCTCGGCGACGTCCGCGACGTCTCGCCGGACAGCCACCCCGCGGCCGATCTGGCGCTCCTCGCCGCGGCCGGCTCGGCCGGTGGCGGCACCGTCGCGGTCAGCGCGGCCGAGTCGACGACGGTGCCCGCCGTCACGGGCACCGACGTCGACCCGGGCGCGCTCGAGGCGGCCTGGCCCGGCGGCGTCCTCCCCGAGGGCTACACGGCCGTGGCGACCCACGCCGACGCCGGCTGGGCCGAGCTCGACCTGGACGGCCCGGTGGGCGCCGTCGTCGTGCAGCGGCAGGCCGGGCACCTCGACGACGACCTCGCGGCCCAGGTCCCGAGCGTGACGATCGGCGACCACGAGGTGCACGTGCTCTCCGACGTCCCCTGGCACGCCGTCTGGCAGTCCGGGGACGCCGTCGTCGGCGTGATCGCGGCGCACCGCTCGCGTGCGGTGGACGCGCTGGTCGCCGCCTACCCGCACGAGCAGGTCGACGGCGGGATCGCTGCGCGGATGTCGCGCGGCTGGCAGACAGTGGTTGGAGCATGGGCCCCGTGAGTCAGTCCGACCCCTTCGCGCCGCCGTCGCACCGTCCGGCCGCGACCGAGAACGCAGGCCCGAGCAGCCCGCCTGCAGGCGCGCCAGCCGGCGCGCCTGCGCCGTCCCCGACACCGGAGTCCGAGCCGGCCCCGGCGCCGGAGGCCGAGCCGGCCCCGGCGCCGCCGACGACCGCGTGGGAGAACCCCTTCGCGCCGCCGCTGGTCAGGCCGGCGGCGCCAGCGTCGGCGGACCCGGTGGTGCCGGTGTCGGCGGACGTGCCCGCGCCGGCGCCCGCGTCTGCCGTCGCGCCGGCGTCCGACGTCGTTCCGGACGGCCCCGGCACCGCGCCCGGTGACGGCTCGGTCGCCTTCCCGGCCGCCGTGGACAGCTTCGGCCGCCCGCCCCGGGCGCGGCGCCGTCGGCGGCGTGCGGTGCCGGTCTGGGCCCTCGTCCTCACCGTGGTCGCCTCGCTCGTGGCGGGCGGCGTCGGCGGCGTGCTCGGCACCCGCTGGCTCGACGACCGCCGCCCGGCCGACGCGCAGCTCCCGCTCGCCCCCGTCGCAGCCGGGGACGTCGAGCTGACGGGGGTGGCCGCCATCGCCCAGGCGGTGCTGCCCAGCGTCGTGGCGATCGAGGTCCGGACCGCCACCGGCGGGGGCACCGGCTCAGGCTTCGTACTCCGCGACGACGGCTACGTCCTGACGAACAACCACGTCGTCGACGCAGCCGCGGACGGCGGCGAGATCGTCGTCGTCTTCGCCGACGGCAGCGAGGAGGAGGCCGAGCTCGTCGGGCGCACCTCCGAGTACGACCTCGCGGTCATCAAGGTCGATCGCGAGGGGCTCACGCCGCTCGTGCTCGGCGACTCCGACGAGGTCGTCGTGGGCGAGCCCGTGGTCGCCATCGGCGCACCCCTCGGCCTGGCCAGCACGGTCACCACCGGCATCGTGAGCGCCCTGAACCGGCCGGTGACCGCGGGCGACCCGCAGGCACCCGCGTTCATCAACGCGATCCAGACGGACGCCGCGATCAACCCCGGCAACTCCGGTGGTCCGCTCGTGAACGTCCGTGGCGAGGTGATCGGCATCAACTCCGCGATCGCGCAGGCACCCGGCGCCACCCAGCAGAGCGCGGGCAGCATCGGGCTCGGGTTCGCGATCCCGTCCGAGCAGGCCCGACGCACGGCTGAGCAGCTCATCGAGACGGGCCACGCGACCTACCCGGTCATCGGGGCGCTGCTGGACCAGCGGTACGTGGGGGAGGGCGTCCAGGTCTCCGCCGAGGCTCAGGAGGGCACCCCGCCGCTGACGCCGGACGGTCCGGCGGACCGCGCCGGCATCGAGCCGGGCGACGTGATCCTTGCCATCGACGGCCGGCCCGTCACGGCCGCCGACGAGCTCATCGTGGCCATCCGCGCCAAGGCGCCGGGCGACGCCGTCGTGCTCACCGTCCGCGACGGCGACGGCGAGCGCGAGGTCCGCGTCGTGCTCGACGAGTTCACCGGCAACTGACGGTCGGCGCGCGGGCTAGCCTGGGCCGGTGTTCGGGATCAACGGCGGCGAGTTCGTCGTCCTCCTGCTGATCGCCGCGGTGGTGGTCGGCCCCGAACGGCTGCCGCGGTACGCCGAGCAGCTCGCCCAGTGGGTGCGCACCTGGCGGTCGACGCTGAGCACCACGAAGGAACGGCTGTCCGCCGAGCTCGGCGAGGACGACGTCGACTGGACGGCGCTCGACCCCCGTCGCTACGACCCGCGACGGATCGTCCGTGATGCCCTGCTCGAGCCCGAGCGTCCCGCCGCGGGTGCCGCCGCCGGCGCGGGCGCGGCCCGCGCGTCGGCCGGCGCAGGTGGCCTGGAGCGGGCGGGCGGCGCCGCGACCGCGCCGGCCGCCCCGCACGACGCGCCCGCGGGTGCGGCGCCGTACGACGACGAGGCGACCTGAGCCGACGACGGCGGCCGACCGGCGTATCGGTTCGAGGTGCGGCTGGGTACCTGCCAGAATGCTTCGCATGTCCACCCCGGTACCGACCGTTGCCGCGCCTGCCTCCGGGCAGGCCTCGCGCCCCCGCATCCTGTCCGGCATGCAGCCCACCTCGGACTCGCTGCACCTCGGGAACTACCTCGGCGCGCTGGTGAACTGGGTGGCCCTCCAGGACGACTACGACACCTTCTACATGGTCGCCGACCTGCACGCGCTGACGGTGGCGCCGGAGCCGCAGCTGCTCCGCGAGCGCACGCGGCGGACGGCGGCGCAGTACCTGGCCGGTGGCGTCGACCCGGCGCGGTCGGTGCTCTTCGTGCAGAGCCACGTGCCCGAGCACGCGGAGCTGTCCTGGGTGCTGTCGTGCCACACCGGGTACGGCGAGGCGTCCCGGATGACGCAGTTCAAGGACAAGTCGGCCAAGGCCGGCGCCGAGAGCACGAACGTCGGGCTCTTCACGTACCCGATCCTCATGGCCGCGGACATCCTGCTGTACGACGCGGCCCTCGTGCCCGTCGGTGAGGACCAGCGCCAGCACCTGGAGATCACGCGCGACCTCGCGCAGCGGATCAACGCGCGGTTCGGGGAGACGTTCGTGGTGCCGGAGGCGCACATCGTGCGCAGCACCGCGAAGATCTTCGACCTGCAGGAGCCGACGTCGAAGATGAGCAAGTCGGCGTCGACGCCGAACGGCATCATCGAGATGCTCGACGACCCGAAGGTCATCGCGAAGCGGATCCGTTCTGCGGTGACCGACACCGAGCGTGAGATCCGGTTCGACGCCGAGGCGAAGCCCGGCATCTCCAACCTCCTGTCGATCTACTCGGCGCTCACGGACCGGACCGTCGCCGATCTCGAGGCCGACTACGAGGGCAAGGGCTACGGCGACCTGAAGAAGGACCTGGCGGACGTCGTCGTCGAGGCCGTCACGCCGTTCCGCGAGCGGGTGCTCGGCTACCTCGAGCAGCCCGAGACGCTCGACGACGTGCTCGCGGAAGGTGCCGAGCGCGCCCGCGACGTCGCCCGCGCGACGCTCGCCCGCGTGCGGGACCACGTGGGCCTGCTGCCGGCGCGCGGCTCCGTGGCCGCCGGGGTGGTGCCTGCCGGGACCCGGCCGTGAGGCTTCCCGAGCGGGTCGGTGACCAGGTGAGGGTGGGGATCGCGCTCCTCGTCCCCGAGCCGTGGGGCTCGCAGCTGCAGGCGGCCCGGGCGTCGTTCGGCGACCCGTTGGCGTGCCTGATCCCGCCGCACGTGACCCTGCTGGGACCGACCGTCCTCGAGCCCGAGGAGCTGCCGGCCATGGACGCGCACCTCGCCGAGGTCGGGCGCCAGCAGCGCCCGTTCACGATCCACCTGCGGGGCACGGGCACGTTCCGTCCGGTCTCGGACGTGGTGTTCATCCAGGTCGTGGAGGGCATCTCCGAGTGCGAGCGCCTCGAGCGTGCCGTGCGCTCCGGCCCGCTCACGCAGGAGGTGCGCTTCAACTACCACCCGCACGTGACGGTCGCGCACGACGTGCCCGCGGACGCGCTCGACCGCGCCTTCGCCGAGCTCGAGGACTTCGAGGCGGTGTACGAGGTCGGCAGCATCCAGGTGTTCGAGCACGGCGACGACAACGTCTGGCGCCCGGTCCGCGAGTTCCCCCTCACGGCCCCCTAGCTCCCCTCGCACGGCCCGCGACCAGGGCCTTCGTCCCCCCGAGTGGAGCGTTCCTCCCGCGGGTGGAGCGTCTTCACGGACACGCGGGCGTGTCGCGTCGCTTTCGCTCCACAGCTGACCGGGGATCGCGGCCTCGACACAGGCCCGGCGGTCCCGGGAGTCGCTCGCGCCGACAGGCCGCGACGCTCCGCCCATGGTCATGGATGGTTCATTGCCCTGGACGGTTCGTACGAGTTGCTGCGACGAGCTCGGCATCAGCGGGCGTGTGCTTCGCGGGCCCGCATTCACACGGGTGCGCCGCGGCGTGTACGTGCCTGCCGGCGCCGATCCGTACTCGCCGGACAACCGCATCGCTGCGGTCGTCGCAGGGCTGCCCGTCCACGCGGCGCTCGGCGGGTGGGCGGCCGCGCGCATCCTCGAACGCGAGGCCGCGAGCGACGGGCTCGAGGTCTTTGACGGTGGTCGCTGGTGGGCCGAGGCGCCGACACAGCACTCAACGCTCGGCGTCGTCGTGCCGAGGCTTGGCGTGGCGGGATCGGGCGGGAGCGCGCCGATCCTGGTCTGCGCGGCTCGGGAGAGTCGCCTGGCCGGTCGGCCGGACGCGCGGATCTTCCGGAGCCCCGTCGCTGACGACGACGTGCTGTCGCTCGGTGACGCGCGCATGACCGCGCCTGTCCGAACGGCGTTCGACCTCGCGCGGTTGCTGCCGATTGGTCGCGCCGTGGTCGCGCTGGACCGGCTGGTCCACCTGGGCGTGGTGGCGCCGACCGACCTCGCGGAGTACGCGAAGGGTCGCAGGGGCTGGCGCGGTGCCTCGCGCGTCCATCGTGTTCTGCGGTTGGTCGACGGTCGCTCGGAGTCGCCGCAGGAGTCGGTCCTTCGCCTGGTCTGGGTCGCGTCGGGGATGCCACGACCGCGCGCGAACCTCGTCGTACGGACGGCGTCGCGCGAGTTCGTCGCGCGTGTGGACCTGGTCGACGAGGTGGCCGGCGTCGCGGGGGAGTACGACGGCGCGTGGCACTCGGGCGGCGACCGTAGGAGCCGGGACTCGCGTCGCCACGAGCGGTTGCTGGCCCTCGGGGTCGAAGTGGTCCGCGCGACCAGTGCCGACCTGGGGTCCGACGCGCGGGCAGCCGAGTGGCAGGGACGCCTGCGCGCGGCCTACCGCCGGGCTCGACGACGTCCGCACGCCCGCGCGTGGACCGTCACGCCGTCGTGACCCCCCGTGTGGACCGTCACGCCGTCGTGGCCCCCCGCGTGTGGAGCGGAATAGACGCGACACGCGGGCGTGTCGGTCGGAAACGCTCCACCCGCGCGGGAAACGCTCCACCCGCGCGAGAAACGCTCCACCGGGACGGGGGACGGGACGCGGGGGAGGGGGAGCGGGTGGCCGAGGGTCAGAAGGCGCGGGTGATCATCGCGCGCTTGACCTCCTGGATGGCCTTCGTGACCTCGATGCCGCGGGGGCACGCCTCGGTGCAGTTGAAGATCGTCCGGCAGCGCCAGACGCCCTCCTTGTCGTTGAGGATCTCCAGGCGCTGCGCGCCGCCCTCGTCCCGGCTGTCGAAGATGAAGCGGTGCGCGTTGACGATGGCCGCCGGGCCGAAGTACTGCCCGTCGTTCCAGAACACGGGGCACGACGACGTGCACGCGGCGCACAGGATGCACTTGGTGGTGTCGTCGTAACGCGCGCGGTCCTCCGGCGACTGGCGTCGCTCAGCCGACGGCGTGTTCCCGCCGGTGATGAGGAACGGCATCACCTCACGGTAGGAGGCGAAGAACGGCTCCATGTCGACCACGAGGTCCTTGACCACCGGGAGACCCTTGATGGGCTCGACCGTGATGGGCTTGGCCGGGTCGAGGTCCTTGAGCAGCGCCTTGCAGGCGAGCCGGTTGCGGCCGTTGATCCGCATGGCGTCCGAGCCGCAGATGCCGTGCGCGCACGACCGGCGGAACGTCAGCGAGCCGTCGATCTCCCACTTCACGGTGTGCAGGGCGTCGAGCAGCCGGTCCGTGCGGTTCGCGCGGACCGTGAACTCCTCCCAGTACGCGGTCGCGTCCTTCTCCGGCAGGTACCGGCGGATGCGCAGCGTCACGTCGAACGAGCCGTCGTCGGGACGCTCGCCACGGCCGCTGGCGACGGCGGCGGCCTGTGGCTCACGCACGGGCGCGCCGCCGGGCGCCTGCTCAGCGGACCCGGTCTCCGGGGCGATCTCGGTGCTCATCAGTACTTCCGCTCCATGGGCTGGTACCGGGTGATCGTCACGGGCTTGGCGCCCAGCTCGACCTGCGTGCCGCCGTCGGGCGCCTGGCGCAGGTAGGCCATCGTGTGCTGGAGGAACCGCGCGTCGTCGCGGGCGGGGAAGTCCTCGCGGAAGTGGCCGCCGCGCGACTCCTCGCGCGCGAGGGCGCCCACGACGACGACCTCGGCGAGGTCGAGCAGGAAGCCCAGCTCCACGGCCTCGAGCAGGTCGGTGTTGAACTGCTTGCCCTTGTCCTGGACGGCCACGGACGCGTAGCGCTCCTTGAGCGAGCCGATCGTCGCGAGCGTCGCCTCGAGGGACTCCGCGGTGCGGAACACCTGCGCCCCGGCGTCCATCGCCTCCTGCAGCTCCCGGCGCAGCACCGCGACCTTCTCGGTGCCGTCGCCCCCAAGGACGCGGTCGAGCAGCGCGGTGACCGCGGCTCCGGGCGACTCCGGCAGCTCCGGCAGCTCGGCGGCCGCGCTGTACTCGGCGGCGGCGATGCCGGCCCGCTTGCCGAACACGTTGATGTCCAGCAGGGAGTTGGTGCCGAGCCGGTTGGCGCCGTGCACGGACACGCAGGCGACCTCGCCGGCCGCGTACAGCCCGCCGACGACGGCGGTGTTCGTGCGCAG
Source organism: Actinotalea fermentans (assembly GCF_007991475.1). NCBI lineage: Bacteria > Bacillati > Actinomycetota > Actinomycetes > Micrococcales > Cellulomonadaceae > Actinotalea > Actinotalea fermentans. The sequence goes on along the minus strand of NZ_BJYK01000002.1, from coordinate 71,318 downwards.
CACCTCACCGCGGATCGTGGTGGGTACGCCGCCCATGGCGTAGTGCGCCGTCGGGTAGACGGGCACGGGCTCCGTGTAGGGCTCGACGCCCAGGTAGGTGCGCGCGAACTCGGTGATGTCCGGGAGCTTGGCGTCGATGTGCGCGGGCTCGAGGTGCGTCAGGTCCAGCAGGACGTAGTCCTTGTTCGGTCCGCAGCCGCGTCCCTCGCGTACCTCGTTCGCCATCGCGCGCGCCACCATGTCGCGCGGTGCGAGGTCCTTGATGGTCGGGGCGTACCGCTCCATGAAGCGCTCGCCCTCGCTGTTGCGCAGGATGCCGCCCTCGCCGCGCGCGGCCTCCGACAGCAGGATGCCGAGGCCGGCGAGCCCTGTCGGGTGGAACTGGAAGAACTCCATGTCCTCCAGCGGGATGCCCTTGCGGTAGGCCAGCGCCATGCCGTCGCCGGTGAGCGTGTGGGCGTTCGACGTCGTCTTGTAGATCTTGCCGGCCCCGCCGGTGGCGAGGATCACGGACTTCGCGCGGAAGACGTGCAGCTCGCCGGTGGCCAGGTCGTGCGCGACGACGCCGGCGACCTTGACCTCCTCGTCGGCGGGCACGTCGCCGGCCATGAGGTCGTGGGTGAGGAGGAGGTCGAGGGCGTAGACCTCGTTGAAGAACGCGACGTCCTGCTTCACGCACTGCTGGTAGAGCGTCTGCAGGATCATGTGGCCGGTGCGGTCGGCCGCGTAGCAGGCCCGACGCACGGCCGCCTCGCCGTGGTTGCGGGTGTGCCCGCCGAAGCGGCGCTGGTCGATCTTCCCGTCGGGCGTGCGGTTGAAGGGCAGGCCCATGTGCTCCAGGTCGAGGACCGCGTCGATGGCCTCCTTGGCCATGACCTCGGCGGCGTCCTGGTCGACGAGGTAGTCACCGCCCTTGACGGTGTCGAAGGTGTGCCACTCCCAGTTGTCCTCCTCGACGTTGCCGAGGGCGGCGCACATGCCGCCCTGGGCGGCGCCGGTGTGGGACCGCGTCGGGTACAGCTTGCTCAGCACCGCGGTCCGCGCGCGCGTCGACGACTCGAGCGCGGCCCGCATCCCGGCCCCCCCGGCCCCGACGATGACGACGTCGTACTGGTGGGTCTGCATCTGGGCCTGTCCTCCGGTGGGTCGTGGCTGGCTCGTGGCTGGTGCTTCGTGCGGGGTCAGGCGGTGCAGAACGACGGCAGCAGGTTCGCGGGCGCGTCCGGCGGGCACGGGTCGAACGTGAAGATGACGAGCGTGCCGAGGACGACGACCACGGTGAACGCCAGGTACAGCGCGACCTTGAGCACGATCCGCGTGCCGTCGCGCTCGGCGTAGTCGTTGATGATCGTGCGCACGCCGTTGGTCCCGTGGATCATGGCGAGCCAGAGCATCAGCAGGTCCCAGACCTGCCACAGGGGCGACGCCCACTTGCCGGCGACGAAGCCGAAGTCGATCGCGCTGATGCCCTCACCGTCGATGAGGTTCATGAACAGGTGCCCGAAGATCAGCACCACGAGCAGGACGCCGGACGCCCGCATGAACACCCAGCCGTACAGCTCGTAGTTCGTGCGGCCGGTGGTCCGGCGGGTGGTCCGCGTCCGCGGCGCGCGCGGTGCCTCGATGGAGACGGCCATCAGTGCCCCCCGAAGACGTTGCCGAGGTGGCGGGGCAGGAACCCGGCCATGGTGACGACGAACAGACCGATGACGATCCAGAGCATCACCCGCTGGTACCGGGTGCCCTTGGACCAGAAGTCGATGAGCGTGATCCGGATGCCGTTGAACGCGTGGTAGACCACCGCGGCGACGAGGCCGGCCTCACCGAGCCCCATCACGGGGTTCTTGTACGTGCCGATGACGGCGTTGTAGGCCTCGGGGGACACGCGCACGAGCGCCGTGTCCAGGACGTGGACCAGGAGGAAGAAGAAGATCGCGAACCCGGTCACGCGGTGCGCGAGCCAGGACCACATGCCCTCCCGTCCGCGGTAGAGCGTGCCGGCCGGTGCCTCGGGCACGGGAGCCTCCGTTTCGACGACCGTGTCGACTGACGTCGCAGTCCTGATGCGCTTCGGGTGCTCGACGCCGATTGCTTGACGTCGAGCGATCCACGGCCACTCTACGGCCAGGCGACCAGTGCCTCCCACCAGGCGTGACCGAGATCACGCCTGGTGGGTGGGGCAGACGCAGGACGAGGGGAGGCGCCGGCTGGGCCACGGGTCCGCCCGGAGCGCAGGACGTGCCTGGCAGGATGGCGGCCATGCTCGACTCGTTCCGCGCGATCGTCCCCGCCGGCGGCGCCGGGACGCGGTTGTGGCCCCTGTCGCGGGCCGGCTCCCCGAAGTTCCTGCACGACCTGACGGGCTCGGGCCGCACGCTGCTCCAGGCGACCGTGGACCGGCTCACGCCGCTCACCGGGCCGGGCGGCGTCGTCGTCGTGACGGGGGAGCGGCACGCCGCCGCAGTGCGCGCGCAGCTGGAGCTGCCCGCGGCCGCCCTGCTGACCGAGCCGTCCCCGCGCGACTCGATGGCCGCCATCGGGCTCGCCGCGGCGGTGCTGGCCGAGCGCGAGGGCGACGTCGTGGTCGGCTCGTTCGCGGCCGACCACGTGATCAGCGGGGACGGCTTCGCGCTCGCCGTCGGGCAGGCCGTGGCGGCCGCGCGCGCCGGGTACGTCGCGACGATCGGCATCCGCGCGACCGGCCCGTCGACGGCGTTCGGCTACATCCGCTCGGGGGGCCCGCTCGGCGTGCCCGGTGCGCCCGACGCGCGGCACGTGGCCGGCTTCACGGAGAAGCCCGACGCCGCCACCGCTGCGGCGTACCTCGCCACGGGTGAGTACGCGTGGAACGCCGGGATGTTCGTCGCGCGCGCCGAGGTGCTGCTCGGACACCTCGAGCGGCTGCACCCGGCGCTGCACGACGGGCTGCGCCAGGTCGCGGCGGCCTGGGACACCGACGCGCGCGGCGAGGTCCTGGGGCGGGTCTGGCCCGGGCTCGCGCGCATCGCCATCGACCACGCGATCGCCGAGCCGGTCGCCGCCGAAGGGGGCGTCGCGGTGGTGCCGGCGACGTTCGCGTGGGACGACGTCGGCGACTTCGCCTCGCTGGCCGGCCTGGTGCCGGCCGGTGCCGAGGGCGTGCGGGTGCTGGGGGACCCGGACCGCGTGCTCACGCTCGGGGCGCCCGGTGCCACCGTGGTGCCCGGGGGCGACCGGTTGGTCGCGGTCCTCGGCATCCCGGACGTGGTGGTGGTCGAGACCCCCGACGCCCTCCTGGTCACGACCAAGGACCGCGCCCAGGACGTGAAGGCGCTGGTCGACGCCGTCCGCGCCCGCCGCGCCGACCTGCTGTGAGCGCCGATCTGTCGTGACCGCCCGGCCCGGCGCGACCGGGCGCCGGCCCCGCACGCCGAGCCGCTAGTGTCGGTGGGGTGCTGGAGGGTCGGGAGAGCGCGGTCGTCGAGCGGATCCGCGCCCTGGTGGACGCACACCTCGACGAGCTCGTCGCGCTGCGGCGCGACCTGCACGCGCACCCGGAGGTGGCGCACACCGAGGCCCGGACGACCGCGGTCGTCGCGGAGCGTCTGCGGGCCGCCGGCCTGACCCCGCACCTGCTGCCGGGGACGGGCCTGACGTGCGACATCGGGCCGGGCGTGGTCGACAGCGGCCGCAAGCTCGTGGCCCTGCGCGCGGACCTGGACGCACTGCCCGTGCCGGACACCTGCGGCGAGCCGTGGCACTCCACGGTGCCCGGTGTCTCGCACGCGTGCGGGCACGACGTCCACACGACGGTGGTCCTCGGCGCCGGGCTCGTCCTGGCCGCGCTCGCCGACCAGCTCCCGGTCGGCGTCCGGCTCATCTTCCAGGCGGCCGAGGAGGTCCAGCCCGGGGGAGCGACGGCCGCGATCGAGGCCGGCGCGATGGACGGCGTCGGGCACGTCTTCGCCCTGCACTGCGACCCCAGGGTCGACGCGGGACGGATCGGGTCACGGCCGGGGCCGATCACCGCCGCCTCGGACCCCGTGTCGGTCACGCTCACCGCGGAGGGCGGCCACACCTCCCGCCCGCACCTGACCGGGGACGTGGTCTTCGCGCTCGGTCAGGTGATCACGCAGGTCCCGGCGGTGCTCGGGCGGCGCCTGGACCCACGCGCGGGCGTCAACCTGACCTGGGGCCACGTGCACGCCGGGTCCGCCGGCAACGCGATCCCGGCCACCGGGACCGTCCGCGGCACGCTGCGCTGCCTCGAGGCGCGGGCGTGGGAGGAGGCGGGCGCCGTCCTGCGCGAGGCGGTCGAGCACGTGGTGGCGCCGTACCGCGTGCAGGTCGACGTGCAGCACCTGCGCGGCGTGCCGCCCGTGGAGAACGAGCCGCACGCGACCCGGCTGCTCGAGGCCGCGGCGCGCGACGTCCTCGGGCCGGACGCGGTGGAGGCGACCGAGCAGTCCCTGGGCGGCGAGGACTTCGCCTGGCTCCTCACGCGCGCGCCCGGCGCCATGGCGCGGCTCGGCACGCGGGTCCCCGGCGGCCGGTCCTTCGACCTGCACCGCGGCGACTTCACGGTCGACGAGGCGGCCATCGCGACGGGCGCCCGGGTGCTGGCCCGGGTGGCGCTGCTGGCGGGGGAGCACCCGGCCCCGGGCGTCACGTGACGGGCGCCTGACCTGCCGCTGAAGCGCTCCTGACGCACCCCGCCGGTGGGTGCGTTTCCATGCCCGACCAGCGGCTTTCGCACAGGGTTGCGCAACATTCCGAATGCGTAACAGAGCCGTTGCAGACCTACTCGGCGGTAACAACCACGGTGGGCGCGACAGTACTGTTCTTGTACATCCAGCCGACCGGGTGCTGGCCCTCCCGCCGCGATGGCGCGACGTGAGCCGCGGGCCTGGCGGCACATGCGTGGCGACAACACAGGAGTGGCACGTGAAGAAGACGATGAGGGCAGCGGTGCTCGCCACCGCGGCGGCGCTGGTGCTTGCGGCGTGTGGCGCGGCTCCCGAGGACGAGAACGAGGCGACCACCGAGCCCGGTGCCGACGAGACCACCCCGGCCGAGACGATCGACTACAAGGCGTGCATCGTCTCCGACGCCGGCGGCTTCGACGACAAGAGCTTCAACCAGCTGAGCTACGAGGGCACGAAGAAGGCGGCCGACGAGCTCGGCGCCCAGTTCGCCGAGGTCCAGTCCGACTCCGAGACGGACTTCCAGCCCAACATCGACTCCCTGGTTGCCGAGGGCTGCAACACCATCGTGACGGTCGGCTTCGCGCTCTCCGCCGCGACGGTCGAGGCCGCCACGGCGAACCCGGACATCGAGTTCGTCCTCATCGACGACGCTGCCGACAACGACTTCAACGGTGAGAAGGACGCGGAGAACATCAAGCCGCTGCTCTACGACACCGCGCAGGCCGCGTTCCTCGCCGGCTACCTGGCCGCGGGCTACTCGGAGAGCGGCAAGGTCGGCACCTTCGGCGGCCAGCCCTACCCGACCGTCACGATCTTCATGGACGGCTTCAAGCAGGGCGTCGACTACTACAACGAGGTCAAGGGCACGAGCGTCTCGGTCATCGGCTGGACCGGGTCCGACGAGGGCTCGTCCTTCACCGGTGGCTTCGAGGCCAACGACACCGCCAAGAACACCGCTGCGGCGATCATCGACCAGGGCGTCGACGTGCTGCTCCCCGTCGGCGGCCCGATCTACCAGTCGGCCATGGACGCCATCGCCGACTCCGGCCGCGAGATCGCGCTCATCGGCGTGGACGCCGACTTCTACGAGACCGACCCCAGCACGCAGGACCTGGTGCTGACCTCGATCCTGAAGAAGATGGACGTCTCGGCCTACGACGCAGTCATGGCCGCGGGCCAGGGCGACGTCGACTACGAGGCCTACGTCGGCACGCTCGAGAACGGCGGCGTCGGCATCGCCCCGCTGCACAACTTCGAGGGCAAGGTCGACGCGGCGCTGTGGGCCGAGGTCGAGGCGCTCCAGGAGCAGATCATCGCCGGTGAGGTCGAGGTCACCTCGTACCTGAACCAGTGATCCTGGCGCAGTGAGCACCGTTCCCGGGGAGGCCGCCTCGGCCTCCCCGGGAACGCGCGCGCCCCGGGTGCCGTCGGTGCCCGCGCCCCTTCCCCCGTCCCACCTGCCCCAAGGATGATCGTGCGATGAAGCTCGAGCTCCGAGACATCACCAAGCGCTTCGGCTCCCTGGTCGCGAACGACCACATCTCGATCACGGTCGAGCCGGGCGAGATCCACTGCCTCCTCGGGGAGAACGGCGCCGGCAAGTCGACGCTGATGAACGTGCTCTACGGCCTGTACACCGCCGACGAGGGCGAGGTGCTCCTCGACGACGTCGTGCAGCACTTCCGCGGGCCGGGCGACGCGATGGCCGCCGGCATCGGCATGGTGCACCAGCACTTCATGCTGATCCCCGTCTTCACCGTCGCGGAGAACGTCATGCTCGGCAACGAGCAGACCCGCTCCGGCGGCCGCCTCGACCTCGAGGCCGCGCGCGCGAAGGTCAACGACATCGCGTCGCGCTTCGGCTTCCACGTCGATCCCGACGCCGTCGTCGAGGACCTGCCGGTCGGCGTGCAGCAGCGGATCGAGATCATCAAGGCCCTGTCGCGCGACGCGAAGGTGCTCATCTTCGACGAGCCCACCGCCGTGCTGACGCCCCAGGAGACCGACGAGCTGATGGGCATCATGCGCCAGCTCAAGGAGTCGGGCGCCGCCATCGTCTTCATCACGCACAAGCTGCGCGAGGTCCGCGAGGTCGCGGACCGGATCACCGTCATCCGGCGCGGCGCGGTGGTCGGCGAGGCCAGCCCGACGTCGACCGACGCGGAGCTGGCCGCGATGATGGTCGGCCGCGCGGTCGAGCTCACCGTGCAGAAGGGCGAGCCGACCTACGCGCCGTCGTCCCTCGAGGTCACCGGCCTCGAGGTGACCGACGCGCGGGGCGCCGTCCTGGTCGACGACGTCAGCTTCACCGTGCGCGGCGGCGAGGTGCTCGTCGTCGCGGGAGTCCAGGGCAACGGTCAGACCGAGCTGACGGAGGCCCTGGTCGGGCTCGCCGCCGGGACCGTGGCGGGCAGCATCAGGCTCGACGGCACCGAGCTCGTCGGCAGGTCCGTGCGGGGGATCCTCGACGAGGGCGTCGGGTTCATCCCCGAGGACCGCAGCACCGACGGCCTGGTCGGCGCGTTCAGCGTCGCCGAGAACCTCATCCTCGACCGCACCAACGCGCCGCCCTTCGTCCGCCGCGGCGTGCTCCAGCTCGGCCTGCGCGACGAGTTCGCGACGAGGTCGGTGGAGGAGTTCGACATCCGCACCCAGGGCATCGACGAGCCGGTCGGCCAGCTGTCGGGCGGCAACCAGCAGAAGGTCGTGGTGGCGCGCGAGCTCTCGCGCGACCTGCGGCTGCTCGTGGCGGCGCAGCCGACGCGCGGCGTCGACGTCGGCTCGATCGAGTTCATCCACAAGCGGATCATCGCCACGCGCGACGCGGGGGTCCCCGTCGTCGTGGTGTCCACCGAGCTCGACGAGGCGGTCGCCCTGGGCGACCGGATCCTCGTCATGTACCGCGGCCGTGTGGTCGGGATCGTCCCCGCCGACACCCCGCGCGACGTGCTCGGCCTGATGATGGCCGGCATCCCGGCCCATGGGACGGAGGCGGCATGAGCGTCGACGACAGCCAGCTCGGCGGGACGTCGGTGGCTGCCCCGCAGCACGTGGGCGACGAGCCCCCGGTGCGCCCGGCCGGCACGAAGGCGCCCGACGACGGCGACCGCTGGCGCGAGGCGCTCCGCCGCGTGACGTCCGGCGGCTGGGCGGTCTCGCTCGGCGCCGTGGTGCTCGCGGTGCTCGCCGGATCCGTCATGATCGCCGTGACCGACAAGGGCGTGCAGGACGCCTCGGGCTACTTCTTCAGCCGGCCTCAGGACACGTTCTCGGCCATCGGCAGCGCCGTCGGCGGTGCGTACGCGGCCCTGTTCCGCGGCGCCGTCTGGGACTTCCGCGCCGACGACTTCGCGGGTGGCATCAAGCCGTTCATGAGCTCGCTGAACTTCGCGACGCCGCTGATCGGCGCCGGCCTCGGCGTGGCCCTCGCGTTCCGCGCCGGCCTGTTCAACATCGGTGGTCGTGGCCAGATGCTCGTGGCCGCGGCCGCGGCGGGCTGGGTCGGCTTCGGCGTCGACCTGCCGATCGTCCTGCACCTCGTCGTCGCCATGACCGCGGGCATCGCGGCGGGTGCGATCTGGTCGGGCATCGCCGGTCTGCTGAAGGCGGCGACCGGCGCCCACGAGGTCATCACGACGATCATGCTGAACTACGTCGCGTTCTACCTGATCTCGTACATGCTCGCGACGCCCGGCCTGCTCCAGGCGCCGGGCTCCTCGAACCCGAAGACGCCTCCCATGGCGGACACGGTGATCATGCCCCGGCTGCTGGGTGCCCAGTACAAGCTGAACCTCGGCTTCGTCTTCGCGCTCGTCGCCGTCGTCCTGGTCTGGTGGCTGCTCAACAGGTCGCGCCTCGGCTTCGCGTTCCGGGCCGTCGGCGAGAACCCCGACGCCGCGCGCGTCGCCGGCATCGACGTCCGGCGCACCACGGTGTCGGTCATGCTCGTGGCCGGTGGGCTCATCGGCCTCGCGGGCACCACGCAGGTGCTCGGCACGGTCACGACCGGGTTCTCCTCGGACATCGACGCGGGCATCGGCTTCGACGCCATCACCGTCGCGCTGCTGGGTCGCTCGACGCCGTTCGGCGTGCTGGCCGCCGCGATCCTGTTCGGTGCGTTCAAGGCCGGCGGCTCGGTGATGCAGGCGTCCGAGAACGTCCCGATCGAGATCGTGCTCGTGATCCAGTCCCTCATCGTCCTCTTCATCGCGGCGCCGCCGCTCGTGCGCGCGGTCTTCCACCTGCCGCAGCCGGGCGCCCGGCCGAAGAAGCGAGCCCGCCGTCAGCCGAAGGAGGTGGCCGCGTGAGCACCGCCGTCGAGACGCCGTCGTCGGCGCCGATGTCCACCGACCTGCGGCGCGTCGCCGTCGTCAGCGCCAAGTCGGCGATCGCCTACACGGCCGTGACCGCGGCCATGGCGCTCCTCCTGCTCCTCGTCCCGCGCGACGGGGACGTCAGGTACCGCATGGGCGCCGAGGGCGACGCCGTGCGCCTGCCGGACGTCGCCCTGCCCGGCATGGCGGTGGCCTGGGTGTGCGTCGCGATCGCGGCGCTCGTCTCCGTCGCCGCGTGGGCGTTGCTGCGTGTCCAGCGCAAGCCGTCCGTCTGGCTCGGCATCCTCCTCGGCGTCGTGCTGCTGGTGGCCTTCCTGTCGTGGTCCGGCGCCGGCAGCCAGCAGGACCTGCCCGTGACCCGCCTCGTGGGCGGGGCCGTGCTGCTCTCGGTCCCGATCCTCTTCGGCGCCCTCGGCGGTGTGATCGGCGAGCGGGCCGGCGTCGTGAACATCGCGATCGAGAGCCAGCTCCTCCTCGGAGCGTTCGCGGCGGCGATCACCGGCTCGCTCACGGACAGCCCCGTCGCCGGGCTGGTGGCGGCGATCGTCGCCGGCATGCTCGTCGCCGTCGTCCTCGGCGTCTTCACCATCACCTACAAGGTCGACCAGGTCATCGTCGGTGTGGTGCTGAACGTGCTGGTGGTCGGCCTGACGAGCTTCTTCTACTCCGAGGTGCTCGTGCCCAACGCCGAGCGGCTCAACGACACGGAGCGCTTCAAGCCGATCGCGATCCCGGTGCTCTCGGACGTGCCGATCTTCGGTCCGGCGCTGTTCCGCCAGTCGCTGCTCGTCTACCTCGCCTACCTGGCCGTGCCCGTCGTCTGGTTCGCGCTGTACCGCACGCGCTGGGGCCTGCGTCTGCGGGCCGTCGGGGAGCACCCGCAGGCCGCGGACACGGTCGGCATCAAGGTCGAGCTCACCCGGTACCGCGCGCTGCTCATCGCGGGCGGCGTGGTCGGCCTCGGCGGCGCCTTCTACACGGTCGTCTCGGTGTCGTCCTTCGGCAAGGAGATGACGGCGGGCGCGGGCTTCATCGCCCTGGCCGCGGTGATCTTCGGCAAGTGGGACCCGGTCCGCGCGGCCATGGCGGCCCTGCTGTTCGGCTTCGCGGCGAACCTCAAGGACATGCTGAGCCTGGTCGGTGCCCCGGTGCCGAGCCAGTTCATGCTCATGCTCCCGTACGTCGTCACGCTCTTCGCGGTCGCCGGTCTCGTGGGCAAGTCCCGCGCGCCCGCCGCCGACGGCGAGCCGTACATCAAGGAGTGACCGGGCGGACCACGCCCCTGGACGAAGGAGTGGACGTGCCCGAGGTGGACTGGGAGTCGTTGCGGTCCGCCGCACGGGAGGTCATGACGCACGCCTACGTGCCGTACTCGCACTTCCCGGTGGGGGCGGCGGCGCTGGTGGACGACGGCCGCGTCGTCGTCGGCTGCAACGTGGAGAACGCCTCCTACGGCGTGACGCTGTGCGCGGAGTGCGGCCTCGTGAGCGCCCTGGCGGCCTCCGGCGGCGGCCGGCTCGTCGCGTTCAGCTGCGTCGACGGGCACGGGAACGTCCTGATGCCCTGCGGGCGGTGCCGCCAGCTGCTCTACGAGCACGGCGGCCCCGACCTGCTGCTGGAGACAGTGAGCGGCGTCCGGAGCATGCGGGAGGTGCTGCCGGACGCCTTCGGACCTGCGGACCTGGAGGAGCGGGCATGAGCGAGCGGTTCGACGCCGTCGACATCATCCGGACCAAGCGCGACGGCGGGCGCCTGTTGCCCGAGGAGATCGACTGGGTCGTCGACGCGTACACGCGGGGCGTCGTCGCGGACGAGCAGATGTCCGCGCTCGCGATGGCCATCCTCCTCAAGGGGATGGAGCGCGAGGAGATCGCGCGCTGGACCGCCGCGATGATCGCCTCGGGCGAGCGCCTGGACTTCTCCTCGCTCTCGCGCCCGACGGCGGACAAGCACTCGACGGGCGGTGTCGGGGACAAGATCACGCTGCCGCTCGCGCCGCTGGTCGCCGCGTGCGGCGTCGCCGTGCCGCAGCTGTCCGGGCGGGGCCTGGGCCACACCGGCGGGACGCTCGACAAGCTCGAGTCGATCGCCGGGTGGCGCGCCGCGCTCTCGAACGAGCAGATGATCGCCCAGCTCGAGGACGTCGGCGCCGTGATCTGCGCTGCCGGGTCCGGGCTCGCGCCGGCCGACCGCAAGCTCTACGCGCTGCGCGACGTGACCGGCACGGTCGAGGCGATCCCGCTCATCGCGAGCTCGATCATGAGCAAGAAGATCGCCGAGGGCACCGGCTCGCTCGTGCTCGACGTCAAGGTCGGCAGCGGCGCGTTCATGAAGGACGTCGCGCAGGCCCGCGAGCTCGCGCGGACCATGGTCGACCTCGGTACCGACGCGGGCGTGCGGACGGTGGCCCTGCTCACCGACATGTCCACGCCGCTCGGCCTGACCGTGGGCAACGCGCTCGAGGTCCGCGAGTCGGTGGAGGTGCTCGCGGGCGGCGGCCCGGCCGACGTCGTCGAGCTCACCGTCGCGCTCGCGCGCGAGATGCTCGCCGCGGCCGGGCGGGGCGACGTCGACCCCGCCGATGCGCTGGCGGACGGCCGCGCGATGGACGCGTGGCGCCGGATGATCGCGGCCCAGGGCGGCGACCCGGACGCGCCCCTGCCGACCGCGCGCGAGTCCGAGCAGGTGCTCGCGCCGGCGGACGGCGTGCTCGTCGGGCTCGACGCCCTGGCGGTCGGCGTCGCGGCCTGGCGGCTCGGCGCGGGCCGCGCGCGCAAGGAGGACGCCGTCCAGTTCGGGGCGGGGATCGAGCTGCACGCCAAGCCCGGCGCGCTCGTGCGGGCCGGCGAGCCCCTGATGACGCTCTTCACCGACACCCCCGAGCGGTTCGAGCGGGCCCGGGCGGCGCTGGAGGGGGCCGTGACGATCGCGCCGGAGGGCTCCCGCGCGCCCGAGCGTCCGCTCCTCATCGACCGGGTGGCCTGATCGGTGGTCCAGCTCGGGGGTGTGCTGCGGCGGGTCGGCCTGTGGCGCCGGACGCCCCCGCCGTGGCGCGCCGGGTACGTCGTCGCCAAGGATCCGCCGGGCGCCGCGCCGTGGCGGCGCGCGCTCGCGGCCACGGGTGACCCCGCGGCGGCGGACGCCCTGGCGCGCGCCTGGGACGAGCTGACGCCGCGCGAGCGGGCGGCCGTGTGGGACCCGGTGACCGAGCTGGGCCGTGACGGCCGCCAGGCCACCGGCCGCACGTGCGGGGCTGCCGTCCTGACCATGCTCGCCGCGCAGGGCGACCCCCTGCTGGCGCTGTGGCTCGCGAGCGGGCGGCTGCTCGCGGCGGAGCGCCCGCCGGAGCTCGCCGGGGCACCCGACGACGTCCTGCGCCGCCTCCGGCAGGCTTCCACCCGGACCCGCTTCGCCGTCGTGCACCGTGTGGTGCACCGCCGGGCGACGCGGCGCGCCGTGGCCGGCCTGCCGTGGCCGGAGGCGCTCGGCACGCCGCCCTGGGCGCTGGCGCGCTCGGCGCGCTACCTCGGGGTGCTGTTCACGCACGCCGTCCTCGACGACTCCGACCCCGCCGCGCTCGAGGCCGGCCTGGTCCGCGTCGGGGCGGCGGTGGACGCCGGCATCCCGGTGCCGCTCCTGACCGGCGGGGACAGCTCGCGCGGCTGGGGCACGGCCGTGCCGCGGCACGTGGTGCTCGCCGTCGCCGAGCGCGACGGGGGGCTCGACCTGTGGGAGCCGGGTCGCGGCGCCGTCGTGCACGCGGACGCCGCGGTCCTCCGGGGAGGGGCGGCGCACCCCGCCCTCGGCAACTGGGCGCACCTCACGTGGGCGGTGCTGCCCCGCTGAGCGATGGCGGCGGGGAGGCCTGCCGTCGGCGACCATGATTGGCAGCCGCCACGGTGGGGGACAAGGATGGAGTGACGGCACGTGGCGCCCATGAGCTGCTCGGGCGTCCGCGCGATCGACGGAGGGGGAGGCAGTGCGATGAGCACGACACCCGAGGACAGCTGGGCCGACGCGGGGCTGGTCCCGCCCGAGGACGCCCGGATCCCGACGCCCGAGCGGGGGACCATGCCCGTCGACCCGGCGCGGCAGCCCGCGGCGCCGCGGCCCGACCTGGCGGCGGAGGCGGCAGAGGCCGCGGAGTACCGTGCCGACCCGGACGAGCCGGCCGACGCCGACGAGGTCCCGGCGGAGCTGCCGACCGACGCCGGCGAGGCGGACGCGCTCGAGCAGGCGCTCGGCGCGCGCGGGCTGCCGCCCGAGCCGCCCCGGGCGCGCGACGACGCAGCCGAGCACGACCTGATCGAGCAGGCGCAGGACGTGCCGGACGACGACGAGGAGTACCCGACCGCATGAGCACCGAGCTGTCGTTCGACGAGGTCCGGGCGCTGCCCAAGGTCTCGCTGCACGACCACCTGGACGGCGGGCTGCGGCCGGCGACGATCGTCGAGCTCGCGGCCGCGGTGGGCCACCGCCTGCCGACGGACGACCCCGACGAGCTGGGCCGCTGGTTCGTCGAGAGCGCGTCGGCGGGGTCGCTCGAGCGGTACCTCGAGACGTTCGACCACACGATCGCCGTCATGCAGACGGCCGACGGGCTCGCGCGCGTCGCGCGGGAGGCGGTGGCGGACCTCGCGGCCGGCGGCGTCGTGCTGGCCGAGCTCCGCTACGCGCCCGAGCAGCACCTGCGCGGGGGCCTCACGCCGCAGCAGGTCGTCGACGCCGTCCGGGGCGGCCTCGAGGAGGGCGTCGCGGAGGCGGCGGACGCGGGCCGGCGGATCGTCGCCGGTCAGCTGCTCACCGCGCTGCGGCACCTCGACTCCGGCGACTGGACGGCCGAGCTCGCCCTGGCCAACCGGGACTCGGGGGTCGTCGGTTTCGACGTGGCCGGTCCGGAGGCCGGCTACCCGGCGCTGCGCCACGAGAACGCCCTGCGCACGCTGCGCGACGCGAGCTTCCCCGTCACCGTGCACGCCGGTGAGGGCGCGGGCCTGGAGTCCATCGCCGAGGCGGTGCACCGCACGGGCGCCCTGCGGATCGGTCACGGGGCCCGGATCGTCGACGACATCGCCTTCGGCGAGCCGACCGACGACGACCGGCTCGGCCTGGACGGCGCGCAGCTGGGCCGCCTGGCCCAGTGGGTGCTGGACCAGCAGGTCCCGCTCGAGCTGTGCCCCCGGTCGAACGTGCAGACCGGCGCCGCGGCCTCGGTCGCCACCCACCCGGTGACCGCCCTGCTGCGGCTGGGCTTCGCCGTGACCGTGAACACCGACAACCGGCTGATGTCCGGCACGTCGCCGACGACGGAGCTGCACGGCCTCGTCGCGGACGCCGGCTGGACGCTCGCGGATCTGCGCGACGTCGCCCTGACGGCCGCCTGGTCCGCCTTCCGACCCTTCGACGAGCGGTCCGCGCTCGTCGACGACGTCATCCTTCCCGCCTACACCGAACCAGCGAACGGACGGCACCGCGCATGACCACCAGCCCCTCGTCGGCAACCCCGCAGCCCCTCGACGCGGCCGCGGTCGCCCAGATGGTCGACCACACCCTGCTCAAGCCGGAGGCGACGGCGGCCGACGTCGCCGCGTTCGTCGCCGAGGCGCGCTCCCTCGGCGTGTGGTCCGTGTGCGTCTCGCCCTCGATGCTGCCGGTCGACGGCGGCGAGGTCCGCGTGACCGCCGTGTGCGGCTTCCCCTCGGGCAAGCACCGCAGCGAGATCAAGGCGGCCGAGGCGACCCGGGCCGTCGGCGACGGCGCGGACGAGATCGACATGGTCATCGACGTCGGCGCCGCGGTGGCAGGCGACTGGGACTACGTCCAGGCCGACATCGCCGCCGTGCGCGCCGCGGTGCCCGAGCCGACCGTCCTCAAGGTCATCATCGAGTCGGCCGCGCTCACCGACGAGCAGATCGTCAAGGCGTGCGAGGCGGCCGAGGCCGCCGGCGCGGACTTCGTGAAGACCTCCACGGGCTTCCACCCGGCGGGCGGCGCCAGCGTGCACGCGGTCGAGCTCATGGCCGCGACCGTGGGCGGCCGTCTGGGCGTGAAGGCCTCGGGCGGCATCCGCACCGGCGCGGCCGCGCGGGCGATGATCGCCGCCGGTGCCACGCGCCTGGGGCTGTCCGGCACGAAGGCGGTGCTGGAGACCCTGGACGAGGCCGCCGCGGCCGACCAGCCGACCGGCTCGGGTTACTGAGCCCGAACGACGAAGGGTCCGCGTCCGAGGACGCGGACCCTTCGTCGTGTGCGGCGAGGTCAGCCCTCGAGCCCCAGGGCGGCGGCGACGTCGTCGCGCACCGCGTCCAGGCGCGCCCGGGCGGTGCGCCGCGCGTCGCCGACTGGGTCAGGGCCCTCGCCGGTCACCGGCACGATGACCTCGAGGTAGCACTTCACCTTGGGCTCGGTGCCGCTCGGCCGCACGACGACGCGGGTGCCGTCCTCGGCGAGCAGGCGGAGCCCGTCGGTCGGCGGCAGGGCGTCCGGACCGGGCTCGGGGCGGGCCAGGTCCTCCACGGACACCACGGGCGACCCGGCCAGCGTCGACGGCGGCGCCGAGCGGACCCGGTCCATCGTCGCGCCGATGGCCGCCAGGTCGGCGAACCGCGCGGACAGCTGGTCGGTCAGGTGCAGCCCGTGCCGCACGGCCAGGTCGTCCAGGACGTCGACGAGCGTGCGCCCCTCCGCCTTGACGCGCGCCGCCAGCTGCGCGAGCAGCAGCGCCGCCGAGAGGCCGTCCTTGTCGCGGACGACGTCGGGCGCCACGCAGTAGCCGAGCGCCTCCTCGTAGCCGAACGCGAGACCGTCCACGCGGGCGATCCACTTGAACCCGGTCAGGGTCGAGCGGTACGCGAGCCCGTGGTCGGCCGCGATGCGGGCGAGCAGCCGCGACGACACGATCGAGCTCGCGAGCACGCCCGACGTCGTGCCGGCCGCGGCGAGCCTGTGGGCGACGTCGTCGCCCAGGAGCGCGCCGACCTCGTCGCCGTGCAGCATGCGCCAGCCGGCCGCGCGGGCGCTGTCCGCGCCGTGCGCGGAGGCCGCCCGCGGGTCGCGCACCGCGGCGGCGCACCGGTCGGCGTCGGGGTCGTTGGCGATGACCAGGTCGGCCCCCGTGGCGTCCGCGAGGGCGAGCGCGAGGTCGATGGCGCCCGGCTCCTCCGGGTTGGGGAACGCCACCGTGGGGAACGCTGGGTCGGGCTGAGCCTGCTCGGGAACCACGGTGAGGTCCGTGAACCCGGCCCCGGCGAGGACGCGCGCGACGAGCTCGCCACCCACGCCGTGCAGCGGCGTCGTGACGATGCGCAGGTCCCGTGGCGTCCCGGGCGTCGCGAGCGATCCCACGGCGGCCAGGTACGCGTCCACGACGTCCTCGCCGAGCGTGGTCCAGCCGCTTTGGACGCGCGGCACCGACGTCACCGACGGCACCGCGGCGATGCGCGCGGCGATCTCGGCGTCGTGCGGGGGCACGATCTGCACGCCCTGGCCGGCGTCCGTGACGACGCGCCCGCCCAGGTAGACCTTGTAGCCGTTGTCCTGCGGCGGGTTGTGGCTGGCCGTGACCATGACACCCGCGTCCGCGTGCAGGTGCCGGACCGCGAAGGCGAGGACCGGCGTCGGCAGGAACCGGGGCATCAGCAGCGCCTCGCCGCCCGCCGCCGTGACGACGGCGGCCGTGTCGCGCGCGAACGTGTCGGACAGGTACCGCGCGTCGTACCCGATGACGACGCGCGGGCGCGCGTCGGCGCCCAGCACGTCGCCGAGGTAGCGGACGAGCCCGGCCGCCGTCCGGATGACGACGGCCCGGTTCATCCGGTTGGGGCCGCCGCCGAGGGCTCCGCGCAGGCCGGCCGTGCCGAACTCGAGGAAGCCGGCGAACCGGTCGGCGAGCTCCTGACGCGCGGCGATCCGCATCGTCTCGTCGTCGGTGGACTCGCCCGCGAGGTCGAGCAGGTCGGCGAGGTGACGCGCGGTCTGGGCGTCCGGGTCGTCGTCGATCCAGGCGCGCACGCGCGCGGCGAGGTCAGGGTCGAAGGGCACGGTCTCGGCGCCGGTCGCCATCAGATCCGCCCCACGATCTCGGCGAGCAGGCGGCTGATCCGGGGACCGGCCGCACGCCCGGCCTCGAGGACCTCCTCGTGCGCCAGGGCCTCGGTCCCGACGCCCGCGGCGAGGTTGGTCACGAGCGAGATGCCGAGGATCTCCATGCCGGCGTGCCGCGCGGCGATCGCCTCGAGCGCGGTGGACATCCCCACGAGGTGGGCGCCCATCCGGCCGGCCATCGCGACCTCGGCGGGGGTCTCGTAGTGCGGGCCGGGGAACTGGGCGTAGACGCCCTCGGGCAGGTCGGGGTCGACCTCGTGCGCGATCGCGCGCAGGCGGGAGGAGTACAGGTCGGTCAGGTCGACGAAGGTCGCACCCTCGAGCGGCGAGGTCGCCGTGAGGTTGAGGTGGTCGCTGATGAGCACGGGGGTGCCGGGGCCCCACGAGGGGTCGAGCCCGCCGCAGCCGTTGGTGAGCACGAGGGTCGTCGCGCCGGCCGCGGCGGCCGTGCGCACCCCGTGGACGACGGCGCGCACGCCGCGCCCCTCGTACAGGTGGGTGCGGGCCCCGAGCACGAGGGCGTGCCGCGCGCCGTCGCGCAGGCGGACCGCGCGGAGCATCCCGCCGTGGCCCGCCACGGCGGGGGCGTTGAAGCCGGGCACCTCGTGGGCGGGCACCTCGGCGACGGTCTCGCCGATGAGATCCGCCGCACCGCCCCAGCCGGAGCCGAGCACGAGGGCGACGTCGAAGTGGGAGACGCCGGTGAGCTCGGACAGGGTCGCGGCCGCCGATCGGGCGGTCTCGAACGGGTCCGTGGCGGCGCCTGGGGAAACGTGGGTCGTCATGGATCGAGGCTAGCGCCGAGGGGTTTAACACGGTGCAACGGGGCACAATGGCACGGGTGACCGCGACGACGCCCGGGCTCCCCGAGCCCGCACCCCTGTCCGACGTCCGCACCGGCGCTCGCGTCGTCGTGATCGGCGGCGGCCCCGGCGGGTACGAGGCGGCGCTCGTGGCCGCCCGCGCCGGGGCGCACGTGACGCTGGTCGAGGAGCACGGGCTCGGCGGCGCGGCCGTGCTGACCGACGTGGTGCCGTCCAAGACGCTCATCGCCACCGCCGAGTGGATGACGATCGCCGCCCGTGCGCCCGAGCTGGGCATCCGCAACGTCGGCGACCGCGACGAGGCCGGCCCGTTCGCCGTCGACCTCGGCCGCGTCAACGAGCGGGTGCGCGAGCTCGCCGCGGCGCAGTCGGCCGACATCCGGGCGCGCCTGGAGTCCATCGGGGTCCACGTCGAGGAGGGCCGCGCACGGCTGGACGGGCCGCACCGCGTCGTCGTCGCGCCGGCCGAGGGGTCGCCGCTCGCGCTCGACGCCGACGCCGTCCTCGTCGCCACGGGTGCCACGCCGCGCGTCCTGCCCGACGCCGTGCCGGACGGCGAGCGGATCCTCGACTGGACGCAGGTCTACGGCCTGGCCGACCTCCCCGAGCGGCTCGTCGTCGTCGGCTCCGGCGTGACCGGCGCGGAGTTCGCGGGCGCGTTCGGGGCGCTCGGCTGCGACGTCGTCCTCGTCTCCTCGCGGGACCGCGTGCTGCCCAGCGAGGACGCCGACGCCGCGGACGTGATCGAGGAGGTGTTCCGCGCGCGCGGGATGACGGTGCTGAGCCGCTCCCGCGCGTCCTCGGTGCGCCGCGACGGGAACGAGGTCGTGGTCACCCTGGACGACGGCCGCGTCGTCACCGGCAGCCACTGCCTGCTCGCGGTCGGCTCGGTGCCCTCGACCGGCGGCCTCGGGCTCGCCGAGGCGGGCGTGCGGCTCACGCCCTCCGGGCACGTGGACGTCGACCGGGTCTCGCGCACCACCGCGCCCGGCGTCTACGCCGCGGGGGACTGCACGGGCGTCTGGCCGCTCGCCTCCGTCGCCGCCATGCAGGGCCGGATCGCGATGGCGCACGCGCTCGGCGGCGCGGTCGCTCCGCTCGACCTGCGCACCGTCGCCGCCAACGTGTTCACCGCCCCGGAGATCGCGAGCGTCGGCGCCTCGCAGCGCTCGCTCGAGGAGGCCGGCACCCGGTACGTGACCAGCCGCCTCGAGCTCGCCCGCAACCCACGCGCCAAGATGCTGGGCATGCGCGACGGCTTCGTGAAGCTGTTCGCGCACGCCTCGACGGGCATCGTGCTCGGCGGGATCGTGGTGGCGCCCCGCGCGGGCGAGCTCATCTTCCCGGTCACGCTTGCGGTCGCCCAGCGGCTCACGGCCGACGACGTCGCGCACGCCTTCACGGTGTACCCGTCGCTGTCGGGGTCCATCGCCGAGGTCGCGCGCCTGCTGCCGGTCGTGCCGGCCTAGCCGCGAGGTCCCGGCCGGCGGGTCAGGCGCCCGCGCCCGCCCGCGCAGCCGGCTCGGCCAGCCCTGCGGTGCCCGACGGCGCTGCGGTGCCCGACGGCGCTGCGGTGCCCGACGACGCAGCGGTGGCTGCCGGGGCCGGTGCGCGGTGCCGGACCGCCCGGGCGTACGCCGTGGCGACCACGCCCAGGTAGACCCACCAGACCGCGACCATGGTCCAGCTCGGCGCCGCCGAGTAGCTGACGAGCCCGCGCAGCACCACCCCGAGCGTCCCGTCCGGCGGGACGGCGCCCGACACGTCGTACGCCGTCGCGGTGCCCCAGGGCACGAGGCCGACCTCCTGGAGCTCGTGGACGCCGTAGGCGAGGACGCCGGCGGCGATGACGACGAGCGAGAACCCGGTCCAGGTGAAGAATGCCCGCAGGTCGAGCCGGACGGCCCCGCGGTACACCGCCCAGCCGAGCACCACCGCGGCGGCGATGCCCAGGCCGGCGCCGAGCGCGGGGGAGGTGCCCGCCGTCGCGCCCGCGCCCGCCCACAGGAACAGGGCGGTCTCGACGCCCTCGCGGGCCACTGCGAGGAAGGAGAGGACGGGGACGGCCCAGCCGCCGTTCGCGACGGCGCCGTCCAGCCGCGCCTCGAGGCCGCGCTTGAGGTGCCGTGCCGTGCGCGCCATCCAGAACACCATCCAGGTGACGAGCGCGACGGCGAGCACGGACAGGACGCCCGCCAGGGTCTCCTCGGCGCGCTCTCCCAGGCGGGTGGGGCCGAAGGTGAGGACGGCGCCGACGGCCGCGGACAGCGCGACGGCGGCGCCGACGCCGGTCCACACGTGGCGCAGGTGCGCGGTGCGCCCCGTCCGCACGAGGTAGGCGACCAGGATGCTGACGACGAGCGCCGCCTCCATGCCCTCGCGGAGACCGATGAGGACGTTGGCGAGCATGAGACCCCCGAATAGGTAAGGCTTACCTAACCCGAGGACTGTAGCGCATCCTCCGCCTGCGCCAGGATCCGTCGGCGCAGCTCCGGCCACGCGGCACCGAACGCCACGAGCAGGGGACGGTTCGCGACGTCGTCGACGTCGACCCACACGATCTCGAGGCTCTCGTCGTCGGTCGGCCGCACGTCCTGCGGCCCGGTCACCCAGCCGATCGCCGTCGTGTAGGCCCAGGCGCCGTGGTCCAGCACGTACGTGTCGCGGACCGCGACGTGCGCGGGGTCGACGCCCGCCTCCTCGGCCGCCTCCCGCAAGGCGCCGTGCACCGGTGCCTCGCCCTCGGCCAGGGCCCCGCCCGGCAGCCCCCAGGTGCCGCCCTGGTCGCTCCAGAGCGCGCGGTGCTGCAGCAGCACCTGCACGCCCTGCGCCGTCCGGCGCGCCAGGAGCAGGCCCGCGGCGCCGAAGCGTCCCCAGTGGCGGCGCCCGCAGGCGCACTCCACCCAGGCGTCCCCGGTGCCCCGGGGCGCCGTCACGCCGCGGGCTCGGTGTCGACGATCTCGCAGATCGGGGTCCCGGCGCCGACGCTCGCGCCGACGTCGGCCACCAGGGCGGCGATCCGGCCCGGGCGGTGCGCCACGAGGGGCTGCTCCATCTTCATCGCCTCGAGCACGACGACGAGGTCGCCCTCGGCGACGACGTCGCCCTCCGCGACCGCGACCTTGACGATGGTGCCCTGCATGGGGGAGGTCAGCGCCGTCCCGCTCGCGGCGCCGACGGCGCGGCCCGGCGCCCGGCGGGTCCGCCGCGGCGCGCCCCCGCGGGCGCGCGGTGCGCCGAGCCCGAGCCCGGCCGGCAGCACGACCTCGATCCGCTTCCCGCCGACCTCGACGACGACCCGCTCGGTCGCCGCGGGCGCGTCGGCGTCGTTGCCGGCCGCCGACGGCGCGGCCTGCCCGGGCAGCCCGGGGAGCCGGTGCGCGAACGTCGTCTCGATCCAGCGCGTGTGCACTGCGAACGGGCGGTCCGCCTCGGCGGGGGCGAAGTCGGGGTCCTGCAGCACGGCACGGTGGAAGGGCAGCACCGTCGGGATGCCCGCGACGTCCATCTCCTCGAGGGCGCGCCGCGCCCGCTCGATGGCCTGCTGCCGGGTCGCGCCCGTGACGACGACCTTGGCGATCATCGAGTCGAAGGCGCCGGAGACGGTGTCGCCCTCGACGACGCCGCTGTCCACGCGCACGCCCGGGCCCGCGGGGAAGCGGAGCCGGGTGAGCCGTCCCGGCGCCGGCAGGAAGCCCGCGGCGGGGTCCTCGCCGTTGATCCGGAACTCCAGGCTGTGGCCGCGCGCGGCGACCTCGGTGTAGCCGAGCGGCTCGCCGACGGCGATGCGCAGCTGCTCGCGGACCAGGTCGATGCCCGTGACCTCCTCGGTCACAGGGTGCTCCACCTGGAGGCGCGTGTTCACCTCGAGGAACGACACGGTGCCGTCGGCGCCGACGAGGAACTCGCACGTGCCCGCCCCGACGTACCGGGCCTCGCGCAGGATGGCGATCGAGGCCTCGCGGAGCGTGCGCTCCTGCTCGGCGGTGAGGAACGGCGCAGGCGCCTCCTCGACGAGCTTCTGGTGCCGGCGCTGCAGCGAGCAGTCGCGCGTGGAGACCACGACGACGGTCCCGTGCGCGTCCGCCAGGCACTGGGTCTCCACGTGTCGCGGCGCGTCGAGGTAGCGCTCCACGAAGCACTCCCCGCGGCCGAACGCCGCGGTCGCCTCGCGGACCGCGGACTCGAACTGGGCGTCGACCTCCGCGGCGTCGCGAACCACCTTCAGGCCGCGCCCGCCGCCGCCGAACGCCGCCTTGATGGCGATCGGCAGGCCGTGCTCCGCCACGAAGGCGTGCACCTCGCTGACGTCGGCCACCGGGTCGGGCGTGCCGGGCACGAGCGGCGCCCCGACCGCCTGCGCGATGTGCCGCGCCCGCACCTTGTCGCCGAGCGCCTCGATCGCCTCCGGCGGCGGCCCGATCCACACCAGGCCGGCGTCGATCACGGCGCGGGCGAAGCCGGCGTTCTCGGAGAGGAAGCCGTAGCCGGGGTGGACGGCGTCGGCGCCGCAGCGCAGCGCCACGTCGATGAGCTTGGTCGCGTCGAGGTAGGTGTCGGCGGCGCGCTCGCCGTCCAGGGCGTAGGCCTCGTCGGCCAGCCGGACGTGCAGCGCCTCGCGGTCAGGGTTCGCGTACACGGCGACGGAGGCGATCTGGGCGTCGGCGCACGCGCGCGCCACGCGGACGGCGATCTCACCGCGGTTGGCGATGAGCACCTTGGTGATCGAGGGGGCTGCGGGCACGGCTCACCGTAACGTCAGCGGCTGCCCGGTCCCGCCATCCGGCCCCTGCGGCGACCAAGACTGTCCGGTCCCGCCAACCGTCGGCATCGGCGGTTGTGGCGCGCCGACCACGCCCGGCGGGCGGGCGCGAACGCCTGCCCGCCGTGGTCGGCGCGACTACCGCGCCCAGAGGTCGACGACGCCGAGCCCGAGGTCGCCCAGCAGGTCGCGCAGCAGGGGCAGGCTCACCCCGACGACGGCGTGGTAGTCGCCCTCGATCGCGGTGACGAACGGGCCCCCGAGCCCGTCGACGGTGAACGCCCCGGCCACCGCGAGCGGCTCGCCCGTGGCGACGTACGCCTCGATCTCGCGGTCGCTGAGCTCGGCGAAGTGCACGACGGTCGAGGCCGTCGCGCCGGCGGCCCGGTCGGGCTCGCGCGTGTCGACGAGCCAGTGGCCGGTGTGCAGCACGCCCGAGCGCCCGCGCATCGCGCGCCATCGCTCCACGGCCTCCGCGGCGTCGGCGGGCTTGCCCAGCTGCCGGCCGTCGAGCTCGAGCATGGAGTCGCACCCCAGCACGACGGCGCCGCTCTCGTCGCGCGCGACGGCCTCCGCCTTCGCGCGGGCGAGGACGAGGACGTCGTCGGCGGTCGAGCTGCCCATGACGTGCCGACCGTGGGGAGGTTCCCCACGGTCGGCACGCGCGGCCGCGAGCGCCGCGTCCTCGTCGACGCCCGACACGCGGACCTCCGGCGCGAAGCCGGCGGACGTGAGCGTGGCCAGGCGGGCGGGGGACGCGGACGCGAGGACGAACCTCACCGCAGGGCGTCCCGCAGGACGTCGAGGCCGACGGACCCGAGCGAGAGTGCGCGGGCGTGGAACGCCTTGAGGTCACCGGTCTCGCCGCGGGCGCGGGCGCCGGCGACGTACTCGTCGCGGGCCTGCTCCCACAGGCGCTGCCCGATCTTGTAGGCGGGTGCCTGCCCGGGCCAGCCCAGGTACCGGTTGAGCTCGAACCGCAGGAAGGACTCCGGCATGTTCACGTTCGCCTTGAAGAACTCCCAGGCCTTGTCCGCGTCCCAGGTGCCGCCGCCCCACTGCGCGGGCGCGGGCAGCCCGAGGTGCACGCCGAGGTCGATGACCACGCGCGCCGCGCGCATCCGCTGGCCGTCGAGCATCCCGAGGCGGTCGCCCGGGTCGTCGAGGAACCCGAGGTCGGCCATGAGGCGCTCGGCGTACAGCGCCCAGCCCTCGCCGTGGCCGCTCACCCAGCAGCCCAGCCGGCGCCAGGCGTTGAGGGTCTGGCGCAGGTAGACGGCCTGGCCGATCTGCAGGTGGTGGCCGGGGACGCCCTCGTGGTAGACGGTCGTCTTCTCGCGCCAGGTGTTGAAGGTCGTGACGTCGGCAGGGACGGACCACCACATCCGGCCGGGCCGCGAGAAGTCGTCGGACGGGCCGGTGTAGTAGATGCCGCCGCTCTGCGTGGGCGCGATGCGGCACTCGAGCCGCTGCACGGGCTCCGGGATGTCGAAGTGCACGCCGTTCAGCGCGGCGATCGCGGCGTCGGAGGTCTCCTGCATCCACGCGCGCAGCGCCGCCGTGCCCTCGAGCCGGCGGGCCGGGTCCGCGTCGAGCTTCGCCACGGCGTCGGCGACGCTCGCCCCGGGACCGGCGATCTCGGCGGCGATGGCCTCCTGCTCGGCGACGACGCGCGCGAGCTCGTCCAGACCCCACGCGTAGGTCTCCTCGAGGTCCACGCGCGCGCCGAGGAAGTACTGCGACCACAGCGGGTAGCGGTCACGGCCGGCGGCGTCGTCCTGCGGCGCCTGCGGCGCGAGCTCGTCCCGCAGGAAGTCCGCGAGCTGCCCGTACGCCCGACGCGCGGCCTCGGCACCCTCACCGAGAGCCTTGCGGATCGCCTGGCAGGCGGCGGAGTCGTCGAGTGCCGCGTCCACCTCGGCGCCGGTCACGAACGTGTCGAAGAACGAGCCTGCGGCGGCGATCTCGTCCGCCTGCGTGATGCACTCGGAGACCTGGCGGATCGGGGCCACCCGGCCCCGGGAGGCCGCCAGCCGCAGCGACTCGATGACGCCCGCCGCGGTGTCGGGCAGCGCGGCCATCCGCAGGGCGATGTTCTCCCAGTGCTCCGGCGTCGACGTCGGCATGATGTCGAAGATGTCGCGCATCTCCTGCACCGGGGAGGCGATGTTGTTCAGCTGGCCGGTCCACTCGTCCGCCTCGTGCAGCGCCACCTCCAGGCCGAGGCGCTCCTGCATCGCGGCGATCGTCACGCGGTCCACGTCGTCCGCGGGCTCGCCCGTGGCCAGCTCCGCGAGGGTGTCGCGCGCCGAGGCCGCCATCGCGTCCCAGCCGGCCGGCGAGAGGTCCGTGGCCAGGTGGTCGTAGCCCGGCACGCCCATCGCCGTGGCCGCGAACGGGTTGAGCCGGCAGTAGGCGGTCAGGTACTGGTCGGCGACGGCGTCGACGGCGGTGGCCGGGCGCGTGGGGGAATCCGGGGAGGTCGAGGTCATGCACCGACCTTACGACTCGCGGCGGCACGGACGGCGTCGGCCATCCGTGCGTCCCCGGCGGAGGCGAACCCGGCAGCCACGCCGGCCCGGTCGGCGTCCGATCGGTTCTGGCTGAGCTTCGCCTTCGCCTCCACGCGGGTCACCACGAGCTCGAGGCCGACGACGGCGCGCAGCTGGCCCGCGACGAAGGCCGGCGGGGCGTCGTCGACCGCCCACGGCTCCGGGCGGGCGGCCTCGAAGCGCTCCGTGAGGGCGCGCACGTGCGCGGCGAGCCAGTCCTCGTCGTCGTGCACGACGAGCCGGCCGTACACGTGGGCCGTGACGTAGTTCCACGTCGGCACCACCCGCCCGTGCTCGGCCTTCGTCGCGTACCAGGAGGGGGTCACGTACGCGTCGGGGCCGTGCACGATCGCCATCGCCTCGCCCACCGGCGGCCGGCGCCACTGGTCGTTGGTCCGCGCCACGTGAGCCTGGAGCGCGCCGTGCGCACCGACCTCGGGCGCCCAGACGTAGGGGAGCCGGGTGGCGACCAGGCCCTCGGCGGTGGCGGTCACGAGGTGTGCCGCGCCGGCGCCCGCGAGGAACTCGGCGGTCGTGGCGTCGTCGACGGCGAAGTGCCGGGGCACGTACATCCGGACCTCCTTGCGTGAGCGGTCGGGGGGTCAGCTGTAGGCGGCGGCCTGCAGACCGTACAGCTCGGCGTACAGCCCGTCCGCCGTGACGAGGTCCTCGTGCGTTCCCGCCTCGACGATCCGGCCGTCGGCGACCACGAGGATCAGGTCGGCCATCCGGACGGTGGAGAAGCGGTGCGAGACGAGCACCGTGATCGCGCCCGTCCGGGCGCCCACCTCGCGGGCGGTGTGCGCGTACCGCTCGAAGAGCTGGTGCTCGGCCTGTGCGTCGAGGGCGGAGGTCGGCTCGTCGAGCAGGAGCAGCAGCGGCGAGGTGCGCATCATCGCCCGCCCGAGGGCCAGCTTCTGCCACTGCCCGCCGGACAGCTCCGTGCCATCGGCGGACAGCCCGAGCTGGGTGTCCAGACCGTCCTCGAGGCGGTCGAGCAGGGCGCCGGCGTCCGCCCGGTCGAGCGCATCGAGCACCGCCGCCTCCGAGTCGATCCTCGGCAGGTCGCCGACGCCGACCGTCTCGCGCGCGAGGAACTCCAGGCGCGCGAAGTCCTGGAAGCCGGCCGCGATCCGCTCGCGCCAGCCGCGTACGGGGATGCGCCGCAGGTCGACGCCGTCCACGGTGATCGCGCCGGTCGTCGGCTCGTAGAACCGGGCCAGCAGCTTGACGAGCGTGCTCTTGCCGGCCCCGTTCTCCCCGACGACGGCCACCGTGGTGCCGGCCGGCAGGTCGAGGTCGACGCCGGCGAGCACCGGCCGGTCCGTGCCGGGGTAGGTGAACGCGACGCCCGTCAGGCGGATCCCTCCGGTGAGCCGGGCGGGGACGGGGGCGTCCTCGGGCAGGCCGTGGGCCGGTGGCGCCGTCACGAGGTCCTCGACCCAGCCCAGGCCGACCATCGCCGTGGCGGTCCGCTGCAGGGTCTGCAGCACGCTCACCGCCGCAACCACCTGCCCGTTGACCTGTGCGGCCAGCGTGAGCACGAGGATCACGTCGCCGGCGGTACCCCGCCCGGCCACGGCGTTGCGGACGACGAGGAGGGTCGCGCCGACGTACGCGGCGGCGAACACGACCTGCCCGAGCAGCCGGGGCCACAGCGCGCGGGCCTCGGCGCGGACCAGGGTCCGGCTCGCCCCGTCCCAGGCGGCGGCGAACCGGCTGCGGACGACGCCGGCCAGGCCGGCCACCCGCAGCTCCTTCGCCGGGCCGGCGCCGGTGCCGAGCTCGAGCAGGTGCCGCGCCCGGCGGCCGTCCTGCGCGGCGTCGTCCCGGGACCGGCCCAGGATCGACTCCGCGCGACGCCCCAGGAGCAGCGGCGGCACGGCCGCGAGCGGCAGCAGGAGCAGCCACGGGTCCAGCCGCCCGAGCAGCACACCGGTGATCGCGATCGCCAGGCCCAGCCCGACGGCGGCCAGCACGGCCTGGAGCGCCTGGAAGCCCGCGCGGTTGATCTCCGTGCGCAGCACCTGGATCCGGTCGGCGTACTCGGGCCGCTCCATGTGCTCGATGCTCGTCGAGCCGTTCGCCAGCTCGATCAGGCGGCGGTCGAGGTTGCCCGTCGCCGTCTCGGCGAGCTCGAAGTAGAAGATGTGCGCGAAGTGCCCGGCCGTCAGCGAGGCGATGACGGTGACCGCCACCGCGACGGCGGCCCACGTGGCCCCGTCGGCGTCGTGCGCGACGGCGGCGTCCGTGAGGGCGGCGAGCGCGGGTGCGGCGAGCGGGAGCGCGGCCGCCTGGGCGAGCATGAGGGCCAGGGAGATCCACGCCCGTCGCGGGTCGAGCCGCCAGCACGTGCGGGTGTAGGCCCAGGTGCCCCGGACGACGTCCTTCATCGTTCCTCCGACCCCGTCGCGGCGGGCTCGGCGGGCGCCGCGGCCAGGAGCTCACCCTCGGCGTCGAGCCCCGCGGCGAACCGCTCCGCCTGGAGGTGGAACAGGCGCGCGTAGTGGCCGTCGGCGGCCATCAGCTCGTCGTGGGACCCCAGCTCGACCACCCGGCCGCCGTCGACGACGACGATCCGGTCGGCCCGCCGCACGGACGAGAACCGGTGGGAGATGAGCAGGGAGGTCACCCCGGCCGTGAGCTCGACGAACCGGTCGAAGAAGGCGACCTCGGCGCGCACGTCGAGCGCCGACGTCGGCTCGTCGAGCACGAGCACCCGCGCACCCGCGTGCACGGCGTACAGCGCCCGGGCGATGGCGATCCGCTGCCACTGCCCGCCGGACAGGTCGGCGCCGCCCTCGTACGCGCGGGCCAGCGGACTGTCGAAGCCCCTCGGCAGGGCCTCGACGACGTCGAGCACGCCCGCCCGGTGCGCGGCGGCGCGGACACCGTCCGGGTCCGCCAGGTGCGGGGCGCCGACGGCGATGTTGTCGGCCGCGGACAGCTCGAACCGCACGAAGTCCTGGAAGATCACGCCGATGTGCCGGCGCCACTCGTCGGCGTCGACACCGGCGACGTCGACGCCGTCGACGGTGATCCGCCCGGCCGCCGGCTCGTAGAGCCGGGTCAGGAGCTTGACGAGCGTGGTCTTGCCCGCCCCGTTGACGCCGACGATCGCCGTCGAGCGACCGGCCGGCAGCTCCAGGTCGAGGCCGTCGAGGACCGGCGTGCGCGAGCCGGGGTAGGTGAAGTGCACGCCCTCGAACCGGATACCGGCCTCGGGCGCCGCGGGTGCGAGGCCCCCGCGGGCGCCCTCGTCGGTCGGCTGCGTGACGGCGGCGCGATCGGCGGGGCGGGCGGGGGGAGCGGCCGTCGGGCCGGCGGCCGCGGCCGCTGCGGCCACGCGCTCCTCCAGCCGCGCCTTGGCCGCGACCGCGAGCATGCCGTACTGCGTCGGCACGTCGCACTCGACGTAGTACTCGCCGAGCAGCAGCGCGGCCATCGCCGCCTGCAGCACCAGCGCGAGCCGGGTGAGGTCGAGCTCACCGCTGGCGCCGGCCCGCGCGGCGGCGACCAGCACGAGCGCCGCCAGCGCCAGGCCGAGGGCGGTGTAGCCGACGTAGGGCCGCAGGTACACCTCGCGCCGTCGCCGGGCGACCCGCGCGTACATCTCGGTGTGGTTCGCCAGGTACCGCTCGGCCAGCCAGTCGCTCAGGCCGAACACACGGCCCTCCTTCGCGGCGCCCGGGCCGACCGCGGTCTCGTGGAGGTACGTGGAGCGCCGGATGGTCGGCACCAGCTCGCGCCACACCTGGGAGTAGCGGCGCAGGCCGCCGCGCTGCCCGTACCGGAAGACCAGGGTCGCCACGACGACGGCCGCCCCCGCCCACCAGTGCAGCAGCGCGCCCACGATGACACCCAGGGCGACCAGCCGCACGTAGCGTGCGATGAGCGCGAGCGAGGCGCCGCACGCCTCGCCCGGGGGGGCGAAGTCCCGCTGGTACGGGCGTAGCACGTCCTGGAGCTCGTCGAGCACGCCCGCGTCCTCCATCGGCGCGATGCTGACGGACCCGAGCGTGGTGCCCAGCACCGAGTCGAGCACGTGCCCGTCGACCACCCGCTTCATCCGGACGTTCAGGGCGGCCTGGAGCGGGGCGAGCGCCTGCTGGGCGACGAAGGCGGCGGTGGCGAGCAGGAAGGTCACGACGAGCCGGTCCCACTCCACCGAGCCGACCCCGCCGGTGACGGCCGTGGGCACCTGGCCGACGACGGCCGACGTCGCGACGAGGAACGCGACGGGCAGCACCCCCAGCGCCACGTTCACGACCAGCACCGCGAGGACCAGCCCCCGACCCGCCAGCGGCAGCAGCCGGAACACGAGCAGCCGCGGCCGGACGGCCGTGTCACGCCAGGTGCGCCACCGCGCGGCGAGCCCGACCGCCAGGGCGGCCGAGGAGGCGGTGCTCGGTGCGCGGACCACGGCCGGACCGTACGGCGGGCGCTCGGGCGCTGTCACCGGGTTATTGGGCACGCTCCCAGCCAAGCGCCGACCACCGACACGGATCGATCATGGACGGTGCCCGCTCGGGCGGCCCGTCGTCAGGCGCGGCCGCTCCAGCGCCACGCGTCGCCGCCGCGGGCGAGCGTCCCGCGCAGCTGCTGGGCGCCGTCGACCCAGCGCCGGCGGTCCAGGGCGGCGCGCCGCGCCCGGCGGGCCACGGCGTCGTCGTCGGCTCCCGGCGCGCGGCCGGCGACGATGCCCGCGACCAGCGCCGCGAGCTCGAACTCGTCCGGGGACCCGCGCAGCACGCGCACCTGGGGGGTCACAGCGGGATGTTCCCGTGCTTGCGGCTGGGCAGCGTGGCGCGCTTGGTCCGCAGGGCGCGCAGCGCGCGCACCACCTGCAGGCGCGTCTGCGACGGCGCGATGACGGCGTCCACGTAGCCCCGCTCGGCGGCGTCGTAGGGGTTGATGAGCGCGTCCTCGTACTCGCCCACCAGGCGGTCCCGCTCGGCTTCGACGTCGCCACCGGCGTCCGCGACCGCCTTGAGCGTGCCGCGGTGCAGGATGTTCACCGCGCCGCCCGCGCCCATGACGGCGACCTGGGCCGTCGGCCAGGCGAGGTTCACGTCGGCGCCGAGCTGCTTGGAGCCCATGACGATGTAGGCGCCGCCGTACGCCTTCCGCGTGATGACCGTGACGAGCGGCACCGTGGCCTCGGCGTACGCGTAGATCAGCTTGGCGCCGCGGCGGATGATGCCGTTCCACTCCTGGTCCGTGCCCGGCAGGAAGCCGGGCACGTCGACGAACGTCAGCACGGGGAGGTTGAACGCGTCGCAGGTGCGCACGAACCGCGCGGCCTTCTCGGCGGCGTTGATGTCGAGCGTGCCCGCCATGTGCAGCGGCTGGTTGGCGACGACGCCGACCGGGTGTCCCTCGACGTGCCCGAAGCCGACCAGGACGTTCGGTGCGTAGAGCGCCTGCACCTCGAAGAGGTCGCCGTGGTCGAGCACGTGCTCGACCACCGTGCGCATGTCGTACGGCTGGGCGTCCGAGTCGGGCACGAGGGTGTCGAGCTCGAGGTCGGCGTCCGTGACGTCGGCCTCCTCGTCCTCGTCCCACACGGGCGGGTCCGCGAGGTTGTTGCTGGGCAGGTAGCCGAGCAGGGTGCGCACCCAGTCGATGGCGTCGTCCTCGTCGGAGCCGAGGTAGTGCGCGACGCCGGAGCGCGCGTTGTGGGTCGTGCCGCCGCCGAGCTCCTCGAAGCCGACGTCCTCGCCGGTCACGGCGCGGATCACGTCCGGGCCGGTGATGAACATGTGCGACGTGCCGTCCGCCATGACGACGAAGTCGGTGAGGGCGGGGGAGTACACGGCGCCGCCGGCGCTCGGCCCGAGGATGAGCGAGATCTGCGGGATGACGCCCGAGGCGGCGACGTTGCGCCGGAAGATCTCCGCGAACTGCGTGAGCGCCGCGACCCCCTCCTGGATGCGCGCGCCGCCGCCGTCGAGGATGCCGATGAGCGGCGCGCCCGTGCGCAGCGCGAGGTCCATGACCTTGGTGATCTTCTGGCCGTGCGCCTCGCCGAGCGAGCCGCCGAAGACCGTGAAGTCCTGGCTGTACACGCACACCTGCCGGCCCTCGACGGTCCCGTAGCCGACCACGACGCCGTCGCCCGGGATGCGCTTGGAGCCGAGGCCGAAGGCCGTCGAGCGGTGCCGCACGAAGGCGTCGAGCTCGACGAAGCTGCCCTCGTCGAGCAGGGCGGCGATGCGCTCGCGGGCGGTCTTCTTGCCGCGCGGGTGCTGGCGCGCCGCGGCGTTCTCCTCGGCCGCGTCGACCGCGGCCTCCTGGCGGTGCGCGAGGTCCGCGAGCTTGTCGGCGGTGCCGGCCGGACCCTCGGACCGGGGGGTCCCGGCAGGGCCTGCCGTCGTGGCTGCGGACGCGCGGACGTCGGTCACCTGCCCACCGTAGTTGTCGCCTCCCGACACCCGGGGTGGCGGGTTTCGACCGTGTCCGGGCCTGGGATGTGTGGACATCCACAAACGCCCGCGCCCGGTGGCCCGTCGTCGGCGCGGAGTAGCGTGGCGACGTGTCGCAGCTCACGGAGGGTGTCGTCAGCGCCGCGCTCGCCGCGGGTGGCCTGGGCGGACGGCTGTCGTCGGTCCGCGTCGTCCCGCAGGCGGGGTCGACGAGCACGGACCTGGTCGCCGCCGCGCGCGCGGGCGCGCCGGACCGCTCGGTGCTCGTCGCGGACCACCAGTCGGCGGGGCGTGGCCGGGCCGGCCGCACGTGGCAGACGCCGCCGGGGACGGCCTTGACGTTCTCGGTGCTGCTGCGCCCCCCGGTGCCGACCCACGCGTGGGGGTGGCTGCCCCTGATGGGCGGGCTCGCCGTCGTCCGCGCTCTGGCCGGGATCGGCGTCGAGGCGCTGCTCAAGTGGCCGAACGACGTGCTGCTCCCGGACGTCGGCGACGAGCTGGCCGGCTGGGGGCGCGACCGGAAGGTCGCCGGCGTGCTCGGCGACGTCACCGCGGACGAGTCGGGGGTGCCCACGGCGGCCGTGCTGGGCATCGGCATCAACGTCGGCCTCGGGCGCGAGGACCTGCCCGTGCCCAGTGCCACGTCGCTCGCCGTCGAAGGGGTCGACGTCGAGCGGGCCGACCTGCTGGCGCGCGTCCTGACGACGCTGCTCGACCTCGACGACGCGTGGCGCGCGGCCGGCGGCGACGCCGTCGAGGCGGACATCGCCGCGGAGTGCGCGGCCGTGTGCGCGACGCTCGGCGCGCCGGTCCGCGTCCTGCGGCCGGGCGGCGACGTGCTCGAGGGGCGGGCGGTCTCCCTCGGCGACGACGGCGCGCTGCGCGTCGCAGACGCGTCCGGGCACGTGCACGCGGTGCTCGCGGGGGACGTCGAGCGCCTGCGGTCCTGAGGACCCGCCGCCCGTCGACGACCGGGCAGGTATGACCCAGGTCACAGGTGCGCCGCGGGTGGCCTAGCCTGGCCGGGTGGAGGAAGGCGCGGTTCCGGAGTCCTCGACCTTTGCCCGGCTCGAGCAGCAGGTCCTCGGTGGTCCGCGCGTCCTGAGCCTCCCGGAGCTCGCCGAGCGTCTCGGGGTCGGCGAGGAGCGGCTGGAGTTCGTGTGGCGGCCGTTCGGGCTGCCGGAGGACCGGGACGACAAGGTCTTCACGGAGCGCGACGCCGAGATCGTCGGCCGCCTGCTCGCGGTGAGCGAGGAGAACATGCTCGGCCCGACGGCGGCGTCGTCGCTGGTGCGGTCGGCGGCCCACCTGACGGACCGCCTGGCCGTGTGGCAGCTGGAGGCGCTGGTCGACCACATCGCCGACCGCTTCGGGCTCGACGACATCTCGGCGCGCCTGGTCCTGCTGGACCGGCTGGTGGACGTGGTGCCGCTGCTCGAGGACCAGCTGGTGCACTCGTGGCGCCGGCAGCTCGTCGCCCACGCCGCGCTCATGGCCACTCAGCTGGACGAGGGGACGCCCCCCACCCGGCTGCCCCTGGCGCGGGCCGTCGGCTTCGCGGACATCGTCTCCTTCACGGCGCGGACGGCCGGCCTGACCGCCGAAGGCCTGGCCGACTTCGTGCAGGACTTCGAGACCCGCGCGCGCGACGTCGTCAGCCGCGCGGGCGGGCGCACGGTGAAGACGATCGGTGACGCCGTCTTCTTCGTCGCCGACGAGCCGCGGCGCGGCGCCACGGTGGCGCTCGACCTGGCGGCGGCCTTCCCGGTCGGTGGGGCGACGCCGGTGCGCGTCGGCCTCGTCTGGGGTCACGTGCTCGCGCGGTTCGGAGACGTGTACGGCACGCCGGTCAACCTCGCGGCCCGGCTCACCGGCGAGGCCGCGCCCGGCGAGGTGCTCGTGGACGACGCGACGGCCCAGGCGCTCGCTGCCGACCCGACGCTGCGGCTCACCGGCCTCGACGAGCGCGAGCTCGCGGGCATCGGGCCCGTCACGCCGTCCCGTCTCGAGCGCGCCTGACGATCACGCCCGGCGGTGCGGGGCCGGGCGTGATGGCCGCGCCGGCCATCCCGCTCAGCCGAGGTCGAGCGTCATCGGCACCGCCAGCTCGACCGGTTCCACCAGGTGCGGACCGTCGTTGCCCACGGAGTTGACCTCGGTCGACACGGGCGTCGCCACCAGCGGCGGCGCGGGGCGGCGCAGGAGGTCCATCACGCGGGCCGGGTCCCTCACGTGCGGGTCGAGCCACGCGTCCCACCGGGAGGGGTCGAGGATGACGGGCTGGCGGTCGTGGATCTCGGCCAGCGCGGGGTCGTCGGTGGGAGCGCCGCCCGTGACGATCGTCATCGTGACGAGCCAGCGCTCGGGGTCGTCGTCGGCGCGGGTCGGGTCCCGCCAGAACTCGTAGAGGCCCGCGAAGGCGAGGGGCCCGCCGTCGGCCGGGTGGATCCAGAACGGCTGCTTCGCGGGCTTGCGGCGGCGGCCGGTGGGACCGGTGGCGGGCGGGGCGTCTGCGGGCGGGGCCTGCCACTCGAAGTAGCCCTCGGCGGGCACGAGGCAGCGCCGCGCGGCGACCGCTTTGCGGAACGCGGGCTTCGAGTCGAGCGTCTCCACGCGCGCGTTGATCATGCGCGAGCCGATCGACGGGTCCGTGGCCCAGCCGGGCACCAGCCCCCAGCGCGCCAGGCGCAGGGACCGGCGCGGGGCGTCGTCGTGCTCGCCCGCGCCCTCGGGCGCCGCGGTGTCCGTGCCGGCGTGCTTCGGGGCGCGCTCCACGACCACCCGCACGGGATCGGTGGGCGCGACGTTCCAGGACGGCGGCAGCCCGGCCGCGTCGGGCGCCACGTCAGGCGGCGCGACGGCGAAGGCGTCGGCGAGGTCCTGGGCGTCGCGGAACGACGCATAGCGTCCGCACATGGCCCCAGTCTGCCGTCCAGCCCCGACAGCAGCCGTGGAAAGGGCTCGCGCGTCGAATCGATCTGTACGGATACTCGGGTCGTGAGCCAGCCGCCCCCACCGCACGCCCCGACCGGGCCCGCGGCCGACGTCGCCGACCCGGCCGACCCGTCGCCGGTCGGGTCGGGTCCCCGGGTCCCGCGGGGCGCCGCCCTGGTGCTCGTCGTGGGGTCGCTGAGCCTGCTGCCGGCCGTGAGCACGGACATGTACCTGCCGTCGCTGCCGGAGGTCGCCGCCGACCTCGGCACCAGCCGTGCGGGCGCGCAGTTCACGATCACGGGGATGCTCGTCGGGGGAGCCGTCGGGCAGCTCCTCGTGGGCCCGTTCGCCGACCGCGTCGGCCGGCGGCGGCCCGCGCTCATCGGCATCGGCCTGCACGTGGTGCTGTCGCTGCTGTGCGCCGTCGCCGGGAACATCACTCAGCTCGCGGCGCTGCGCGTGACGCAGGGGCTCGTCACCTCGGGCGCGACGGTGGTCGCGATCGCCGTCGTGCGCGACCTGTTCCACGGCGCCGAGGCGGCGCGGCTGCTGTCCCGCCTCATGCTGGTCATCGCGGCGGCGCCCCTGCTCGCGCCGTCGGTGGGCGGGTTCGTCGCCGTGCACTGGGGCTGGCGCGGGGTGTTCGTCACGCTCGCCGCGCTCGCGGCCGTGATCTGGGCGGTCACGATGGCGTTCCTGCCCGAGACGCTGCCGCCGGAGCGCCGCGCGACCCCCGGGGTGGGCTCGGTCCTGCGGGGGTACCGCGGGATCCTGCGGGACCGGCAGTTCCTCGCCCTCGCGCTGCTGCCCGGGCTGGGGATGGCGGTCATCATGAGCTGGGTCGCGGGGTCGTCGTTCGTGTTCCAGTCCGAGCACGGGCTCTCGAAGCCGGAGTTCGCGGTGCTGTTCGCCGTGGTCGGCCTGTCGCTGGTGCTCGGGGCGCAGGCCAACGCCGCCGTGGTGCGCCGCGTCGGGCCGCTGCGGCTGCTGCGCGCCGCGCTGCCGACGGCCGTCGTGCTCGCCACCGTGCTCGCGGTCGTGGCGGTGGGACGCCTCGGTGGGCTCGCCGGCACCGTGGTCATGCTCTGGCTGACCCTCGCGACGCTCGGCTTCATCCAGGCGAACGCCTCGGCGCTGGCGATCTCGCGGCACGGCGAGCGGGCCGGGACGGCGGCGGCGGTGCTCGGGTTCGTGCAGCTGGGCGTCAGCGGGGTGCTGAGCTCCGCCGTCGGGCCGCTGGGCGGTGACACCGCGGCCATGACGGGCACGATCCTCGGCGCGCTCGCGCTCGGCCTGGTGGTCCTCGCCGTCGGCACGCCGGCCTACCGCCGTGGCGGCTGGCTCGCGGCGGCCGCCCAGCCGGACGGCCGTACCCTGGCGCGGTGACATGGCGTGAGGTCGCGGCCGCCGCGGGGCTGCTCGCTGACGGGCCGGGCGACGGCGGGGCGGTGCGGCCGACGATCTTCGCGGAGATGTCGGCGCTCGCGGCGCGCACCGGCGCGGTGAACCTGGGCCAGGGCTTCCCGGACGTCGACGGCCCGGCGCACGTCGTCGAGGCGGCCCGGGCGGCGCTCGCGGCGGGGCGCAACCAGTACGCGCCCGGCGACGGCGTCCCGGAGCTGCGCCGCGCGGTGGCCGCCCACCAGGAGCGGCACTACGGCCTGACCTGGGACCCGGACACCGAGGTGCTCGTGACGACCGGCGCGACCGAGGCGATCGCCGCCGCGGTGCTCGCCCTCGCCGGGCCCGGCGACGACGTCGTCGCCCTCGAACCGGCCTACGACTCCTACGCGGCGGTCACCGCCATGGCCGGGGCGCGCTTCCGGCCGGCGCCGCTCGCGCTGCGGTCCGACGCGGGAGACCCTGCCGCGCCGCGGTTCGCCCTCGACGTGGCGGCCCTGCGCGCCGTCGTGAGCGAGCGGACGCGCGTCATCCTGCTCAACACGCCCCACAACCCGACCGGGACGGTGCTGACGGCCGACGACCTCGCCGCGGTCGCGCGGCTCGCGACCGAGGTGGGTGCCGTCGTCGTGACCGACGAGGTGTACGAGCACCTGACGTTCGACGGGGCCGTCCACGTGCCGCTGGCGACGCTGCCCGGGATGGCCGAGCGCACCCTGACGGTCTCGTCCGCGGGCAAGACGCTGTCGCTGACGGGGTGGAAGGTGGGCTGGGTCACGGGCCCCGCGCCGCTGGTCACCGCCGTGCGGACCGTCAAGCAGTTCCTCACCTACACGTCCGGGGCGCCGCTGCAGCCCGCCGTGGCGGCCGCGCTCGCCGACGAGGACGGGCGGGTGGCGGCGTACGTCGCCGGCCTGCGGGCGTCGCTCGCCCGCCGCCGGGACCTGCTGGCCGCAGGCCTGCGGGCGGCGGGCTTCGACGTCGCGATGCCGGCGGGCGGCTACTTCGTGGTCGCGGACGCGGCGCCGCTCGGCTTCGACGACGGCGCCCGGCTCTGCCGCGAGCTGCCGGACCGGGTGGGCGTCGTGGCGGTCCCCGTCGCCGCGTTCTGCCAGGCCGGGTCCCCGGCGGCCGCGCAGCTGCGCTCGTGGGTGCGCTTCACGCACGTCAAGCGCGACGACGTCGTCGCGGAGGGTGTGCGCCGGCTCGCGCGGCTGGCCGGCTGACCGCGGTCGGGCCGGCGCCCGGCACCGCGGACCGCGTTGTCCACACGGGTGCCCACAGCGTGTGGATATGCGCCACTTTGTCCGATTCGGGGAGGCTCGTTCGGCCGGGCGTGCGACGGGCCGTCCGCGGCGTCGGGGCTCAGTGGGACAGCGGGCACGAGGTGCAGCGGACCGGGCGGTCGTCCCGCGGCATCGCGGCGACGCCGCACGTGGGCCCGACCGAGCACGACGCCGTCCCCACGACGCCGGCGGCCACGAGCTCCGTGAGGACCGCGGTGACCAGGTCCGGCGGCAGGCCGGTCCGGGCGGCGATGGCCGTCGGCGTACCGCCGCGGCGCACCTCGTCGAGCACGCGCGTGACGACGCTGCTCGGCTTCTCCTGCGCCAGGCCGGCGGTCATCCGAGACCCCCGAGTCGCGAGCCGACCTGGAACACCGCGACCGCCACGAGCCAGGCGACGGCGAGCTGGATGCCCACCATGCGCACGGTCCAGGCGCCGCCGAACCGCCGCCACTGCTCCGACGCCGTCGCGAGGCAGGGCGTGTAGGCGAGGACGAACACCATGAAGGCCAGCGCCGCGGCCGCGGCGTGCCCGCCCGAGCTCGCCTCGAGCGTCGCGCGCAGGTGCTCGCCGAGGCCTGCCGCGCTGTCGTCGGCGACGGCGTAGGACTGCGCGAGCGCGCCGACGGCCACCTCCTTCGCGACGAAGCCCGTGACGAGCGCGGCGGAGAAGTGCCAGTCGTCGAAGCCGGCGGGCGCGAACACCGGGCTGATCGTCTGCGCGACCGCCCCGTAGAGCGAGTCCTCGACCGGCACGCCCGGGCCCGGCTGGGCGTCCGCGCCGCCCACCGGCACGGCCATGAGGACCCACACCGCGGTGAGCGTGACGACGATGATGCCGCCCGCCTTGAGGGCGAAGCCCTGCACCCGACCCCACACCGAGCGTGCGATG
The DNA here is from genome assembly GCF_007991475.1 of Actinotalea fermentans. Taxonomy (NCBI): domain Bacteria; kingdom Bacillati; phylum Actinomycetota; class Actinomycetes; order Micrococcales; family Cellulomonadaceae; genus Actinotalea; species Actinotalea fermentans. The sequence goes on along the minus strand of NZ_BJYK01000002.1, from coordinate 33,120 downwards.
CCCCGCAGGTGGGGCCGCTGGTAGGTCGGCAGCACGATGAGCAGAGGGTCCTTGCGCACGTCCCGGAACAGCGTGCGGCGCAGCACCAGGCCGCCGACGACGACGAGGACGAGCGAGAGCACGTACATCGCGAAGATCGCCGTTCCCGCGTCCTGCGGGAAGAAGACGCCCGCGAGCAGCACGTACACCGGCAGGCGGGCGGCGCACGTCGTCCAGGGGACGAGGATGCCGGTGAGCAGGCGCTGGCGGGAGGTCGGCAGGGTCTGCGTCGCCGCGATCGCGGGGACGTTGCACCCGAAGCCGATGACGATGGGCAGCATCGCGCGGCCGTCGAGGCCGATGACGCGCATGAGCCGGTCGGCCAGGACGGCGGCGCGGGCCAGGTAGCCGCTGTCCTCCAGCAGGGCGAGGGCGACGTAGATGATCGCCAGCAGGGGCAGGAAGGTCAGCACGGTCCCGACGCCGACGAGCACGCCGTCGACCAGCAGGCCCGAGACCCAGGCCGGCGCGCCGCCGAGCGCGCCGCGCGTCACGTCGGCGAGCGCGCCCACCCAGCCGTCGACGAGGTCCATCACCGGCGTCGCGACCGTCGTGGTGAGCTCGAAGAGCGCCCACATCGCGGCGAGGAACACGGGGCCGCCGAACCAGGGGTTCAGCAGCGCCCGGTCGACCCGGTCGCTGCGCGTGCGCGGCGCGGGGGCGGGTGGGTCGAGGCGCGTGACGACGTCGTCGACCCAGCCGAAGAGCCGGTCCGCGGCCTCGAGGGGCGCCAGGCCGGCGGTGTCGGGGACGTCCGCGAGGGGCCGGGCCGCGCGGACGGCGTCGGCCAGGGCGTCGAGCCCGGTGCCGCTGCGGGGGTCGACGGCGACGACGGGGACGTCCAGGATCGCGGCGAGCCGGTCGAGGTCGGGGGCGTGGCCCTGCGTCCGGGCGACGTCGAGCATGGTCACGGCGACCGCGACCGGCCGCTGCGCGCCCGCCTGGGCGAGCAGGTACAGCGAGCGCGAGAGCGCCGTCGCGTCGACGACGACGAGCACCGCCGCGTCCCCGCGCGAGGCGAGCGTGTCCCGGACCACCATCTCGTCGGGCGTGCGCGGGACGAGGCTGTAGGTGCCCGGCAGGTCCACGAGGGCCAGGTCGGCGGCACGCCAGGTGCCCAGGTGCAGCTCCACCGTGGTGCCCGGGGCGTTCATCACCGACTGCCGGGCGCCGGTGAGGGTGTTGAAGAGGGTCGACTTCCCGACGTTCGGGTTGCCGACGAGCAGCACGGCCGCGACGTCGGCGGGCAGGGTCCCACCACCGGCGTCGTGGCACGTGGTGGTCATCGCGCGCCCGCGCCCGCGGGTGCGGCGACCGCGATCAGCGCGGCGGTCCGGGCGTCGACCGCCACGCGGGTCGCGCCGACGGCGACCACCCGGGCGCCGGCCGGGCCGCGGTGCGTGACGCGCACGCAGGTGCCCACGCGCAGGCCCAGCTCGTGCATCCGCAGGCACGCCTCGCAGTCGGGGTCGACGGCGAGGACGGTGACGTCGGTGTCGAGCGGGCAGCTGGCGAGGTCCACCCCGCCATTGTCGAGCTGAGGTTAGGCAATCCTCAGGGACGAAGGTCCAGAAGCTCGGCGAGCCGCTGCGCGTCGAACGGCGCATGCACCTTCACGTCGTTGTCGAAGTACACGTAGACGTCGGCCCGTTCGCGCCAGCCGCGGATGCGCTCGGCCCACCGGGCCAGGGCCGCGTCGTCGTACCCGCTCACGTACAGCTCGGTGTCGCCGTGCAGCCGCACGTGCACGACGTCGCTGGTCACCTCGCAGATCAGGGGCCACTTCCCGGCCGTGTCCGCCACGACGACGCCGATGCCGTGCGCGGCGGCCAGCGCCGTGAACGCGGGCGTCGCGAAGCTCGCGTGCCGGACCTCGAGGGTGTGCCGGACCGGGCGGTCGACGTCGGCGACCGTGAGCGCCCGACCCTCCAGCCGCGCGTCGTGCCCGGTCGCGAGGGCGGCAGCGGCCGTCGTCGTGCGGGGGAGAAGGTCGAAGAACGCCGCGAGGGGCTCGGGATGGAAGCCGAGCTGCGGCGGGAGCTGCCACAGGACCGGGCCGAGCTTGTGCCCCAGCGCGAGCACGCCCGAGGCGAAGAAGTTGGCGACCGCCTGCGCGGGCTCACGCAGCTTGAGCAGGTGCGTGACGTACCGGGGCCCCTTGACGGTGAACAGGAAGTCGTCGGGGGTCTGCGCGGCCCAGGCGGCGTAGTACTCCGGGCGCTGCAGCGAGTAGAAGCTCCCGTTGATCTCGACCGTGCGCAGGCGGGACGCGACGTACTCGAGCTCGCGGCGCTGCGGCAGGCCGGGCGGGTAGAACACCCCGCGCCAGGGCGCGTACCGCCACCCGCTGATGCCGACCCGGACCTCGCCCACGAGCCACGGTAGGGCTAGGTCGCGGCGCTGCGCCGCTCGAGGAGGACGGTGTCCCGCCAGACGCCGTCCATCCGGCCGATGCGCTCGCGGGTGCCCACGACGCGGAACCCGTGGCGCGCGTGCAGGGCCAGGCTCGCGGTGTTCTCGGGGAAGATGCCGGTCTGCAGCGTCCAGACGCCCGCGGCCTCCGTGGAGGCGACCAGCGCGGCCAGGAGCGCCGACCCGACGCCGCGCCCGCGCGCCGCGGAGGCGACGTACACGCTCAGCTCCAGCACGCCGGCGTACACGCACCGGTCGCTGACCGGTGAGCAAGCCACCCAGCCGAGGACGGCGGCGTCGCCGTCGACCGCGACGAAGCGGTGCTCGGGCGTGTGCCCGGCGTCCCAGGCGGCCCACTCCGGCGCGGTGGTCTCGAACGTCGCGTTCCCGGTCGCGATGCCCTCGGCGTAGATCGCGCGGACGGCGGGCCAGTCGGCGGGCGTCATCGGGCGGACGCGGACCTGCGCGGACGTGTCGACGGTCGTCATGGGGCCATCCTGGCCCAGGCGGCGCGAGCGGACCGAGCGGCCTACCCGCCCGCCGCGCCGCGTCAGTAGGTTGTCGGGGTGACCACTGCACCCATCGACGCCACCTCGACCTCTGCCTGGGCCGCGCTCGCGGCGCACTCCGGTGCCCTCGTGCCCGACCTGCGCGGTTGGTTCGCCGCCGACCCCGACCGGGCCGCGCGGCTCACGCGATCCGTCGGCGACCTGCACGTCGACCTGTCCAAGAACCTCGTCACCGACGAGACCCTCGCGCTGCTCGTGCAGCTCGCCCAGGAGGTCGGCCTGGCCGGGCGCATCGAGGCGATGCTCTCGGGCGAGCGGATCAACGTCACCGAGAACCGCTCGGTGCTGCACACCGCGCTGCGTCGACCCGCAGGCGCGCAGCCGCCCCTCGTCGTCGACGGGCAGGACGTCGACGCCGACGTGCAGGCCGAGCTCGCAAAGGTCCTCGCGTTCGCCGACGAGGTCCGCGCCGGCCGGTGGCGCGGCGTGACGGGCAAGCCGGTCGCGACCGTCGTGAACATCGGCATCGGCGGCTCGGACCTGGGCCCCGTCATGGCGTACGAGGCCCTGGCCCCGTACGTGCAGGTGGGCCTGCAGGTGCGCTTCGTGTCCAACATCGACCCGACCGACGTCGCGCGGACCGTCGCGGACCTCGACCCCGAGACCACGCTGTTCATCGTCGCGTCGAAGACGTTCGGCACCCTCGAGACCCTGGTCAACGCCCGCCTCGCGCGCGCCTGGCTCTGGTCGGCGCTCGCGGAGGCCGGTGCCATCGCCGACACCGACGACGCGCGGGCCGACGCCGTCGCGCACCACTTCGTGGCCGTCTCGACCGCGCTCGACAAGGTCGCCGCCTTCGGCATCGACCCCGCGAACGCGTTCGGGTTCTGGGACTGGGTGGGCGGGCGCTACTCGGTCGACTCGGCCATCGGGACCTCGCTCGCCATCGCCATCGGGCCGGACGCGTTCCGCGACTTCCTCGCCGGGTTCCACGCGGTCGACGCGCACCTGCGCACCGCGCCGTTCGAGCAGAACGTGCCCGTGCTCATGGGCCTGCTCAACGTCTGGTACGTCAACTTCCTCGGCGCGCACACGCACGCGGTGCTGCCGTACGCCCAGCTGCTGCACCGGTTCCCGGCGTACCTGCAGCAGCTGACGATGGAGTCCAACGGCAAGTCGGTCCGCTGGGACGGCTCGCCGGTCACGACGGAGACCGGCGAGGTGTTCTGGGGCGAGCCCGGCACCAACGGCCAGCACGCGTTCTACCAGCTCATCCACCAGGGCACCCGGCTCGTGCCGGCGGACTTCATCGCCGTGGCGACGCCGGCGTACCCGCTCAAGGACACGGGCGGCGACGGCACCGAGTCCACCGACGTCCACGAGCTGTTCCTCGCGAACTTCCTCGCCCAGACGGCCGCGCTCGCGTTCGGCAAGACGGCCGACGAGGTGCGCGCCGAGGGCACGCGCGAGGACCTGGTCCCGGCGCGCGTCTTCGCCGGCAACCGGCCGACGACGTCGATCATGGCGCCCGCGCTGACCCCGTCGGTGCTCGGCCAGCTCATCGCGCTGTACGAGCACATCACGTTCGTGCAGGGGATCGTCTGGGGCATCGACTCGTTCGACCAGTGGGGCGTCGAGCTCGGCAAGAAGCTCGCCCTCGAGGTCGCGCCGGCGCTCGCGGGCGACCCGGCGGCCCTGGCCGCGCAGGACGCCTCGACCCGCGCCCTCGTCGAGTACTACCGGGCGCACCGTCGCTGACGCGCGTGCGGACGCGGGGCAGGACAGCAGGCAGGACGGCCGGCAGGACGGCGGCCGACGGGTGAGCGAGCCCGCCGGCGCCGTCCGGGTCGACGCGTGGGTGTGGGGCGTCCGTCTCTTCACCACCCGCTCCGCCGCCGCGGCCGCGTGCCGCGCCGGGCACGTCCGCGTGAACGGGGACCGCGCCAAGCCGGCGACGCCCGTCCGGGTTGGCGACGAGGTCGCCGTCCACCTGGCGGCGCGCGACGTCGTCTACGAGGTCACCGGGTTGCTCCTCAAGCGCGCCTCGGCGACGGTCGCGGCGCAGCACTACCTCGACCGGTCGCCGCCGCCCCCACCGCGGGAGTTCGTGGCCCCGGTCGCCCAGCGCGAGCGGGGCGCGGGTCGGCCCACCAAGCGCGAGCGGCGTGAGATCGACCGCTGGCGCGGCCGCTGACCCCCATCACCCCCCGGAAGTGGAACGAAGTGCGAGCACAACGTTCCACTCAGGCTCGGATCCCGCCCGTTTCGTTCCACTCGGAGCGGGTAGGGCCCCTCAGCCGATCGCCGGCACCGAGCCGAGGAACTGCTCGAGCAGCGGGCCGGCCGTGGTCGAGCCGTACTCGCCGGTCTCGACGAACACCGCGACAGCCAGGTCGCCCTGCGCCGCGATCATCCACACGTGGTTGTGCAGGGTGTCGCCCGACCCGGTCTGCGCGGTCCCCGTCTTGGCCAGGACCGGCGCCCCCGGCACGTCGGCGAGGAAGCGGGCGCCGCCGTCGGTCACCACGCCCCGCGTGAGGTCTGCCAGGGCGGCGGCCTCCTCGGCGGTGAGCGGCACCTCGGGCGCCTCGGCGGCGGGCGGCTCGGCGCCCACCAGCCAGGGGACCACCGTCCGCCCGGCCGCGACCGACGCCGCGACGGTCGCCATCGCGAGCGGGGAGGCTTGCACCCTGCCCTGCCCGATGGCGGACGCCGCGTGGTCGGTGCCCGTCGCGTCGGCGGGCACCGAGCCGAGGAACGCGGGGAACCCGAGGTCCTGCTCGACGCCCAGCCCGAGGGCGGCGGCGGCCGACGCGCGGTCGGCGGCGGTCACCATCCCGGACGTCCCGATGAACGCCGTGTTGCACGACTGCGCCACGGCGTCCCGCAGCGTGATCGTGCCGAGGTGCGACGACGGGTAGTCGGGGAAGTTGGCGAAGGCGCGGCCGTCGACCGTGGCACGCTCCGGACACTCCACCTGGCTGTCGGGGCCCAGCCCGGCCCGCAGCAGGGCGAGCGAGCTGACGACCTTGAACGTGGAGCCAGGGGCGTACATCCCGGTGGTCGCGGTCGGGAACCCGTCGCTGCCGGGTCCGCTGGCCGCGGCCAGCACGGCGCCGGTGGACGCCCGCATGGCGACGATCGCGCTCGCAGGGCCGACGCCGGCCAGGACCGCCTCGGCCGCGTCCTGGTAGGCCGGGTCGAGGGTCGTGACGAGCGACTCGCCGGGGACCGGCTCCGCGGTGAAGACCGGCGTCTCGTCGCCGGTGTCGGGCCGCCGGAGCAGCACGGTCAGCCCGGGGCGGCCCCGCAGCAGCTCGTCGTACTGGTGCTGCAGGCCTGACAGGCCGGCGATGTCCCCCTCGGCGACGGCGCCGTCGGACTCCTCGATGATCTCGGCGGTCGCGGGTCCGGCCGTGCCGAGGATCGCGCGGGCGAACTGACGCGTCGGCGCGAGCGGGCGCTGCTCTTCGACGGCGAGGGCTCCGGGCACGGCCAGGACGGCCTCCAGGTCCACCCCCGGGTTGTCGCGGCGCACCACGAGCGCCTCGACGAAGGCCCGTTCGCCCGAGGCGGCGACCCGGTCCACGAACGCCGCCGGGTCCAGGCCGAGCAGCTCGGCGATCTGGCGGCCGGACTCCGCCTGGGCGGCAGCCTCCACCCGCGTCTTGTCCAGCCCGAGCCGGAGCACCGGCCTCGGCTCGACGAGGGTCACGGCGCCGCCGGCACCGAGCACGGTGCCCCGCGGCGCGGGCACGCGCTCGGTCGCGACGACGAGCCCCGGCAGGAGGTCGGGGTGCACGACGTGCAGCGACCAGTGGGTGGCCCACGCGTCGTCGACGAGCTCGAGCGTCGCCTCGGTCTCGTAGGTCCACGGCGTCGCCGCACCGAGGTCCCAGGAGTAGGCGAGCGTCGCGTGCGCGGTCGTGTCCTCGTCCTCGTCCACGGCGACGGCGGCGACCGTCACGGTCGGGGGCGTGTCGAGGATCGCCTCGAGCGCCGTCGTCAGCTCGGCGCCGGCCTGCTCGGGGCTCGCGTCGAGGAGCAGCACGTCCGACAGGTCTGCGCCCGCGAGCCCGTCGGCCAGGGCCTGCGCGGCGGCGTCGGGCTCCGGCCGGCCGGGGGAGCAGGCGCTCAGCCCGCTGCCGACGAGGGTGACCGCACCGAGGAGGGCGGCCAGCCGCCGCGCGCGCCCGACGCGCGGACCGGCGGTCGCGTGGGTCGTCGTCGCTCGCTCGTTCCGTGTGCGCACGCCGTCGTGCCCCCTCACCCGTGCCCCGGTCCGGCTCGTGCCGGTCGCAGGACCCTTCGTACCAGACGACGAACGGCCCGTCCCCACAGTTGTGGGGACGGGCCGTTCGCGAGTCAGATCAGAGCGGGCGGATGTTCGACGCCTGCGGGCCCTTGGCGCCCTGCGTCACGTCGAACTCGACCTTCTGGTTCTCCTCGAGCGAGCGGTAGCCGCTCGCGTCGATCGCCGAGTAGTGGGCGAAGACGTCGGGCCCACCGTTGTCGGGGGCGATGAAGCCAAAACCCTTCTCGGCGTTGAACCACTTCACGGTGCCAGTAGCCATGGCGTCGCTCCTTCCAGAGCAGTCAACCCGGCCCGACTGTCGGGCCAGGTCGTCACGGGCACTTCTCGTCTGCTCCTGGGGCAAAGCCACGGCACATCGATCAATCCGCCTGCAACGTGAGCCCAGGCTACCGGAAAGCGGCCGCCGCGCCACCTTCGAACGGGACTTTCGTCTCACAGCAGAGCGCCGGCGCGTAACCTACGCCTCCGGAGGTTACGCTGCCGTATCCCGCGATGTGCTGTGCGCGTCGGCCCACGAGATGGAAGCGAGCTCGCGTGACCGCTCTCACCACACCACCCCCGTCGTCGACCCAGGCCGCGCGTGAGCGGCAGGTCTCGGACTTCACCGAGCTGTCCCGCAGGGTGCAGGACGAGGGCCTGATGGTCCGCCGGTACGGCTACTACTGGACGCAGTTCGCGGTGCTCACCGCGCTGCTCGTGGCGATCGGTGCGGGTGTGGTGCTGCTCGGTCACACGTGGTGGCAGCTGCTGCTCGCCGCCGCGCTGGCCGTCGTCCTGGGCCAGGTCATGTTCCTCGGGCACGACGCCGCGCACCGCCAGATCTTCGCCTCGGGGCGGTGGAACGACTGGTCCAGCCTCGTCATCGCCAACCTCTACGCCGGGATGAGCTACGGCTGGTGGCAGCACAAGCACAGCCGGCACCACGCCAAGCCCAACCAGGCTGGTGGCGACCCGGACATCGCACCCGGGGTGCTCATCTTCCACACCGAGGACGAGGTCACCTCGCCGGCCACGCGGCTCGGCCGGTGGGCCCGGGCGCGCCAGGGCTGGCTGTTCTTCCCGCTGCTGCTCCTCGAGGGCCTCAACCTGCACGTCTCCGGCGTGAAGTCGATCTTCGGCCGCGGGCCCGTGAAGCGCCGCCCCGTCGAGATCGCGTTCGTGACGCTGCGCCTGGGCGGCTACCTCGCGCTGGTCTTCTGGGCGCTCCCGGTCGGCATGGCGTTCGCGTTCCTCGGCGTGCAGCTGGGCCTCTTCGGGCTCTACATGGGCGCGGTGTTCGCGCCCAACCACAAGGGCATGCCGGTCGTGCCGCGGGACGCCAAGGTCGACTTCCTGCGCCGTCAGGTCCTCATGAGCCGCAACGTCACCGGCAGCCGCCTCGTCGACTGGTTCAGCGGCGGCCTCAACCACCAGGTGGAGCACCACCTGTTCCCGAGCATGCCGCGGCCGCACCTGCGCCGGGCGCGCCCGATCGTGCGCGAGTTCTGCGCCGCCAAGGGCATCACCTACACCGAGACGACGCTCTTCGGCTCCTGGGCGCGCGTCGTCCGCTACCTCAACGAGGTGGGCCTGCGCGCTGCCGACCCGTTCCAGTGCCCCGTGACGCTGGAGCTGCGCTCGGCCCGCTGACCGGCGTCGGGGCGGTCGTCAGGCGCGCCGGAGGCGGCGCACGAGCAGGTAGAGCTCGCAGCCGAGGCAGAAGCCGAAGGCGGCGTTGAGGAACGCCGCGACGAGCGCGATGCCCGCGGCGACGGTGATCGCGACCGGCGTCACGAGGCCCAGCGCCAACCCCGCGGTCGACACGCCGAGGCCGACCGCCTGCGCGAACCGCGGGGGCGCGGGGTCCTCCAGCACGAGCGGCGCGGCGAGGCGCGGGCGGACCCAGCGCCGGAAGACCCAGCCCTGCACCGAGCCCTGGGTACCGCGTGCCGTGCCGACGAGGAACAGCAGGGCGGCGAGCGCGAGGAGCCCCGTGCCCAGCGGCCCGGGCCCGGCCACGACGGTCGTCGCGAGCAGGACGGCGCTGACCGTCGCCCCGAACCTCGGGCCGCGCGGGTCGATCCCGCGACCGGGCCTGGCGGCGTCGGGCATGGGCGTGGTCACGGGGCGGCCGACGGGCTCAGGCACGGGAGACCTCCAGGTCGGTGATCGGGTCGGTGGCGAGCTGCTCGTCGAGGGCGCGGGCCGCCGTCGTGGCGTCCAGGCGGCCCGACGCGCGGGCCCACGGCGTGCCGTCCGGGCCGAGCACCAGCACCGTCGGCGTGCGGAGCACTGCCAGGCGCCGGGCGAGGTCCAGCCGCTGCGACGCGTCGATCTCCACGTGCACGACGCCGGGCCGCTGCGCCGCGAGCCCGCTCAGCACGCGACGCACCTGCGGGCACGTGGCGCAGCCGGGCGAGGAGAGCTGCAGGAGCGTCGCGCGCGCCCCGAGGGGGTGGCCGAGGTCCTCGGCCGTCAGGACCTCCGGCGCTGCCGGGGCCACGTGGGCCCGGGCGTCGTCCGCATCGGCGAGCGCGGGTGCGGCGGGTGCGGCGGTTGCGCCGGTCGCAGCGGAGGCGGCTGCGGTGCGGCTGCGGTGCGGGACGGGCCGGAAGGCGCCGTCGCGGCTGCGGGCCAGGGCCAGGCCCGCGGAGGCGAGCGCGAGGAGGATCAGGACGAGGAGGACACGGCCGAGGGGCTGGTCGAGCAGAGGCATGGAGAGGTCCCGGAGACTCGAGGGGCGTGCAAGGGCAGGCTGGGGCGCGTCAGGCGCAACAACACCAGCGAGCACGCACGGCAGATCTCCCTCTCTCAGCGGGTCCTGTCACGGTAGGTCCGGCCCCGGGCCGTGTCAAAGCTCGTCCGCCCGGTGGGCGGGCAGGGCCCGGTCGACTGCCGTCAGTCGTCTCGACTGCCGTCAGTCGTCCGTCCGCAGGCGCGAGAAGAGCACCGCGTCGCGGCGGACCCCCGCGCGCCAGCGGGCCCCGCGCAGCACGCCCTCCTCGCGGAACCCGGCGGCGGCCAGGGCGCGGCGCTCGGCGACGTTCGGCACGTCGGTGTCCGCCTCGACGCGGAACGCGGCGGTCGTGGCGAACAGCTCGTCGGCCAGCAGCCGCTGTGCACGGGCGCCCACGCCGCGCCCGCGGTGCTCGGGGAGCACCGTCACCCCGATGCGCCAGGCGAGGCTCCCGCGGTTGGGGCCGTACGCGACCTCGTGGAACGTGACCCGGCCGAGGACCTGCCCGGTCGCGTCGGAGACCACCCGGGACCCGGCCCGGAAGGAACCGTGGTGCAGGTCGGCGAGGTCCGCGTCGTCGTAGAAGTCGTGCTCGCCGCGCACCTCCCGGCTGCCGAAGGTGTCCAGGACCGGGGTGTCGGCCGCCGTCGGCGCGCGGAGCAGGACGTCCGCCGCGGCGGACAGGGGAGGCGCGGGGCTGCTCGGGTCGCCGGTCACGGGTCCGAGCATGGCGCGCGCGGTGGGGCGCTGGCGAGGGCGATGCTCGGCCGTCGATACGCCGCCAGCGAAAAGGTGTGCGCGCCCGATCAGTTCCCCGTGCAAAATCGGTCGACCACGCCAGGACGCCTGTCGACACTGGCGTCCGCGCGACGCCGCGCTCCCACCCAGCACAAGCACCCGGGGACACCGATGACCGAACACGCCCGCACGGCCGAGGCGCCGCGCGCGACGGCGCCGACCGGCGCGCCCTCCGCGACGCCGCCCGTCTCGTCGGCGCAGCCCGCCCCCGCGTCGCCCCCGTCGGCCGAGCGGATGGCGCCGCGCGACCGCCTGGCCGTCTCGCTGCTGCTCTTCTCCGCCTTCGTCGTCATCCTCAACGAGACGACGATGGGTGTCGCCGTGCCGCACCTCATGCGCGACCTGGACATCACGGCGTCGTCGGCGCAGTGGGTCAGCGCGGCCTTCATGCTCACGATGGCCGTCGTCATCCCCGTCACCGGGTTCGTGATCCGCCGGGTGACCACCCGGGCCACGTTCCTCGCGGCCATGAGCCTGTTCAGCCTCGGCACGCTCATCAGTGCGCTCGCGCCCGGCTTCGTCGTGCTGCTGCTCGGCCGCGTGGTCCAGGCGAGCGGGACCGCGATCATGATGCCGCTGCTGATGACCACCGTGATGACCGTGACCCCGCCCGCCTCCCGCGGCCGGGTGATGGGGAACATCTCCGTGGTCATCTCCGTCGCGCCCGCGCTCGGCCCGACGATCTCGGGGGCCGTGCTGGGGGTGGCGTCCTGGCGCTGGCTGTTCGTGCTCATGCTGCCGATCGCGCTCACGGCCCTGACGATCGGTGCGCTCCGGCTGCCGACGCTGAACGAGCCGCGATACGCGCGCGTGGACCTGCTCTCGGTCGCCCTGTCGGCGGTCGCCTTCGGCGGCATCGTGTTCGGCCTCAGCCGGTTCGGGGAGGCCTCGCGCGAGGGTGCGCTCGTGGCGTGGGCGCCCGTGGTGGCGGGCCTCGCGGCGCTGTCGCTGTTCATCGCGCGCCAGCTCTGGCTGCAGCGCACCGACAGCGCGCTGCTGGACCTGCGCACGTTCACGTTCCGCACGTTCAGCATCGGGATCGCGGTGATGGCGCTGAGCATGATCGCGCTTTTCGGGACGATCATCCTGCTGCCGATCTACGCGCAGGACGTCCTGGGCCTCGAGGCGCTGACGACCGGGCTCCTGCTGCTCCCCGGCGGTCTGCTGATGGGCCTCGTGGCGCCGTCGGTGGGCCGGGCCTACGACCGGTTCGGCCCCCGCGTCCTGCTGGTGCCGGGCACGACCGCGGTGAGCATCGCGGCGTGGACGATGACGCGGCTGGGTGCGGCGAGCGAGCCGTGGCACCTGCTCGCGGCACACCTCGTGCTCTCCGTGGGGCTGGCCCTCATCTTCACGCCCCTGTTCACCGCGTCCCTCGGTGCGCTCCCGATGCGTCTCTACTCGTTCGGCAGCGCCGTCGTCGGCACGGTGCAGCAGGTGGCGGGTGCGGCCGGCACGGCGCTGTTCGTCACGCTCATGACGGCGACGGCGCTCGCGCGCACCGAGGACGGCGCGGACGCGGTGGCGGCGACGGCATCGGGCGTGCACACCGCGTTCACCGTCGGCGCCTTCATCAGCCTGCTCGCGATCCCCGCGGCGTTCCTGCTGCGCCGACCGGACGCGCCGGCGCGAAACAAGTGATGCTGGGCCGCGGAGGTGCGCCATGACGATGCCCGTCCTGCGCTCGGTCGTCCTCGACTGCCCCGACGCGCGCCGGCTGGCCGAGTTCTACCGGGCCCTGCTGGGCCTGGAGTACCGCCCCGGCGACGAGCCGCCGCCCCGCGGAGAACCGGATCGCGACTGGCTGGTGCTGCGCGGCGCGGGGGTCCGACTCGCCTTCCAGCAGGTCCCCGCGCTGCCCGAGGCGACCTGGCCCGAGGGCCCGGTGCCCCAGCAGCTGCACCTGGACCTGTCGGTGCCCGACGTCGCCGCGCTCACCGCCGCGCGCGACCACGCCGTCGCGCTGGGCGCCCGGGCGCTGCTCGACCGGACCGACGACCCCGAGGAGCCGCTGTGGGTCCTCGCCGATCCCGCGGGCCACCCGTTCTGCATCTTCGTCGCCTGATCGGGCCTCGACGCGGCCGACGGCGGACGGTCACCTGACCGTCACGCCGGCGCCACCGCGGGCTCACCCTGGGGCCAGCGCGGGTGCCTACCGTCGCCGGCATGAGCGGCACCCTGTACCTCGTCCGGCACGGCCAGACCGTCTACAACGTCGAGGGGCGCCTCCAGGGCTGGTGCGACTCGCCGCTGACCACGCCCGGTGTGGCGGGCGTCCGGGACACCGCCGAGCGCCTCGCCGACCGCGCGTTCGTCGCTGCGTACGTGAGCCCGTCCCCGCGCACCCGGGCCACCGCGGAGCTGCTGCTCGCGCACCACCGGCACGTGCCGGTGCGGGAGATGCCCGACCTGCGGGAGTTCGGCTTCGGCCGGGCGGAGGGCGAGCGCGAGGTCGACCTGCTGCCCGAGCTCGACCCCTACGACATGTGGCTCGGCATCGTCGACGGCACGTTCGCCGGCTTCCCCGGCGGGGAGACGGGCGAGCGGTTCCGGGCGCGCGTCCTGCGCGGCTTCCGCGCGATCGAGGCGCGCCACCCGCAGGGCGAGGTGCTCGTCGTGAGCCACTGCCTCACGCTCATGTCCTACCTCGCGACGATCGACCCGGCGCGCACGGCCCCGCCGCGCAATGCGGGCGTCGCGGTCGTCGAGCTCGCGCCGCGACGCCTGGTGTCCATCGAGTCGCGGGAGCCGGGACCGGGCGAGGCCGGCCCGCGCACGGCGGGCACGGTGGGCACGGTGGGCACGGTGGGCGAGGGGGAGCTCACCCGGTCCACGGCCTAGGGTGGAGGTGTGCACGAGCGCCGGCCGCCACCCCTCGTCCGGCTTCCCGACGGAACCGTCAAGCAGGTCTCGCCGCTGACGGGGACCGTCGTCTGGACCGTTCCCGGCCGCGCACACCGGCTGCTGGGCACCCCGCCCGCCGAGCGCCACGCCGTCGACCACGCGCGCGACGGCGCCCACTGCGCCTTCTGCCCCGACCGCTACCGGGAGACGCCGCCGGAGAAGTCCCGCGTCGTGCGGACGCCCGCCGGCGGCTGGGAGGTCCGGACCGGCGTCCCCGAACGGGAGATCGACGCCACGGTCGCGGAGTTCCGGCGCATCCCGAACCTGTTCGAGATCCTCTCCGTCGACTACTGGCGCGCCAACCACGGCACGGTCCCGAGCGAGGAGGCCCGGGCGCGGGCCGAGGCCTACGTCGCCGAGCCCGGCGGCCGGGCCCACGTGCTGGCGATCCTGCGGCGCCGGCTGGCCTCGCAGGGCGTGTCGGACGCGGACTGGTCCGCCCGGCCCGAGGAGGCGTGGCTCGAACGGGCCGTGGACCTCTTCTCGGGCACCCACGACGTCGTGGTCGCCCGGCGGCACTTCGTGGACGGCGCGGTGCACGACGACGAGCTCGCGGGGTCGGGCACGCTCACGCCCGACGAGCACGAGCGCTACGTCGCGCTCACCGTCGACGCGATGGCCGACCTGTACGCCGCGCAGCCCGCGGCCCGGTACGTCGCGGCGTTCCAGAACTGGCTGCGGCCCGCGGGGGCCTCGTTCGACCACCTGCACAAGCAGCTGGTGGCGATCGACGAGCACGGCCCGCGCGCCGAGCGCGTGCTGGCCCGGGTCCGTGAGGACCCCGACGTCTTCGCCGACGTCGTCGAGCACGCGGTGCGCAACCGCCTGGTCATCGCGCGCAACGCGCACGCGGTGGCGGTCGCCGCCGTCGGGCACCGCTACCCCTCGGTCGAGGTGTACGCCACGGGCGAGGCCCACCTGCCGTGGGAGCACGACGTCGCCCAGGTGCGCGGCGTGTCGGACCTGCTGCACGCCCTCCATGCGGCGACGGGCGTCACGGTGGCGTGCAACGAGGAGTGGCACCACCGGCCGCTGCGGTCCCCGGAGCCGATGCCGTGGCACGTCGTCGTGAAGTGGCGGGTGTCCACGCTGGCGGGCTTCGAGGGCAGCACGAAGATCAACGTGAACACGCTCGACCCCGCGACGGTCCGCGACCTGGTCGTCACGCGGCTGACGGACCTGCGCGCCGCCGGCGCCGTCGCCGACATGTGCATCGGCGACGAGTGCGGGGACACGGTCACGCTGCGGTACGCGCGCTGACGCGGCCCGGCGACGCCCCGCCCGGCGTGCCGCGCTGACCTGGCACGTTGCGCGCGAGTGCGCCTGAGGTGCCACCCTGGCCCCGCCATGGACCACTCCGACGCCGACCTCGCCGACCTCGTCGAGCGTGCCCGCGCGGGCTCGCCCGACGCGTTCGCGGGCGTGTACGAGCGCCTCGCGGGGCCGGTCGCCGGCTACCTGCGCTCGCGTGGCGTCCGTGAGGTCGAGGACGCCACGAGCGAGGTGTTCCTCGCCGTCTTCACCGGCCTCGCGCGGTTCGAGGGCGACGGGGAACGGTTCCGGGCGTGGGTGTTCACGATCGCGCACCGCCGGTCGGTGGACAGCTGGCGGCGGGCGGGGCGCGCGCCGGTGACGGAGCCCCTCGACGACGCCCCGCCGGTCCTGGTCCCCAGCGCCGAGGACGCCGCCCTCGACGTGCTCGGGGACGACCGCGTCCGCGCGCTGCTGGACCTCCTCAGTCCCGACCAGCGCGACGTCCTCCTGCTGCGCGTCGTCGCGGACCTGTCCCTGGAGCAGGTGGCCGCGGTCCTCGGCAAGCGCGAGGGCGCGGTCAAGGCCCTTCAGCACCGCGCGCTCGAGCGGCTGCGCAGACATCTCGGCGGAAAGGGCGTATCCCCATGAGCCCCTCGCGCGATGACAAGGACGTGCAGGCGACCCAGCGGCTCCTGGCCGGCGAGACCGTGGACGAGGCAGGCGTGCCCGTCCCCGGTGAGCTCGCCGCGCTGGTGCGCACGCTGCGGGCGGCCGGGCAGGCGCCCGCGCCCGCGCCGAGCGCAGAGCTCGCCCGGGTGCTCGCCGAGGGCCAGTTGCCGGACGTGGTGCCGCTCGAGCGGCGTCGCGCGGCCCGCCCGATGACCCGGCGCGCCGTCGTGGCGGCGGCCCTGGGCACCAAGATCGCGCTCGTGAGTGCCGCGGCGGCCGCGGCACTCACGGGCGTGGCCACGCTCGAGCCGGTCCCGGACGTGATCCGGGACCCCGCTCGTGACCTGGTCGACGACGTCGTGGACGTGCTGCCGTGGACGTCGCAGGAGCCGGCCGTCCCGGCCGACGAGGCCCCGGGTGTCTCGCCCCGGGGTGCCGGTTCGTCGCCCGACGAGGGCCGCGGTGACAGCGACGGGCAGGGCGAGGAGGGGGCCGGCGACGGCACGCCGGGCAGGGGCGTCCCGGCGACGCCCGCGACGCCGGCGGTGCCCGGCGACGACGCCGGTCGCTCCGACGAGGCGCCCGGTCGGCCGGACGAGCCCGCGGACCCCGAGGATGACGCGCCCGGCCGCTCGGAGGAGGCCCCCGGGCGTCCGGAGTCGCCAGGTCAGGAGGGGCAGCGTCGCGCGACGCCGCCCGCCGACCGCACCCCGGCCCCGCCCGTCGGCACCGGTGCCTCAGGTTCGGCGGGCGTGGCCGGGGTGTCGGGCACGGCGGCCGGAGAAGTGATCTCGGTGCAGCCGTATCCCTCGGACCGGGTCGGGCGATGACAGGAGTGTCATGTCCCGGCCGGGTGCGCGTGCCCCCGGCCCCGAGCAGGAGGCAACGTGGACCTGATCTCGACGGCGGTCGCCAAGCTGGCCGCCCTCTCTCTCCCTGCCAAGGCGACCGGCCTCGGTCTGGCCGTCGCCCTCGGTGCCACGGGCGGCGTGGCGGCCGTGGCGGCGGACCAGCCCGAGACTGACCCGGGCGTCGTCGACGTCAGCGAGCCGACGGCCGAGCCGACGGACCCCGCGGACGACGCCGCGGACGACGCCGCCGACGACGAGTCGGCCGACGAGGCGACCGAGGCGACCGACGACGAGGCCGAGGACGGCGAGGACGGCGAGGGGCACGAGCTCCCCGAGGCCGCGGCCTTCGGGCAGTCCGTCGCGGCCGACGCGCGTGACGGCGGCGTCGACGGGCAGGAGATCCGGGCCCGGGCCCAGGAGCGCAACGCCGAGCGCGCGCAGGAGCGTGCCGGGGACCCGGCCGAGGAGCCGGTGCAGGACGAGGAGCAGCTGCAGGACCAGGACCAGTCGCAGGACGGCGAGACCGCCCAGGACCAGGTCCGGCTGCAGGACGGTGGCGGCGCGGGTGGCGGGAACGGCGCGCCGGGCCAGGGGCGGCGTCCCTGACGGGGGAGTCGGGGACGCCTTGACGCCCCGGGATCCGCGGCGCCCCCTGCGGATCCCGGGGCTTTCCCCTTCCCGGACGACGGCGCCGGCCGCCAGGACGTCCCCGTGTCCGTGGGTGCACCCGGGATGGGGCACCATCGGGGGGTGCACGCCGTCTTCGTCCCCGGGTCCGGTCGCTCCGGCGCGCCGGCGTGGCCGGTGCAGGCGGCGGCCGTCGACCTGCGGCGCTGGCACTGCCGGTTCGTCGACCTGACCGGGCTGGTCACCCCGGACGAGCAGCGCGACGCCGTCGTGGCGGCGCTCGTCGGAGAGGGGCACGGCGCCGGTGGGCACCTCGTCGCGCACGCGGCGGGCGCGGTGGCCGCCCTGCGGGCCGCGGCGCACGGACCGGGGACGGTCCGCTCGCTCGCCCTGCTGGAGCCCGCCGTCTTCTCCGCGGCACGCGGAGGACCGCATGTGGAGGCCTACGTGGCGGCGATGTCGGCCGTCTTCGCCGCCGCCAAGGACCCGCGGGTGCGCGACGGCGGGCTCGCGGTCCGCTACCTCAGTGCGCTCGGCGCGCCGGGTGCCGCGATCGCCGACCCCGGTGACCCGTCGCTGCGGTCGCTCGGCCGCCGCGTCCGCCGCAGCACGCCGCCCTGGGAGGTGCCGGTCGACATCGGCGTCCTGGCCCGCGTGCCGACGCTCGTCGTGACCGGCGGCTGGAGCCCGCTGTACGAGGAGGTCGCGGCGGCGATGGCCGGCGCCGGGGCGAGCACGCGGGTCCTGCCCGGCTACGGTCACCGCGTCCAGGACCACCCCGGGCTCAACGCGGCCCTGCAGGAGCACTGGTCGGCCGCCGAGCGGTGACGACGCGGTCCGCGCGGCGGCCACGGACCGCGGCGGGCTCCCGCGGCAGCGCGGGGTGCCTCAGGCGTCGCGCTCGGCCGCGCCGGCCCACCGTGGTGCGGCGTCGTCCACGCCCGGGGGCGGACCGGTCACCACGTCGCACACCACCAGCGTGACGTTGTCGTGGGCGTCCGCGGCCCGGGCGGCCGCCAGGAGCGCGTCCGCGGCCTCCTCGGGCGTGGCGGGCCCGCTCGCGAGGGCGACGACGGCGTCCTCGTCGAGCGCGTCCGAGAGCCCGTCGCTGCAGACGACCCAGCGGTCACCCACGGTGGCGGGGACCTCGAGCACGGCGAGGCCCTCGCCGTCGTCCGGGTCGCCGGCGAGGGAGCGCAGGATGATGTGGCGCTGCGGGTGGAACGGCGCGTCCTGCTCGGCGATGGCGCCGGTGTCCACCAGCCGCTGGACGAACGAGTCGTCGTGCGTGACGAGCTCGCCGCCGTCGGCGTGGAGGCGGTACGCGCGTGAGTCGCCGATGTGCAGCACCCGCACGACGCCGTCGCCGCAGACCAGTCCGGTCAGCGTGGTCGCCATCCCGGCGAGCTGCGGGTCCTCGGCGGTGCGTCCGCGCAGCGCGGCGTTGGCGTCGGTGACGAGGCGGCGCAGCCCCGCGGCGTCCAGGGCCGTGACGTCGGTGGCGGCGAGCGCCTGCACGAGCTGGCGCGTCACGGTGCGCGAGGCGACGTCGCCGCCCGCGTGGCCGCCGACGCCGTCGGCCACCAGGACCAGGCGTGGGGTGGCGACCGCCGAGTCCTGGTTGCTCGACCGGTAGGGGCCCGCCTCCGAACGCATCGCTGTCGCGAACCAGACCCCGGGCACGCCTGCACCCTACGCGGCCCGGGCAGGTGTGACCTGAGACCCCTGGGGCCTCCGGCCCGGACCTCAGTCGCGCCGGCCGACGACGGCGGTCCCGGCCACGTCGTCGTCGGTCACCACCCGCGTCGCCAGGCCCGCGGCGTCGAGGGCCGCCCGCGTGCGATCGGCCTGGCGCCGGCTCGTCTCGAGCACGAGCACGCCACCGGGGGCGAGCCACGCCGGCGCGCCCTCGGCGATGCGTCGGTGCAGGTCGAGGCCGTCGGCGCCGCCGTCGAGGGCCACGCGGGCCTCGTGCAGCCGGGCCTCCGGGGGCATCGTCGCGATCTCGTCGGTGGGCACGTAGGGCGCGTTCGCCACGACCACGTCGAGCCGTCCGGCCAGCCCCGCCGGGAACGCGTCCCACAGGTCGCCCTCGTGCACCTGGGCATGGGGCAGGTTCGCGCGGGCGCAGGCGACGGCGGCCGGGTCGACGTCGGCCGCGTGCAGCTCGCCGACGGCGTCGCCGGCCGTCGCCAGCAGCGCCGCGCCGACCGCGCCGGTGCCGCAGCACAGGTCCGCCACGACGGCGCCGCGCCCCCGTGCACTGACGGCGCGCGCCGCGGTCGCGCCCTCGCGCACGAGGAGGGCCGAGCGGCGGCGGGGGACGAACACGCCGGGCGTCACGTGGACGCGGACCCCGGCGAGCTCCGCCCAGCCGAGGACCTGCTCGAGCGGCTCGCCGGAGACGCGACGCGCGACGAGCCGGTCCAGCGCGGCGCCACCCGGGGCCGCGGCCAGGAGCAGCGCCGCCTCCTCCTCGGCGAAGACGCACCCCGCGGCGCGCAGGGTCGCCGCGACGGCCTCCGGTGTCGGGTCCGTCACGGGGCGTGCCGCTCCAGGAACGCGTACACCTCGGCCTCGTCGACGCCCGGGAAGACCCCGGTCGGCAGCGGCGCGAGGATCTGCGCGTGCACCGCCGCGCTCGGCCAGGAGTGCTCCGACCACCGGTCCGTCAGCCGCGAGTCGGGCAGGCGGCAGCAGGCCGGGTCCGGGCAGCGGGACCGGGTGCGGGTGGTCGTCTCCCGGCCGCGGAACCACTTGGCCTGGGCGAACGGGACGCCCACGGTGATCGAGAACCCCCCGGTGCCGGTCCAGCCGGTCTGCGTGGAGGACCAGTACGTGCCCGCCGGGGTGTCCGTGTACTGGTGGTACTCGGTGGTCTTGTCGCGCTGGGTGAACGCCATCCGGGCCGGCCACTGGCGGCAGACGAGCTGGCCCTCCACCGCACCGGCGGCGTCGGTCGGCAGCGGCATCCCGTCGTTCTCGTAGGCCTTGTACACCGCGCCGTCGTCGCCCACGCGCATGAAGTGCAGCCGCAGGCCCAGGTGCGCGGTGAGCAGGTTCGTCATCCGCCAGCCCGCGGTCTCGTGCGTGACGCCGAACGCGTCCCGGACGTCCTCGACGGCGAGGTCCCGGGCGCGCTTGGCCTCGGTGAGGAAGGCCACGGCCGCGGAGCGGGGGAGCAGGCAGGCCGCGGCGAAGTAGTTGATCTCCACGCGCTGCCGCAGGAAGTCCGCGTAGCTGCGGGGCTGCTCGTGGCCCAGCACGCGGTGCGCGATCGCCTGCAGCGCGAGCGACCGCAGGCCGTGGCCGCCCGGGATGGACGACGGCGGCAGGTAGATCCGGCCGTTCGCGAGGTCGGTGACCGTCCGGGTGGAGTGCGGGAGGTCGTCGACGTGGATGAGGGTGAAGCCGAGGTGCTCCGCCATGAGCGCGACGCTGCGGTGGGTGAGGGCGCCGGAGGTGTACCCGCCCCAGGTGAGCGCCTCCTCGGCGGCGTCCTCGATCTCGGGCAGGTAGTTGTCCCGCTCGCGCATCCACGCGCGCAGGGCGGTGGTGACGCGGCGGGCCTCCTCGGGGGTCGCGATCGCGGCGTCGGCGCGGCGGGCGAGCTCGGCGTGCAGACCGACGAGCGCTTCGAGCGCCTCGAGCGGCAGGGTGCGCGAGGACTTGACGGTGGGCAGGCCCAGGCCCGTGTAGAGGCCGCTGCGCTGCGCCCGCTCGAGGGCGATCTCGAGCGCCGCCCGGCGGGTCGGGGGCTGGCTCGACAGCAGGTCAGCGACGCGGACGTCGAGCGCGGCGGCGATCGCCTGCAGGAGCGTGAGCCGGGGTTCGCGGTGGCCGTTCTCGACGAGCGAGAGCTGGCTCGCGGTCCGGCCGACGGCGGCGCCCAGCTGGTCCAGCGTCAGGCCGCGCTCGGTGCGGAAGTGCCGGATGCGGCGGCCGAGCGTGAGGAGCTGACCCCCGGGCGGCGTCGCGTCGTCGGGGTCGGGAAGCGGGATCACCGGGCCGCGTGGCCCAGCGATCTCTGATTGTTCCACCATATGACTGTAACGAAAGGTTCCCGATTCTTCACACGCGCTCCGGTTGAAGGGCATACCGTGCCCCCTGCAGGCTGGAAAGGCACCGACGGACCGCGACTCCGAAGGAAGAGCCATGACGTTGCTCGACAGGACCGAGACCACCACCCGCACCGCGTCCGACGCCGCGGAGGGCGCCGGCCGATCGAGCGGGGCCCCGACCCGGCACGAGCGGCTCGTCGCGTGGGTGAGCCAGGTGGCGGACCTCGTCGAGCCCGACGAGGTCGTGTGGTGCGACGGCTCCGCCGACGAGTACGCGCGGCTGTGCGACCTGCTCGTGGCGCAGGGGACGTTCGTGCGGCTGAACCCGGCGAAGCGGCCGAACAGCTTCCTGGCCCGCTCGGACCCGAGCGACGTCGCCCGCGTGGAGAGCCGCACGTTCATCTGCTCCGAGCGTGAGTCCGACGCCGGGCCCACCAACAACTGGCGTGAGCCCGCCGAGATGCGCGCCGAGCTGGCGGGCGCCTTCCGCGGGTCGATGCGCGGCCGGACGATGTACGTCATCCCGTTCTCGATGGGCCCGGTCGGCTCGCCGCTCGCCCAGTACGGCGTGCAGCTCACCGACTCCGCGTACGTCGTCGTGAACATGCACATCATGACCAGGGTGGGGACCGCGGTCCTCGACCAGCTCGGCACCGACGGCGACTTCGTCCCGGCCGTGCACAGCGTCGGCTACCCGCTGGTCGACGACGAGGGCGCGGGCCGGCCCGACGTGCCGTGGCCGTGCAACGAGACGAAGTACATCGTCCAGTTCCCCGAGACGCGGGAGATCTGGTCCTACGGCTCCGGGTACGGCGGCAACGCGCTGCTCGGCAAGAAGTGCTTCGCGCTGCGCATCGCGACGGCCATCGGGCGCGACGAGGGCTGGCTCGCCGAGCACATGCTGATCCTGCGGCTGACCTCGCCCACCGGCCGGGTTTTCCACCTGGCCGCGGCGTTCCCGTCGGCCTGCGGCAAGACGAACCTCGCGATGATCCAGCCGACGCTGCCGGGCTGGACCGCGGAGACCATCGGCGACGACATCGCGTGGATGCGCCCCGGCGGGCCCGGCACCGACGGGCGGCTGCGGGCCATCAACCCCGAGGCCGGCTTCTTCGGCGTCGCGCCGGGCACGGGCGAGGCGACCAACCCGACCGCCGTGGCGATGGTCCGGAGCGACACGATCTTCACGAACGTCGCGCTCACCGACGACGGCGACGTGTGGTGGGAGGGCCTGACCGATGCTCCGCCGGAGCACCTGACCGACTGGCTCGGCCAGGACTGGACGCCGGGGTGCGGCCGGCCCGCCGCGCACCCGAACTCGCGGTTCACGGTGCGCGCGAGCCAGTGCCCCTCCATCGCGGACACGTGGGAGGACCCCGACGGCGTCCCCATCGACGCGATCTTCTTCGGTGGCCGCCGCGCCACGAACGTGCCGCTCGTGACCCAGGCGCGGTCGTGGGCGCACGGCGTCTTCATGGGCGCGACGATCTCGTCCGAGCAGACCGCCGCGGCCGAGGGCACCGTCGGCGCGCTGCGCCGCGACCCGTTCGCCATGCTCCCGTTCTGCGGCTACCACATGGCCGACCACTGGGCGCACTGGCTGGCGATCGGCGAGCGCCTCGGCGACGCCGCGCCCGCGCTGTTCTGCGTGAACTGGTTCCGCAAGGGCGCCGGCGGCCGGTTCCTGTGGCCCGGCTTCCGGGAGAACTCCCGCGTCATCGACTGGGCGCTGCGCCGGGTCGCGGGCGAGGCGGAGGCGCGCGAGACGCCCGTCGGGCTGGTGCCGGCGGACGGCGAGCTCGCCCTGACCGGGCTCGACCTCCCCGCCGAGGACCTGTCCGCGCTCTTCGCCGTGGACCCGGCGGCCTGGCGCCAGGAGTGCGACCTCACGCAGGAGTGGTTCGACGTCTTCGGCGACCGCGTGCCCGCAGAGCTGACGGCCGAGCTCGAGCAGACGCGCGCGCGCCTGGGCTGACGGCGTCGCGCGCGGCCGCTCGTGCGCGCGGGCTTGCCGTGGGCTCGGACTCCCCAGACTGGGCGGCCGGCGGCCGACGACGTCCGCCGGCCGCCCGGCCAGGCGGGTGGACGGATGCATGCCCGGCGTCACCGGACGAGGCGCACCTCGGCGAGGTTCAGCCGCTCGTCGACGAACCGCGCGCCGTCGGGCCGGAACCCGTTGCGCTCGTAGAAGCGCCGGGCTCTCGGGTTCTGCTCGGCGACCCACAGCTGGGCGGGCGCACCAGGGGCGACGACGGCGTCGAGCAGCGCCTGGCCGACACCCGTCCCGTGGTGGGCGGCCAGCACGTAGAGGACGTGCAGCTCTCGGCCGCGCACCGGCGGGTGGTCCCCGACGTGCCGCCCGTCACCCCCGATGGCGATCCCCACGACGCGACCGCCGACCTCGGCAACCGTGACGGCGGCGCCTGCGTCGAGCCGGCGCTGCCAGGCCGCGGTACGCCGCTCGAGCGTGTCCGACTCCCAGTGAGCGGGCGGGAGGAGGCCCGAGTACGTCTCGACCCACGACGTGTGGTGGACGTTCGCGCAGCCCGCGGCGTCGGCCGGGACGGCGGGACGGATCAGGGCGGCCGCACCGGGGACGACGGGCATCGCGCCATCCTGCCGGACGACGGCCGGGGCAACCAGGCCAGGCGGGGACAGCGGCGGGCGTGCCGGGCCGCCCGGCGTAGAACACATGTGCGAGCCGGTGTCCGAATTGTCTTGTTCGGCGTGGCGCGCCACGGTAGCATCGATGCAGGTCAGGGCGCGTATGTGGTGCCCTCCGTGAGCGTCGTGGGGGAGGCGTCGTGGAGCGTGTCGAGCAGTCGCTCGCGGTGGCGCTGCGCGACGTCGTCGACCGGCTCGTCGTCGTGATCGAGGAGGCCCCGGCGCGCCCAGCCGGCCCGCCGGAGGAGGCGACCGAGCTCGTCCTCGCGCTGTGCCGGGAGGCCGGGCGGCTGCAGGTCGCGGCCGCCCGGCTGTCCACGACCGCCGCCGACGACGGTCTGTGGGCCGCGACCGGGGCCCGCTCGTTCCCGCACTGGCTGGCAGGGGCGGCCGGGATGTCCGTGACCCGCGCCCGCGAGCTCGTGGCGACCGGGCGCGCCCTGCGCGACCACCTGCCCGCCACCGCGGCGGCCGCGCTCGCCGGTGAGGTCAGCGCGGAGCAGGCCCGCACGATGGCGACACTCGCCCCCACGACGCCCGCCCGGCAGGCGGCACTCGCGGCCCCTGCCGACGCGTGCGGCGAGGAGTTCCTCGTCGAGCACGCGCGGGAGAGCAGCGTCGAGGGGTTCCGCCGGCTCGTTCGGCGCTGGGCCGCCGCGGCCGACCCCGACGCGGACGAGCGCGGCTACCGCGACGCCTGCGACCGCGAGTTCCTCGCCCTGTCCTCGACTCTTGGCGGCTACCACCTGGCCGGCTTCCTCACGACGGAGCACGGCGCGACGTTCGCCGCCGCGCTCGAGTCGGCGATGACGCCGCCGGCGCCCGACGACGCGCGCACCACCCAGCAGCGCCGCGCCCAGGCGGTTGCCGACGTCTCGCGCCTGGTGCTCGACAACGGGCTCGTCGGCCGCGGGGCGGCCGTGCGTCCCCACCTGAACGTCGTGGTGGACTTCGACACGCTCCGCCGTGCGGTCGGCGACGGCCCCGGCCGCGACCGCGGGTCGGGGGAGCCGTGCCGTGCGTCGGGGGAGCAGGGCTCCGTCTCGGCGCAGCCCGGCCACGCGCCAGCGGAGCAAGGCGACCGCCCCTTGCGGCTCGCGCCCGTCGCCGACGTCGAGCGCTTCGCCGTGGCCGAGGTCCTCGGCGCGGGCCCGATCCCCGCCGTGGTCCTCGCGCGGCTCGCCTGCGACACGCGGCTGAGCCGGGTCGTCTTCGGGCCCGAGAGCCAGGTCATCAACGCGGGCCGCGCCGAGCGGACGTTCAGCGGCCCGCGGCGCGCGGCCGTGCTGGCCCGCGACGGGACCTGTCGCTACCCCGGCTGCACGGCGCCACCCGCGCTGGGCGAGATCCACCATGTCGACGAGTGGGTGGCCGATCGCGGCGACACCGACGCCAACACGGGGATCCTGCTGTGCTGGCACCACCACGACGTGGTCCATCGCCTGCACGTCGACATCCAACGGTCGCCCACCGGCGGCTGGACCTTCCGCACGCGCCACGGCGCGCCGGTCGCTGCGGCCGCCTGACCGTGGCCGTCGTCTGCCCTCGGCAGAACGCCGGCACGGACGTGGGCCCCGCATCCGTTGCACCTCCTGTGAGCGAGGGCCCCGACCGCAGCCAGGAGCCCGACCGCGAGGCTCTCGACGCCTACTCCGCGGTCGTGACGCGCGTCGCCGCCCAGGTGCTGCCCAGCGTCGCGAGCCTCGCCGTGCGCACCGCGCGCGGCCTCGCCGGCGGCAGCGCGAGCGTCATCTCGGCCGACGGGGTGCTCCTCACCTCGGCGCACGTCGTCGCCGGGGCCTCCGCGGCGCAGGCCGCGTTCGCCGACGGGACCCAGGTGAGCGCCGCCGTCGTCGGGCGGGACCCGCTCTCGGACCTGGCCGTGCTCCGCGCGGACGGGCCGGTGCCTGCACCCGTGGCCCTCGGCGACGCCGCGGCGCTCCGGGTGGGGCAGCTCGTCGTCGCCGTCGGCAACCCGCTCGGGCTGGCCGGGAGCGTGACGGCCGGCATCGTGTCCGGGCTGGGGCGCTCGCTTCCCACCAGCGCCGGTCGCGTCGTCGACGAGGTGATCCAGACCGACGCCGCCCTCAACCCCGGCAACAGCGGCGGCGTGCTCGCCGACGCCGCCGGCCGGATGGTCGGGGTGAACACCGCGGTCGCCGGCATCGGCGTCGGGCTGGCCGTGCCTGTCAATGCGACGACGCGCGGCATCATCGCCACCCTGCTGGCCCACGGTCGGGTGCGCCGGGCCTGGATCGGCATCGTCGGCCGCCAGGCGCCGCTGCCGCCCACCCTGGCGGCCAAGCTCGGCCGGCAGACCGGCCTGCACGTCGCCGACGTCGTCGCGGGGAGCCCGGCCGCGATCGCCGGGCTGCACCCCGGCGACGTCGTGGTCGCCGTCGACGGCGCCTCTGTCACCCGCACCACCCAGATCCAACGGCTCATGGTGGAGGGCGCGATCGGGTCCCGGATCGAGATCACCGTCTGGCGGGGCGGGGCCCTCGTGGACGTCGTCGCCGAGCCCCGCGAGCTGACCGGCGTCTGACCGCTCAGTCGGTCAGACGAACGGTGCGTCAGGCGAACGGCCGGTCAGTCGAACGGCGCGTCCAGCCACACGCTGCGCGGGGGCAGCAGGGTCTCGAGCTCGTCGAACAGCGCGTCCGGCAGCGGCGTCGCCGCCCGCCGGAGCGTGTCCTCGACCAGCTCCGGCCGCCCGAGCCCGACGATCGTCGCGGCGAACCGCGGGTCCCGCAGGGAGAACTGCAGGGCGGCGGTCGTCAGGTCGGCGTCGTGCCGGGCGCAGACGTCGCGCATCGCGGCGACGGCGCCGACGATCTCCGGCGGCGCCTCGCGGTAGCCGTACGTGCTGATCGCCGGACGCGGCACCAGCAGGCCGCCGCCGTACACGGCGGCGTTGAGGACGCCCATGCCCCGCCCCGTCGCCTCGGCGATGAGGTCGCCTGCGCTCCGGTCCAGCAGCGTCCAGCGGTTGTGCACCAGCAGCACGTCGAACACCCCGAGGGCGAGGTACCGCGCGATCTCCTGCACGCGGCCACCCGCCAGGCCGATCGAGCCGACCTGCCCGGACTCCTTGAGTGCGACGAGTGCGTCCACGGCGCCGCCGGGCCGGGCGATCTCCTCGAAGTCGAAGAACTCCGGGTCGTGCAGGTGCACGAGGGGGAGCACGTCCAGCCCCAGGCGCTCGCGGCTCTCGGCGACCGACGCGCGGACGCGCTCCCCGGAGTAGTCGCGCCCGAGCGGGTCGACCTTCGTCCCGACGACGAAGTCGGGCGGCAGCCCGCCGGCCTCGCGGATGGCGGCGCCGATCCGGCGCTCGCTCTCGCCCTCGCTGTACCCGTTCGAGGTGTCCTGGAACCGGATCGGACTCTCGAGGACGGCGCGCGCCACGGCCACGCCCTGGTCCGTCGGCACGTCGCGGCCGTACAGGCGCGGCATGCTTCCGAGCGGGGAGCCACCCGCGCAGATCGCCGAGACGGTGAGCGGGGTGCCGGGCAGGGGCCGCAGCCAGTCGGCCGAGCCGGGATGGGGCGTCGTCGTCATGCCGCCATCACAGCACGTCCGATCAGGGCAGGGGAGGCGACACTCGGATCGATTCGACAGTCGCTGTCGCCGCGGCCCCTCCGCCTCGGCATGCAGACCCGTCCGGCGACGTGCAGGCTGGGACGACTGCCGAGGGGGAAGGGGCGTCCCGTCGTGAGGTTCGTCGCCGACGTCACCGAGATCCGCCATGCGCGGACCTGGGTGGTCTCCGAGGCCGCGCACGTCGGCGCACCCGAGGACATCCAGCGCGTCGTGGCGCTGCTCGCCTCCGAGGTGGTGACGAACGCGATCAAGCACGGGCCTGCGGGCGGTCGCATCGACGTCGGCGTGAGCCGGACCGGCGACCGGTTGCGGGTCAGCGTGCACGACGAGAGCGCGCAGCGCCCGGTGCGGCTCGAGCCCGGGCCCACCGCGTTGTCCGGTCGCGGCGTGCTGCTCGTCGACCGCCTCGCCGCCGCCTGGGACGTGCAGCCGGACGCCGGCGGGAAGACCGTCTGGTTCGAGGTCTCCCTGCGACGACGCCCGACGCCGGGTCGCGGCCGGTAGCCGGGCATCGTCCGGCGTCGGAGCGGAAGGGTCAGCCGACCCGGTCGCCGGGCCGCCCGCTGAAGTGGTCCATGCCCTGGTTGATCCCGAACACGTCGAGCACGGTGTCGAACGCGCGGACCGGGAGCAGGCGCAGCGCCGGCATCATCCGCACGAGCGGCGGCAGCGCGATCTGCTGGCGTCCCCGCTCGATGCCGTCCAGCACGGTCCGGGCGACGTCACCCTCGCGCAGGATCGGCAGGAGCAGCGGGAACCGCGTCCGCACGCCCTCGAACATCCCGGTGTCGATGTAGTACGGGCAGACCACGAGCGTGCGCACGGGCGAGCCGAGCGCGCGCAGCTCGCCGCGCAGCGACTCGGTGAAGCCGACCGCCGCCCACTTGCTCGCCGAGTAGTCGGTCTGCCGCGCCACGCCCACCAGCCCGGCAGCGCTCGCCACGGTCACGACGGTCCCGGTGCGGCGCTCGAGCATCCCCGGCAGGAACGCCTTCGTGACCCAGTACAGCGAGAGCACGTTCACGGCCATCGTGCGCTCGATGGTCTCGTCGGGCGTCTCGAGCAGCGGCCGCCCGCTCACCACGCCCGCGTTGTTCACGACGACGTCGATCGGCCCGGTCTCGTCCGCCGCGGCCCGGACGGCCTCGCGGTCGGTGACGTCGACGACGTGCGCCTGGGCGGGCAGGCCGTGCGCACGGATGTCGTCCGCGACGGCGTGCGCCCGCTCCGCGGAGCGGTCCCAGATCACGGCGGTCGCGCCGCGCCGGGCGGCCCCGATCGCCATCCGGCGGCCCAGACCGTTGCCGCCACCGGTGACGAGCACGCGCGCACCCGCCAGCGAGGTCCCTCGACCCATCTCGATCCTCCTTGCGTCAGGGCAGGCGGCGCAGCACGCGGACGGCGGGGCGCATGAGCTGCGGGTACCGCGCCCCGGCGAAGGGCCCGGACGCCGCGACCTGCATCCCCCGCTGCTCGGCGATGGTCTGCGCCTCGGTGTACTTGGTGATGCCCTCGCGGCCGTGACGCCGCCCCAGCCCGGAGATGCCCATGCCGCCCATCGGCGCGTCGTGCGAGGCCCAGGCCGCGGCGTAGCCCTCGTTGACGTTCACCGTGCCGGCTCGCAGGCGGGCGGCGACCTCGCCGCCGCGGCGCCGCGACCACACGCTGGCGTTGAGGCCGTACTCGGTGTCGTTCGCCCTGGCCACGGCCTCGTCGGCGTCGGCCACGCGGTAGATCGCCACGACCGGGCCGAACGTCTCGGTGCGGGCGAGGACCGCGTCGTCGGGCACGTCCGTCAGGACGGTGGGCGCGTAGAAGAGCTCGCCCAGCTCGGGGAGCGGGCGACCGCCCGCGAGCACGCGCGCGCCCTTGGCGACGGCGTCGTCCACGTGCGCGGTGACCGTGGCGAGCTGGGCCTCGCTCACCAGCGAGCCGACCTCGACGTCCCAGTCCGGCCCCGGGCCGACGCGCAGCGCGGCGACCCGCTCGGCGAACGCCGCGACGAACGCGTCGGCGATCCCGGGGGTCACGTAGATCCGCTCGATGCTCACGCAGAGCTGGCCCGTGTTGGCGAAGCAGGCCTCGGCCAGCCCCTCGACGGTGCGTTCCAGGTCGGCGTCGTCGAGCACGATCGCGGGGTTCTTCCCGCCGAGCTCCGCCGAGCAGCCGATCAGCCGCTCCGCGCACTGCCGCGCGACGGTCCGGCCCGTCGCGGTCGAGCCCGTGAACATGAGGTAGTCGACGCGGTCGATCATCGCGGGGCCCAGCTCGCGACCCGGGCCCGTCACCACGCCCAGGACGTCGTCGGGCAGGCCGGCCTCGCGGAAGAGGCGGACCAGGGCGAGCGCCGACAGAGGCGTCGCCGAGTCGGGCTTCAGCACGACGGTGTTGCCCGCGAGCAGCGCCGGGACCGCGTCGGAGACCGCGAGGGTCAGCGGGTAGTTCCAGGGCGCGATGATGCCGACGACGCCCTTGGGGCGGTGGTGCTCGACCGTCCGGGTCAGCACGGGCACGGCGCCGCGGCGGCGGCGCGGGCGCAGGTGCGACGCGGCGGTCCGCGCGTAGTAGGCCGCCGTGAGCACGACGTCGGACAGCTCCGCGAACGCGCTCACCCGCGACTTGCCGGACTCGGCCTGGCAGACGTCGAGCAGCTCGGCCTCGTGGGCCAGCACGAGGTCGGCGAACCGGCGCACGACGGCGATGCGTCGCCCGAGCGGCAGCGCCGCCCACGCGGGCTGCGCGGCCCGGGCGCGCGCGACCGCGAGGTCGACGTCGTCGGGCGTGCCGAGCGGGACCCGGCCCACCAGGGAGCCGTCCGTGGGGGAGCGCACGTCGGCGGTGGCGCGCTCGGCAGCCGTGGTGACCAGGGCCGGCAGGTGCGCCCAGCGGGCTGGGGCGTCGACGGTCGTCATCGGGGCTGCTCCTGGCGTCGGGGGACGGCCCTCGTCGGCCGCGCCCTCAGTCAAACACCCCTCGCCCCGCCCGTCTTCCCAAGATCAGCCGGGCTGGCCCGTCCCGATGCTCACCATCCAGCGGGTGCCGAACCGGTCGGTGCACATGCCGAACGTGTCGCCCCACGGCGCGGTCACGAGCGGCTCCTCGACGGTGCCGCCGTCGCTGAGCCGGTCCCAGTAGCCGCGCAGCTCGGCGTCGTCCTCCGGTCCGCTGTTCAGGCAGAGCGAGATCGAGCTGCCGGTGGGACCGGCCATGCCCGCCGGCGCGTCGGAACACATGAGGACGAACCCCGACGGCGTCTCGAGCTCACTGTGCATGATCTTGGCGCCCTCGGCCGGGTCGCCCATGCCGAACTCGGCGAACGTGCGGAACGTCGGCTCGCCGCCGAAGACGGAGGCGTAGAACTCCATCGCCTCCCGGGCGGTGTCGATGAAGCCGAGGTAGGCGTTGAGGCGAGCGGTCATGAGGTCCTCCCGTGCGTCGGGCGCCGCGCGTCGGCGGCGGTCACCTCTTGGGACCGCGGCCGGGGCGAGAACTCATCGGGGCTCCCGCGGTGCGCGGGCTGAGGGGCGGCCCGGCCGGTCGGCACCCACCGCGGCCCGGGACGGGGGAGGATGCGCACGTGACCGAGATCGCCGAGCCCGTCCGCGAGTCCGTCCGGCGCCTGCGCTGCGCCCTGTTCGTCGACTTCGACAACGTGTACCTGGGGTTGCGGCGCCTGGACCCCGCGGCGGCCGCCGCGTTCGCGCAGGAGCCGGGGCACTGGCTCGCCTCGCTCGAGACGGGCACCGACGCCGACGGCGACTTCGCGCGGCGCTTCCTCATCCGGGCCTGCTACCTCAACCCGTCGGCGTTCTCGGAGTTCCGGCCGAACTTCACGCGCGCGGGCTTCACGGTGGTCGACTGCCCGTCGCTCACCCAGCAGGGCAAGAGCTCGGCGGACATCAACCTCGTGCTCGACGCCGTCGACGCCCTCGCCGCGCCCACGCGCTACGACGAGTTCGTCATCGTCTCCGCCGACGCCGACTTCACCCCGCTGGCCCTGCGCTGCCGCGCCGCCGACCGCAGGGTCACGATCGTGACGGCGAGCCCCGCGGCGAGCGCCTACCGGTCCGTCGCGGACGCCGTGGTCACCGCCGATCAGCTCGTGGAGCTGGTCGGGACGCCGGAGGCCGAGGCGCCCGCGGCGACGAACGGTGGTGCGGGCACGGCGGGCGGCACCGCGAAGCGTCAGACGGCGCACGCCGCCTCACCCGCGCGTCGCGCCGTGCTCCGCTTCGTCCGCGCGGCCGACCGGCCGGCCGGCGGCAGCACCGTGGCTCAGGCTGCGATGACGGCGGATCCGTCGCTCCGGTCGGACTGGGCGGGGGCCGGGAGCTTCTCGGCCTGGCTCGCCCGCGACGTCCCCGAGGTGGCGACGGCCTCGAACTTCGTCTGGGACCCGAAGCGGTTCAGCGAGGCGGACCTGCCCGTCTCCGGCAGCGTCGACCTGCCGCCCCTGCAGCGCCAGGTGGTGGCCGTGACCGACGTCCCGAACCTGCCGACCGAGCGCTACCGGGTGCTCCTCGAGACGCTCGCGGCGGAGATCAAGGCGCACGCGTTCGATCGTGCGGAGACGACCAGGCGGGTCCGCGATGCGTGCCAGGCCGCTGGGGAGCCCATCGGTCGCGGCTCGGTGAACACCGTGGTCACTGGTCTCCTCCTGGCCGGGCTCGAGCCGGACAAGCACCCGCCCGCCAAGGCCATCGCGACGACGTGGGCGGACAACGTCGTGGGCCTGTGCCGCGGCGCGCGGATGGACCTGTCGCCCGCCGACGTCGCCGCGATCCGCGCCTGGGTGGGTGGCGGCCTGGCCAAGGGCTGAGCGCGCCCCGTCCACAGCGTCCGCTCAGGCGGCGCCCAGGACGGTCGCAGCACCGGGCGTGACCATGGAGCCCCTCGCCCTTCCAGGAGGCCGCCATGAGCACCACGCCCACCCCCGACGCCCCGACGCCGGCGTCGGGCCCCGAGCCGTCGGCCCCGGCCGCTGACGCGCCCGGTCCCGCCCACCTCCCGCCCGTCCCCGTGCCGCCGCCCGCCCCCGCGCCGCCCGTCGGCGTGGCGGCAGCCCGTCGCCCGTGGCCCGCCGCCCACCCCGTGCTCACCGGGACCGCCGCGGCGCTCGTCGTCGCCGGCCTCGCCTTCACCGGCGGCTTCGCCACCGCCCGCGCGACGGACTCCGCTCCCGGCTGGCCCGCCGCCGCGCGTGCGCTGCCCGGCTGGGAGCACGGCGACGGCCCGCGCGTCCCCGGTGCCGACGGCCCCGACGGCCCGGCGCGCGGCCTGCAGGACCGCGGCCAGATGCAGGAACGCGGCCAGATGCAGGAGCGTGGCCAGATGCAGGACGGCGACCGGATGAAGGACCGCGACCGGCTGCGGGACGGGACGGGACCCCGCCACGAGACGGGCCCCTCGGACGAGACCGGACGGCTGCAGTGGAACCAGGACCGGCAGGGCGCCGGGGCGCAGGACGGCATGCCCCAGGGTCCCGGTGCCGCCGGCGACTGACCGGGCCGGTTTCGCCCGGGACGACGCCGCTCCGGCCACGCACGGTCCGCTAGGTTCGGACCGCAGGGGATGCGAGGTCGCTCGATAGGACGGGTGTGAGCGGGTACGACGACGGGCCGGTGCCGGGCGCGGACGCTGGACAGGCGGGCCCGGCAGGCACCCCGGCGCCCAACCCGCCCCTCCCGCCCAACCCGCC